>PCBK01000189.1 GCA_002731275.1 Deltaproteobacteria bacterium | reverse complement strand
CTCCCTGGTTAAAAGCCAGGTACTCTGCCGTTGAGTTACGGACCCGGAAATGTTAGTAAGCCCGGTGGGACTCGAACCCACATCACCCAAATTAAAAGTTTGGTGCCTCAACCATTCGGCCACGGACTCAGAAATGTAAGTAGGCCCGGTGGGATTTGAACCCACAACTCCCTGGTTAAAAGCCAGGTACTCTGCCGTTGAGTTACGGACCCGAAATCAGAGTAATATGATATATGAGTTGCGTTGGTTGCTCTGGTGCATCGGCGTAATCATCCTTTTACTCTCCAAAGGGATGGAGATAAGGTTCGTCGATGTGGATGTCGCAAATGAGCAGACGAATCAACCCGTATAGGGCGCTTATTCTGACCTCAAGTACGATGTCCGCCGTAGCAGAACGTTGCTTTATGACGTGCAGCTCGCTTGTCTTCGCTGCGCCCGAAGACAAGGCTATCAGGCATCCTTCCACATTTGGAGGCGCGGAGAATATTCCGACTGAAGTCAATCATTGGATGTCACAAAGGATAGACAAATAAAAACAAACTGTTCACTTGTCCGAGGTTTTAGCCTCTGTGTGATGTCCGCCGAAGCAACTCATATGTTATGTTTTATGTTTGGGGATTGGATACAAAAAAACCGTCTGGGTCTCAGACGGTATCAGTTCTCATCACGTTGTGTGGATGGAATTGGATACCGTCTTACTGTTTTCTACGTCTCCGTTTGAGGCGACGTTTACGACGAGCACGACCCTTGGTGTTCACGGAAGTGAAAGCGGGGGAGGTGTTTGTTGTGGAGTGATATGATACGCTCGTCATTGTTTTATCCTGTTACTTCTTGGAATACAAAAGAAAAGAGAGTCTCTTGACTGTGATTGTTTGAGTGTTCTCTCTCGTTCTGTATGTGTCTACGGCTGGCGTTCAACAGGAGTTCACTTTTTCTTTACTTTTTTTGAGGGAGAATGGCAGGTGTTTGATTTTACTTGATAACTTTGATGATATTTGCCACATATTTTACATGGAGGAAGCCACCTCTGGGGGAGGGCAGGCCGCGAGGGGGTTGATATCTGCGTTTGTGGACTTTTGTGAATTGGATCAACAGCACACTCGCCTTGGGGGATTGCTTGCGTGTTTTGTCATACGCGGCCTTTGGGAGGAGGACTTTCATATACACAGCACTGCGACGATATGGTGAGATCAGGTTAAATGACATCATAGGCGCGCCTTTAAAGGTGACCGCCTTACCTTGCTCGATCGGAAGGCTCGCCATTTTTCCGACAACGTTGTCACGTAGCAGTCTGTATTTTTGTTGTGGGAGGATGTACAACGTTGGCTTGGATGCTTTGGGGATAGCGCGCTTGGATGCAGGCTTTTTGGGGACAATCATACATTGATGGTGAATGGTTGTAATGGTGCCAACTGGGATCTGTGCCCGCTTGGTGCGTGTGTGTTGGATGATCACCTTGATCGTTTGACCATCAGCGGCCTTCAGAGAGGAGAAGCGTTTGAAGAAGGCTTGTTTACGAAAGTGGTAGACCTTGTAACGACGCTTGCGTCGTCTCGCATCGGGATGAAAGGAAACGGTCTGTTTGTGAACGCGCAGTGCACGACTCTTTAAGGTAAGTTTGGCACTCTTGAATGCACGGATTTTGTGTTTGACAGGCGTTCTTTTTTGGAGAAGAAGTGGACGTTGTGGCTTTTGTATGATCTTTGGTGGTGCGACGTCTGCGAGGGCCAAACTGCTTACACAAATAAGCAAAAAGAGCGTATTCACGAGTCTGAAGAGCGTGTTCATGATTTCGACTTCCTTTGTTTGTGGGTTTGCGTGCTTCCCAGGATATCTTTCAGGTTTAAACGCAAGAAGTCAACGATTGTATCTAATCGCGACGAAAATACGTCCAAATGATCGCGAGAGTGTGCCAGAATAGAGCTGTGGGGCGCCAAACGCTTACCAAGAGCCGAAGGTCTGTGTGTTTGGGCTGTGTGGGGGGAGGTGCCTGTGAAGGTGAGAGGGGGTTGGGCGAAAGAGGCTGATCGATTTGGGGGTGTCGAGGTGGACATTGTGTGAGTCGATGACCGCGCGCTCTCGAACTTTTTTGCCAGGGCTTGTCGCGATCCCAATCAACATGGTCGTCAGTCCAAGGACAAACCCACCACCAGCGCCGATGGTGGTGTAGAGGCCAATGTCCGAGTATTGTTGACGCTGAGCAGCGTTGTACGCTGTATTGTTGCCTTCGATGATGAAGTAGATCCCAACCCCCACCCCTCCAGCGCCGATCACTGCCATGGCGACACCTGTCCAAGTGAGGACTGCGGAGGTCGCGGCGCGTCCGTTGATGCTCTTTTGAAGCGCCGAGAACTTGGTCTGTGCCTGGGCGATCTTTTTGCCGAGCTTGTCTTGTCCTTCTTTGAGCGCAGTATAGCGCTCACGTGCTTTTCTCGCCTGTTGCTTGAGCTGCTGTAGCTGTTTGTCTGTCAACTTGATGCGCTTTTGTGTCTTGGCTTTCCCCTGTTTGTCGGCGAGTGCGTACTTGAGAAAGGCGAGATAGATCTTGTTTGAGCGTATCTGACCTTCGAGGTCGCGCTCTTGGCTGAGCGATGCTTGTAGGTAGATTTGCTGCTGAAAGTTCGAACGCTGCGCGATCTGCATATACATCAAGTTGTAGGATTTGATGTGCTTCATCCCTTTTTGCAGGTGTGCGATGCTCTTCTCTAGCTTTTTGATGTAGGCAGAGAAAGTGGAGAGATTTTCAAACTGACGAACGTTTTTGACCGCAGGGGGAGTCCCTTTAAATTGGTGGTATTTGGACCAAAAGAGAGACAACCAGAGCTTGAAGTTGTTGCGTTCTGAGAAGTTCATGCGACCTTTCTCAGCCTCAAATGTTCGCTCTGCCTGCCGTAAGGCGTTCTCCCACTTTTTGGTCTCACCGAGCGCAAGTGCCTCTCGCGCCATGTTGATATAGTGGTTGGTCTTCCACTGCTCTTGGGCGTATGAGGTCGGTGAATACGACACATATGTCGAGACAAAGATCATAACACAACACAATTTCTTCCAAATCATGAAAAACGCTCCAAGATGCAAGCACTACAAGGGTGACAGATGATGTCAGCATGATTCTATGAGAATAGAACAGTTACGGACAATTCGCAACCCCAATTGTTGACTTCAAAGAAGGTGGACAACGTTGAGAAAGACGGCAGGGGGGAATGTATCTTTAAAAAAGGTCGACATTTTCCACATCGCGGCCTAGTATGCCCTCTTGTGTACGTCTCATTTCCCCCATTCTTTTTTGGCTCCGACGGCCTTATGTTGGGAAGAGCCAATGTATCCCATCTCTATCGATAGAGGAGAGCGTTTTGCGAGAGACCGCAAACAAAAGAGCCACGGTTGAACATGCACAGAAACAAGGTGAAGGTACAAACCCTTCAAGCGTCGAAGGCGTAGAGTCTACAGCTCCTATCCAAGAGCCCATTGAACACGACGTTCGTGTGGGTGTCCTTGTGCCGACATACAATCACGGTGGCACTCTGCTCGATGTCTTGCGTGGTGCAAAGCGTTACCTTGATGATGTGATCGTTGTAGACGATGGTTCGACGGATCAGACGGCAACCTTGCTCGAAGCACATGCTGAAGAGATCGGTGTTGAAGTCATACGCCTCTCGTCCAATCAGGGGAAAGGTGGTGCGTTGATGGCTGGCTTCAAACGTGCTCACGAGCTCGGTTGGGACGTCGCCATTACGATCGACTCCGATGGACAACATGATCCCGATGACATCCCAACTTTCCTCGATAAGATACGACAAGAACCCGACGCGCTTATCGTGGGGAGCCGACATTTTGGGAAGAATCAAAATATTACCTGGAAGAGCCGCTTTGGACGAGGCTTCTCCAACTTTTGGCTACGTGTGATCGCCGGGCGACCACTTCCCGATTCACAGAGCGGATTCAGGGCCTATCCCGTGCCCCATATCCTCGCGCTTCAGTGTCGTACAGGGCGCTACGAGTTTGAAGTTGAAGTTCTCGTACGTTCTGCTTGGGCAGGTATCCCACTGAGAGCCGTCCCAATCGATGTCTACTACCCACCCAAGGAAGAACGTATCTCTCACTTTCGGACCATCCGTGATTTTTTGCGTATCAGCTTGCTCAACTCCTTCCTGTTCTTTCGCTTACTCTCTCCACTGCCCAAAAAGAAGGTGAAGCTGCGCTTTGCACCTCAACAAGAGTTGACATTTCATCAAAAGATGCTCGCTTTTTGGCGTGGAGAGGTGGAGAGCGCAAAGCAATCTAACGCAGAGCTCGCCGTCGCCGTCGGATTCGGTGCGTTTATGGGGATCGTTCCCATTTGGGGCTACCAGATGCTCGTCGCCGCCTACCTCGCGCACATCTTCAAGATGAACAAGATCGTCGTGCTCGCCGCAAGCAACATCTCTTTTGGTCCCATGCCTATCCCGATCACGATGGCTTCGCTGTGGATTGGACACTTTTTGCTGACAGGGCAGACGACAGGTGCGTGGTTGGGAGACTTTTCAACTTGGTCGTCTATATGGGCATTTGCCAGCGCAAAAGTCGTCCCCTGGTTACTTGGAAGTATGCTCCTCGCCGTCCTTGTCGGTTTGTTACTCGGCCTCTCATCCTATATTCTCATGCAGTTTATCCGCAAGACCAGCACAGAAGATGCTGGAGGTCGTGCATGAGCAAAACAGCACAAGCAGCGACGAATTCGAGGATGCGTCTTGGGTGGCGGGTGGTCTTTGTCTTGTGTATGCTTGGGGTGTCTATATGGGGGGTCTCACGCATTGAGTTTCGCGAAGATCTGCTCTCGATGCTCCCTCAACACGATCCTGTGTTGACCGATGTAAAGGATACCCTCCGACGTTTTCGCGTGATGAAGCGGTTGTTGATCCATCTACGCACTCCCTCCTCACAGCCAGCAAAACCCCAATCGTTGATCAACGTCGCCGATCGACTCGCAACAGCTCTCAAGCAAAGTAACGTCTTTCAGCGGGTCATGTACCGCGTCGAGATGACCGATGCGCTCGCGCTTCAGCGAGAACTTTGGCGACAACGTGCCGTTCTATTTACAGGTACACAGCTAACAGAGTGGTCAGCTCAATCAGCCGACCAAATGGCTGAGCATGCCGTCGCAGGTGTACTCCAACAGCTACGACTCCCCTCTGGCTTGATGGTCAAGAGACAGCTCCTCCGTGATCCTTTTCAGTGGCGTAAAGCCCTCACCACAAAGCTCAAAGCGCTCGGTGCAGGCTTCTCTATCCATCCTCATCTCGGTTACTGGTTCTCCAAGGACAAAAGGCACCTGCTTATACTCGCTGAACCGACTGTGGACACGACCCGAACGGCTGCGCTTGGTTCTTTCCTCAAACAGCTGTCCGGCATTTTCGCTGATGCGAAGAGGGTGCATCCTGATGTCTCGATCGACTCGATTGGTGGGCACCGAGGGACACACGACAACAGCAGCCAGATCAAGCGGGACGTTGCGTTGACGGTTTCGCTCTCTTTGTTTGCGATCGTGCTTTTGTTTTTGCTCGTCTTTCGACAACCTCTGCTGTTATTTGTCGCGCTCCTTCCTCCTGTCTTTGGTGGTGTCGTCGCGGTCGCCTTGCTCGGTCTTTGGAAACAGCAGATGTCCGCTATCCCGCTCGCCTTTGGTTCGATCCTGCTCGGGATCGCCGTCGACTATGGGATCCACTTGTGCGTACACTTTGAACAACACGAAGGCTCCGTAAAAGTGCTCGTCAGGCGACTCTTGCCGATCTTGCTCCTTGCGGCACTGACGAGCATGGCGGCATTCGGCTGCTTGCTCTTTGCCGAGTTTCGTGCGCAACATACAGTCGGTGTTTTTGCTGCTTTAAGCCTGGGGGCTGCGCTCTTTTTTACGTTGTTTCTGCTCCCCCCACTGCTCGAACGTATCGGGAAAGCCGAGCGTCTACCTTTTGTCTCCGTCAAGTCCTTTGCTCACAAGCTGACGAGATGGCGTGATTCCCACGCCACCTGGATCTGGGGCGTTGTGTTTGTCCTCACTCTTGGCTCACTCTGGGGGCTCTCACGTGTGGGGTTTGAAGGGGATGTGTACGCGCTGCAGGCGCTCGCTGCAGATACAAAGCGTGCGGAGGCACGATTCCGTCGTGTGTGGGGCGATCCCAGAGGGAGTATGCAAGTCGTCGTGAAGGGGGACAGCTTACAGGAGGCGTTGTTCGCCAACGACTTGGTATATCGACATCTTCAGCGTCTTCAAGCACAAAAAAAGTTGAAGTGGTTTTCCTCGATTGCGCCACTGTGGCCATCTCAGGATACGCGCTCACGCCGAATGAAGCGTTGGAGGCGCTTTTGGTCCAAGGCGCGTTTGAAGTCTTTACAGGAGGCCTTCGCAAAGGCGTCCAAGAAGTATGGTTTTCACCCAAACACCTTCGCACCTGTTCTCTCGGATATCAAAGCTTCGACGGTCTCAATGCCTTCTATTCGGGCGTCGTCTCGCCTCGGAAAACTCTTTCTCTCCGAACGTGTCCAACGAGAAGCCGGCGCGTTTTACATTTTGACATTGATTCGCCCATATGAAGGGACGTCGGCGTCTCAGCTCTCGACGTTGATTCGACAAGAGTATCCCGATGCTTCTGTGTTATCGAGCCGTCAGCTCGTCGAACACGTCATGTCATGGGTGCAGCGAGATGTTCGTGTGATCGCCTGGGTCGCGCTCTTCGTCGTGTGCCTTGTCGTTTTTTTGGGCTGCCTTCATCTCGATCTGGTCTTCGCGACGATCGTGCCGTTGCTGCTCGCTTTTTTGTGGACACTGGGGTTGATGGGGTGGTTGGGGATCTCGTTTAACCTCCTGAATGTCGTCGTGTCGATCTTTGTGCTGGGGCTTGGTGTGGATTTCAGTCTGTTCTTTATGAAGCAGAGTATCCACGATCTTTACACCGGCGAGCAGGAGGTCGAGAACGCGATGACCTCTGTATTGATCTCTGCGATGACGACGATCTTCGGAATGGGAACGTTGGTCTTTGCGCGACACCCTCTGCTCTACTCCGTAGGGGTCGTTGCGTTGATCGGGATCGTCTCTGTGTTGTGCGCCACGATGATGCTCACGCCAATGCTCACGCGTTTTGTCGTAAAAAAGGGCAAGATCGGTGGTCCGATGAGCTTCAAGAGATGGGTCGTAAGTCTTGTGGGGTTGGGTTGGTTTTTTGGTTGGTTGCTGCTGAGTTTTTTCGCGTTGCCCCTGTTGTGGCTTGCTCACAAGTTGTTTCCGGGCGTCCCCAAGAGGCTGCGCGGG
Source organism: Deltaproteobacteria bacterium (assembly GCA_002731275.1). Classification (GTDB taxonomy): domain Bacteria; phylum Myxococcota_C; class UBA6777; order UBA6777; family UBA6777; genus UBA6777. The sequence goes on along the minus strand of PCBK01000189.1, from coordinate 204,966 downwards.
TTGATGCGGATGGTCTCCGATTTGCTGATCGTGTACTTTCCGTCCGGACGACGGCGGTGGATTGAGCTTGATACATCGCCGGAGAAGCCTGCAATTCTCGTCGCCAACCATCAGTCGATGGCTGATATCCCTATGGCGCTGCGGTTGTCTTATGATTTGAGGATGGTGGTCAAGAGATGGGTCTGGGATATGCCCGTGATGGGCCCACTTGTGCGATTGTCCGAGATGATCCTCGTACCTGATTCGCCAGAAGATGGTGACCCTGCAGATGTTATACAGCACGCAAAAGAAGCGCTCGATGCGTCAAGCTCGATCATGATTTTTCCTGAAGGGACACGTTCTCTCTACGGTGACATCGGTCGATTTCATTCTGGAGCGTTTCGTCTGGCTGTGGAGACTGGGGCGGATATTCTACCTGTGGTGTTTTACAACACGCGCTCATGTTTTCGTCGGGGAACAGTCCGGGTCGGAGAGTTCTCATTTATCGCACAGATTGGTCCGCGGATAACGGCTGATGAGCAGGAGGTATACAGCTCTCACAGAAAACTACGCAAGCACGTCCAGGCTGTGATCAAAGAGACGTACGAAGATGTATCACAAGAATTTGTACGTTGGTTGCCGGCAGTTTCGCGCTTAGAGGTGCTTCGACAATATGCGTATATCGGTCCGTATGTCGAACAGTACGCGTATTGGAAGCTGCGAATCGATCCATTTCCAACGTTCATCGAACCCTATATACCGAAGGCATGTTCGATCCTCGATTTGGGGTGTGGGTATGGTTTTCTGGCACATTATTTACACCTGCGGCGGCGAGAACGTACGATCTTTGGAGTGGATTATGATGCCGGGAAGATCGAGGTCGCACAGGCGAGCGCCAATGACGTTGAGGCGCTCTCATTTGCGCGGCGCGATCTGCGCTCGTGGACGTCAGAGGAGACGTATGACGTCGTGATGTTGATCGACATCCTTCACTATTGGGAGCGAGAGCTTCAGGACGAGATCTTACGTCGCGCGATTGCCGCTGTCAGGCCTGGAGGGCTGTTTATCTTGCGTGACACAGATCCCGACACTGGTCACGACAAAGTGAACGGCTGGACGGAGCGTTTTTCGACATTCTTTGGTTTTAATCAGGCACAAGGGGAGATCCGTTTTCGTTCGGCCAAAGAGATCGAGGTATTCCTGGAGGCGAGGGGATTTGTTGTCCGACGCCTTGAAGACGAACTGTCCCACATGACAGGCAATGTCACCTTGCTATGCAAGAAACAGTGAGGAGAGTGATTCTCTGGAAGGGCTGACTATGTGCGTTTGGCGTCTGTTTGGGGCAGCCAGAAGTGGGCGATCGTTCCTGTTTCGGGGCCGTTTTGGATGGAGAAGTCCCCACCATGTAGCAGCGCGACTTGTTTAACAAAGGGCAAGCCAAGACCCGTACCTTTGCTGTCTGTGTCTGGATGTTCGAGTGAGTAAAAGCGTTCAAGGACACGGTCTATCGCGTAGTCTGGAATGCCTGGACCTGTGTCTGTTACCCAGATATTGAGGCGTTGTTCTTCGGGGGAGCGATCGATGTGGAGGGTGATGTGTCCATCTTTGGGGGTAAAGTTGAAGCTGTTTTGTAAGAGGTTGGCGATCGCTTGTTCGAGTAGAAAGCGTTCACCTGTGAGGTGAGTGGGGGTGTCATCATCGCGTGTTGCGAGCAGCGTGATGTTCTTTTTGTGTGCTTGTGTGGTGAAGCGTCCTCTGAGGTCTTTCAGCCAGGGGTCGAGCTCGATATCTTCCTTCTTATCGAGTTCTTCTTTCTGTTCGAGTGAGACGAGGGTGAGGAGTCTTTGGACAATATCGTTCATGCGTCTGGTCTGTTCTTTGATGTTTTGCATGAATCGCGCCCTGGTCTTTTCGGGCATCTCAGGATCTTCGAGCAGCTCAGCGGCACCTTGTATCGCGGAGATCGGCGATTTTAGTTCATGTGTGAGCTGTGTGACGAAGCTCTCAATGTCCTGTCGTTGCCACAAGGACTCCTTCATCTCGATGAACGACTGCGTGAGCGTTCCGATCTCATCGCTGCTGATGGGAGGGGGAGGGACACGTCGTCCTGCGGTGATCGCGCGTGCGTACTGTGTCAAACGGAAGATCGGTTGAAGCGCGAGCTGTGTGGCGAACCATGCGAGCAGGAAGAGTCCGAGCGCGCCGAGCAGGACACCTTGCCAGAGTTTGGCCTGTGCGCGCTCTGCCCACCCCGTCAAAGAAGCCTTTGATTTGGAGAGCGTGAGCACGCCGATGACCTTTTTGTGGCCTTTGGCGTCCTTTTTGTAGAGTGGAAGTCCTACGTACATCGCGTTGACATTCTTCCCGCGGCTGTTTTGCTCGCGGCTTGAGCGTGCACCATACTTACCTCGCAGTGCGAGGTAGACGTCATTCCAGCGGCTATAATCTTGTCCAACAGCGTTGCCATGCTCTGAGTCCATACGCACAATACCTCGGGCATCTGTCACATAGACTCGAAAGTTCAGTCGTCGCTTCTCCCACTCGTAGATGCGTGCGCGGATCTGTTGGTTTCGCGAACGTGCGAGCACTTTCCCGAAGGAGAGGTGGCGGATGGCTTGTTGATGACCTTTATCTGGTAGGGAGGATTCGATGATCCGCGCGAGGACAAAGGCATGATCGACCATCCCGTCTTCCATGATACGTAGGAACTGGGGGCGAAGGTTGTCATTCACCCAGTTGTAGCCGAGGTAGCCACCTCCTAAGCAGATCAATATCAAGATAACCAACACTTTGATACGTAATGTCATGTATTTATCCGAGGGTGGAAGGAGCTGAGGTTTAGGCAGTTGGATGGAAAAAAGACATAGATAAGGGGACGCTCTCTTTAGAAAATACTCGTCTCCATCGCATAGCCGACACCCCGGACTGTTCTGATGGGGTCGGACTCTGCGTCGACTTCTTTGAGTTTTTTGCGGATCGACTTGATGTGTGCGTCGACCGTTCGGTCCGTGGTCATTTCGGGCTCTTCCCACGCGCGTTCGAGGATCTCTTCGCGACTGAAGACTTTGTTGGGACGTGAGAGGAGCAGGGAGAGCAAGCGGTATTCATAGCGAGAGAGGTCGAGTGATTCGCCTTTGTAGCGGATTCTCATTTGCTCGGCGTCGTCCTCGAAAGGTCCAACTGTGTGGACTTCGCTTGTGTCTTCAGCGTGGTTTGCGGCGTACATTGCGGAGGTATGGTGTCGTCGTAAGACAGAGCGGACTCTCGCGACGAGCTCTCTTGGAGAGAATGGTTTGGTGATGTAATCATCTCCACCAAGTTCAAGGCCTAGGATGCGGTCGAGCTCTTCGTTGCGTGCGCTGAGGAAGATGATGGGGATTTGTGAGTCCTGTCTGATTTGGCGACAGAGATCGAGCCCGTTGGTGTCTGGAAGTCCAATATCCAGGATGATCATGGTTGGGGACTTGTTCTCCAATTGCAGCAATCCATCAGCCCCTGTTGCGCTCCAGTGTGTGTCGAAGCCCTCACGTTCGAGCGCGTACACGGTTGTATCTGCGATCGCTCGCTCATCTTCGATCACCAAAATCAATTCTTTTGCCATGTCACGGCTCTCCTCTGTCATGTTTCTTCGAACAACTCCTCCAAATGTAGACAATACGCCGGGAATTTGCAAACTTCTCACGTCTCTTCGCAAGTCTCTTTGTGAGCCCTGTTGCTGGTCTTGACAGCCCTCTTGCAACATTCTAGACTCAAAATCTGGTATTTTCCGTATCCTTTTTTCCTTGCAGTAGCCTTACAAAATAGAGGTGATGTGTTGATGTCCCATCTATGGCGTGTGTCATGTTTGTGTCTTTGCCTGCTTCCACTCCTTTGGGCAGGTGAAGCGTGTAGCCCGAAAACGTACTGTAGCGACGCAGGTGTATCGGATCTGACACTTGATCCGTCTGGAAGTCCTTGTACGGCTGATTGTGATTGTAACAACCAGACCTACGAAGGCCGCTGTGTCAGCCAAAAGTGCGTCGTCCGTGCGCGTGAATTTTGCAAGACACAAGGAGAGACGCGAAGTTGCCAACGCGTCGATGGTACATGTCAGGGGACACAGACTTGTGCACCCACATACCTCGTAAATGTCGCCTGGGGGGACTGTACCTGCCAAAGTGGTGAAAAAACCATCGAAAAGATCGCCGATAAAGATGAGCCCGGCAGTGTCGAACCTGCCATCGACAGTCGTGACGCCGGTGGGCAAGATAACCTCCCTGATAAAGGATGTGTGACGCCCTCCGAAGAACTCTGTAACGGTAAAGATGACGACTGTGACGGACAAGTCGATGAACAGTGGCCTGAGCAAAATGCCGCCTGCACGATCCCCGACAAGAAGGGTGTGTGTGCAGAGGGAAAAAGTCTCTGTAAAGATGGGCAGCTCGATTGTCAGACAGACGTAAAACCAGCATCAAAAGATAGTTGTGATGGGGTCGATGATGACTGTGATGGTGAGATTGACGAAGGCTGCGCGCAATGTGTGCCGACAAAGCTGTTGTATCGTTCAGAGACACACAATGTACGTGATGTTGCCGTCCATCCCGATGGAAGTATCGTTGGTTATGTGACGGATCAAAAGACTGTCCAGCTCATCGATATGAGTGGCAAAGAGGTGAAGACACACACGCTCTCCCAAGAGGTGTGGAGTGTGGCATTTTCTCCTGATGGTAAGTATCTGGCTGCAGGACTCGCTGATGGGACCATTATGCTGTGGACTGTCTCGGATCATCAATCCTACGCGACAATGACTGGACATACTGCGGCTGTTCACGCGTTGTCCTTCTCCGATGATAGCAAGCTGCTCGCGTCAGGTGCGGCAGATAACAAGGTCAGGTTATGGGATGTCGCCAGCAAGGCGTTTTTGTACTCTCTCGATAAACACAGGGGGGTCGTAAGAGGGATCGACTTTGATAGTACGGGCGGTATTCTCGCGTCGACCTCGGATGATGGCTTTTGTTATATTTGGGAGCTGAAGACGAAGACCGTCATCGCACAACCCAGTTATGCCGGAAAGTTAAGGGGTGTGGCCTTCTCGCCTGATAACCTGTTTGTACTCTACTCCACCGATGACGGCTATGTGCGGGCCTGGGATCGTAGCAAGAAGGTACATCTACCAGCACTCAAAAGCCACAGCGCCTCTGTCGATCGTATCGCGATGGAACCGAAAGGCCTCTTTCTGGCGACCGTCTCTGATGACAAGAGAGTCCTCCTGTGGGATTGGAAACAGGCGACGGTCGCGCGGGAATATACCTACCATAAAGGCGAAGTTCATGGTGTGGGGTTTGGAGCGAAGGGAGACCTACTTGTGACGGGTGGGGCGGATGGGATTCGTATCTTGCGTTGTGCACCTTGAGGTGCAAATGCTCCTCTCACGAAAAGAAGACACAAGATAACACTCGGACAAAAGGCCGCTGGAGACGAAGAGGAATGCGGAAGCTGGGGAGTGGGGATCAGGCGCGGGTGAGTTGTCTGTATTTGATGCGTTTGGGGACGTCTGCATCAGCGCCGAGACGTTTGCGGCGGTCAGCTGCGTATTCGGAGTAGTTTCCATCAAACCACACGACCTCGGAGTTTCCTTCGAAGGCGATGATGTGTGTGGCGACGCGGTCGAGGAACCAGCGGTCGTGGCTGATCACCAGCGCACAACCTGCGAAGTTCTCAACCGCTTCTTCGAGTGCGCGCATCGTGTTGACGTCGAGGTCGTTTGTGGGCTCATCGAGCAGCAACACGTTGGAGGATGATTTCAAGATACACGCGAGGTGAACGCGGTTTCTTTCACCACCGGAGAGCACGCCGACTTTCTTTTGTTGATCCCCACCTGCAAAGTTGAATCGAGAGACATAGGCCCTCGAATTCACCTGTCTGTTCCCCAGATCGATGTTCTCTTCACCATCCGAGATGACTTCCCATACGGTTTTTTCGGGGTCAAGAGTGTCACGAAGCTGATCTGCGTATGCGAGCTTCACGGTCTCACCGATGCGGACTTCACCTGAGTCGGGTTGCTCTTGACCTGTGATCATGCGGAAGAGTGTGGTTTTACCGGCACCGTTTGGACCGACAATCCCGACGATCGCGCCGGGAGGGATCTTGAAGTCCATGTTGTCGACGAGCAGGCGATCACCATACCCTTTGCTGACGTGGTCGACTTCGATCACTGTTTTCCCCAGACGTGGTCCTGGTGGGATGTAGATCTTGAGATCTTTGAGACGCTCGTTGGTGTCCTGGTTGAGGAGCGATTCGTATGAGTTGATGCGCGCCTTGGACTTACTGCGTCGCCCTTTGGGGCTCATCTTAATCCACTCAAGCTCGCGCTGGAGGGTCTTTTGGCGATCGCTCTCTTGTTTCTCCTCTTGCGCCAGACGTTTTTGTTTTTGGTCCAACCATGAGGAGTAATTGCCTTTCCAGGGGATCCCGTGACCACGATCCAATTCGAGGATCCAGCCAGCGACGTTATCCAGGAAGTAGCGGTCGTGTGTGACAGCGATGACAGTTCCCGCGTACTGGTGCAGGTGGTGTTCCAGCCACGCGACCGTCTCGGCGTCGAGGTGGTTGGTTGGTTCGTCGAGCAAGAGGATGTCCGGCTTCTGAAGGAGCAGGCGACACAGGGCGACGCGGCGCTTTTCACCACCAGAGAGGACTTTGATGGAGGCGTCTGCAGGTGGACAGCGAAGCGCATCCATCGCCATCTCCAGACGAGAGTCCAGATCCCACGCGTCGAGCGCGTCGATCTTATCTTGGACTTCGCCCTGACGCTCGATCAACGCGGTCATCTCTTCGTCTGACATCGGCTCGGCGAACTTCTCGTTGATCTTGTCGTACTCTTCCATCAAGTCGACCGCTTCCTGGATCCCTTGTTGGACGATCTCTTTGACGGTCTTGCTCTCATCAAGAGGTGGCTCTTGTTCGAGATAACCGATGGTATGACCTGGAGAGAGGACGGTCTCACCTTCAAAGTCCTGATCCACGCCCGCGAGGATGCGCAACAAGGTACTCTTACCCGAACCGTTCAATCCGAGGACACCGATCTTTGCACCGTAAAAGTATGACAGAGAGATGTTCTTCAGGATAGGTTTCTTGTTGTGGTGTTTGCTGACTCGAATCATCGAATAGATGACTTTGTTACCGTCTTGACTCATATATCGTCTCCAAATCAAAGGACGCGTGGGGTGTGATTCTGGCCGTGTCTGCTCTCTTTTCTCTCAGGCGACGTGGCCATAACGTTCGTTTTTCTTTAGGACCTTCTTGGTCTTCTTTGCCCTGTCGGTATAACGAAACTGCGCTTGAAAATCAATGCACTCATGGGATTTCGTTCTTTTTAGCCAGACAACGCACGGACAAAAGATGCTCTGATCTGTTGTTGTTGTGGGTGTCTCTGTTCTCGGATGCGCCATACGCCTTGCACCATCGTCCCTAAGAGGGCGTGTGCGTCGAGCGCATATACAATCGTCGAGAGACGACGCGCTGCAGGGGCGCACGCGAGTAAAGGATGTGTTGCATCGTAGATCGCTGCGTCGAACGATTCTCCGATCGAGAAACACGTCGTACGCATATCGCCCATCGCGCGCCGCCCTGAGAATAAAGACTCAAAGAAGGCATACTCGCCACTGTCATCACCCTCTCTTTGGCAGAGGATGTTGCGTCGTTCAAAGTGAAGACGTTGTCCATAATCCAGCCAACGCAATTCTTCGTGTGGATTGAGCCCGACGTGGCTGTCCGTCCCGATACTCCAGTGTCCTCCTTGTTGGACATAGCGCTTGAGTGGGAACAAGCCATCGCCCAAGTTTCCCTCTGTCGAAGGACAGAGGACGACGTGTGCGCCGGAGGCTGCGAGTCTGTCACACTCCTGTTCATCCATGTGTGTTGCGTGGACGAGATGGTCTTGTGTACCTAACTCGACGTGATCGAGGAGCCATTCGACAGGGCGTTGTTTGAGCTGTGCGAGGCAGGCGTCGATCTCTTTTTGTTGTTCAGCGATGTGGATATGTCTGGGGAGCGCCATTGGCTGTTGATATAGCTGGACGATATACTCCGGAGGGACTGCGCGCATCGAGTGAATGCCCATTCCAACACGTGCGAGTGGATAGTGTGACGCGGCCTTCTGTGTGGCGTCGAGGAGGGCCATGTACTCCTCGGGACATTGGCTGAGAAAACGCCTCTGTTTGGGCGTCGCAGGTGTCTCAAAGCCTCCCAGTTGGTAATAGATCGGGACCAACGTGATACGAATGCCCACGTCCTGTGCGGCTTGCATCAAGCAATGGCCCATCTCGGCGAGGTCTTCGTAAGCATTTCCATCTGGGTCGTGATGGAGATAGTGGAACTCCGCGACCGAGGTGTAGCCGTGACGCAACATCTCGGCGTAGAGCATCGTCGCGATCGCCTTCATCTGCTCGGGCGTCGTATGGAGCGCGAGGTCGTACATGGCGTTTCGCCAACTCCAAAAGTCATCACTCGCCGCGCCTTTAGGCAGGTGTTCTGCGAGTCCAGCCATCGCGTATTGGAAGGCGTGTGAGTGGGCGTTTTGGAAGCCTGGCACCACATAACCTTCGATCTTTTCGACGAGCGCGGCGTTGGGATAAGGTTGGTCTGAGAGGTAGGTGATGTTGCCTTCGTCGTCGAGACCTACAAAGGCCGGTGATAACCATCCTTCTTTTTGTAACAGGGCATCAAACTCGTAGAATCTGGCCATGAAGACCTCCCTTTTACGCGCTTTTGTTGAGGGTCGTGAGCGTCTCACAGAGCGCGCGTAGTGTCTGCTGCAGCAATTGGCGTGTGATCTCTGCGCGCTCTGGGAGGTAGGTGGTCGTCTCTTCGTCCATGTAGTGATCTTTGGTCATTTCGAGCTGTAGCGCGTGGATATTTTTCTCAGGTTGGCCAAATGAACGTGTGATATAGCCGCCTTTGAATGGATCGTTGTGATTGATCTGGCTCGTTCCAGCGCGGAGTTGTGTGAGCGCTGTCTCGATCAGTCGTTTGTCAGCAGTGCGGCCTTCTTGATCGCCGAGGATCATATCGGGGAAGGGGTCTTTTCTGATCGTGGGGACAAGACGACGGATCGAGTGGGCTTCCCAGAGTAAGACGTGGGAGTGTGTTTGTTGGAGTTCGCGTAATTGCTTGGCGATTTCGTCGTGATAAGGCTGGTAGTAGGCGGCCTTACGACGCTCAATCTCTTCGTGAGAGGGAGGCTCGTGATAGAGCGGCTCATCGAAGAAGGTCTTCGTTGGGCAAAGTTCTGTGATGACGCGACCATCGTCGTAAAGAGGTTTATTCTCGGGGTCGCGGTTGAGGTCGATCACGTAGCGGCTGACGTGCGCGTGGATCATCGTGATCCCCATGGCTGGTGCGAAGTCATAGAGCTGCTGGACAAACCAATCTGTATCATCGGGATGATCGATGTGTTTGGTGAGGAACTGCTCGCGCACCTCAGGTGGGAAGTCCGTGCCACAGTGGGGGACACTGAGCAGGATAGGCTGTGGTGTGCCTTGTGCCGGGGTGATTGTGAATAGAGAAGACATGCAGGACCTCCTTTGGGTGATGGGGGATAGGTCAGATTGTTGGGTAGGCTGTGTTGGCTTTGAGTTTGACGATCCCGTCGGGACATTGGAGTGTAAGGACGTTGTCAAAGAACAAGAACTCACCGGGAATGTGTTCGCCTTTATGTACACTGATCGCGTCGATCACGACGAACTTGTGCTCTTCGAGCTCGTAGGTGAGGGGCATCCATTGGGAGACACCTCTGACAAAGTTGTAGAGTGTCTGTGCAGGTTCCGAAGGGTCGAGTTTGCAATCATCGTCGGAGGCACGTGTTTGATAGCTTCCTTCAGCTTTGATCTGTGGATGACTTTGTACTGTGTCGTTGAGTGTTTCAAGGACGGCCTGTAGGAAGAGTGGGGCACCATGTTCGGCGAGCTGTTTGTTGAGGTCACGACCTCTCATGCCGTCTTCGATGGGCAGCTTGACTTGATGGATGATCGCGCCTGTGTCGATGCCTCTGTCGAGAAAGTGGATGGTGGCGCCGGCTTCTTTGGCGCCCTGCTTAAACATCCAAAACAGCGGGTTGGGGCCACGGTAGTATGGCAGCGGCGAGGGATGAAAGTTGATGAAGCCTTTCTTTGCGACCGCGAGCAGGTCTTTTTTGAAGATATGTGGGTAAGAAGCCACGCAGATGACGTCCGGCTTGCGTCGTTTGAGCCAGCCGATGACGTGGGGGTGATTGGCGTTGACTGTTTCGAGCATGTCGATACCGAGTGGTGGGATCACCTGTCTCATCGAGTGAGCGTCAAGGAAGGGCTCTTCGTGCATGACTTTTTTCCACCAGTGACCTCTGTGGTGGCGTGTTTTGGTGGGGGGGTCTTTTTCGTAGAAGGGGTAGGGTTTGACGAGGCCGACAATATTGACGTTGTGTTTGTAGAGAGTCCAGAAGGCGGCAGTGGTGATCGCGCCACCCATTCCGAGGAATGCGACTTTTCCGCTCATATCGTAGAGACCTCATGGGATGACAGGGAGTGGAGAGGGCGTGTGTGGTAGAAGTCCATACAGCTCAGGATGATCTGGTGATGCGGACGGCCATGGTTGTCTTTCCGATGACGAGGCGGTCGCCGTTGCGTAGGTTGGTTGGACAGGGGAGCCAGTAGTCACGGCCTTCGACTTGGGCGGGGGGAGCGAGCCTGACTTTCTCTTCTCCTTGGAGGATGTAGGTGCCGTTGGTGGAGTCGAGATCTTCGATCCACAAATCGCCAGTGCTCTCACTAAACAGAAAGCGGGCGTGGACGCCAGAGACCTGACTGTCTTCGATGCGAATGCGACAAGGACGCACAGCACCGAGTAGGGTGGCACCGCTTTTGAATTCCCCGAGGACTTTTTCTGTCATTTGGTCTTCGAGGTGAGCGCGCCAGCGCAAAGCTGGTGATGCGGTTTGAGGTGGTGGAGAGGATGTGTCTGAAGTCCCTCCTGCCCGCAACTTGGAGGCCAATAGGATGTTGTCGTAGCGCTTCGTTGCGCCGCGCAAGTTTTGGCCGCCTTCGTCCTCTGTGATCTCGTAGAGAGCCTGAAGACGCGTGTACAGGCGTTCTAAAGATGGATCTTCCTTGATCATCTGTTTGACTTCTTCGGTTTGATCGGCTGGAACCGCGCCGGCGATCATACGGATCACCAGGGATTCCTTCTCTTCTTTGGTCATCATGGGTCACATTTCATCGTAGCATTCGGGCATACACAGTTTCTTGATGGTGTCTCCTCCGTCCATTGTGGAGACAAGGCGATGCGGATGCCGGGTCACATTCCTTCCTTCCTGATGAAGCATACCCCGAATCCGTCTCTTTGTGAATAGGGAGGTCTTTTGTAGGCTCGACATCTATCCCATTTCTTCCAACTTCGAAGTTGACAGAGTTGGCAAACGATACGGCTTGCTCCGAGTCTCACTGCTGGTGTATACGTTGGGTTCTGTTTGACTTTGACTATGGAGAGTGTGATGTCCAAACCCTTTGCGAGCTCTGCAGATACCCATCATCAAAAAGCCCGTCTCGTTGAATTGGCACCAGATGTCTATGGATATATCAGTGATTTTGACCCCAACACTGGGATGATCTTTGGAGGAGGAGAGGGGCTGGCGATCGATTGTCGCGCGACACCCCGTCTCGCCAACGAGATGCTCATCGAGATCAAGCAGGTCAACAGCGCCCCCATCACGCGTTTATTCTTGACCCATTACCACGCCGTCCGCGTGATGGGTCGTGCTGCCTTTACAGACGTCCACACCGTCTTGTGCAGCGAAGGCACACGTGCACTCATCGATGAACGTGGGGCGTTTGATTTCGAGTCCGAGGTCCGACGCTTCCCCCGACTGTTTGAAGCCGTCGAAGAAGTCGAAGGGTTGACGTGGCCCGATCAAACCTTCCCCCAACGGACGATCCTCTACATGGGTGATCAAGAGATCCACCTCGAACACCTCGGGAGCGGTCACACTCGTGGAGATAGTGTCGCGTGGCTGCCCGAACATCGCGTCCTGTTTTCTGGCGATCTGATCGAAGATCGTTGCGCGCTTTATTGTGGAGACGCCTATCTCCACGAGTGGAGGGAGACACTTGAGCGATTGGCTGCGCGTAACGCCCGTGTCGTCGTCCCTGGACGTGGTGATGCGATCATCGGTGAGGAGAATGTTCGCAAGGCGATCGATTCGACGCGCGGCTTCCTCGACGATCTGCTCGGAGGTTGTGATCGCGCGATGCAGAAGAAAGACGCGACGCTCAAAGAGATCTTCGACGCTGTGTATGCCGAGATGACCCCGAAATACGGCGAGTGGCCGATCTACGAGCACTGCATTCCATTTAACGTGAGCCGTGCTGTCGACGAGTTGAAAGGTCTCAAAGAGCCTTCCATCTGGACCGCTGAACGAGATGCCGAGCTTTGGGAAGCACTACAGTCTTAGGAGAGAGAGATGTCCGTCAAGCTACCAAAAGAGACACAGCAACAGTTGATATCGTCGATACAGTTGTTTTTTCGAGAGGAAATGGATGATGAGATGGGGGAGCTGCGTGCGCAACAGGTGCTCGATTTTTGTTTGAAAACGATCGGTCCGAGTATCTATAATCAAGCGATCTCAGACGCACAAGGTTACTTTCGCGATAAGGTCGAAGATCTCGATGGTGCCTTTTGGATCCCTGAAGCGACACGTTGGAAGCCTTGATGCGGTCTCACTTTGTGGGGACATAGGTCACGTGGAGGGCACCACCTGCGGATAGTTCGCGTGCTGTCCCGCTCAAGCGAATCCTCGCCTGTGATCCGCCAACAATCGTCGGATAATATACCCAGCCATCTCCAACACACACACTCCTCGCGTTGCAAAGATACCCCTCTGTACAGTCTTCATTGCGTGTACATCGCTTCTCTGTGTCTGGTGCCTGTGATATCGGCTGTTTTGTACCATCCTGTTTGATAATCGTGACGCTCAAGTAGGGGTTGCTTGTCGTCGTGTCGAGCTGTGGAGACTTGGAGAGGACGACATAATCAAACCGATCGCTGATCTGCCCTGCGAAGCGCAACATCGCAGACTGAAAGTCGTCGTTGTTTCCACAAATGGGGTACCACAATAAGTCAGCCGCGACGCCCGGTGTGAACGCTTGAATAAGCTGATAGTATCTCATCCCCAGTTGTCTCGCGTTGGCGTCATCTGAACGACATCCCCCACAGCGCTTGGTGCCTGTATCATCGATAAAGCCACAATAGTGCTGCGCGCCATTTGTGCTGCACTCGGCATCACTTCCACATCCACCTGCTGGATCGATAAGTCTGGAGGTGTTTGGGTTGGCTGGATCTTTGATCTGGACCTTGGGATTCCCAATCAACCCTGAGACCAACACTGTGCGACTTCTCCCTCTCGTGTCTTTGAGACCCTTCAGGAAATCGACGTAGTGATCGACTGGTTCGAGGAGGTGACGTTTACCATGAAGATCTTGGTCCGGGTTGTAAGGATCTTTGATCGGTTCATCTGTTCGATCGTATTTCATGACCTCTGTGGGAGGTGTCCAGCAAACATCCGGTACCCACCGTCCTTTGATGCGGCCACCGTGGGAACAATCTTCTTCATCGCTGACAAAGAGCACGACGAGCATCGCGCCGTCACGTAAGAAGCCTTTGTTGGATGTATTGAGGAGGGCTGGAGACAGGGCGGCTTTCATCGCCGCGAGACCTTGCTCATAGGACGAACCTCCTGTTCCAATCGTCGAGTTCTTCACAAACGCGTCGATCACCTGTTGGCGGGTCATGTCGAGACCGCGAATGATCTTGGGGACACCTTCTGCTGCTTGTAGTCGTCCTTGTCCAAGCGCGCTGTCCATGTCTGTTGTGATGATACCGATCTGGTAATCGGTGATTTTATCGACGAGTTTGTTGATAAAGTGTGTGAAGTTCTTTTTGAGCTTGTCTTGCTCTTCTTTCATCGAATCTGAGTTGTCAATCACAAATAAGATGTCGACTTTTCTTTCACCTACGACGTTGACGATGTCCGTGACTTCTGTGTAGTTGTTGACCTGTAGACGTTGGATTGGATAGTCATTACAGGCCGTGAAGCCGAAGGATAAAGAGAGGATGAGCAGGGGGATACAGATGATGCGTCGTGAAGATACACGGGTGGCGTTGCGCTGTTTTCTCATCAGATTCTCCTCTTCTGTGATAGACGAACGAGTGTGTAGATAGACCTGTATTCGGTTGGGGCTGGACATCGTGTGCCGTTGTTGCATGTAGAACGCCCCTCTCGTGTTCTTTGTGACAACTTTTTTTGAAGGTCTCTCTATTTTCTTGATGATGAAGGGAGAATGGACCCTCTTGTGTTTCTGCTCATCAACTTGTCTTCCTCAAAGTGCTAGGTCAAAATCTGGGTGGCCTACTTTCATGTGTGAAAGTACTAGGTCAAAATCTGGGTGGTCTACTTTCATGTGCGAAAGTACTAGGTGGAAATTTTGGTGGCCTACTTTTGTGTGTAAAAGCGCTAGGTGGAAATTTTGGTGGCCTACTTTCACATGCGAAAGCACTCAGTCGAAATCTGAGGGGTCTACTTTTGCATGTAAAAGTACTAGGTCAAAATCTGGGTGGTCTACTTTTGTGTGCAAAAGTACTAGGTCAAAATCTGGGTGGTCTACTTTCATGTGTGAAAGCGCTAGGTGGAAATTTTGGTGGCCTACTTTCTCGTGCAAAAGCTTACGATCCTGATCAGGGTCTTGAGGTTTTGTGTGTAAAAGCTCTCAATCCTGATCAAGGTCTTGGGGGTTTTCCTCGAAGTAGCCTAGTAGTGTCTGTCCGAGTGGTGAGAGTTGGATGTCTTTGAGTGGTGTGCTTTCTCTGTACTGATGCAAGATCTTCTTGGGTGAGAAGTTATCCTGATGTGCATATTGAGGGTTGACGATTGGTGCTGGGAACATCCGAATATACTGATGTAACCTCATCTTGTGGTTGTCATTGGGGGTTGTGGAGTGAAGCTGTCCCCACGACCAGATGAGCATATCGCCTTGGCGTACGGGGATGGGTTGCATATGTTGAAGGATTGGATCGTTTTCTTTGGGTCGGTAACTACGACGTTTCATTCCCAGTGAAGTGGGATGTTCATTTTCCAGGCACCACTGTTTGAGGAAGTTCGCGCCACCAGGTAATGTGAGATGACAACCTGTCTCGATATCGTGATCGGCAAAAGCGACGAAGCCTTGGTATCCAGGTTCGATACCTTGTTTGCGTTCTTGGACAAACAGCCAGGGGTTGTAATCCCAATGTTTACTCAATGAGAGTTGCCAATCAGCTCGGTCTTGCGTGGTGTATGTTCCGTCGGGTTGTGGGAAGCGCAGCCCTTTTGTCCCACGTGCAATGCCCCAACGATCGATGCTGACCATGAGACGTTCCTCTTGCCAAAGATGCGCATAGACACGGTGGATGGTCTCATGTGTTGCGTTGTCAAACGCGACCTGATGGAATGCTGGATCGGAGAGCAAAAACTTCCTCTCTGATGGCCAATTACAGGCCTCCCAGCTCTCTGGTTTCTCCGGTGAAAGTAACATCTGGCGTCGTGGGTTTGGGATGCTGTTGAGCTCTTCAAACATCGCCTCTTTGGCCCGCTCACAGGTCGCCTCATCAAAGACATGAATGACGACAAGTCCGTAATGTTTCATCGTCTCACGGATGTCTTCTTCTTGGTTGGGGGTGAAGGCGCGGGCGAAGCCGTCTGCTTCGATGGGGTAGCGTGGAAAGATCTTGTCCCATTCGTCTGGTGTACGTGGACGGGTGAGTCTTTGTTGTTGTCGTTGCAATTGCTTGATCGAAGAGAGCAACCAGCCCTCCGTTATCCGGAGCGTTGGAAATTGTGTTTGCAATGTCTCCAGTAAAGTCTTTGTCGACTCTTCAGAGAGCGAGTTGGTGGAGGTGAGGAAGGATTCGACCTCGCGATAGGCTTCGGAGAACAAACGGGAACGTTCTTGGCGGTGGGGTTGCATGATGTACCTCGTGGTGTGTAAACGAAACGGTGGATCTTGGGGGAGATACGAGGAGACATGCAAAAAGTTCAAAGATGTTTTGCCTGCTTTTGTCCTTCTCCGAAGCGACTCAACTGTTGGGGATAGCAGACCTAAGTGGTCCTCTCGCGAAAAAGACATACAACATCGAGGTCGGACACAAGGCCCGACCCTACGGGGAAAATGCAACATCATGCTCATACGCTTACTTCGCCAGAGGACCACTTAACATCAGAGGTGGTGTTCATCACTGCGATTTTTCTTGTTGCGTCCATCCTGAGCGTGTTTTTTTCAATTGTTTGTGACGAAGCCAGTATATCAACTGTTCAATGGTCATACGTGGATGTCCTTTGGTTTGTGTGTAGAGTGGTTCAATGAGAGCTTCGTCTACATCTAACAGGTGCTGCACAAACTGACTATATGTCTCTTTCTCCCATGTCTCTAACTCTATGATGTCGGTCTCTTGATGCTCAAGAAGTGTCGCGAGCAAAGTGACACTCTCCTGGAGTAGAGCTGACGTCGTTGGTGTCAGGCTGACAACACAGAGTATCGGGAGATTGTGCCACTTATCTAACACATCACGAAGCCATTCAAGAGCTTCGACGTCCCACATCAACTCATCCAACCACACAATACAAGGGCGCTCTTTGGCGATAGCCTCGAAGAATGGACGCAACAGGTGCTGTGTCTCTTGCGCCCTCTCAAAGGGTGGCTCGTCGAGCAGCCAATGTGCGAGCGGTTCCCATGTCTCCGGTGGTGCTAGGTGTGGATGGGGTGTCCTCGTATGAAGTTGATAAGAGAGCGAGCGTGCCTCCAGCGTCTCTCCCATCACAAAGTGCAACAGCATCGAACGCAAGCTCTGTCCTTGCTGTTCTTGTTCGGGGTGGGGAGGTGTGAGGATGTGTGCTTGTCCTGTCTGGTGAGCGACCTGACAAAGCCATCGGGCCAGACGAGTCTTTCCTGTGCCAGCGGCGCCTCGGATACACACCATACGCGGTCGTCTTGTGTTGTGAACTCTTTGCAACGCTGACCAGAGTGTATGTTGTTCTTGTTCGCGTCCAAACAGAGGCTGCTCTCTTAGCGACTCGGGACCGAGACCTTCGAATTGGAAAGGTGTGGTTGTGTATTCGGCGTATTGGGGCCATGTCTGTGGCATTGGAGGGGGTTCTCTTTGGAGTGTGGGGAGTTGTAGGACGTCGACCTCGATGGTGGGAAAGTCGCCTGTTTGTGGAAGACGTGGATGATGTCCTGTTGCAGCAGGGGCGCGCCCTTCGACGTCACATGGGAGTGGGGCTCCACCTGTTGTACGAAAGGTCTCAAGAGGTTGTGTGTCGACGAGTGTTGGGAGCTTTTCAAGTTTTAATGGTTGTGGAAGCTGTGGCAAGGCGAGGGAGAATGTCGTGGGGTCTTGGTGTTCGGCCTGTGCCTGCAGTTTTGCGAGAGTCCAGGCGGCGTCTGCGGCGCGTTGAAAGCGCATCGCAGGGGATTTGGTGAGGAGCCGATCGAGCCACTCTTGGTATCCTGGAGGGACATCACATTCTACGGGGAGACCGGGGGGATTCCAGTATAGGTGGGCTTCTCTCATCGATTCGAGGATGTTCATATGTCCAAAGGGAGGAGAACCTGTGAGCAATTCGTAGATGGTACAACCGAAGGCATAGAGGTCGGTCCAGGGGCCAAAGTCGCGAAAGTTTCCGTGGAATTGTTCGGGGGCCATATAGGAAGGTGTCCCCATGACGAGACGCGAGGTGTGAAGATCGTCGTGCCAGGCGTAAGTCGCGGCGATTCCGAAGTCGGATATTTTGACTTGCTGGAGGGTTTTGGAGATGAGCAGGTTGGAGGGTTTGATGTCGCGGTGGAGGAGACCTTTTGCGTGGATATAGCCGAGGGCGTCGAGGATCGCCATTTGGACTCTGTACATCGTTGGCCAGTCGAGTTGCCCGCTGTAGTGATGGAGAGCGTTGGAGGCGAGCTCCAAGATCAGGTAGGGGCTACCTGCGAAGAGCATTCCTTGCGAGGTCTCTTCGATGTCTGCGGGGAGGCGACCGTAATCGTAGAGGCTGATGATACCTGGGTGATGAAGAGAGGCCATGAGGCGTGCTTCTTCGCGGAAGGAGTGGGCGTGTGGGGTCGTGCCAAGATCTGTGTGGTGGGCGATCTTGATCGCGACCTGTTCACCGGTGTGTTGGTGTTGTCCACGCCACACCTCTGAGACGCCGCCGCGGCCGATTAACGTCTCTATGTCAAAGGCACCCAATGCAAACACACCAACCTCACGATGGTTTGAGAAACACAAGTCGAACACACATCACCCTCTACACTATACTCGATCAAGCTTTTTGGTAGGTGGTCAGATTTTTTCTGATGTTTAAGGTGAACATGCTTGATCTGTTAGGGGGTGGGGGGGTATACTCTATTGATTCTCAAATATCCATGAAGGCTGCCTTCGCTTTTTTTCCGTTTCCTTTTTTCCATCCGGCAGCCTAAGAACCCTTCATGTGGGGACAGACTTGTGAGCAAAGATTTCTATGTGATAGGTGTAGGTACAAGTGCCGGTGGCTTAGAGGCGTTAAAGCTATTTTTTGATCACGTCCCGGCAGATTGTCCACATAGCTTTGTGGTGATCCAGCACCTCTCACCTGACCACAAAAGTTTGATGGCGGATCTGCTCGCGAAGAACACACAGCTCACCATCCACGAAGTAAAAGATGGGATGGTGATCGAGGGCGGGGCCATCTACTTGTTGCCGCCGCGTATGAACATCTCCATTGAAAACAATGTTCTCTATTTGAAGGAGAAGGATACACGGAGCCTGAACTTGCCGATTGATATTTTCTTTCGTTCTCTTGCGGAAGACCAAGGCGAGAGAGCGATCGGCGTCATTTTAACGGGCTCAGGGAGTGATGGGACGAGAGGGGTGAGGGCGATCAAAGAGGCTGGTGGGATGGTGATGGTGCAGGAGCCGACGCAAGCGAAGTTTGATGGGATGCCTTTGAGCGCCATCCACACAGGGCTGGTCGACTTTGTGCTGCAGATCGAGCAGATGCCCGAAGAGCTCTTTACATTCATCGAGAACCCCTCTTCGAAAGATGCGATGATCCATCAGCTCGACGAAGATAAACAGACAGCAGACAAGATCCTCTCTCAGGTCAAGCAACTCGTAGGGCTCGACTTTTCGATGTATAAGAGGGCGACTTTGTTGCGGCGAATCGCCCGGCGGATGAACGTGAACAAAGTCAGTGATCTTGGGGGATACTTGGACGTCTTATTTGAGAAAGAGAGAGAGGTGAATATCCTCGCGAACGAGTTTTTGATTGGGGTGACGAAGTTCTTTCGTGATGAGGGGATGTGGCATATATTGAGGGAGCAACTCATCCCTGGCCTTGTTCAAAAGAAGAATCCCAAGGATGGGTTGTTGAAGGGTTGGATCGTCGGTTGTAGCACAGGAGAGGAGGCGTACAGTTTGGCGATCCTGATCGCGGAGGAGCTGGAGCGGCAAGGGAGGGAGCTGCAGGTGCGTATTTTTGCGACGGACATCGACACCCATTCGTTAGAGTATGCGAGCAGAGGGGTGTATCCCGCGAGTATTGTCGCTGATGTTTCTCCTGAGCGACTGGAGCGGTTCTTTGTGCCAAGAGGGGATAAGTACCAAGTTATCGATGCCATTCGTCGTATGGTTGTATTTTCCAGGCACAACATCCTCTCAGAGACGCCTCTGAGCAGGATGGATATTGTACAATGTCGCAATCTGCTCATCTACATTCGACCTGTGTTTCAACGCAAGATTTTGCACTCCCTTCATTACGCGCTGAATCCAGGAGGCTTTTTGGTCCTAGGGAGTAGCGAGACGATCGGTGGGCATAATGTCTCTTTGCGAGAGATCCATCGAAAGGAGCGAATCTTTCAAAATGTCGAGCCCATTCGCAAGCTGGAGAGAGGGGGACTTTCTTTCTCTCCTGTGGTGGTGGAGCCTTCAGTTGAGCGGCAGGGCTCGCCACGTCTCGTCGAAGAGCGGCGTATCTTGGAGAGCGTCAACGAGTCGGTGGCAAAAGAGTTACAAGTCGCTGCGGTGTTGGTGGATGAGCAATTCCAAATCAAACATGTGGTGGGGAGTTTTCGCCATTTTGCCCAGTTTCCCGAGCAAGGGTTCAGTACAAATTTGCTCAAGTTGTTACCTGCCAAACTTGCGACCACTGTGCGAACAGCTTTGTACAAGGCCAAACATACAGGCAAACAGATCTCCTATGCCCATGTGAGCGTTGAGAGTGATGAGAAGGTGATGTCCTTCCACATGATGGTCACACCTCATGAGACGATCATGGGCGTTGCGCCCCACGCATTTCTGGTGATCTTTGTGCCGAAAGCGGTTAGGCAGGAAGCACTTGAGCAGAGTCCAGAACAATCCGATGAGGTTCTTCAGCAACGAGTCGCTGTATTGGAAGCCGAGCTGGAAGATAGTCGTCTCAGTCTCCAGGCGACGATCGAGCAGATCGAGTCGAGCAATGAGGAGATGCAGGTGAGTAACGAGGAGTTACTCGCGACCAACGAAGAGCTGCAAAGTACCAACGAAGAATTGCAAAGTGTGAATGAGGAGTTGTACACGGTCAATCACGAGTATCAGCTCAAGCTCGATGAGCTCGAACAGTTGCACATTGAGCTCGATAATCTCATGAAGAGCACGCACATCGGCACGTTGTTTCTCGATCTGCATATGCGAATTCGTATGATCACACCGTCCATTCAGAGGCAGTTTAACCTTCAGGAGAGTGATATTGGTCGTCCTATCTATCACTTTACGAGCGTGTTTGAGGACGAGGTCAGCGGTGATATTCTGAAGAAATGCGAATTGGTCCTCAGAAAGGGGCAGTCCTTTCACACAGAGGTGTGTTCAAAAGAGCAGAGCTGGTTCCTATTGCAGATCGATCCATACCACAATTATCAACGCGAGGTGCGCGGTGTGGTCCTCAGTTTTGTGGATATCTCCGAACGCAAGCGCATGGAGCAGGCTCTTAAAGAGAGCGAACGACGGCTAGAGGAGGCCCAGTTAATCGCACGGATGGGGAGCACGACTTGGGATGTCAAGAGCGGAAAGATCGAGTGGTCAAAAGGGATGTATAGACTTCTTGGTTACGAGCCTGAGGAAGATATCGATATCGATCGTGTCTACGCAGAGATGCATCAAACACCAGATGAAGAGCGCATTCAAGAATGGCTGCAAAAGTGCATGGCCGCAAAAGATGGAAAGCTCACTCCTTTTGAGTACCGGGTGCGTCGTAAGGATGGGACGGTCATCTACGTTGTGACGGAGGGCAACATCTTCTATGATCACGAGGGGGAGGCGGTGAGGGTGTTTGCAACGGTCCGAGATATTGACGCACGTAAGCGCGCCGAGAGCGAGAGAAGGAAGAGCGAAGCTGTTCTTGGGACGCTCGCCGAGAGCCTACCCACAGTGTTTACTTTGCTCGATCCACAAGGAACTGTCATGTATGTGAATCGTCTCGTCGAAGGGATCGCTTTCGACGATTATTTGGGTTCGTCTATCTATGACTGGCTCCCTCCCGATCTTGGCATGCAGGTGCGTGAACATATCGGAACGGTCTCGCAAACCAGGCAGAGTGTATTGTACGACAATGCCTATGCGACACCCCTTGGTGAGAGAAAAGAGTACTACCACATTATGAGCCCTGTGATGGTTGGTGACGAGTTTTCGGGGGTTTGTGTGTTGAGCCAAGAGGTCTCTGAGTTGAGCCTCTTGGAAGAAGAAGTGCGTAACAAACTCGAACATAACAATAAGGAGTTGGAGCAGTTTGCATATATCGTCGCGCATGACCTCCAACAACCTCTGCGCAATTTGACCAGCTTGACAGAGGTGATCTTTGAGGATTACAGAGAGGGTCTTAGTGAGGATGTCACGAAGTTACTCGATATTATCATCCAATCAGCCAGTAACATGAGCAGGATGATCAAGGGACTACTCGATTATTCTCTGATCGGTCGAGAGCGTGAGATTGGAGCTGTTGACTGTACCCTATTGCTGGAGGAGGTCGAGGAGGGACTTCGTTATCAAATCGACCAAGCACGCGCAACATTGAAGATCGGTACAATGCCGCATGTGGTAGGTGTCAGTGCAGAGTTGTACCAACTGTTCCAGAATCTGATCACAAACGCCATCAAATACAGAAAGCGCGATGTCGATCTCACGATCCATATCTCTGCCAAAAAAAACGAAGGTGTATGGTTGTTTTCGGTCGAAGACAACGGGATTGGTATCAAACAAGAATTTAAAGAGAGGATTTTTCAACTCTTCCAGCGGCTTCATACCAAAAAAGAGTACGAAGGGTTGGGGATTGGCTTGGCTAACTGTCGCAAAATTGTAGAGCTGCACAAAGGAAAGATCTGGGTGGAGTCGACACCTGGAAAAGGGAGTACGTTTTATTTCACACTTCCAATCGTACCGAGTCGATACTTTCAGCAATCAGAAAGAGAGGTCTTGTAGTGCAAAGTGATTCCCCGTTGACCGTGATGTTGATCGATGACTGTGAGATTGACAACATGATCCACCAAAGAAATATCCGCAAGACAAAGCTCCCCTGTGATGTCATGGTAGAGGAAACGGCTGATCAGGCTTTACAAGCCTTGCGTGAGCGTCTCACGAATGAGGACTCTCTACCTTCATTTATCTTCTTGGATCTCAATCTTCCAGGGACGAATGGGTGGGAATTTGTGGAGGAGCTTGCGAGTCTATTCTCTGACAGCTCTCGATTGTTTCCGAAGGTGATCATGCTCACGACGTCCATGAACCCTCTCGAACGGCAACGTGCAGAAGATCACCCTCTGATCTATTCGTTTGCAAATAAGCCTCTCAAACCCGAAGGCTTCACTTCGTACTTCTTGGGACTTTAGGCCGGTGGGTGGGTGTGTTGGGGATCTGCGATGAAGACAAATGCGCCTTGTGGTGAGCAAAGGAGCCAGCCGTGGGGGATCGCCAAGTACTGATAAGATGGACCTGACGGGGCGTCCACTCGTTGCCATTGTGCCTGTCGAACAGCCGGCGCTTGTGGTGGCATTCGTGGTGGATGTATGGCAGGGGGATTTTGTTTGGGAAGCCCGACTGGAGGTGGTGTTCCGAGTGAAGGGCCACCTGTCATCTGTTGTGGTCCTGGCGGTGGTGCCGTTCTTCCTTGTCTGATGGGTTGTGGTGGTATCCCTGGGGGGATGTGTGCTTGGGGGGCTTGTTGTGGAGCTTTTTCTTCGATTGAGAGACGGTAATTGCCGATGATGACGTGATCTTGTTTGCCAAGCATTTTGGGCGCTGAAGAAGGGATGGCTTTGCCGTTGACGAACGTTCTGTTGGTGCTTTGTAGATCGTAGACGATAAAATGGCCTTCTTTTTGGACGATCTTTGCGTGGCGTTTGGAGACGTTTGGTTCGGGCAGGACGATGTCGTTATCTTTGATACGACCAATGGAGAGTTCGGGCTTTTGGATGGGGAGTTGTTGGGGCTGACCATCTTTTTTTTGGATTGTGACGACATACATCTTGTTCTTCTCCATCGTGTTGGTGACAGGAGGTGTCATATGAGTGATGGGGGTCGTCAATGCAAAGAGAGTGCCTGCGCTGTGTGGTAGGGGGGATGTTTTCGGTTGTCACTGCAAAGTCTTTGTTTTTATTGTTGTTTGAGATCTTTCTGTGCGCGGCGGGGTGTGTCTTGGATATGGACAGGTGTCCAATATTTGGACACCTCCTCTTGGACAGATATTGGACACTACTTCACGTTGATGATGAAGAGTTGACTTTGCGAGAGTGTGACGAAGAGTTGTGTGCCGCTAGGATGCCAGAGAAGATCTGTGAGTGTTTGTGTCTGTGTCTGGATCGTCGTTTTTTGCAAGATAAACGAGACCTTGCTTGCAAAATTCTGGGCTTGGGCTGGGACAGAGAAGAGTTCTTTGGGGACATTGAGGTAGTGGATCTCTATAGCATTGCCAGTGTTCACGCCGATCGCGAGTAAGGAACCATCTCGATTGAAGTCCGCGTCTTGTACTGTGTGTGTTGTACTTTGCAGGTCTTTTTGTACGATGAGTGAGGGGGCATTGGGTTGGGTCAAATCCCACAATGTGACTTTCTTTCCGATAAGCGCGAGGATGCGACCATTAGGGTGCCATGTAATGACCCGAGGTATACGTTCGACGGGGAGATCTTGAATGTAAGGCGCTGTGTTGCGCTTGATATCCCATACCCAGAGCGTTTTGAGCCCTGTTGGATCGCCGTTGGCTTTGATGCGCTCTGACGTCGTTACAAACGCCAAGATATCTCGATCGGGGCTGAATGTGAGATCTCTGATTCGTCCTGATTTCGTCTTTTGGGGAGTGTTGAACGAGACTGTGTGTGAGACCTTCAAGGTCTTTGTGTTCCAGACATCGACATCATTTTCGGAGGCTGTCGCAAGCCGTGTTCCATCGAAGTTGTAGTGGGGGAGTGTCAAGGTTGCAGGCTTACCACTCTGTAGGTCGGTACGTCCCCACTGTCTTTGGAGTGTCAATGTCTTTCCGTTGAACGAATGTAAGGAGAGTACACCTCTGCGGGTGAGCGCGACTTGTGTATCACCATTGGTATCTGTGAAGGCAGACATGCCTGTCAAAGTGGGTTTGCCACTTGGGATGGGTTGGAGAGAGTTGGACCTCCACTTTGCGACTCCATCGTAGACAAGAAAGTCAACCCCGTGTGTCGCGAGCAAGGTTGTGTGCTTGCTGATAAAGGACAACCCACTTCTCTGTGGTTCGTCTGTTTTTGGGGATTTTGGGGCGTTGCTGTCGATTGTGAACGATGCGCGGGGGATTGGAGAGCAACCTTTATCAACGATGCCGTCACAGTCATCATCAAAGCCGTTGCATGTCTTGTTCACAGTGGTTGTCGGCGTACAGATCTCTTTCCCACTTTGACATAAGGGGATACCAGGTCGCCCACACTCTCTACGGCAGAAAGATGACAAGTTGTCGATTTGACCATCACAGTCATTATCTTTTTTGTCACAGATCTCGGTTGAGGGAGAGGAAACACCTTTGGGACACTGTTTGCACTGCTTGTCCACGCAATAAAACAGGTGGAGTGGACAAGTGTTGCCGCATTCCCCACAGTGAAGGCGATCGGTGTTGAGGTTGCGACACGTACCATTACAACATGTTTCGTTCTGGTCACATGTCACTCCACAGCCTCCACAATGTTGTGGGTTGTTCATGAGCTGTGTGAGTGTGATCTCTGTGCCATTGCAACAGATGCTATTGTCCTCAAGGCATTTGTTTCCACATAGCGCATCCTTCGTACATTCATCGACACAGACACCTTTGATACAGAACTGATTTTGTTCACAGCGCTTTCCACACTCACCGCAGTGCCGGGGGTTTTGGTTGATGTTGACGCATCGTTCATCACATCGTTTTTCGTTTTGTTTGCAGGGGCAGTCTTCGTTTGGAACACCATTACAGTTTGTGTCGCCAGCGCCGCACCCTTCTGTCTGTGTGGAGGGAAGGACTTCGCCGGCACATGCTCCCCACGTCCCATCTGCGAGGCAAGTTTGTATACCTGTTTTGCATGGACCGACACCGATGGTTTTGAGAGGGCCTTGGTAGCAGAGCTTTTGGGTGCCTTCTTTGCAGCGACAGCGTTCGATGTTGTCGATTTTTCCATCGCAGTCGTTGTCAAAGCCATCGCAGCTTTCGGCGATGGGCAAGATGGCGTTCAGACATGGTCCCCAACGACCGTCTTCCGAGCAGTATTGAAATCCAGTTGTGCAAGTCCCTTTGTCGCGGGTCTCTGGTTTTCCTGGATAACAGAGTCTCTTTGCGTGTACATCCTTGCAAAGGCAGTCCAGTCCATCACCGATATCAACCTTTCCGTCACAGTCGTTGTCTACGCGATCGCACACTTCTTGCGTTGGTGTGATCTGCCCTGTACAGGCTGACCATTTCCCCTCCTGTAGACAGATCTGCTGACCTGTTCGACAGACGCCCTGGTTTTGGGTTCCTGCTGGACCTTCGTAGCAGGTCTGTCTGTCCCCAGGCTGGCAAGGAGTCGCGCTGCAAAATCCTTGGTAGCAGTAGATGTCTGTCTGTGTTGTGACACAGTCTGCGTCTGACTCACAGCGTCTCTCACCGTTGTTGCACGCGAAAAGGCCGTACATGAAGAGGGTACAAAGTGCGAAGTACAAGACCTTCTTTGTCCACTCTCTTCTTCTCTTCGAGTGGGTTGAGAAAGTGCTGACAAACGATGTGCGGGGCATTGCTCAGTCCTTTGGTGATGGAGTTGGTGTGCTGTGGGGATTGACTCTTGGGACGCTCCTGGAGCACCTGAGGAATATACCATTAAGCTGTCACTCGTATCAATATCGGTAGGTTGGGCGTTGTAGAGGCTGGACACAAAACATACCCTCACACACGCCTACAGGAAGGTTATCCTTGACTTTGCCGATCTTCGGTGGACACGCCTGCGTACAAAGTCGGTCTGTTTTCTTGTTTTTTCCCCAAATATCTCTTCAAATAGTGTGTAACGTCTTTGGACATACGACGACTGTCATGTGTTTATGTTGTTCCAATGGAGATCTTTACTTACTTCCGTTTGTTACGGGGGCTGGATTGTTGGGACAACGACCCACCACGCACCGAGAGGATTTTGGTGTGCGCCAACATGCAAAGAGTGGGTGTTTCGTTCTTTTGACCCAATCGTGGAGGTTTCATGTTCTCATCCAAACGTTCAAGTCATCCCCTTGGCTACGTCTTTTTGTGTTTGTCTTTGCTTTTGTTTTCGTTTTCCTTGTTGCCCGCGTGTGGTGACGCACCTGATCCCAAGGGCGAGGCCTGGAAGGCCCTTGACTACGACGGTAAACTCACCTTTATGGGGTCTGAACTATACGGCCCGATGCAGAAACTCTTTCAAGCACATGACGCAGAAAAGTACAAATCTTTTTCCTGTGAGACCTGCCACGGTGCAGACGGTGCATCCAAAAAGTACGTGATGCCCAATGGTCTTCACCCTCTGACCAAAGGTTCGTATGACGGCGAAGAGCAGGCAGAGGTGACCTTTATGCGTGAGAAGGTCGTTCCCAAAATGGTCGAGCTGATGGGGAACGACTTCGCTGAAGGTGGTGCCAAAGGATGTTTCGGCTGTCACGCGTCCAAGTAATCATCTCCTCTCCTGTATAACACCCCCTCCAAGCGCAGCTCCCATACTCCTCTACACCAACTCTTTGCTCTTGACAGATGTATCGTTTTCGCTGACTCTGAGTGTTCCTTTTGCTTTTGATGGAGAGTCTGTGTGAGCGAGAAAGAATCTGTAAATTCGACTTTATCATGTCCACATCAACCAGCCTGTCCTGGATGTCCTCGTCTTGGAGATGAGACACCACCGTCTGAGGTGTGGGAGACCTTCCTCACATTTTGCCGTGAGTTCGATGTGGAGCAGCCTGCTTGGAAGACGGGCGCAAAAGAAGGGTTTCGTATGCGCTCACGGCTCGCCGTACGGGGCAGCACACAAGCACCTCAAGTTGGGCTGTTTGCGCGAGGAAGTCACGACGTCGTCGACATCCCAAAGTGCCTTATTCACCACCCTCTGATCAATCAGGTCGCCGCGACCCTCAAACAAATCATCCGCGAGACCCACACGAGTCTCTACGACGAACGCCTTCATGAAGGTCTTCTTCGCTACGTGCAGATCGTGATCGAGCGCCAGACGCAAAAGGCGCAGGTCGTGCTCGTATGTCACAGTGAAACACATCATCCCGCCCAAAAGCTCGCGAGTAAGCTCTCTGTGGCCTTAGGGGACGTGTTGCATAGCCTTTGGTGGAATGGGAACAGCCAAACAGGGAACAAAATTCTTGGAGCTCGATGGCATCGGTGGCAAGGGGAGGGCTTTGTCGAAGAGCAGATCGCCGGGGCGAGAGTGTTTTTTCATCCTGGAGCATTCGGTCAAAATCACCTTGAGCTGGCCGAAGAGATCGTCGAACAGATCCACGAATGGGTGCCCGAAAAAGCACAACTGCTCGAATATTACGCAGGGTGTGGTGCGATCGGTTTGGGCCTCCTGTCTAAGGTGACGTCTTGTACCTTCAATGAGATCGCGCCTGCGTCGATGGATGGGTTACTGCACGCGCTCTCGCTTCTCGATGATGAACATGTCCAGGTGATGGAAGGGACGGCTGGAGAGTTCGCGTGGTTGTTGTCATCCGAACACGTCACGATCGTCGATCCACCACGAAAGGGGCTCGATCCTGAGCTGCTCACGCAACTGTTGGAGACACCTCCACAGCGGTTGATCTACGTGAGTTGTGGCCAGAAAGCGTTTTTACAAGAGGCTCGTCAGCTGCTCGAATCAGGACAATACACCCTCAAAGAGTTACAACTGTACGATCTTTTCCCTTACACTCACCATGTTGAAACACTCGCTCTATTCGAGAAAAAAGAAGATTGAGCGTCGCTTTTTTCTACTTTTTTGGTGAAGCGTGCGTCCTTTTTGGAGGGCTGTCGTCTGCCTGAGTGAGCACCCCTGGAGCTTCCAGGAAGTCACTTTCACAAACAGCACCTTTTGGTGTTGTCGGCAGAACAATAAGGAGTCCGATATGTTTCAAGCACCTACTTCCATCTCATCACGTGTCCACCTTGCCATCGGCGTCACCGATCTCGAAGCGTCCATCACATTTTATAGCTTGTTGTTCCAGACCACGCCAAGTAAGCGCAGGGACAATTACGCAAAGTTTGAAGTGGCTCACGCGCCGGTCAATCTCTCGCTTAACCTCGTCGATAAAGTCGACACAAGCGGAGATCCTGTCGGTCACTTTGGGGTCGAAGTGCAAGACGTCGAGACCGTCATGCGTGAGATCGAGCGTTTCAAGCAGGAGGGTTTGTTGTCCCATACAGAGGAACAAGTCGCTTGTTGTTACTCGTTACAGGACAAGACCTGGGTGGCGGATCCCGATGGGCGTGCGTGGGAGATCTTCTGTGTCCACGAAGATGTCGAACAATACAGTCCTGTTGTGGGGCGTGATGATTGTTGCACAGAGGACGAGCCAAAGGATGAAGTCGCCAAGGAAGAGTGTTGTCAGCCTTTCCGAGGGCAAACAGGAGCGTGTTGTTAGGTGATGGATACGTTTCATTGGGAAGAGACTCGTCGGCGGATCGAGGCGTTTCTGCGTAGCAGAATCAAGACACAAGCAGATGTCGATGACTTGTTACAAGAGATTTTGCTCAAGTTATATCGCCACCTCTCAAAGCACGGTATGCCTGATGAGCCTGTGCAGTGGATGTATCGTGTTGCGCGCAATGCGTTGATCGATCACTACAGGATGGGGGCGCGGGCCGTCGAGCAGGTTGCCTTTTCACCGACGGATGAGCTTGGTGTCGAGTTGTACGACGAGCGCGAAGTTGAGGGCGCTTCTTTTGAGGAGGAGGTGCAATCGTGGTTGCTGTTTTGGATGCACGATCTCCCCCCTCATTACCAAGAAGCGCTCGAATATGTCGAACTCCGAGGTCTCAGTCAAAAAGATTACGCGGAGCAAGCAGGGTTGTCTGTGTCTGGGGCCAAGTCCCGTGTGCAACGGGCACGTAAGGCGCTACGTGATTCGATCATGGCGTGTTGTGCCTTCGAGTTCGATCGTCGTGGATGTGTGATCGACGCGACCCCACGGTCCAAAGAACAGTGCGGATGTTGAGTCTTTTCCTTGAAACGTCCATGTTGTCAGCCTCTTTGTTTCTTTGACTTTCTTTCCTTGACAAGTGAAAACCCCCGCTGTATATGTTTGAATTGAAATCACCCAAAAGTGTCTATGGGTGATTTCACCAAAGTAACCTCATGGTTGTGGTTTGTTTTCTTTACCAGAGTGTCTCTGTGAGAAAGAAAGCCCATCACAAACGTGAAGAACGTAACACGAGCTGTGCAGAACAACATCCAAAACGATGTGATGGTGTTTGTGTATCTCGTGAGTACAGCGATGAATTTCTTTTGATACGCCATACTGCCTCGTGTATCTCCTTTGGTCTATTGTTCACAAGGGAGATACAAGAAACAGTTTGATGACAATGTTTCTTTTCTTGTGGGATGCCTTCGTGCTGGTGTTCCTCGCTTCGGTGTATTTTGTATACTCGAAGTCACTTGTTCATCATGGTTGTCTGTACTCGCGTCTACTCATCCCTCCACTGCCTGTTCTCGTTGTTTTTCCTATGATTTTTTGTATGTCCCGTGCGCAAGCGTTTGGATACATACGTCTATCTTCGACCGTGTGTTGAGCACATCGGCGAGACCTGTTGGAGTACAAGCTAAGATGTTGAAAAGATTGTTTTATGTGTCGGCCCTGTTTGTATGTTTGGCGCCCTTGTTTGTTGGGTGTGGTGATGGTGGGAGCAGTGACGCTGATCTCAAAGCTTATGTCGAAAACTACGCTGCGTTGGTATACGCAAATTATCAAGAAGTCGAGACAGGACTCAAAGCGCTGCAAAAGGCGACAGATGAGCTCGTGGCCAACCCCAGCGAAGCGACTCTGAAAGCCGCGAAAGACGCATGGTTGAAGGTCCGCGATCCATACGGACAAACAGAAGTCTATCGTTTCTACGCAGGCCCCATCGACGACGATCGTGGGCTCGAAGGGCGTATCAACCCATGGCCAATCGATGAGAACTTTATCGATTACGTCAAAGATAACGATAAAGCCGGCATCATCAACGACACCACGACGTACCCCACGATCGACGAGAGCGCGTTGACAGGAGCCAATGAAAAGGGCGGCGAGAAGAACATCTCCCTCGGTTTTCACGCCATTGAGTTTTTGCTCTGGGGACAAGATTTCTCCGAAACAACGCCTGGTACACGTCCTTACACAGACTACGTCACAGACGGCAGCGGGACGGCTTCAAATCAAGAGCGTCGTGGTCAATACCTCAAACTCGTCGTCTCTATCTTGCTCAAAGACTTCCAAGACGTGATGAAAGAGTGGACACCTGATACAAGCGGAAATTTCCGTGACAAGTTCGTCAATGGCGATGTCAACGAAGCCTTGAAAAAGATCCTCACAGGGATGGGGAAATTGAGCAACGGCGAGCTCGCTGGTGAGCGTATGACCACTCCCTACAACGAAAAAGACCAAGAAGAGGAGCACTCCTGCTTCAGTGACAACACCAGAGCGGACATCCTCAACAACGCGATGGGTGTACAAAACGTCTACCTCGGAAAGTACGGCAGCGTAAGCGGTAAGAGCCTCGACGATCTCGTCCGCGCAAAGGACGCCACGCTCGCGGATAAATTGAAGTCCGAGTTGGAAGCGACAGTGACCGCGATCAAAGCGATCCCCAACCCATTTGATCAGGCGATCGTCGGCGATGACAGCGCTGATGGCCGCAAAAAAGTAAAGGCAGCTATCGACGCGTTGAAAGCCCAAGCCGTCACGATCGCTGCCGTCGCAAAGTTGTTTAATATTACAGTTGTTACAGAGCTTGAGGACTAACGTCTTCCTCTGTTTTTCCTTTCTTTCCCCGATGTAGGAGGGTTTTCCGGATTGCTCAGTAAGGGAACAACATATCTCTTTCCCTTCTATATCGGGGTTTTTTCTTCTTCTGAGGTGTGACAGTATGCGTTTTCTCTCTTTATCCAGTCTTTGTTTGCTGTTGTCTTTCGGTTTGATATGTTGTGGTGGGCCCGGCGACTCACTCGATCCAGACTCCTTTTACGCTGGTGGCCTTACTACTGTCGAAGACGTTACGCGAAACGCATACGGAAACATCTCGCCCAACCACACAGATGAGCACCACACGGCCTTCTTTGTGGGTAACTCCTTCTTTAACAACGGCTGGGTGATCGCGCCTGCTTCGACAGGAAAACGCGATGGTCTTGGACCTGTGTTCAACGCCAAAGCCTGCACCTCTTGTCACCTTCGCGACGGTCGTGGCCGTCCCCCCGAAAAGGGTGAACCCATGCTCTCCATGCTTGTTCGCCTGAGTATCCCCGGAAAAGGCCCACATGGTGGACCCAATCCAGAACCTCGCTATGGTCTTCAGCTCAACAATAACGCCATCCCTGGCGTCCCACCCGAAGGACACGTTGAGATAACTTATGAAGAGATCAAAGGCCAATACGCAGACGGAACGCCCTATACATTACAAAAACCGACCTACACGTTTAAAGACTTGAAGTTTGGCGATATGCCCAAAAACATCTTGTTCTCTCCACGTGTCGCACCTCCCGTATATGGACTTGGATTGCTTGAAGCGATCGCTGAAAAAGATATCCTCGCGAACGCTGATCCTGACGACAAAGATGAAGACGGTATCTCAGGTCGTCCCAACATGGTTTGGGATGTGAAAGCAAAAAAAATCGTCCTTGGACGCTTTGGGTTGAAGGCCAACCAGCCAAATCTTGAACAACAAAATGCAGGCGCATTTCTCGGTGATATCGGTATTACATCACCCCTGTTTCCCAACGAAAATTGCACCGATGTACAAAAAGAGTGCAAATCCGCCAAGCACGGTGGGGCACCAGAAGTACCACAGGAAAAAATCGATCAAGTGACTGCATATGTCCGTCTGCTCGCTGTCCCTGCAAGACGAAACTGGAAAGATCCCGAAGTCCAACGCGGGAAAAAGATCTTTTACGAAGCTGGCTGTCAAAAGTGCCACAAAGCGCAATGGAAAACGGACAAGCTCGATGGATTTCCCGAGTTGGCCAATCAAAAGATCTACCCCTACACAGATCTCTTGCTTCACGATATGGGGGATGGTCTCGCTGATAACCGTCCTGACTTCGAAGCGACAGGAAAAGAATGGCGTACCCCTCCACTTTGGGGGATTGGCCTCTTGAAGATTGTCAATCGACACACACTCTTGTTACATGATGGTCGCGCTCGTAATATCGCCGAGGCGATCTTGTGGCATGGTGGTGAAGGTGAAGCCTCTAAAGAGGCATTTCGCCAACTACCAGCAGCGGATCGTGACGCTCTTGTCGCATTTTTGAAGTCTATTTGATCGGGAACACTGATGGGTTTATTTGCAAGTCGTTTTGTTCGTTTTTCGTTGCTCTGTGTGGTGCTCATAGGTTTCTGTGGAGGTGTCATCTCTTGCACAGATACAAAGTCATCATTTGATCGTGAGACGTTGTTTCTCGATCTCTCCAAGAATGTCGTGATTCCAGGGTATGAAGCCTTTTCAAAGCAGGCGACGGCTCTTGAAGAAGAGACAAAAACGTTTTGTCAGGGACCTGCTGCAGACGGTTTAAAGAAGCTGCAGGAGCAGTGGCTTGAGACGAAGAAGATCTGGCGCCAAGTGCAAGCGTTTCGTTTTGGCCCCGCGATGTACCTATCTGCGAAAGCACATATCGACGACTGGCCCGTCAAGACCAACTTGATCGAGCAAGAACTTGAGAAGACGACGCCCTGGGATGATAAGGCCATTGATGCGCTTGGTTCGAGTCGTCGTGGTCTCGCGACGCTCGAATATTTAATGTTCTCCAACGAGAAGAGCGATGACGATATCCTCGCGTTGTGGGACATCAAAGAGGCCAAGGGCAAGCAGCGTTGTGCGTTCGCGATCGGTGTGGCGCACGGTGTCGTGAGGCGTGTTGAGCTGATCCTTGCGGATTGGAAAGGCAAAGCTGGCGCGGCTGTGATCGAGAACTTCACGAGCCCTGGACAAAGCGCAGCCATTGGACCTCAATATCGCGCGGTCGATCACCTCATCAACGAATTTATCTATATCGCAAACACCTCCTCAGACGTCCTGCTAGGGCAACCCCTCGGTAACAACGATGGTGGGACACCCAAACCCGACGCACTCGAAGCCTTACGTAGTGGCTCCTCTTTGGCACATGTCAAAGCCTTTATGAACGGTCTCAAAGTCCTCTACCTCGGCGAGTTTGGGACCAACAAAGGGCAGGGAATGAGCGCGCTCGTCGCGCATATGCATGCAGAGACAGATACGCGCCTCAAGCAAGAGCTAGAGGCCGCGTTGAAGGCTCTCGACGCGATCTCTGTGCCTCTCTCGAAGGCGATCACAGAGCAGCGCGATGCGGTCAAAGCCGCCTACGACGCGATCAAACTCGTCGAACAAACGCTCTCAATCGATGTTGTTTCCCATCTCGGTGTGACCGTGACCTTCAGTGATAATGATGGTGATTGATAGGGTCTCCTTCCAACAACCTACAAGCTGGCTCAGGCAGGGTATGTAATGGAAACAACACCCCAACAAGGCTGGAGAGAGTATCTTCTTGCGCCTGTGGATGCTGCGTCTCTCGTGGCGCTTCGGGTGCTCTTTGGTCTCTTGATGTTTGTGGGGATTGTGCGCTTTTTTCTGTACGACTGGATTTACAAGTTTTATGTGAGACCATCTTTTCACTTTGATTACTTTGGCTTCGCGTGGGTCAAGCCTTGGTCTGAGACGGGGCTGTACATCCACTTTGCGCTCCTGGCGTTGCTTGCGCTCTGCATTGCGCTTGGTTTGTTTTATCGTTGGAGTGTTGGGCTCTTTCTGATCGGTTTTTTGTACGTCGAGCTGCTCGATAAGACGTACTATCTCAATCATTATGTCCTCGTAAGTTATCTATGTTTTTTGATGTTGTGGTTGCCACTTGGTCGGACCGCGTCGCTAGATGTTTGGCGTGGCGCTGTTGCGCCTTCCTCGACTGTGCCGCGTTGGTGTTTGTGGGCGATGCGCTTGCAAATCGGCCTTGTGTACTTTTTTGCTGGCGTCGCTAAGCTCAAAAGTGATTGGCTGCTGATGGGGCAACCTCTTCATATATGGCTCTCAACCTTCGAATATCTCCCACTTGTGGGTCCGTGGATGCGGACACAATTTGTCGCGCTGGCGTTTAGTTGGGGTGGGGCGATCTTCGATTTGACAGTCGTCTTCTTTTTGCTATGGCGGCCTACCCGTATTTGGGCATATTTGGTCGTGATAGTCTTTCACACGATCACCGGAAGTCTCTTCTACATCGGGATGTTTCCCTGGATGATGACGGGCTTTGCGTTGATCTTTTTCGAACCTGACTGGCCGAAGAGATTGTGGACGTGGTGGAGGTCTGATGTGCAGACTGACACACCTGCCGTAGAGGCTCTTCCATCTGTTTCACAAGATCGAGCTTTGCGTCGGTTTGGGTTTGTGGTGCTTGGTGTGTTTTTTGCGATACAGTTGGCGTTGCCGTTGCGACATCATCTGTATCCTGGCAACGTCTGTTGGCGCGAAGAAGGGTTTCGGTTTGCGTGGCATGTCATGCTGATCGAGAAGACCGGTTTCGTTCAATTTCGCCTTCATGACGCGAACAGTGGCAAGCGGTGGGTGCTCTCACCGCGCCAGTATTTGACCCCCTTGCAAGTCAAGATGATGTCCACACAACCAGACATGATTTTGACCTTTGCCCACGAACTCGCCGCACGATTCAGACGCAAAGGATATCCTGGTATCGAAGTGTATGCTGATGCATTCGCTTCACTCAATGGTCGGCCACGTCAGCGGTTGCTCGATCCACATGTCGATCTTGCGCGCCAACCTCGTGGGTGGGCACCCAAGCGGTGGATCGTTCCTTTACAAACCAGCGCGAGCGCTGCTCGACGCAAGTCGTAGGAGGCCATCATGGCCAAAAATGGTTGTATCCAAGACAACATCGTGCGTTTTGTCTGCTCCTCTGCATGTCTTCTCACCACCGGACAGACAGGGGGATGCTCATGTTAACACTCGTCGATATCCCTGCCCAAAGAGACGTCTCACGTTTTCGCAACGAGCTTGAAGCCCAATGGGCGACTTTCTTTACCACTTGGGGCGTCCGCTTTCGCTACTCTCCTGGGATGCTCAATGATGATGAAGGGACCATTGTCCCGGCGTTTTTTATTCCCTCTGTCCGCGTCTGGATCGACGTTCGCGAGCGCTGTCATATGGAGCGTTACGAGGAGTTTCTCGAAGCGTATGTTCCTTTCGTCAATCGCTCTCAAGAGGCTGTCCTGACTGTGTTTGGAGCGCCTTTAATTCGGGCCCCTGAGCATCAGGGGTGGGGACTGCGCCGCCAAGGAGAGCGCCTTGTGGCGTTTCCTTTCCACTTTATGGCGTGTGGAGGATGTGGTGGCTTTTGTGCTGCGAGTCTCGGCTCTGCCTCCTTTCAACAAGAGGAACCAGCGCGATACCAGCAGCTTCTTGCGCGTATCGCGACCCTTGAAGATGCCTATGACGAAGCCTCCTCTGTTCGCATGTTCCTCAATTAAGCTGGACATCGTGTAGCCTAACCTTCCTCCCCACAACAACTCCACTCCATCCATCCAACGCTTGCAATTTCCCATGATCTGCCGTAAGACATCATTCTTTTGTCACAAATTGTTTGGAATGTGCAGTCACCATAGTGTTTTGGAGGTTGGTGTTCGATGTGTAATGGTGTGATGGACGATGTTTGAAGGTAGAATACAGTTCCCTTGGGCGACGCTTAATGCGGTGATTGGGGGACGTTCGGCGATAGATGTGCCGCGACTGCATGTTCACACGCTCGAAGAAGCCGAGGAATTTCTCGAATCTTACGGATATATCTGGAGCGATTGGAAGCATCGCGAGGAGCTCTCTCAATTGCGGGAAGAGACCATGACGTTCTTCGCACAGGAATTCCTTCCAGGCGAGGAGGCGCTGGAGATTCCCCTGTATATCCAATCTGAGCGAGATATACGTCAGTGGATGTTGTGGGCGTCCGAGAAGGGAGTGTCGCGCAGACAGCAGTGGTGTTGTGCGTTGCTTCGCGTGATGCACACACTTGCGCACAGCGACAATTACTTCAACCGCGTCTTTGGTGTGCAGATCCGCGAGCAGATCCTCGAACGTTTCTCTGGACATATCCACGAACGTGCAGATGGTCTCTTTCTCGGCAAAGGGGAGAAGGCTGTGCCTCTCGCGCACTTTGAGATCAAGCAGGCAAAGACACGTCGCTCCGTGATGATGAAACTCTTGCATAAGGTCGAAAATGTCGCGACGGACATCTTCGATCGGATCGGGATTCGTTTGATCACACACGATCGTCTCGACGCGCTGCTCGTTGTGCGTTACTTGCGTTTACACCACGTGATCATGTTCGCGAATATCAAACCAAGTCGTTCACGCAACACACTCATCGATCTCGATCTGTTTAAACAGCAACTCGATTTACTCAACGCACTCCAAGAAGAGGGGCGGATCTCACTCGACGAGCAGCGCGAAGCGTTACGTGCGAGTCTTGAGGATCAAGGGTATCCTAACTTGGGGAACTTTGAGGCGGGCAACCGCTTCAGCTCAAGTGATTACCACTCCATCCAGTTTACCTGTCGTCAGCTCATCCGTGCGAAAGCCCTCAGTGAACGACCCATTCTCGATCCTGGACTTGCGCTCGATA
This sequence comes from Deltaproteobacteria bacterium, assembly GCA_002731275.1. Classification (GTDB taxonomy): domain Bacteria; phylum Myxococcota_C; class UBA6777; order UBA6777; family UBA6777; genus UBA6777. The sequence goes on along the minus strand of PCBK01000189.1, from coordinate 167,599 downwards.
CGATCCCTCTTCGCGACAGCCTCGAAGGGAATGGGGAAAGGGAAGAGATCCGCTTCTTTTTCCCGTATGAAGTGCAGATCATGGACAAAGAGAGTTACGCGCGGACACGCTCTGGGCGGGCTTCTCACGAAGAGTATAAAAAACGACAGCGCGAAGCCGTGAAGCGGCGTGTCCTTGGACCACTCCTCTGGCCCTCCTCGAAAGACAAAGCCTCACAAACGACTCCATCGTCCTGATACCCGGTGCTGTTCTGTCTCCTCTTGAAAAAGAGAGGGATTCATTTTACATTTTGTTTTTGTTTGTATACGTTTATGGTCTGCTCGATATTTTTTTTGCATTCTACGTTTACAAAAAATATCGCAGGGCAGTCTTAAAGATTGATACGTATGTTTTGTTTACGATGTACAAGATGAGGTTTGTGATGAAAATGATTGGAAAGTGGTCCTCGATGATGTTGGTCGCAGTGCTCGCGTTTGCGTTGAACCCGTACATCGGTTGCGGTGATGGCGGGACAACTGCGACGGAGTACGAGTTTGAGGGTGCGGACGTAAAAAATGCGATTCTTGGGACGTATGAAGGTGAGCTTGAGAACGCAAGTGGCGAGAAGGTGAAGTTTACCTTGAAGCTTGAACAAGCCGAAGCGACTGGCGAAAAAGAGGGCACGTTGCGCATCAACTGCGATCAACGTGTTGTGAGCTGGCTGCCTGTCGCGTATGCTTGCATCGATAGCACGCTCCTCAACGTCAAAGGCACTTTCAGCACCGATGACAAGACGTACGAGAACTTCGCGATCAAAGGCACTTTTATGGTAATCGGCACGAAGTTCGACAATGGCGAGCTTAACCTTACAGGCGCCGACAGTGTACGTATTTTTGCTTCTTACGATGGTACCAAGCAGCTGAATAATGGCAAGCTGCGAAAAGGCACTGAATCCTCCACTATGTCCCTCTCCAAAGCACAATAACGTCTGCACAACAGACGTTATTGGATGACGCAAACACACTATCCTCTGACACACTCCCTTCCAAACACGATCGATGAGACGAGCAGCTCTTTGGGTGAAAGATGTCCTTTCACGGATTATCCTTTTGTCTTACTCTCAGTGGCTCGATAGAAATATTTCAAAAATATTTTAAAACAAATTGGAACTCATCTTCACTTACTCTGCAAACGTTCTCGGTGTTCTGTCAATCCATTTGCAAAGGGAAGATGAAGATGAAGGCAAAGAAAACAACGGACAGTTTCCTCTCTGAAAAGTACAACCGACGTCGTGTCCTTGGGATACTCGCCACGGCTGGGATGCTCCCCTTGATCGGGTGTGCTGGTCAAACGAATGAGACGGAGAACACCACAACCACCGAAAAAACAGGCGAAGAGGCGTCGACAGTCTCTGACGCAGGAACAGGTACAGATGGTGGTGGTCAAGAAACAACGGTCGCAGATGTCACACCTGCGGACAGTTGGGCCAAGGGTGGGACAACTGCGATGACCGCGAAGAGCAACTATCCCAACCCCTTCACTGCAGCCTTGACGGCCTGTTCGCTGGTCGCGACGACGACAGAAGGGCCATGTACAACGAGCACTGACCTCGATAGAGAGGACATCTCCGAAGGGTGGAAGGGGCTCCCATTGCGCCTCGGCATCAAGGTCGTCGATACTTCTTGTAAGCCGCTCTCTGGTGCGTTGGTCAGGGTCTGGCACACCAACCTTGAAGGCAGCTACTCCGGCCAAACACCCAACAACAATATGTGCGTCTCCGATCAATCGTACACCTCGAATGACTTCTTTCGTGGGGTACGAACAGCTGACAGTGATGGTGTTGTCTACTTTGATAGCTGTTTTCCCGGATGGTATCGCGGTCGCGCCGTTCATATCCACTTCCAGGTAAAGGTCAATGGGCAGACCACACGTATCTCCCAACTCTTCTTTCCTGAAGACGTGACCAAAGAGGTCTTCACCGATCACGACGATTACAAAGGCTTTGGACAACCCGACACTGTCTTCTCGAATGACAACATCATGTCTGGTATCCCCTCAGGCGAACGCGATCGTCACATCATGACTGTCGCTCGCATGAGCGATGGCGTTATGCTCGCTTCTAAGGTTGTCACTGTCGCGTAACCTTACTCTTCAGGACCTTTCGAGGCCAACATGTAGCCCAAGAATGTCTTGACCGCTGGACTCATTATGCGATTCTTCTTGTGGATGATCGCGAGTTGTCTCGTCAAGCTCGCATCTTCACAATGGAGAACGTGCTCTTCGTCCATCGCATAACGGCTCAAGAACGCCCCACCAATGCCCTGCTCAACCATCTTCTTGCTCGCCTCGATCGAGCGCAGCTCCATCACGACGTGAGGTGTTGTGTTCGTCTTTTTGAGCTGTGTGTCTATCATATCCCGCACCGCACTTCCGGCCTCAAAGAGTACCATTCTCTCGTCCTGAAGATCTTCCCAGCGAAATGTCTGTTGTGTCATGAGGACATGATTTCGAGGGAGATACAACACGAGCTCATCCTTTACCCAATCCCTGATCAGCAGCTGTTGATGAAATCGCCTCTCCACATGTCCATCTCGTGGCAGCGTCACGATCCCCAAGTCGAGTTTTCCCTCCAAAACGTCTTCCAGAGTGGTTTGGCTTCCTTGTTCTTTGATGAACATCTGTACGCCAGGGTAATCCGCGTGAAAGCCTCCGACCAAAGCGGGCAGGAGGTAATGGGTCGCAGTGGCACCAGCACCGACTGAGAGCTTGCCGCGCAGTAATCCACCAAGCGCTTGCAACGCCTCCTCGCCTTTTTCCACTGTGTGAATGGCTTCTTGTGCGTACACCAAAAAGATCTCTCCAGCCTCTGTTAATGTCAGTCCCTTGGGAGTCCGGTGAAAGAGCGGGTGGGAAAGCTCTGCTTCGAGTCGTTTGAGTTTGTTGCTGATCGCCGGCTGTGTCAGATGCAAACGTTCGGCTGCACGGGTCATGTGTTCTTCTTCTGCGAGTACAACAAACGCGCGCAATGTGTTGAGATCCATGGCGACTCCTAATCGAGAGGGATGTGATCGTGTCATAAAAGATGTTTATCATGTTTATAAAATAAATTCATTTTATGTATGCTGTTTTGCTCTCTAAACTTACAGATGTCAGTGATTCTTTTTACAGGTCAATAGCGCCGGTAGGCCAAGCGACCTTCATCTGAAGGAGAGTACAATGTGTGCACAAAAACAGACCCAACGAGTGTGGAAAACAACAGCTGGACGAAATTTTCATATCTACGACCTCAACGCATTCTCAGCGCTTGGATATGGTTCTCACCGGGCGCTCCCTGTCAGCCACAGGATCTTGTTGGAGAATGTTCTCCGTCACAGTGGCGAGAGTGTCGACTGTGAAGCGATTTCCCGGACCTTCTTTTCGAACGATGCAGATGCCCCAAAGGACATCTCCTTTTTGCCTTCGCGTGTGTTGTTGCAAGATCTGACAGGTGTCCCTGCGCTGGTCGATTTGGCGGCGATGAGGAGCGCTGTCGAGCGTTTGGGGGCGTCTCCGTCCTTGATCAATCCATCGATGAAAGTCGATCTGGTGATCGATCATTCTTTGCAGGTCGATCGTGCTGGTTCTGCGCGGGCGCTTTCACACAACCAGCAACGGGAGTTTGAGAGGAACGAGGAGAGATACCGATTTTTGAAGTGGGGAGCGGGAGCGTTTGAAGGCCTGTCTCTCGTACCTCCAGGGATCGGGATTGTACACCAAGTCAACCTCGAATATCTCGCGTCCATTGTGGCGACTGAGAACCGTGATGGTCGGACCTATGCGTTCTTCGATTCACTTGTGGGGACGGACTCTCACAGCACCATGATCAATGGTCTCGGTGTGATGGGATGGGGTGTCGGAGGGATCGAGGCGGAGGCGAGTATGCTCGGACAGCCGATCTCGATGGTGTTGCCCGACGTGATTGGTGTTGAATTGACAGGTGAAGCTCCTGAAGGGACGACCTCAACGGATATCGTCCTGTGGATCACACAGACGCTGCGAGCGATGAACGTCGTCGGGAAGTTCGTCGAGTTTTTTGGCGAGGGCGTCCGTCACCTGTCTCTGGAAGATCGTGCAACGATCGCAAATATGGCCCCTGAGTACGGCGCGACGATGGGTTTCTTTCCTGTCGATGAGAAGACCCTTGCGTATTTATCCCTGACTGGACGTGAGGATGAACACATCAAACTCGTCGAAGAGTACAGCAAATACCAGGGGTTGTGGCACGCACCAGAGGAGATGAAGCGGGCACGTTTCCAAGAACAGATCGAGATGTCTTTGTCGGATGTCCAACCGGCACTTGCCGGTCCCAAGAGACCACAAGATCGCGTCTTGTTACGTGATATGAAGACGAGTTGGCGCGACTTTTCCCAGCGCGATGAGGACACCGTCACCAGTGTCTCCATCAAGCGGGGCGGGGAATCTGTTCAACTCGACGACGGTGCCGTTGTGATCGCTGCGATCACGAGCTGCACAAACACATCCAATCCAAAGGTCATGCTCGCAGCAGGTCTCCTCGCACAAAAAGCCCAACAACGAGGCCTGAAGGCCAAACCGTGGGTGAAGACCTCTCTGGCTCCTGGGTCGCGTGTCGTGACCGATTATCTCGAAAAAGTCGGCCTTGAGAAGGCGCTGGAGGCCATAGGCTTCTTCACCGTGGGGTATGGTTGCACGACGTGTATCGGTAACTCTGGTCCCCTCGACGAAGATATCGTAGAGGCGGTCGTCGAACAAGGGCTCAAGGTGACGTCTGTGCTCTCTGGTAACCGCAACTTTGAAGGACGTGTCAGTCCCCACACGCTGGGCAATTATCTCGCGAGCCCTCCGCTGGTCGTGGCTTACGCACTCGCAGGGACAGTCGATATCGACTTCTCGACACAACCCCTGGCACAAACACCTGGAGGTGAGGACGTGTACTTACGGGATCTTTGGCCGACACAGGAGGAGATCGAAGAGATCCGTGGCCAAGCTCTTCACCGTGAGCAATTTGTCAAGCGATATAACGATCCTTATGTGGGTTCGACACTTTGGAGCGAGCTGGGGACAAGTGAAGCCGAGAGCTACGATTGGCAGGAGGATTCGACGTATATCCAAGAGCCACCCTTTTTTGATGATGGATTCGACGAAGAGCGATCTATCAAGCCGATCAAGGGGGCGCGTTGTCTCGTGAAGGCCGGCGACTCTGTGACGACTGACCACATCAGTCCTGCCGGAAGTATCGCGCTGCTGACGCCCGCAGCGTCTTATCTCAACAAGCAGGGCGTGACACCTTACCAGCTCAACACCTACGGAACGAGGCGTGGGAACGATCAGGTCATGGTTCGTGGGACATTTGGTAATGTCCGCTTTGAAAACCAACTCGCAGCCGGACACAAAGGAGGCCACACGACGTATCTCGGTCCCGACGATGAAGGTGATGTGGCGCTTGCTCGTTATGAGACAGATGCTTCGCCCATGTATGGCGAGGTGGCCTGGATTTTTGACGCGGCGATGAAGTACCAACGCCACAATATTCCGACGATCATCCTCGCCGGGAAGGATTACGGGATGGGTTCAAGTCGTGATTGGGCGGCAAAGGGACCACATTTGTTGGGCGTCAAAGCAGTGATCGCGTCTTCGTATGAACGGATACACCGCTCCAATTTGATTGGCATGGGGATTCTTCCGCTCCAATTTGTACGAGGAGAAGATGCCGAGACTCTCAAGCTGACTGGTCGTGAACGTTTTGACATCGAGCTGGACGATACCTTACAGCCTGGACAGCACATCAAGGTGACATCGACTTCTGAGGAAGGGGTGGTCCAGACGTGGATGGCGAGATGCCGAATCGATTCGCAGACAGAGATGACATACTATCGAAATGGTGGGATCTTGCAGACCGCGATGCGCTCTCTTCTCGTGTCAGAGCAGACAAAAGATAGCAGTATGTCCAAACATTCGTAGAGGGCGAAGAAGGGGGAGGGGGGTGTTGATAGCCTTACGCTTGGACGCGGACGAGGTGGTACTTCTTTTTGCCTTTGCGGAGGATCAAGAAGCGTCCCTCGATGGCGTCTTCGGAGGTGACCATTTTTTGGCCATCTTCGACACGTTGGTTGTTGAGGTAGACACCACCACCTTTGATCGAGCGGCGTCCTTCCCCTTTGGATTTGACGAGACCACTTTGCTCAAGTAGATCGACGAGCGCGATCCCTTCGCCTTCGAGGGCGGCGGGAGTGACTTCATTGGAGGGGACATCGCTGAAGATGTCGACGATATCATCTGCGCTCAAGTTATCGAGCTCACCACCAAAGAGAACTTTGGACGCGGAGATCGCGCGTTGGAGCAGGTCTTCTCCGTGGACGATACGTGTGACTTCTTCGGCGAGGCGCTTTTGGGCGCTTCGTTTGTGGGGCTCTTCTTCCACCTGTTTTTCGTAGGTTGCGACCTCTTCTTGATCGAGCCATGTGAAGTACTTGAGGTATTTGATCACGTCGCGGTCATCTGTCTTCAACCAGAATTGGTAGAAGTTGTAAGGAGACGTACGGTTGGCATCGAGCCATACTGCGCCTGCTTCGGTCTTACCAAACTTGATCCCAGCGCTTGTCGTAACGAGCGGGAAGACCATCCCGTGTGCACGACCCTGTCGATGAAGGGCACCAAGGACCTCATCACCGAGCGCTTCACGTTGCTCTTGGGCCAGCTTCTCGAAGTCGACGACTTTGCGACCGTCTTTTTCTGAGAGGACGGGCGCGAGGACTTCTTGAGCGTGTGGGTGGCGTTCGACAAATGCATCCCATTGTGCCGGAGAGAAGGACATCGGGCGAAGCTTACGGATCAGCTCTGCGCCTGCCGTGATGTTCCCCCACTGGTCGCTCCCGCCGAGCTGAAGCGTACAGTCATAGCGGTCAAACAGGACCAAAAAGTCGTACGCTTGCAACAGCATGTAGCTGAACTCTGTGAACGACAGCCCAGACTCTTGTTCGAGTCTGCGTTTTGCCGACTCTTTGGAGAGCATGTAGTTGATCGTGAAGTGCTTTCCTGCGTCACGCAGAAAGTCGATCAGGGTAATCTCACCGAGCCAGTCAGCGTTGTTGATGATCTGTGCGGGGTTGTCTGCGTCTTCAAAGTCGAGAAAGCGGCTGAGTTGGCCTTTGATCCCTCTGAGGTTTTCTTCGACTTTCTCGTGTGTGAGGAGCTGACGTTCTTGTGTTTTACCGCTGGGGTCGCCGATCATACCGGTTCCACCGCCGATAATTGCGAGCGCACCGTGTCCAAATGTTTGCAACCGGGCGAGGCACATGATCGGCAAGAGCGAACCGACATGTAGGCTGTCGGCGGTTGGATCGAAGCCAATGTAGCCGATCGTTTTTTCTCTTGTGAGTTGTTCTTCCAGGCCTTCAGTTGCGTCTTTGAGAAGGCCTCTCCACTTAAATTCTTCGAAGATACTCATTCTATTCTTCCTTATTGGTCCTTTATCTACATCATTGCACCCCATCCTGATACCACCAGAGTCTTGTCGAGACAAGATCTATTCAGTCGTATACGTTATCCGGGGTTCGTCACAGTGCATCGATGTGGCACACAAAGAGACGAACACCACGCGTACTACGTTGGTCTCAGAGGAGGATGAAAGTCCCACGAGCGCGACTGTGTTGGTGTCTTTGACGTCAGAGGAACTTTGTAGGTGTTATGTTGGTTTGCAGGCACAAAGGCGATCGTCTCAGACGTACGCGCCTTGCGCCCATTGATATAGAGTATATGTGTTGGATTGTACAGGATAGATCGGAAGGAAAGCCGGGAGGGGTTGGGAGATGGAGAGCGATTCACACATCATGTGCGTCTGCTGAACATCTTGATGGAAGGGATGTTGGGAGTCCATGTGTGGGTCCTTTTGTGATTGTGTCGACACATGACTGTTCGTGTATACAACAGATCAAACGACACAATCACCGGAGAGGTTCGCTATTTTTTGGGGAGGATGTGCCTGGAAGCTCCTGAAGGGTATCGAGCAGCTCGAAGATGTGCTCAATGTCTGTGTGGAGGTGCGTTGTGTCGCTTTGTGTAAAGCGGAGAAGGGTCAGCTCTGAGTGCAGCTGTTCGAGGAGTCCGAGTAATTCTTGTAGGGTGTGGGTTTTTTGTGTGTGGAGCGCTTGCAAGGTCTTCGCGTTGTTGAGTTGGATCTGCAAGCTCTTGCGTGTTCGTGGCGGTGTGCCTTCTGGGATGGCGTCGAGACGTGCTTGGAGCGCTTCTACATGAAATGTCGGTGTTGTCGTTAATTCTTGTAACTCAAGTAATTGCCGATCGAGCTGTTGAAGTTGTGCTTTGATGTCGGGGAGCATCTGATGATCGTGGAGCAGTGTGTGTACGATCTGCTCGGTGGGACGTATCGGTAAAGTCTGAAGCTGTTCGAAGAGCTGCTCGATCCTGTCGTGGTAGGGGCCTGGTTGAGCGGTTTCTTCTGCTTGGGGAGAGAGGTGTTGTGTGGGAGAGTGTATCGAGGCAAGCAGTGGCCAAAAGAGAACGCTCAGCCCAAGAAACCCGAGCTTTGTGTGAGGATCTTTGGTGATGGGGTAGGTGGTATAACAGCCATAGCCAAGCCCCAAAGCCACATATGCGATGAGGGCGTATAGCATTATTGCAGCCCCAAGGCGGTCAGGAGAGTGCGGAGGATGGAGTCATAGATGCTTCCTTCGACGGTACGCAAGAAGGTGAGGGGACGTCCTTTGGCCCAAGGGTGGAAGAGATAGGGTCGAAGCATCCATACCATTTGGATGCCGACAAAGCCATAAATAGTGATCCAGATCCCTGCGATCGCTGTCGTCCCCCCTCGGCGGCGTGAAGAGGTCTTCCATGTGAGCATTCGGAGTCCCTGGTAGAGGACCGCAACACCGCCGAGTCCTGCGAGCCCAAAGACACAGACAAGGCCTGTAATCGCTCTGTGATAATGTCCGGAGCTACCGTCCAAAAACAACCATAACAACGGCGTCAGACCAAACAGCAGGATGCTGGTGATCGAGATCGCGCTGAGGGACAGCGAGACGACTTGTGCAGGACTCAACTCCGTCCTGAAGTATTGGCTCCAGGTCCAAAAGGCAAAGAAGCAGGCTGCAAGGGTAAATAGCAGCAACAGCGGGATCTTGATCGCTGCGTAGATGATCTGCCAACCTCCTGTGTATGTCCCGAGGATCGCGCCGACAGGGAACGCACACACCAACGTCAACCACAACAAACCTGGGATAAGATCGGAGAGATGTCGTTCATGTGCGATCAGACTAAAGAGTTTTGGGCGATGTTTGAGCAAGAGCTCCAACAAACCAAATAAGCCACCAATGGATTCGGGAGGGGGAGGGAGCTCCTTTGGAGGGGCCTTTTTGGGGGATGTGGGAGCTCTCTTGGGGGCAGCGTTTTGGTTGTTTGTGTTGGGGCTGTGTGTTTGTTCTTTTGCGGCCTCTGCGTCCGTCAGTTTTTCTGTCTGTGCTCCCTTACCGTCCTGCTCATTTGGCGCTTCCGCTTGGCTTGCTTTTCCTGTTGATGGATGGGCTTTGTTCTCTGTCTGTGTGCTCGTTTGTTCGGAGCTGGTTTCTTTTTTGCTTTGCCGCATTTTACGTTTTTGTGCCATTTTCTGAAGGGCTTTACGTGTGTGCCTACTATGGGCGGTGAATGTCTTGGACATGTTGGTTCCCTCTTTATGTCAGGTGAGCAGGTGGGTGAGTTTGAGTAGGATACCGATATGTAAAAGGCACCAAAAACGCATGAGCGTTTGTTGCATGGCGCTGTGTTCGGGCTCGAATGTTTTGAGTAATTCGAAGATCTCCCGGTATCCGAAAAAAGAGGCGAGAGCGATCGCCTGATATTGTCCGGCTTTTGCGAGGAAGGCCGATTTGGTGCTGAGCGCGAGGAACCAGTTGATCGGCGCAAAGCCTGCGAGCAGTATGCCTGGAAGCAGCAGGCCGACGAGCCCGATCGCCAGAAATTGTCGAAGGTTGAGTTGGGAACCCAAGAAAGAGTGGAATATGTAGAGAGTCGGAACGCCGATGAGAAGCGCTCCAAAGAAGACGAGTGGGAAGAGCATTGTGCCTGTAATGAGCCCAGGACCTCGTGGGAAAAATCCGAGGCTCATGCCAAACAGCGCGTAGCAACCGAGGCCGAATACGAGAGTGGGGAGCCATACCATGATGGAACCCTCACAGATCTTTTCGACGAATGATGACGGGGTGTAGAGTGCTTCTTGCACTAACTTCCCAGTGTGTGAGTGTGCGAAGGTTTGTGACATTGTCCGTATCCTCTTCTGAAATAACAGATCCCAATGTAGGAGAGATTGCTCGGGAGTGTGTTGTATTCGCGACAATATCGCGACAATACTTGATTCGAGGATATAGGTTACCAAAGGCGTGAGGGAGAAGGATGAATGGGATGTGAATGTTTGTGAATAAATGAGGAGATAGATGTGAAGAAGAGGGGGGTCTTAGAAGGTGTATGTCACGGAGGGCAGGAGTCCGATACCAAGGCTCATCGTGCTGCCTTGTGAGTTATCTCCAAGAGGAGGACGGAAAAGTCCGCGAGCTTCGAAGGAGATGGAGAAGTGTTTCATACGGGTGAAGTACCGCACACCAAGCCCCAAATGCGCCATCAAGCCGAGGGGAAGAATACCAGTGGGCATTGTCACCGCGAGGCCAGCGCCAACACGGGCGTAAAACGTGAGTCTACTTCTCAGGAAGAAGATGCTCACACCACCGTTAAACAACATGGCTGTGCTCCCGCCACCATCCTGTGTGCTTCCGCGGACGTTGACGGTTCCAAAGGAGAATTGAAGCGCGAACATCTCGTTGAGGTCGAAGCCCAAGTCAAACCCACTGACTGCACCGAGGAGATCTGCACTTGCGCCACGACCTGTTTCGGCATTCGGGATCAGGCTGTCGGGTTTGAGCGCGAATATGTAGAGGCCATATTCCGCGGACATAAAGAAGCCTTTGTAGACATAGGAGCTGTCATCTTCTTCGAGGATCTGTGCGGAGGCTTGTTGTGGGGACCACAACAGCGACATGGACATGACGAGTGCAAGTATCAATATGCGCGGCAGCATGGTTATCACAAACTCCATCAATAGCAAATGTCCTGCAAAGACATTCTCAAACAACGATTTCGCGAAGGATCACACGAAACCCCTCGGAGAAGGGGGAAGGCGCTGATCCCGTGTTGCATCTGCGCTATCATAGCGGATCGCAACGTTTCTGTCTATAGGAGAGATGCGGACTCTTTCGAGCTTTGAGAGCCGGTTATCGTCTACGACGACGTCGACGACCGCGTCGACGACCGCGTTTTTTGAGCTTTTCGTACAGCTCTTTGTCTTTCATCAAGTTGAGCTTTTTGATCTTGACGCGGACCTCGGATTTGAGTCCTCCGTCGCCACCTTTGAGCTGCAAGAACGCTTTGAATGAAGTGATCGCTTTGTCGCGGATCTGGGAGGCTTCATCCATGATCTTTTTGCGCTCTGTGCGATTCTTCTCTTCTTTGGCTTTGGTCAGCAACTCTTCGAGCCAGAGATCGTATGTTGCGCCGAGGTTATACGCCGCGATCGCGGAGTAGCGGTTTTTGTTCTTCGCTGTGTTGAGGGCCTCGATCGCTTGTGGGAATTGTTTCAAGTGTTGGTGTGCAAGTCCGAGGAGGTTGTACGTGCGATCGTTCGCTTTACCTGTCGCGATCGCTTTTTTGGCTGCGGAGATCGATTTGTTGAAGTAGGGCGCGGACTGCGCTGGATCGGGTTGCTCTTTAGCTTGATCGTAGTACATCACGATCGTCGCGTTGTGTGCCTCGATGAAGTCGGGTTTCAGCGAGATCGATTTGAGCAGTTTGTCTTCGGACTCGGAGTATTTTTTCAGCCTGTGGTAACACATTCCGAGGTGGTACATGCCGAGGGGACGGATCTTTTGGATTTGCTTGGCGCTTCCACTGACTTTGAGTTGCTTCTCAAAGTTGAGAGCGGCTTTCACAAACTCTTTATTTTTAAAGTAGATGTTACCGAGAGAGTAGTAAGATTGAGCTTTGCGCGTCGCGTTGGGGCCAAGATAGATCGCCCGGTTGTATTCTTGGATTGCGGCGGGTAGGTCGTTGCGCAATTCGTAGGTTCGTGCGAGCAAAAAGTGCGTGTATTCATCGTGGGGGTAGATTTCGATCGCCTTTTTCAATTTACCCGTCGCGCCGACGTAGGATTCGTTGCGAATATCTTTGACGGCTTTCGCTGCGAGACGACGAGCTTGTTTCTTTTTGACACTGTCGCACCCTTGTGTGAAGGGCGCCATCATGAACGTGAGCAAAAGAAAGAGTGGCAGAGAGCGAGAAGACATGGTGAAAGCTCCTTTGATCCACATGTGTAAGGGGTATCATACACTGAGAAAACGTGTGTTCATTCAAATGTGCCGCATCCTAAGAGATTCGAGCAGATTTGTCCAGTGCGAAGAGGTTCTTTGGTGTGGGAGAGTTGGAGAAGAGGGGGGTGTGGGCGTCAGGAGGGTTTGAAGTAGAATGGATAGTTGACGTGAACGACACCACCACCTTTGGGAGCGGGGAACTTCCAGAAGCGGACACGACGGACGATACAATCTTCAACGCGGTCGTTGTTCATCGTACTCTGTGAGACTTTAGATTTGGAGACTCGACCTGTACCAGAGATCACGAAGAAGACTTTGATTTTACCCTGAAGTTTGGGGTGTTTGATCAACTCGCGCTCGTAACAGTATTTGATCTGGGCACGGTGTTGGTTGATGACGCGACGGATAATCTCTTTGTCAAGCGCACCAAAGACAACGGGGGGTCCTGTGGAGACCTCGACTGCGCGTTTGCGTTTACGTCGCAGGCCACCTTTACCCCAGCCTCGACCACCTTTACCACCACCGCGACCGTATGTTCCGAGTCGTCCAATACCGACACCACTGCCGCTGAAGCCACCGCCACCAGCGCCGCCTCCACTGCGAAGACCCAGGCCTCCACCACCAGCTGCGTCGCCGACTTTGACTCCACTGAATCCACCTACGGCGTCGGCATCATCACCACCAAAACCTTTGGCTGTGAGGATCGCACCGTACGATTTGTTTCCACCACCGAGCAAGCCCAAGATCCCTTTCTTACCGAGCTTATCTTGCAAAGCCTTTTCGACCTTTTGCATATCGATGGGAGCGGTTCCGTCGGGGTTCTTTTTGATTTGTCCTGCGCGGCGATTGACTTTGGGGGCGTTCTTCTTTTTGCCCATCTTGCCTTCTTTGCCTTTGGCTTTGGCGCCACCACCGTCGTTCTTCTTCTTCTTTTTCTTTTCCGGCTCTTCTGGACGGATAATCAACTGCGCGAAGCGGTTGGGTTGTTTGAAGAAGGAGTCATCAAGTCCTTGTGGGTCTTCATCGCTGAAGAGCATCAACAAGATGACGATGCCGTGGATCAAGAAGGACGCGCCCATCGCTCGTGCGAGGTGGTGGTCCATCTGATTAAAGCCACCCATCGCGAGTTTTTTGGGTGCAGGGACAAAGCTGATGACAAAGTTGACCTGTCCAACAGTCAGTTGAACACGTGACTGTGCAGGGAGCGCAAATTGGTAGCCAACGTGTGTTTTCTGGACCTTTGCGCTTTGTTTGATTTGATCGAGGGTGAAGTTTTGGTCTTTGATCTGGACCATCCCACCCATGCTGTCCGTGAAGTTGACGTGCAGACGATCACCGCTGGTCTCGATGAGTGGAAAGGAGTCAAATTCGGATGGGATCGCATCGCTGCTGATCGCAAAGGTGTTTTTGTTGGATTCACCGACAGTGATACGCTTGGGATTGTAGAAGTGCTCGTGGTAGAGGATGTTATTTCCCCAGAGCACGCGAATCTCAAGTGCCTCTTGGCTGTCGTTGTATTGCGCATTGTCAAAGCCCAATGGTGCCATCGGAGCCGCTTGTGGTGCCTGGTAAGGAACCGACTGAGCCTGTTGGACGGGCTGTTGATAGGCTTGTTGTGGTTGTTGGAATCCACCCGCCTGAGGAAGCTGTGCTTGTGATTGTGGTGCGTAGCCTTGTTGTGGCTGCGCTTGGAAACCACCTGTCGCTTGAGGCTGTTGGAAGCCTTGAGGCTGTTGAAATCCGCCTGTGGCTTGGGGAAGCTGCGCCTGTGACTGTGATTGGAAGCCTTGTGGCTGTTGGAACCCGCCGGTCGCCTGAGGCTGTTGGAAGCCCTGTGGTTGTTGCGCCTGGAATCCACCTGTGGCTTGGGGCTGTTGGAAGCCTTGTGGTTGTTGGAATCCACCCGTCGCTTGAGGTTGTTGGTAGCCTTGTTGTGGCTGTGCCTGGAAGCCACCTGTGGCTTGGGGCTGTTGATAGCCTTGCTGAGCGTAAGGATCTGGCTGCGCAGGTTGTTGGGGCTGGACGGGCTGTTGAGGTTGGACAGGTTGTTGGGCTTGGATCGGCTGTTGAGCTTGCTGTTGAGAAAAATCTTGGAGCTGCGCAGGCTGTCCCATAGACGTCGCGGGGGAGTCTGTGTATTGCTGCATCGCGTTGTCTTGTGCACCCCATTGTTGAGCGGGCTCGCTAGGAGCGCTCTCAGCACCAAACTGTTGTGGATTGGAGAGGGGATTTTGTACGATCGCAGTTGACTCGCTGATACCACCAAGTTGTTGATCGAGGGAACCCATCAGATCATCGAGGTTGGCTGCTGCGGTCACAGGCTCCATGTTCATCATTGGATCGACGGCAGGTGCTGGTGCGGCAGCGGGCTCTGGAGCAGGGGCTGCAACAGGTGCGGCTGCTGGAGCACCTTGTACTTGATTGATATGGGCGATCGCGGTGGACTCTTCGTTTCCTGCGGGGGCTTCTCCGCCAAAGTTACCGACGCGGGCCTGTGCAACAGCTGTATCACCGATGTACACAGTGATATTCGTGTTTCCGAGGAGCAGCTGATCGCCCGTCGAGATCTTTGTTTTGTGGATACGTTTGCCATTGACGCGTGTTCCTTTTGAGGAACCCATATCGATGATTTGAGCTTCTTCTGGACCGGTGACTTCCAAAACTGCGTGAATGCGGTTGATCGTAGGATCATCCAATTTCAAGTTCACGGTGGTGAGTTTACCGATCTTGATGATATTTTCATGAAACTCTTCGATGCGGCGCTCTTCTCCTTCTCGCTCGATCACGAGTAGGATCGGGGTTTTGAGCTTTGCCATGATTCGTCTCTCCAATCGATGGGCGAAAGATGTCCTTTCGCGGTGTGCTACTTCTCGTTTTTATTCAGGAACCATGTGGGGAAAATCAAGTGATCACAGTTCGTTGATCGATTGGACCATTTTTTTCTTCCAATGTTCCCGCAATTTGATCAAACGTTGATGTTTGATCCCACGACGAGCCTCAATGTACTCACCATCCGGGCGTGTCAGGTCACCTGCAATTGTATCACTGCTGAAGTCGTAGACGGTTTTTTTCTGGTAGAAACGATCGCCAACCTTGCTGCCTGTTTGGGCGATCGAAGTCGGCGCCCAGACCATCGCGGCCAAGATCAAGAAAGAGACACCAAGAAAAAGTGGAAGTCTCATCGTCAAGTACCTCCTCTATGGGTATGCTTGGGAAAGCTGAAACGGCTTGCTATATCGTGGGGGATTGGACTTTTTGTCCTTAGCAAATCGGCTCCTGCCTGCGTGTTTTGTCTGATGAATGGGTGCTGTGTTCTCTCATACAAAAACCACAACACCACACATCCATAAGCAGCACTTTTTTAGCACAAACAAACAACTGTCACAAGATGCAGAGAGCGGAACATTGCGAAATTTTTTCGAATCTGTACGCGCAAATGCACCCTTAAAACATTCCGAGATGATCGCAGAGCGGTCTTTTTTCTCCGAGGCTGACTCTTGGATTGCTTTGATGTGTGTCTGCTGTCGATCGAAAGATCGGATCGACAGAGAGTCTAACGTGAAGATGTTACATGTTGTGTGAGTGGTGGTGCGGCGAGTTGTCTTTGGACTTTGGATGGAAAAGGCTTACTCGTTATTGAGGAGGATGCGGACCTGTTTGCGGGCTCTGTGGAGGCGTGATTTTGTCGCAGATTCTGTCAGATCGAGCTTCTCGGCGATCTCTGCGATCGAGAGCTCCTCACCATCTCGCAATAGCAACACACTGCGGTCGGTTTGTCCGAGTTCGCCAAAGGCTTTTTCCAGTGGCATCAACCGCGCTTCGAGCATGGACTCGATCTCCTGGCTGAGCTGCTTTGCTCGCTCCGCCTTGTCAACGTCGAGTGATTCGTGGAGTTTCGGATCGTTTTTGCGTCCACGACGCATCTTGACACAAGCAGAGCTTGCGAGACGATACAGCCAACTCTTAAGTGAGCTCTCGCCCCTGTATCCATCGAGATAACGAATCGCTGATTCGAAGGTGTCTTGGGTCGCATCTTCAGCGTCGCCTGTATGTCCACAACGATGTTGTAAAAACCGAATCAGATCATCTTGAAAACAATTAATCAAGTCATTTAAAAGCGTAGGATCACCTTCCAACGCTCTACTTCTCAAGTCTTCGGACTCGCAAACGAGGCCGGTTGATTTTGTTGACTCGATTCGTGCCATTTTTGTACTCTCTGTCCTGGTTGCTGTCGACAAGGGGGATGACAAATTGTAAGAGCGTGTCACCCTCCACCAAACGTTCTCTTCCTTCTTCAGATTAACAACCCTGGACGAAGTTGACAAGTTTTAGCGGCTTGGCTGGAAGTAAAAGGGATATGTAACATGCACGATCCCCGCACTTTTTGGTGCAGGAAACTTCCAAAACCTCGCACGCCTAACGAGACAGTCTTCAACCCTGTCGTTGTTGAGCGTGCTCTTGCGAATGCGTACACGAGATAGCGATCCGGTCGGATTGATCTGGAAGAAAAGCGCGACCTGTCCTCTGAGCTGTCGGTGCTTGATCAACTCTCTCTCATAGCAATATCGGATCTGCGCCCGGTACATCTTGATCGTTCGACGAATCAACTCCTTAGGGTATTCGGCGAAGTGACTTGGACCGACCTTTGTGATTGTGATGAGCTTCCCTGACTTTTTGCGAAGCCTACCTTTTCCACGAAAACGTCCTTTTCCACCTGATGCGAGCAGCGAACCTGTCGCAAAACTTCCACCATTGCCAGTAAATGCACCTGCTCCAGGTCCCACCCCTCGGAACGCAAAGCCACCATTGCCTCGACTCTCTCCCATCTGTACACCTCTCCAGCCCCCTCTCGCGTCGAACGTTTGTCCCCCCATCCCCCGCAAGGTCAGCAGGCTCTTGAAAGACTTTCCCATCCCCTTGAAGAGCCCTGTCTTGTGGATCTTTTGCTTGATATCGTTTGCCAACTTGGAGGTGTTGATCAGGCTGTTGGCGTTTACTTTTTTCTCGACAGAGCTCATCTTTTGACGGACCTTGGGGGCGTCCTTTTGGCCGGCTTCTCCTTTGGCTCCTTTCGCGGATTTTCCGCCAGCGCGTGGTCTCTCGGGTTGTGGTTTGGGTTGCTCAGGGCGAAGAATCAACGCTTCGAAGCGATTGCCCTGACGAATGTACTGATCCCCTAGGTTTTCAGGGGCTGTATCACTCATCAACATCGTCAACAGGATCACTCCATGTAGGACAAACGACATCCCCAATGCGCGCCCCATGTGTCCATCGAATGCGTTCAACTGCAGGAGTGGCCACCGCTTGGGAGCTGCGATAATGCCGAGCTCTATGCGGATCGCGTCAAACTCTATCGAGCACCGTGAGCGGTGTGGCAGCACAAAGCGAAATCCATCCTCTGTGGGCTCTGCCTTGTTGCTTTGCTCGATCTCATCGAGTGAGTAGAGTCGATCTTCCACCTGCAACCAACCCTTCATTTTCTCGGTCACATAGACCCATAAACGGTTCTTCTCGGGGCGCAATATCGTCAACTCTTCGTCGTGGTAACCAAACAAGCTCGCGTCCAATTGAACTGCGTGTGATGTTTTGGGTCCAAACGTGATCTCTTGGGCTTTGTAATAGTGTTGTTGTTCTTTGAGGGTTTTTGAGACCCAGACTCGAAGCTCCAAAGCATCTTCTGATGGGACAAATGGAGTGTTGTGAGCAAGGGCCGAGAGGGAAGTGATCGCTGTATCCATGTTCGTATCCTTTTGGTCGTTACAGTAACGCCTGTTGGAAAGGTGTTTTGTTCTTTAACGTCAATAGGTTACATTGAATTGTGTCGGCTTCTTTTGGACGCAACTCGGCCTTGCGCGGATCGAAGTGAGGATACCAGCGGGTAAGTACGAATCACGCGGTGAATCGGTGCTCGCAAACAGATTTTTGAGGGGATGAGTGAGTGTGACAAAAAACCACACCCGTCACTCTGTGTATGGACAACACTGTGACAGGTTGGTTCCGTGAGGAGGATTATTTTCTGGGGGCGGGTTTCTTTTTGGCTTGTTTTTTCATCTCTTCTTGTTGCTTTTTCATGTAGGCCTGCATTTTGATCATCTGATCGGCTTCCTTCATGAGAGTATAGGAGTCGTGGCTTGTGCTGATTCTGCTGCCCATATCACCGATGTATTGTCGCAGATAGGTTTTGGCTTTTTTGGGCTGCTTGAGGTAGCGGAGGTAGAGCAGTCCGAGGTTGTACTTGGCACGTGTCTCGTTTCTGTACCGCGGCAGCAGCCTTTTGGTGTAGATGTTTTCTGCTTGTTTGTATTTACCGTTAGCACGAAGGGCTACGGCGTAAGCGAGGAGAGCATCTTTGTGGAAGGGGCGTAGCTGCGCAGCTTGTGAGAATGCTTTCAGCGCGCGTCCGTAGTCGGAGTAGTTTAGGGCAAGGGAGCCAAGGTTCATCTGCGCTTCGAAGAGGTTTGGATTGAGGGTGGTGGCCTGTGTAAATCGGTAAAGTGCCTGTGGATACTTCTTTTGTCCGATGTAGGCGAGGCCTGTCACGTTGAGCAGTCGCGCATCTTTTTTGTTGAGCTTTTTGGCGAGCTGAAACACGAGATGAACGACCGCATATTTACGTTGTTTGAGATACGCACGTGCGAGAATACGGTAGGCCGCGATACTTTTTGTATCGTAGATCAGGATCCTGCGTGCGGTGTTGGAGGCTGCTTCGTGGTTGCCGTTTTGAAGCTGAAGTGATGCGAGGTTCACGAGCATTTTGGGTTTTGTTTTGCTCTTTGGATCGAGCTCAAGGTAACGCATAAACAAACGAAGCGCGTCACCATGAAGCTTTTGGCGAACTTTGACTTGTGAGAGACGATACAGCGCAGGTTTGTGTTTTTCGTTCATTTGGAGGACCTGGCCGAGGAGCCGGTCTGCCAATCTGTATTTGCCCATCTCTTCATACACCGCTGCGAGGTTGTATCGTGCGGGGATGTGTCGTGGTTGGCGTTGCAGTGCTTTTCTCAAGTACATCGTGACGGTTTTGTAGTCGACTTTGCCTGACGACTTGCCACTCTGGTAGGCACTCATCGCATCTTGGTAATCCATTGCTGCGGTGCGTACGGGTTGTTTGACGATGTTTGTTTTCTTTTTTACTGGCTTGGTCTTGCAGCCTGAGGCGACAAAGAGCACAAGCAAGAGCAGTGGGGTGATGGATAATATCCTCGTTTTCACTTGGGATACCTCTTTGGCGTTATATGATGAACACAGAGCGTCACGTCCAAGCGACGCTCCGTGAGTCACTTTATACGTTGAAAAAATCGGCCATATTGGACGAATGAGTAAGTTGAGTCGCTACTGTCTTGGCTGCCGAGCCATGGACATTTTGCGTTTGAACTTCGACATAGGCGCGGAGGCGCGTTTCATGTTGGTCATCAAACCTTTTTGGAAAGAGAAGTCCGAAGCTGCGTAGCCGACTTTGGGGGCTAGTTCAACTTGCTTGGGGTATTTTTGTGGTTGCAGCTTTTGTAGCTGTGCCAGCGCTTTTTGTGTCCAGGGGTTGTATGCGAGCAGGCGGTGTGCGAGCTTCAAGCATTTTTTGTAGAGCTTGATCGCGCGTTCTTCGAAGGGTTGGGCCTGACTCTGTACGAGCATTTTGTTGTTGTCCTGGAATTTTTGGACTTGCTGTTGGATGAGCATACGACCACGTTGACTACGGATGAACTTCGCGGCTTGTTTACGTGCGATAGCTCGTTTGACACGCCAGGGGATACCTTTTTTGGTCTTGAGTACACCCATGACTTGCTTGTAAATCAACTTTTTGATCTCTTTTTTCGCGAGAGTTCGGACTTTTTTGGCGCTTGGTGGTGGTGCGCCGTAGAAGAACTTCGAGAAGTTCATAAACAGGTCACCTGCGCGGTAGTAAGCTGCGACACCCCAGTCTCCGTCCTTGTATTTGACGACGGTTTCGTAAGCTTTAAATGCTTTTTTGAAGAGTTTGGTCTTTTTGTCCATGATGCGTTTGATTTGAGCCTGTGACAGACCGGGTCGCAATTGGACTTTTGTGTAATCTTTGAACTTCTCTTCTGCTTGCATGAAGCGTACATGCGCAGCGGATTTACGAGCTTCGTCGACTTTTTTGCCTTCAGCTGGAAGACTGTCATAGGCCCGTGGAATAGAGCGGAATGCGCGCTTGGAGTCGGGGCTCCGGGGGCGTGTTTTGGCCAACTCCATGCGAGCGTAAAGTCGCATGGGGTAAGGTCCAAGTCGCTTTTTGTCGAAGTTTTTCATCATACGTCGGTAGATCGACGTGCTGCCCGACTTTTTGTAGTTTTTGGCAACGCGGAAGTACAGGGCGACAAAACGCTTTTTGTTTTTGAAGCGGAACTTTTTGTCGTTGATCATCTTGCGGTAGTACTTCATCGCTGTCGTTGTGTCGCCCATGGCTTCACGGAAGAGGGCCGCCTGGATCAGGATGTCCCAGTGAGGGGTGCGTTTGTTTTTGTATTTGTTGTAGTACTTCTCGTAGTATTTCGCGGCTTTCGAAAAGTCTGCGCGTGTCGCGTAGATGTCTGCGAGGTCGAGGATACTCTTCTTCACGTGTTGTGAGCGTGGGTATTTATCGATCAAGATACGACGAGATGAGAGCGCCTGCTCAGGTTGTTTGTTTTTGTAGTAGCACAACGACGCGTTGTAGAGAGCGTGTGAGGCGAGACGCTTGCGGTCGGGGAACTCACGGGCCATTTTGGAGAAGCATTTGGCGCACTCTCCGTACTTCTTTTTGCGTTCGATGGCTTCGCACGTTTTGATACCTGAACCGACGATGATGTCGCGGACCTCTTTCTTGAATTTTGCGTTTCCGAGTCCGGGACGACGGTAGAAATCCCACGCTGTTTTGTTCAACTTGACCCAACGTTTTTGCAGGTTGTAGGTGTCGAGGATGAAGTGCGCGGAGTAGATCGCATACTCGTGTGTGGGGTAGCGTTTGACGAGGAAGTAGAAGCTGGGCAGCGCTTTGTCAAAGTGGTTGAAGTAGTAGTAAAGCAAGGCTGCCTTGTAGGAGACGTCGATCGCTTGGGGCTTTTTGGGGAAGTACTTGAGGTAGTCTTCACACGCGCCCAAGAATTTCTTCGCGAGTTTGGGGAGCGCTTTCTTTTGGGTGGTGCGCTTTTTGGTCATGTCATCGAGGTTGAAGCGCGCACGTTTGAGCAAAAAGTTATACGCGAGGATGCGGTTGTACGCGCAGTCTGCAGAGTACTTTCCTTTGGGGTTGAGCAGCAGCGCTTGTTTGTAAATCGTCGCTGCTTTGGCGAAGCGGCGCTGCCTGTAAAAGATCTCAGCGCGCCAGAACATCATCTCGTAGGCGTTTTTGCTTTTGCTGTCCACTGAGAGGTAGGAGCCAAAGAAGTTTCCTGCCTGGATGTAGAAGCTCATGGTGCGTGTTTTTTGTGCTTCGTAGAGTCTGTAGCGAGCGTATTGGTTGATCTGAAAGAGGATCTCTTTGACCGCACGTTTGTAAATTTTTCCGCCACCACCGCGTTTTTTGAAGTAGTTCACTTTTCGGACAAGCTGAGCGACAGCGCGGACAGTGGCTTCTTTGTCTTTGCTGCGGTTGATCGCCTGTGTGATGTAGAGCTGGTAAAACAGGACACGGGGGGACTCTGGGTTGATGTTGATCAGGTCGCGGTAGACGATGATCGCGTGTTGGAGTTTCCCTTGGCCTCTGTATAGACGCCCGAGGCTGCGGAGCATCTTGACGTATCGTCCCTGCCCGCCGAGATTTAAGAAGCGGTTTTTGGCATCCCTGGCCTCCTGTTCGGAGCCGATCTGGCTGTAGGCCATGACGAGGTCACGCAGGGCTTCTTTGAGCAGGGCGAGGCGGCGTCTTTGGTTTCCGCCGACGGCGCTGGCACGCTTCGCGTAGTTGACGACAGCGATAAAGTGCTTGAGCGAGGTGCGGTATTTGACGAGGTTGTAGTAACACCATGCGATCTTGTAGAGCGCGAAGCCGTAGATGGACGCGTTGCGGAAGGTGAGGACTTGCTGGTAGGACTTCATCGCGTGTTGTACCTGGCCGTTGTTGAAGTAGTATTCACCAAAGGAGAGGTAAGCGTTTGGGACGAAGGGGCACGCTGGGAAGCGGAATTTGGAGATCATGGGGCGGAAGACGTTGAGCGCAGCTTTTTGTTTCCCCATCTCGAAGAGGTTTTTTCCGAGGAAGTAGTAGGCTTCACACAGGCGGCTGTAGTTTGGGTAACCTTTGATGATCTTGTAGTAGACCGAGGCGGCTTTCTTTTTGTAGCCCTTGGAGGTCGCGAAGGCTTGCTGTTGCAAGCGTGATTTTTCCGGCCATTCAGGGCGGCCACGGTAGTCATCGTATCGGTTGGCGATAAAGTTGTAGTATTTGCTGTTTTCCCAATAGTGCTCAGCGAGTCGAAAGTAGAGATCCGCGCGACTTTGTTGGGGCGTGCTGCTGATGATCTGCGTGAGTGTCGCGATCTGTGCTTCCGTTTTTTGCTGCAAACGTTCTTGCGCAAACCGTTCGAAAGCCTGCAATTTCATGGGACCGCGTTTTTTGATCACGATCTTTTTTTGCGTGGGCTTATTGATGCGTTGAATGCGACGGGATTTTTTCTTGGATTTAAAACCACGGTGCTTTCTGTACTTTCGGTATGATCGCGCGTCGGCGTCCGAAAGGCCGGAGAGCATTAAAGCTGATAGGGCAAACAGGCAAATGACTCGTTTCATGACTCGCGAATTCTCCTTCGCTATTGGACGAATTGAGCTGTGTGAACACATGCTTGATTCGAGTGACCATCCTTTGCGGTTGGGTACAATCTTATGGGTGCCACAGGGGTTTTCCATCCTTCCTTGTTGGACAAGGTCAGGTGCACAACAGATGAGCTAGACATCACATTGGTTTTGAGAGTTGAACAGCATGACGTGGCCTTTTTCACGTTGTGTGGAGCAGGCGTGTGGAGCGGCGCTTTGTATTGACGTGAATTTTCGCCTCCCGCTGGCTTCGCCTTTGGAAGGAGCTTCTTGAGAGCTGAGTTCCACACAGGAGCATCGAGTTCTCAGAAGTCGCTTATCACAAATAAAAAGCACCCTATCTGTGTGGGTTGGGAGTGTGGCATCCATTGTGATCGAGCGGTGTTATTTTTTGCATTCACCACGTACACGATAGCGGTAAAAGCCCAACTCGTCTACCCAGTATTCTCCTTGAAAAGGCCAAAAAACGTAATCATCAGGCGCTGCCACTGTGATGCGGTTGCGTTTGCGGCGGCGTGATGACTTCATCGTGAATGAGCCTTGTTGGGAGGCGGAGGCCTGCAACAGGGCTTTCTCTGCACCAAGTGTTTCGTATTGGATTTTGAGGGCCTGGCTGATCAACTCTGCGAGCTCGTTCTTTGCTGCGCGAAAGCGGCTTTGTGCGCGGCTACCAGCTTCTGAGACCTTTGCCATACGTTCTTGTTTCAGTCGCTTTTGCAGCAACCGTCCGAGGGCCGAGCCACGCCACAGGCTGCGGCTTTGTTGGATGACTTGCAGCTCCCTCGTGATCTCTTTGATGTAGTCAAAGAGTAGACGTACTTTTTTGTCTTTAAACGTCAGCTTGAGCAGACGTTGGAACATTTGTGCGGAGGGATCATCATCGAGACCAGAGGCGGACTCTTGGTTGCGCAGGTTGCGCAAAGTGATGTACGCGCGTTGTGGACTTGGGTTGCGCGTCAAAAAGGAGTTGATAGAGCTTACGAGAGGTCGGTATCGTCGAAGGTATGTCGTGATGATTTTCTTGACACGCTTGTAGCGGCATCTCTCGAAGAAGCTCACCGCACGGAGAATACCAACCTCTGGGAAGTATTCGTTGCGGAAGTATGGGGAATCGAGGGAGTGCAAGATCCCGAGTGTGTGTCCGTATTGTCCACGTCTCAAGTGCGCCCATGCACGTTCAAACAAAACATCGAGCCAGCGACCACTCTTTCGCTCGATCAGACGGTAGTAGCTGATCGCAGCTTTGAAGTGCTTGGCGCCATAGTGGATACGGGCAAGCGCGAGGACGCTGAGCTCGAGGATGTTGCGCTGCATTTTTTTGTTTTTGATACGTCTGGCAGAGGTCGCTGCGAGGCGAAAAGCGCGCGCGGCGTTGTTGGCTTGGTTCGCCAATGCATAGATGACCCCGATGACATACTGCGCACGTGCGTAAAACTTGGCTTGTCTTGACTGGACTTGCAAGAGCAACTTCAAGGCGAGCTTCAAACGACGCGCGAGGGGGAGCTTTTTGTTTTGGAAGTAGTATTTCCCGAGCAGGTAAAACAGTTCATTTCTGTATTTACGAGGGAAGTCAGCGGTCCTGAATCGTTTCAACTTTCCGAGAAACATCGACTCATTTTTGAGCCGCCGTGAGATCAGGATGACCCAACTCAGGGAGGAGCGAAAGTGTCTGTGGGATGCGCCTGTTCGGATGATTCCTGTAAAGTAATCGAGCGCCGCATGGTAGAGGCCCATACGATAGAGACACTTGGCGAGCTGGAACTCTGCGGTTTGGAACCAGCGGGAGCCAGACATCTGACTGACGACTAGAAAGAACTTAAGGCTCGCGGCCTGGTAATTTCCTTGTGCGTAGAGACGTTGCCCTTGGTTCATTTGTTTACGGCCAGAGTTCCCACCGACCTTAAAGGTCCCAAACGTAAAACCACGGCGTTGGGGAGGGGGATTGTTTTTTGGCTTCTCGAAGATGTCCAGTTGGGCGTGCGCGCTTGGGATCGCAAAGACCAGGACACATACGCCCAGGCACCAACGCAACATTTGCTGTGAGGAAAATCGTATCATCCTTTGAACCTCTATACCTCAGTAGTCGATCTTTTGGGTAAAGCGTAGCAAAAAGTGCCGTCTTAATCAAGACAACCCTTGATTTATCCGTAGTTAGGAAGTGTCGGTAGCATCAGGCCAAAGCCGACGTTGAAAAAGACACTGTGCAGAAGGACGTTTACGCCTTTGATCTCCTGACTGAAGATCATGTCACGAACTTCGATGTTAAGACACAACCATTTGGACAAGAACGTCCGCCACCCGATACCGAAGTTGAGCGCGGGCAGGTGCAATAACCGGTTTGCGTAGTTGGTCATGACATAGCCGACACCTGCGACGAGGTAGACGTTCATATCGACGACCTCTCTACCCATCGCAAATTTTCCGACAAGAGGAGACCAGACAAGTGAGCCAGAGGCATAGACTTGGGGCAGGACGATTGAGGGGTTAAACTCAGCCGTCGGTGGATCTCCAGATGTCGGACGCAGCAGTGAGTTCTCACCACTTTGGCGGAGCTGGTCGACGAGGCCACTCTTGGTAGAGTATGCAAACGCGCCAGAGAGCTCAAAAGCCATCCCTTCGTTGATATGGTATGCATATCGTAGTCCAATCGCGATGGTTTGGACGAAGGGGTCGTTGAGTGTTGTGGCGAGCTGCGGAACAAATTCATGTCGACGCTTTTTTGTGATGGATTTCAGCTCAAAGACGTCGAGGCGATCTTTTTTCAAGATCTTTGCGTCGACGTCGTAAGCGAGTCCTTGCATCAAGAAGAAGCCACAACATATGAGTATCAGTCGGTGTGTGCTGGACACTTTATTTACCTCACTACGAATAACGGGGAAACGTTTCACGTGGTCTGATCGGCTATGGGCCTGCGGCGTAACTTACGTCGATGGTTGAGCCTGCGCTTGCGTTGTCTTTCGCGGTTCCGCTCAATTTGATACGTGCTTGTGGGTTGCCCTGGATAGGTGGGAAGTACACCCAGCCGTCACCATAGCATTTGGAGTCTGCACCACAAACAAATTTTTGGCCGCAATCAGCATCTTTTGTGCAGTTGGAGCCTGTCGGTTGTGCTGCGTTTGCTGGGATCTTTGTGCCGTTCTCTTGAATGATCGTGACCTGAATATAAGGAACGCCACTCGCACTCACGCTGGGGGTTTTGGAGAGGACGACAAAGTTGATTCTGTTGAGGATCGCGCCTGCAAAGCGAAGCAGAGCTGCTTTAAATTCGTTGTCGCCACCACAAATGGGGAACCACAATTGGTCTGCAGCGTCGCCTGGTGTAAAGCCTTGGATCAGTTCATAAAAGCGGAAGCCTGGGATCTCGGCTTTTGCATCGGCTGACTCACAACCTCCGCACTGACGGGCACCTGCAGTGTTGACATATCCACAGAAGTGAGGCTCGCTGCCGACAGAACATTGGTTGTCAGCGGTGCAACCTCCTGGGGGGTCTTTCAGGCGTTTTTGTCCGGGATTAGCAGGGTCATCGACGAGGACTTTGGGGCTCCCGATCAATCCGGAGACGATGACATCTCGTTGGCGACCTTTTGAGTCTTTCAAGCCTTTCAGGAAGTTGATGTAGTCTTTGACGGGGATAAGTTTATCCCGCATCCCTTTGACGACGACTCCATTGCGTTGGCGGGGTGTGCCGTCTGTTTCCTTCATAATCACAGAAGGTGGGGAGTAACAAACGTCTGAGAGGAAGTCACGCTCGGAAATTTTTCCACCATGGGAGCAGTCATCTTCGTCACCTACGATAATGATCGCGAGCAAGGCGCCATCCCGTAAGAAGCCTTTGTTGTCTGCCGCAAGAAGACTCGGAGACAGCGCAGCTTTGAGCGCGTCGAGACCTTTTTCATAAGGTGAGCCCGCGATCCCTACGGAGGTGTTGGCGACAAAGGCGTCGATCACCTGCTTTTTGGTCAGCTGGGCACCGTTGATGATCTTGGTGGTCCCTTGCAAACGTCCGGCTTCCTTGGCGCTGTCCATATCGGTCGTGATGACACCGATCTGAAAGTCGTTGACCTCCTGGTCGAGCAGCTCGTTGATGAACGCTTCAAAGTTGGTCTTGAGCTTGGTCTGCTCTTCTTGCATGGAGCCGGAGTTGTCGACGACAAACAAAATGTCGACCTGCTTTGAAGCGGTCTGGGGTTGTGTGTCAGTGACCTCAGTGTATGTTTGCGCGACGAGCCGCTGAAAAGGGTAGTCGTTGCAACCGGTGACGAGCATCGGTAAACCCAAAACAAATGGCAACATGCTGTACGCAACAAGCCGAGAAATACGAGATAAAGTTGATGCTGTTCGGACTTTTGACATAAAGCTCTCCCTAAAAATACAAAGAATGGAAAGACGATCCATCCAGCAATCCTAGCGTGTAGGATTTATACTCGATTCCAAAACGATTGACAAGTCCCACCTTACACTTCCCAAGGTGGTCTCTTGACATGCGTAACAATGACGAGGGTCATTTGCATTGAATGGTCTGTCCGTCCTTTACAAAGTATCGGTTTACCAAAACGGTTGGTTGCGCCGTGTTTGGAATCTGACCTTCGACACCCGTGCAACACCACACAAGCATGTTTTGTGACATCTCTTTTTCTCTTTGACTTGGTGATCTGTGGGGTTGGACTTGGCAGAACTTTGTGGTATGGTGCATATCTATCTTTTGTTGGGAAGAATGATGATGTGCCTTTTCAAGGATGTGTAGAGTGATGAAAGTCTTATATCATCGAGTAACTCGTTTTTTTGATGTTTGGATCAAGCAAAAGCAAACAAAAAATACAAAAGAAGTAGATCGTCGAATGAACATTGACGTTTGTAAGCAAGAAGCGGGTGAGCACTCTCTGTCTGGAGTCCCTTGTGAACGGAAAGAGAGTCCGAGGAGTAGTACACAAATGAAGTGGTTGGCCATATTTGGTCTTGTTGGTTTGATGATGATGCCTGCATGTTTGACAACAGACGTTGGCAATCCATGTGATCTTAACGAAGCTGGACAAAAGCAGATCGAGGAGCTGCAAGGGAAGAAGGTCCGCGTGGCGATTCCTTCTTTTAACTGTACACTCACCTTCTGTTTTGCCACATATTATAATGAAGCTGACCCCACCAAGGGGTATTGCTCCAAAATCTGTGAAACCGCAGAGGAGTGTCCCAAAGGCTACACTTGTGAAGTGGTTGTCTCGCTTCAAAAAGAAGCACTCCCAGAAGAGTTTCGTGAAAGTCTCGCCGAGCTGATCGGCAAAAAGATCTGCATGAAACCTGAACCCACTGCACAGCAGTAAGACGTCTGCGTATAGGGACTCTCTAGACCGGACACCCTGAAGATCTGGATCGAGTGACATGGATTGTCTACCTCGATCCTGTTACACACTTTACTCACACAGGAGAAGAGACGGCTCGCACACTCCATCTGCCGTGGGATAGACTCGCAAGCCGTGCCAGGAGAGATCGATGAAGATCCGTTGTGACAATTGTGGCGCAAAATACTCCATCGCTTCAAACCTTCTCAAAAAGAAGGTCACAAAGTTTCGTTGTAAAAAATGCCAACACATTATGATTGTTCGTGCCTCCGAAGATGAGGATGCTTCGGATGTTGATGCTGCTGCTCAATCACAGGATGGGATGGACTCTCCAGTCGCCGAATCCTCGTTTGAGCAACCGATCGGTGATCAACAAGGTTACGACCAACAAGGCTATGACCAGCAGGGTTACGACCAACAAGGTTATGACCAGCAAGCTCATGACCAACAAGGTTATGACCAACAAGGTTACGACCAACAAGGTTACGACCAACAAGGTTACAGACAAGAACCTGCCTACAACGAAGAGTTTGAAAACGAAGATCCCCCCGAAGAAGCCACACAAATGACTGATGTCTCAGCCTGGCGCGCAGCACAAGAAGCCGCGGACCAACAACAAGGGACACAAGACTTTGATGACAGCGGCTTCGGAGAAGGTGGGGACTTTGGAACCGCTGTCGCTGAAGACGCATGGGGCTCTGAAGACGACACCCAATACGCTGACAACGACGACATCGATGATGAATTCGACCGCGCCCTCAAAGAACAAGAGGCCGAAGAATTTGGACGTGCCATGGGGGACGGTCCAGCGTACACTCCCTCCTCCGACATCGCTCCCAACCACCAAGAGCAAGGCATTGTCCCACTTCAACAAGTGAGAAATGAAGACAATGGGGCTCAAGACGACGTCAGCACTAAGGTCTTCAACATCAACGCACTTGAAACACTCCGCCAAGAGCGAACACACGCACAGCAAGATCGACTCCAACGTGCACGTGAGAAGATCGCATCTCGTGATAAGCGAACTGGCGCAAGCTCGCTGTCGAACCTCGCTGCAGCACCTCCTCCTCCACCTTCGAATGAAGAGCCCGAATGGCACGTTGTGATCGATGGTGAGCAGCTTGGACCCTATACTCTCACTGAGATGAAGGAGAAGATCCACACCAAAGAGATCAGCGCAGAGTCCTATATCTGGAAGGAAACCCTCTCTGATTGGAAGCAAATCTCCGACGTCCCCGATTTTCAATCCGCGCTCTCTGGTGGTGGACCGCAAAGTATGAGCGGACTTCCCGCTGCGACACCTTCCTCCGTCGCAACAGGCCCCATCTCCTTTGCCCCATCATCCCCCATCGCCGAGCCTGTCGCACCAGTTGCTGGAGATGACTTGATGTCTCTCGCTGCCAGCGAAGGTGCCAAGTTCTCCACTCCCGCACCACCATCTCGGGCGGCGCAAATGTTGGGCGGTGATGATGACGATATGATCCCCGCACCGATGACAGGTGGATTCGCAGGAGCATCCGGCCCCATGACCGGGAGCTATAACTCAATGGGCGGTGGCTTTGGAGCTCCAGTCTCTGGCGGGGCCTTCACTGGCAGTTCTTCACCCTTCGAGCAAGAAGAGAAGAAGGGGGGGATGAGTCCCATTGTGATCGGTCTGATCGCCTTCGTCGCGCTTCTGCTCGTCGGTGGTGGTATCGGTGCTGTCGTCCTGATGAGTGGCAAAAACAACGGCCAGCCTGTGGCTGACAACAGCACAAAACAGGGCGCACGACGTTCACCTGTTGTCCAACCTGTCCAGCCCGTGATGCCGGTCCAACCTGTCCAACCCGTCCAACCTGTCCAGCCCCGACCTGTCGCGGTCGCCAAAGCACCTGCGAATGATGCTGGACAACCTGCTGCACGGACGGCACCTGCACCCACGCCAGCTGCACCTGTTGCACGCTATGTTCCACCTCGTCGTACAAGAAGACGCTCCCGTCGCCGTCGTTACAGACGACGAACGCGTCGTTCTGCTGCGCGATACATCCCACCACGTCGTCGACCTGCTGCACGAGGTGGTGTCGTTGCACCACCACCTCCTCCCACAAACGATGGTGTTGCGCCTCCTCCACCTCCTCCCACAAACGTTGGCAATGACAACCCTCCTCCACCTCCACCACCCCGTGGTGGCGGAAACAGCGGACCTCCACTTCCTGGGGACAAAGGGACAGGCCTCGACACCAAAGGACTTGGAAGCATTCTGGACGGTAGCGGGACGAAAACACCAAGGAGACGCGTTGCACCTCCTCCTCGACCACGTCGCCGACTCCCACGTACGCTCAACCGTACGCAGGTGGGAAGTGTCATCCGTCGTAATATCCATCGCATCAATCGATGCCAGGAAAATTTCGCGAGTGGTGTTCGACGTATCACAGCGAGCTGGAGTATCCAGCGCTCAGGGCGTCCCGCACGTATTCGTGTGCGACCGTCTACGAACCCAAAATTCACGCGCTGTGTGAAGTCTGCCATCTCCCGCTTCCGCTTCCCTCAATTCTCCGGACAGCCCATCGATATCGGTGGTGTTCCCTTCCAATTCTAAAGACTTCCACTTTTCTCCTCGTCATCCCCCTTATACTCCTATATACCTTTCGTATGACATTCTTTGACAAATGAAGTGTGTATTTTTTGTGTTGTGCACTCATTTTGTGATAAAGATCAAATGTTTTACGTGCATCAACCGAAGATTGCGCACGTCTCGTCTTTTTGAGCCACTCCCTACGCATTTTAAGTGGTGAAAAAGGCAGCCTTTTTGGCACAATATTCACAGCAGCAGAGACGACGCAGTGTCCTGGGACTCCATCGCAACCGGAGATCAGATCACTTGCGTTTGACAACACCCTACGTGGGATGAGGCTGTCTCTCTACGGAGACAACAGCTCAAACCCATCCGGCTATGCAACCCCCGGATAGGAGAGTTTAGGTGTGAGACTCAAGAAAATTGAACTTCACGGATTTAAATCATTTTGTGACAAAGCAACCCTCCACTTTGACCGCCCCATTGTAGGCGTTGTCGGACCCAACGGTTGTGGGAAGAGCAACGTCCTCGACGCCATTCGTTGGGTCATGGGCGAGCAAAGCATGAAGAGTCTGCGCGGAAAAGCGCGGACAGACGTTGTCTTTGCCGGGAGTGATAAACGAAAACCCGCTCCCTTCGCTGAGGTCACACTTACTGTTACTGATGTTGCCCTTGAACATCGTCCCCCTGGACTCGAAGATGCGACGGACATTTCGATCACACGTCGCCTCACTAATAAAGGCGTGAGTGGTTACTGGCTCAACGGTGAACCCGGTCGGCTTCGTGATATCCGTATGCTGTTCCTCGGAACGGGACTCGGCAACAAACAATCCTACGCGCTCCTCGAACAAGGGCGCGTCAATGAGTTTATCCAGTCGACGCCTGAAAAAAGACGTCTATGGGTCGAAGAAGCTGCTGGAATCAGTCGCTACAAAGAACAGCGCAAGCAGGCCGAAAGTCGGATGCAGTCGACACAGACAAACCTCGATCGTTTGAGCGATGTGATGTCGGAGTTGACCAAGCAACGCAACTCTCTCCAACGTCAAGCCAATAAAGCACGAAAACACCGTGTCCTCAAAGAGGAGATCCAAGATCTCGATCTCTATCTCGCCACACACAAATATCTCGAAAATTGGGCCAAGGATCGACAGCTCCAACTGCTCCTCAACGACGTCGCAGCGGCCGAAAAAGAGGCACGTTACCAGCTTCGTTTGAAAGAGGAAGAACTCGAAGACGCCCAGATCGAGCTTCGCGACGAGGCAAGCCATCTCCAAGAAGAGCGCGATCACCTGCAAAAGCAACGTGCACAGATCGCCTTGCTCAAGCAAACACTCGTTCACCTCGAAGAGGACATCGATTCCCTCGTCGATCGTGAGGCGCAACTCGATAAAGACCAACAATCCCTCGAAGAGCAACTCAAAAAGGACAAAGAGTCCGTCAAAGATATCGAGCTGCAAACGATCAAGCTGACCAAAGAGGAGCAAGAGGCCAGCACACAGATCGATGAGCAGCAAGGTGAACTCGTTGAACTCTCCGAACGACTAGAAGAAGCTGACGCGACCATCGAAGAACTCAAAACAGAGGTCATCGACGCAGCGACCCAAGAGGCGACGATTCGCAACCAGCTACAAGAATTAACACGGCGTATCGAAGAGCTCGAAGGGCGACAAGAACGCAACGAGAGTGAGCACGATGAACTCGCTGTCCAGGTGGAGACGCTCGAAAAACAAAATGAAGTCTTCGACGAAGAGTTGGAGCGCTGCCTTCGTGAAAGAGAAGGTATTTTGCTCGAACGTGAGGAGCGTTTGGCTCGACAAGAGACGCTTCAAAGTCAACACAAAGACGCTGTCGTCAAGCAAAAGAGATTGCAGGGAGAGTTGGCAGGACGTCGGGCACGACTCCACTCTCTCGAAGAGCTCCAAAACGAATACCAGGATCTCAACGAAGCCAGCCGGTTCCTTATGGAGAGCCGACGACAAGGGTGTTGGCATCGCAATGAGTTACGTGGTGTCATCGCCGAGTTTGTTGAGCCTCCAGAGACCTATGAGACCGCACTTGCAGCTGCGCTTGGTGACCAGCTTCAATACATCATTGTGGAGCACCCAGAGACAGCGCTGAAGGCCATTCGTATGCTACAGCGCGAAGAGCAGGGACGCACCGGATTTGTTCTCCTCGACGAGACGCCTGCCGAAAGTACACTCCCAGCGCTCCCCGAGCATCCCAGCATCATCGGCTATCTCTCCGATCTGGTCACAGTCTCTTCGCAGTACAAACACACCATCCAAAAGATCTTGTCATCCTTCATCGTTGTCGATCGAATCGAGCGTACGTTGACGATTTGGCCCGAACAACTCCCCGCAGGAAAGACGCTCGTCTCCATGCAAGGTGAAGTGCTTCGACCTGATGGATGTTTGATCGGTGGAGATCAACAAGATTCCTCCATTGGGATGATCCAGCGCAAGCGACAGATCAAAGAGTTGCAGCATCAAGTTGCCGAGATTGCCGATGAATACGACACCTCAATCGAGCTTGTTGAGGAGCTTGAAGAGCAAATTCAAGTCCTGACACTCCGACTCGAAGAGATCCGCGAACAATCCCAACAGCTCGCGGTCAAGCAAACAGAGCTGGAGAAAGATAAGCAGCGGGCTGAGGCGGACTTTGAACGGATGAGTGAGCGACTTCAGGTGTTGCGTCACGAGCAGCAACGACTGTTGACACAACAAGCTGAGTTGAGAGCCAGTCAAGAAGAATTCTCCGTGACATTGCAGCAACTCAATCAAGTACGAGCCGAGAAAGAAGCCCGACTTACACAGTCTCGTCAGCAGATCGAAAATGATCGACAACGACAGGGCGCGCTTAACCAAACACTCACCGATCTCAAGGTCCAAGTCGCGTCACGACAGGAGAGACGGGAAGCCCTCGCGCGACAGCTCGAAGGGATCGAGAAAAGACGACGTGAGCAAGGCCAGCGACAGCTCAAATTCACCGAAGAGCAGGAGCACCTCAGGGAGAGCCTTGAGCTGAAGCGACAATCTCACGCGCTGCATACCAGAGAGTTGAAAGAGACTGAAGAGCACGTCGAGGTTTTTGAAGCCGAACTGCGTGCACATAACAAAAAATTCTCGCAGGCAGAAGATACGCTCAAAAGGCTCCAAAAAGAGATCGATCAGCTACGTAAAAAGCTCGAACAACTCGGTGGGAAGAAGACCGCACATCTCCTCGAACAGCGAGAGGTTGAGGTCAATTTGAAAGCCCTCGATGAGGAGATCTTGCAACGGCATGGTATCCCTGTCGGAGAAGCCTTGCCGCGAAATCACTGTCGACCCACACCGACCGCTGATGACGTGAAGAGACTTCATACCTTGCGCAAGCAGCTCAACAAACTCGGCGATGTAAACCCACTCGCCGAGAAAGAGTTTGAGGAGGTTGACGAGCGATATCAATTCCTGACAGGTCAAATCGCGGATCTCAACGAGACACTCGCATCTCTCGAAAAAACCATCGAGAAGCTCAACAAAACGACCAAGGAGAAGTTTCGGGAGACGTATGAGACGATCCGTGATCACTTCTCCGTCCTCTTCCCCAAATTGTTTGAAGGGGGGAGTGGCGAGCTGATCTTGACCGAACCAAAGAATCTGCTCGAAACAGGTGTCGACATCATGGTGCGTCCTCCAGGAAAACGCCGCCAAACTGTCGCGCTCCTGTCCGGTGGAGAGAAAGCCATGACGACATTGGCCTTGATCTTCTCGTTCTTCCTTTACAAACCCGCACCGTTCTGTGTCCTCGACGAAGTCGATGCACCTCTTGATGACGCAAACGTCGACCGCTTCAATGGTTTGCTCCGTGAGTTAAGCTCTCTCTCCCAGTTTGTCGTGATCACACACAACAAACGTACGATGGAGATGACCGATTACCTTTACGGTGTCACGATGCAAGAACCTGGCGCTTCGACCCTTGTCTCTGTCCAACTTGAAGATGAGATGGCCGACGCCGCGTAAACATCTTTCCCCTGTCTATCTTCTTTCTTTTCCTTCTCTTTTCTCGCATGACCCACTACATCTTCTGTTCCCTGACAGGTAGGCAACCTGATCACAACACTGGATACTTTGTGCTCTGTTTGCTGGCGTTGTCTCGTTCTTCTGCTTGACAACAGGGCATTCCTTTCCTATTTTTGGTCGTTCTCGGATCTTTCATGTACCCTTTCGATTTCTCTCACGGAGGTCTACGCAGAGCCATGCAAAACCTGATCTTTGCTATCTTTGCCGCCAAAAAGTCGGCTCCTTTTCTCGAGCGCTTGAACGATTATCCATTGCTCACAGTGCTCGCTCTTTCGTTGATCATGATCGCAGTTGGCATCCTCTTGCGACCCCTTTTCCAGGCTCCAACCCCATCTTTGGAAGAGCCTACACTTCCCAAGCTTAAGCGCAAAACACCCCCCAAGATGAGCGCCCCCAAAGCCAAAAAGCAAACCCCCAAGGCGACCAAGAAAGAAGACAAAAAGACCGAAAAAAAGGCGTCTTCTAAAAAGGATAAGAAAGCGCCGAAGGCCTCCGAGAAAAAAACCGAAACGCCTCAGAAAGAAGAGAAGCCCAAGGCTGAAACCAAAGAGAAAAAAGAAGACAAGAAGGCCGAAAAGAAAGAAGAGAAGCCCAAGGCTGAAGCCAAAGAAGAGAAAGTCGAAAAGAAAGAAGAGAAGCCTGCCAAAGACGAGAAAAAAGAGGATGAGTCCAAGGTAGAGGCGAAAGACGACAAAAAAGAAGATAAAAAGGCCGAGCCCAAGGAAGAAAAGAAGGCTGAAAAGAAGCCTGAGAAGAAAGAAGAGAAAGTCGAAAAGAAAGACGACAAGCCCGCTGAGGACGAGAAAAAAGAAGAGAGCATCATCGTCAAGGCGCCCGTCGAAGAAGAAGATATCTCCGAAGAGGCACGACGTCGAAGAGAACGTTCTGCGCGCTTAAAAGAGAAGCGCCGCAAGCGCCTGAAGGACATCAACGTCACTGAAGATGACAAGCACTCAGAGAGTGGTGATCAGCCTCGTACCCTTCAAGAAGGTCTCAACAAAACCCGCCAGGGCTGGATCTCCAAACTCAACGATCTGCTCGGTCGCAAGAAGCAATTGACCAAGGATCTCCTTGATGACCTCGAAGAAGTCCTTTACTCCGCGGATATCGGTACACAAACCACACAACATCTGCTCGAAAAAGTCGAAGAGGAGATGGACCGCAGCGCACTGAAAGATCCCGATCAAGTCCGCGATACACTCAAGCGCGAGATTCGTGAGATCCTGACATTTGAAGACAACTATCTCAACTTCGAAGCACAGTCGCCATTCATCATGATGGTTGTCGGTGTTAACGGTGTTGGGAAGACCACGACAATCGGGAAAGTCTCCGCGCGCCTTCGTAAAGATGGCAAGAAGGTCCTCCTGGCAGCAGGAGATACTTTCCGGGCGGCGGCAACTGAGCAGCTCGCGAAATGGGCTGAACAGACCGAATGTGAGATCGTGAAGGGGAATGACAACCAGGATCCTTCCTCTGTCATCTTCGACGGAATCAAGGCTGGTGTCGCGAGGGATATGGACGTCGTGATCGCCGATACTGCAGGCCGACTCCATACCCAACAGAATTTGATGGAAGAGTTGAAGAAGGTCAAACGTGTGATCGACCGCGCACATGACGGTGCACCACACGAGGTCTTGCTCGTTGTCGACGCGACGACCGGACAAAACGCGCTCAATCAAGCACGCCAATTCAATGAAGCGATCGGTGTCACAGGGGTCGTCTTGACCAAGCTCGATGGGACCGCAAAAGGCGGGATCGTCGTCGCGATCTGTAAAGAACTTGGGATCCCCATTCGTTATATCGGTGTTGGTGAGCACATCGACGAACTTCGTCGCTTCTCCCCCAACGAATTTACCGATGCGCTCTTTGGTTAATCAAGACTGTCTCCTCTCCTACCTCTTTTCAATCTGATCCACCACCCCACACACAAACACAACATGAGCCAGACGTTCCAATCTTGAGGTGTGTCAGTCTGACACTGACACCCTCCCTGTACAGGTGTCTCTTGCAAAGTCTCTCTTGGTGTCTCTGGGCTGAGGGGCTCTTCTCGATGCGATACATCAGGCTGTTTGGGCTCGACTTTCGGCTCCCCTGCGTCCTGAAGCGGTTCTTGTGTACGCTCTATCTGCTCTGTGGGGATTGTCTCTATCGGAGCTTCAGGAGCGGGCTCTGATGGAGGATGTTGACAAGTACCTTGTGCACATGTCTGTCCTGTGGGGCATTCGCTAGAGGAGATACAAGCGCCACGGTACGAGGAGAGTCTACAGAGACCCCGCAGACGTTGTCCATACAAAAAGAATCGATGACAGCTTCGTCCTGTCGGGCACTCCGAGTCCAAAGAGCAAGTACAGACTCCTTCTGTACAGCGACCGCCAAGGCTACAATCCTGATCACGTCCACATGTTTGTGCACATGTCGCAGAGTGGTTACGCCATTGTGTACATTGCAATGTCCCGAGGCAGCCGGAGAAGGCATCACACCCTTGTCCTTGCTGTCGTGTCCCTGGTTTGGTATCGGGTACACAAAAATGGCCCTGTACATGGCCACTGCAGGTCATCTGTGCGGGGCACGAGACGATATCTTTGTCTGGGATGCACAAACCAGTGCTCGCGCCGGAACTTCTGTCACAGCTTGCGCCTGTGCTGCACTCGTTGTCTTGGGAGCAAACACAGACACCCTGACGGCAGCTACCACCATAAGGGCAATCCGCTTGAGACGCGCAGCTTGCGAAGCAGTATTTTCTACGTAAGCCTCGGACTGGCAAGCAGATGCTGTCGGCCTCGGTGCAGGTCTTTTCGCCCACACACGCTCCGCCAACGCGGCCTGGAGAGATGTGACAGGGACGAAGACATCGTTTTCCTTCGAGTGTGTCGACACATTGTAAATTGTCTTTGCAGCCACCCTCTGTGCAAGACCCGCCTTCTTCGACGCCTTTGTTTGGGACACATCGTGATGATACACAGGTCAAACCTGAACCTGTCGGGCAATCTGACTCTTTTTGGCAAGGCAAGGAGCACACGCCATCTGTCGGGACACACTGGAGCGGACTTCCTGGAACGATCTGTTCACATTGGAATCCGTAGGGGCAAGAGTACGTGTTGTTGCAAGGTTGTGTGCAGTAGCGTCCTGCGGAGGTGTGGCGGCACAGGCTGTTGTCACCGCAATCTTTGTTTGTTTGGCAGGGGGCACATAATTGGGCAGCTCTTGGAGCCACACACTGTCCTGCCGAGCAGACGAGTTGTATTGGGCAATCCTTGTCCTCTTTACAGGCTTGCTGTGGACACTGCCCTTGGATGGGCATACATAAGCTCTTGTTGCCTGCGTCCGTCTTGATATCCCCACAGTAAAACCCTCGTGGGCAGCATTGGTTGGTGCACGCAGAGAGGCATCGTTTTCCCTGTGGGGTGGGGATGCAACTTCCAGAGGTGCAGTCGCTGTCGAATTCACAGAGTGCACAGTCCGATGATGTTTTTGCCGGCTCATTGCACGTATTCTGGGCAGAGCAGGTCCCACAGGTACAATCACTATCCGATTGGCACGTGGGTGCGGAGGTGGCGAGGAGCGATATCCATGAGCGGATGTAATCTTTGTAGGTGTCTGTACGGACGGAGACTGAGTAGCGGTCACAGGCGCTTCGGCGTGGCTGACTCCCTGGGACAAGAGCAGAGGCGCCGTATGAGTTCACGGCGATGACCTCTGTTTTTCCGAGAATTACGGCGATCGCTGGACCACCTGAGTCTCCGTGGCAGATGCTCTTGTTGACCCCTTGTGTTTGAATCCTGTCACCGCTCAATTGTGTGATGGGCAATGAGACCGCGTGTTTTCTGTTAGGTGAGATGCCGTGCGGTTGGCTCTCGATCAGACCGTACCCCAAAAACAGCACCTCCTGTCCTTGCAGTTGACCAGGCAGTGGGTCTTGCCGAAAGGATATGGGCTTGGCCGTTGTGTCTGGCACTGGTGTCGAGAGGATCGCGATCCCTACATCGAAGCCATTGATCACTTGATCAGGATCCCAACGAGGGTGGGTGCTCAGGAGATGAGGAAGGATGTCGAAGTGATGTGTCTGGAAACCTTCTGGGGCTTGGTCGTCTTTTGTGTCGATGCGAAATTGCAACCGACTCCCCGCAGCCGCTGCAAAGCGGGCCGAGTCGATGCAGTGACCTGCTGTGAGTACGACCCTTGGGGCGATCAGGCTGGCTGTACAGAAAGTCGTCTGATCACGGGTCAACACACCGACCGCAGGGTGCTCCAAAGAGGGGACTCCGCCGATGATGGGGGATGTTTGATGTGAGAGCGTTGGAGGGTGTTGGCACCGAAGGAGTGAGAGACTACAGATGAACACGATGCAATACTGTAGAATTCTGAGGCGAGCGGTCAAAGGAGCCTCCTGAAGGGCTGGTGATTATGGGGCTTCGTAATCTTTGGGGGTGCAGTAGGATTCTGTGTCTGAGATCTTTGTACAGACGTAGGGAGCCTGACAAGGGATCTGGTCGTTACACGATTGGGTGCAGAAGGTGCGGTTTTTGATGAAGTCCGAGATACACTTGTTGGTTTTGCAGTCGCCAGGACCGTTAGGACAGGCTTCACCAACCTCTTTGTCTCCTTTTTGCTCAGGGAGACAGTAGAGCTGTGTAAATTCGAGGTTGCGGCACTGGTAACCACCTGGGCATTGTTCGTCTTTGGTACATTGTTGTGTACAGAATTGCTTCCCAGAGGAGTCTGTGACACATGTCCCGAAGACACATTCTTGTGGGCCAGTACAAGGATCGCCGATCTTCTTTTTACCCGTCGCAGGGAGGCAAACTTTCTTGGATAGATCGCAGGTATAGCCGTCGGGGCAAGGTTGTGTGCCATCACAGGGTTCGGTGCAGATCTTGTTGATGGAGTTGGAGTCGGGCTGGATACACATCTTGCTCTTGCAGTCTGCGTCGCCATTTTTGTTGCAGATCGTCCCGATACCACCGTCGCCTGATTTGGCGCAGAGGTAGCGGTAGAGGTGTCCATAGAGACGGCAGCGAAATCCTGCCGGGCAGTTTTCCGTTGTTGGTGAGCAGGACTGTGTACAAATAGGACGTTCTTCTCGGTTACGAGGGTCGAGTTGTGCACAGATGGAGGTCTCACAATCCAGAACATCTCTGGCGCTGCAATCATCGCCTACTTTTCCTGTTCCCTTGGGGACGCAGAGGTACGGATCTTGTTCTCTGGGAGACTCACAGCTGTAATCTTTAGGACAATCGCCTTCTTGATAGGGGTTACAGTACTTGGTGCAGAAGGCTTGTGTGTCGTTGGGCCAGCGTGTGTAGCAGTATTGGTCGTCTTCGCATTGGGCTTTGCCGCCCTTGCTACAATTGCCACCCAGCCCGCTTTTGGGGTAGGGGGATTGAATACACAAGTATTGGCCGAAGGGAGTGGCTGTACAGATGAGTCCAGAGGCGCAGGAGTCAGTGTCATTTGGATCACATTGCTTGGTACATCGAGCGTTTGCGTCTTGTGCACCTGTGGAGAGGCAGAAGTAGCCTTCTTTGGTGGCGCAGTCGGAGTGTCCATTCTTGTTGCATGAAGCTCCCTCTTTCCCGCATTCACAGCCTTTGCTTGTGCTCGTCTGTGCACCACGTACGCAAATGTCACCGCCAGCTTCTGCTTTGCAGGTATAACCGGCGTTGCAGTCCGCGTCTATCTTACATCGAATGGTGCAGTAGCTGAGATTTTGGTTGCCATCTGGCGCGTAGCAATTCCCCGACAGGCAATTGCGGTTATTGCCAAAGCACACCCCACCGACCTCTGAGCCACTTGAGTTTCTCAGGCAGATAAAATTTCTCGTGCCGTTGTTGCCTGTGACAGGGGTGCAGGTGGTGTTGAGTGGACACACACCACAGTCAAGGGCAGGGGAGCAGGACACAGCGCTCGTGATGACGAACAAACATACAAATAAAACGAAAAAACGGATGGGCCGTGGCATGGGCTTCTCCTGGATAGCCATTCTTGTGAAAAAGGACACCTTACAGACGTGTTGGCTCGTGTGGTTTGGGAAGGGAAAGAGATCCCTGTATTGTCAAGCCATGCCTATATACTGTTACGATCTTCTGTGAAATGCAAGTTCGCGTGGGAGACTTTTGTGCGTCTGTGGGGGCTGTCTTGGGTGGGTTGTTAGAGGTAGTCGGAGATCGTGGGGCAGGGTTCTGTGTTGCCTTCACCGTCGCCGCAGGTCACGTAAAAGACACCGAGGCACATCTCGTCGTTTGTGCCGTCACCCCAGTACACGTCTTTGGGGTCTTGTTTTTGACCTTCGACGATGGGCTGGTTGGCGGCGGTGTTGTTCCACGTGCAGGAGATCCCGAGTTTGTCTTTTGCCTTGATCGTGATGGGTTTTTTGAGGTGATAGATCAGCTGCCAGTC
Source organism: Deltaproteobacteria bacterium (assembly GCA_002731275.1). GTDB lineage: Bacteria > Myxococcota_C > UBA6777 > UBA6777 > UBA6777 > UBA6777. The sequence goes on along the minus strand of PCBK01000189.1, from coordinate 126,147 downwards.
GAAGTTCCACTTGGGAATATCGAGGATACATTGGTCGATGTCATCGACAGTGGAGGTGAGCTTACCGGCTTTTCCGAGCTGGTGCATGTGGAGCATGGCGCTGTGGATGGTAAAGGCCTTGGGCTTCTTGCCTTTGATCGGAAGAAGACTAATCAGCCCGACAACATCAGCGTTGTAGTCATGTGTGACGTTGTCTTCCCCTGCGGGGATCTTCATACCATCTTTGCGGAACCACGCGAAGTAATTGGCGTAGGGCAGGAGGATCGAGACAGCGTCGACTTTGTCTTCGAGCTTGAAGGCGACGCTGGTTTGATCGGTCGCCCCTTTTTTACTTGGTGGGACATTGTAGTGGACCTGGATGATGATTTTGGAGCCAGGTTCGACTTTGATCCCTGTGTTTTTTGGATAATCCGCGCCGGGCATCCCTGGGGCCCAAACGCCGAGCCAGTTGTAAGAAGCCTTTCCTCCGGCTGTTCCATAACAGCGATAGCCATTCCCTTCAGGATCTTTCTTGGCGTACTTTTCGGCTTCACTTGGTGGCGCGAGGTAGGCGATGACGTGGTGGACGATCGATTGGTTACCTGGGTGGACCTCGAAGCCTGAGATGTATTTGACCTCTTTGGGGGTCCAGTCAACGACAAAGCATCTGTATTCGTCGGGGATGCGTTTGGGCTCGAAGGCCTTCTTCATTTTGAGCGTGAGATCGACGCGGGACATCTTGAGCTCTGGTGGTGGTGGAGAGTCTTTGTAGTGGGCTGGGTTGCCTTCGGGGGCGCCGTTATCGACCCATTTGGCGATCTTCTCGATGTCTTCTTCGGACATGGAGATGTCATTTTTGTACTCGTTGCAGTTTTGTGCGCCGGACCACGGTGGCATTCTGCGCTCTTTGACGGAGGATTTGATCGCGTCTTTGTAAGTCTTGACAAACTTATAGGATTCAAGTGGGAAGGGGGCGATCCCATCTTTGATATGACAATTGAGGCAGTTGTGATCGATGATCGCCTTGATGTCTTTCCAGTAAGTGAGCTCCTTGGGAAGCTCTGGTTCCGGCTGTGTCTTCTCTTGGGACACCTGCTCAGGACTGCTACCATCTGGGAGTCCTGCATCTGTTTGCGTTTTCTCTTTAGAAAGCGTCGTCTTGTTGCTACAACCTCCCCACCAGGAGAGGGTCAAACATAACGCAAACCATATCAACAATCGTCTCATCTTCTTCCCTTTGCTCAGTAATGTGAATTCCATTCTCAGAATAGAGAGAAATCCCTTTTCTGGCAAGGGAAAAGTCTCTCAAGATGGGTAGTGCAAGACAAAGTCGTCGATGGTGTGAAGCTCAAGTGTACGCAGAGGTTGTTTCTTCTTTTCGTACAGTGTCAGGATGCGCTGGGCGTGGTGGGGGAGACGTTTTCTCCAGGCTGTGAGGGATTCATCGATGTAGGGGGCATGAAGACCCTGTTGGAGTCTCGAAGCGAGTGGTTTGGTGTGCTTGGGGACTTCGAAGATCTGTCTCTTGTCTAGTCGCTTGCGCTTTGATTCTTGGTCAAGTCGCGCCTGTGGATCGTGGAGCGTAAGTGTAAAGTCCTCTCCCTGCCTCGAAGATATCTGTAGCCACCGCAAAAAAGAGGTGTCTTGTGACTCTGCTGTTTGTGAGCGATGCCAAAAGTACATCGAAAAGATCGCGTTGTGCAGATCCCATCCGAGCCCACAAAAAACGGGCGTTTGTGCTGTGTTGTATGTCTCCTGATAGCGCCGCAACAACGTCATGCGCTGTTGGTCGGGGTCGTGGTGTTGAAAGAGCGGTTGTGCTGCCTGTAAGAGCGCTTGCGGTTGGGCAAAGGAGCCGTACGCAATATGTCCTGAGTAGACCTCATCACCTTCGATGTGATGACTGTAGTGATAAGGCGAAAGGTTCCAAAATGCCGAAGGGACATCCTTTTCAGTCGTGGCGAGGAGGAAGCAATGTTCGAGATAGGTGAGGGCGCGTTCATCCATATGGTGTGTAAATGGGTAAAAGTGTCGGCTGTGCCATGTGAACAGATCACGATGATGTCTGGGTTGCCAACGGTGGTTGAGGCGAGTTTTCCAGGACAATCGCTACTCCTTGTGTCTGAGTTTTAGGTTTTTTTGTATTGGTTTTCGATGGTTGGCAATTTCTTCTTGACAAGATCGAAGGTGTCATGTAGATAAAGAGCTGTCTTTCAAGACAGGGCGATATAGCTCAACTGGTTAGAGCATACGGCTCATATCCGTAGTGTTCGGGGTTCAAGTCCCTGTATCGCCACATTCACCAATATAAAAAACCCTGCTTTCCTTCACAAGAAGCAGGGTTTTTTTTTATCTCATACAGGTCGGAATCTTGTTTCTTCCAGGACCTTCCCAATCGATCACACTGCAAACCCCCCGTCACAGTGTGACCTCCTACCGTCTCTTTGAGCTGTGGTCTCCTCCCTCCCGCAAAGCACAACCGATCCTCAAACACCCCCTGCTTGTCGACAATTGTCCCGGATTGATCGAGATCGGTGATGAGGTCCTTGGCCATATCCAAGAGGCGCGTCCAGCTTCTGAAGTTTCCTACCCACTCGAAAAGAAGCGTTTGCTCGTTGCCTTACGTGAGCTGCACAGACAGCTCGCGCAACCCTCCTTGCCTGCGCGGTTTATGTTTGCCCCCTATGTGACGGAGCGTTCTCCTATGCCGACGTATTCGAGACGCCGGCTTCCGACAGGGCAGATGGAGGCGGCCTTTGATACCTGTTACATCAACCGCAATTGGGACGGACTTGAACGCATCGATGATCTGACGATGCGCGATACCTTCGAGGACATGGAAGGGTTTATTCGGATCGTGCGGGTCCCTTTGGTACATTATCTTGGCGGAGAGATCGAGCGTTGGTTGATGGTGCTTGAGTCGACACTTGAAGACCATGTTGCGTTATGTTGGCGTCGTGATGGAGAGTCCCAAGACGCTTTGATTCTTGAAGTCCTCGAAGTAGCAGAGCGTTGGAGGCAGTATGAAGAGTTACCAGGGTATCTCCCGGAGGCTCTTCAGCAAGGGGAAGAGATGCTCGCGAAGATGATCGACGCACGAGGGGATGCGACTCATGTGATCTCCGCGATCGGTGCCTATCTCTCGGAGCTGATGCGTGCACAGTGGGGAGGTGTGTACAGGCGGACATCTGGCGAGACAAAAGGGGCGACAAAAGTCCCTGCAATGTCGTTACACCTGCCGTTTGGCGCGATCGTCAATCCGATCGAAAAGGTGATGCAGGCATACGAGCAAAAGAGAAAGATCTCACTTCAACTTCATCTCGACGTGATCGACGCACATCGGCGGCAAGGAACACTTCAGGGGCAACTAGGTCGATATATCTCCTCTGGGGATATCCTCACTCGCAAAGCCGCTGTGCGGATCCTGTGTACCATCGCTGATGTCCGTGTTGAAGACATGTTGATCGCCCACCTCTCCCACGAAGAGCAGCCCGATATCTTGTTGCGTATGCTCGATCGATTGCTCGAAGGTTATCGCAAGATCCCGGAAGACCTGCTTGCGCCTCTTGTTGAGCATGAACAAGATAGTATCGCTTCACGAGCGATCATGTTGTTGTTGAGGCAAAAGGCGAAGTCTCTGCCGAAGATGTTACAAACACTGCTCGAAGGTGGGGAGCGCTTTGCGCTCCGTCCTCTCGCGAGAGTGGTCCTCGAAAAGTTGCGGACGAAAGAGGCGAAGAAGGTGCTCAGAGGGCTTGGCCCGATCCCCCTTCGCAAAGAAGGTGTACCTGTCTTGATTGGGACGACAACGCCATCTTCTCGGCTCCCTGTTCTCGCTGATGTCCTAGAAGACTCGGCGAATCCTATGACACAGACGAGAGCGATCGAGATCTTTTGTCTCTTTCCCGATCGTGAAGAGGAGGAGATGCTTGGAGCCGCACTCGCTGATCCCGCGCGTCATATTCGTCTCGCTGTAGTAGGCTTGCTCTCTCAGTCAGACCACCCGACCGCGAGGCAATTGCTGCGTGGGCGCTTGATGTTTGAAGAGGACCCAATGGTTCGGGATGTCCTCAAAGAAGCTGTCTCGGAGGTTGGTTGATGGACATCAAAAAAAATCCCTGGTTTTCGGTCTTTCGTGATGTCTCACAGGTGCGCAAGCGGATCTTTTGCTTCCCCTACGCAGGTGGGGGGCCGATTGCCTTTCGTCGTTGGCCGTACAAGCTGCCCGAAGATGTGCAGATGTGCGCTGTCCATCTTCCTGGTCGAGAGCATCGCTTACGTGAAGACCCCTTTACGCGCATGGAGCCACTTTTGGATGCCCTCTGTGAGGCGATTGAACCTCATCTGGATCGGCCGTTTGTGTTTTTTGGTCACAGTATGGGTGGGCTCGTGAGTTTTGAGCTCGCGCGTTTGATGCGTAAGCGCGGTATGCCATTGCCCACACACCTGTCAATCTCTTCCTTCCGTGCACCACAGCACTCCTCAGTGATCCCAGGTCTCCACAAGCTCTCCGACGAAGCGCTGATCGACAAACTCCGCAGCCTCAACGGGACACCAGAGTGGGTGTTGCAAAACAGCGAGTTGATGGAGATGATCTTGCCTACCATACAGGCTGACTTTGAACTCTGTGACGCATACTCATATGAAGAGCACGAGCCTTTCGACTTCTCGATCTCTGCTTTTGGTGGGAGAGATGATCATCTGATATCAGAAGAGTCCGTGAAAGCCTGGGCTATCCACACCAACGCCGATTTCTCCTATGAATTGTTTCCTGGTGGACACTTCTACATCCACACTTCATCGCGTAACACTGTGCTGGGAAAATTGAGCGAACAGCTCCAAGACGATTGAGTCTTTTTTCTCGAAGTGGCCTTACTGATCGGACCGATCGCGTAGACGCTGTTGGAAGACTTTCACGTCTTCGCGTGTGTGCATACTGTCTTTGTCTGGAGGACAGGGGAGGGCTGGGCAGTCACGCAAGACCAGCGTGCTGAGTTGGGGCAAGCTGATCAACGCGTCGAGTTCTTTCAGGGATGGGCAATCCTCTATGTACAAGGCTTCTAGCTCGACGAGTTGGTGAATGGCGCTGATCACCCGAAGATTTTCGCATCCTGAGATACGCAGCGTGCGGAGCTTTGTGTAGGTAGAGAGCCCCTGAATATCCCGGAGGTTGTGCATGCCGAGCAGGGACAAAGAGTGCAGCTCACGAAGTCCTTCGCGGGGTTGGTATGTGTCGACATCTCCCCAATCGAAGAGTGGTGGTTTTTCAGGGCGGATCATGGAGTCAAGGTGTTCGAGTGCGCGACTGCCGTGAAGTGTCAATGTTTTGAGTTTGACGCAGGATTTGAGGTCTTCAAGCCACCGCAGATGTAGACATTCGTAAATGTGCAACGTTTCGAGTTGTGCCAGCTCTCTGACGAAGGACAGATCGTTGAGAAAACGGGCTTGTTTGAGGGTCAGGTGTTTGATGTGGGAGAAAGAGGTCAGCTCTGTTGGGTTTCGATACGCACGAAGGCGTTCATTTCGTTCGTTCATGTCGAGTTGATGGACGGAGGGGATGTCGAACTCCAACGTCAACTCTTCGAGCTTTGGTAACACACAAAAAGGCTCTAGATCGAGTGAACCACATTGTTCCAGGTGAAGTGAACGGAGCTCTTTGAGCGCAGAGAAGCAGAAGAGTTGTCTCTTGTACCCGATACCATATCCAGAGAGTGTCAGGTGCTCTAAGGCGGCGAGTGATTCGAGGAACGAGAGGTCTGGTTGGGGAGCGAAGGCGTCGAGTTCGAGGTGCGTGAGTTCGCTGAGTGTGGCGAGCGCGTTGAGGTTTGGGGTGATGAGTAGTTTGGCGCCGCCTTTGATGGTGAGTGTGCGTAGATTTCGCAGGGGTGATAGATCGGTCTTTCCCAACTCGTAGCGTCTTCGTTCTCCTGTGAGGTGGAGCGTATGAATCGACGAAAAGATCGACCATTCGAAACTATCGTGCCATCCACTGTTATCAAGCTCCAAGATGTCGAGTTCGGGGAGCTGTGTGCGGTGCTGGAATGAGACGAGTGGGCTCTCTTCAAAGCGCAACCATCGAAGCTTAGGGAAGGCGTGAAGCATATCAAGGTCTTCGAGTCCAGCCTGGCAACTCAGGAGCAGCTCTGTGAGCCCTTGCAGTTGGGGCAGTGTCCCCAATCTTGGCAGCGGGTAATTGAACAGCTCCAGGCGCTTGAGTTGTTGGAGTGTGTCGAGAGCGTCGAAGCCTTCGAGATCGCGTAGTCCGACGTGAGAGAGATGTTGAAGATCGTTGGAGAAGAGCGAGGTGGAGACCTTGGCGGGGCTCTTCGTTTTGGCGACGTTGGCGAGAAACTCAGGGTAGAAGACAATTCGCAGAGAGGTCAATTTGGGGACATGGGTGAGCGTCGTCAGTGATTGTGTGTGATCGTCGGAGGACAGCGCCTTGATAAAAATATAGAACGTACGCACAAGTGACCACGTCGGGTGTGTCGGCTCTTGTGAGTAGGCATATCGCAGATCATCACGTAGCGTGCGGAGCTCGTCAGGCCAGTGAGAAAGGTGGGCTTGCGCGTATTGGATCGCGACGTCACGTTCGGGCACTTGTGGCCATTGAATCATACGTTTGATGAGCTCTTTCCATCGCGCTTGGGTCGGGGAATGAGAAAGCAGCTCGCGAAGCTCTGCGAATCGGGACATGTCACATCTTTCCAGGATTGTACTTGTGCTGTGGTGTCGCACTTTTTTCGGAGGGCAGCATAGTACGCGATGGATAACAGCGCAACTTTGCGTTTGTCTTTTTGTACCCAACGTACTCTTTCTCTTGCGTTAAGGTGTGCTTTCTTCCATCATGTTTCGCGGTGATGTTTCAGGCGGCCTCTTTGCGTCGTTGTTTTTTGTGGATGAAAGAGAAAGGGTTCGATGTATTTTAAACAACCATCAGCACGAGAGTTGAAGTTTTCCGAGTGGATGCTTTCCCCCTGGCGCCGTTGGACGCGCCCTCATTTCCGGGGGATGGAGAACGTACCTGACGAGCGTCCTCTGTTATTTGTAGGCAATCACACCTTGTATGGGATCTTGGACGTGCCGTTTTTGTTCTTCGAGTTGTATCGGGAACACGGGATCTTTTTGCGCTCTTTGGCGCACAAGTTTCACTATCGCGTCCCTGGCTGGCGGGATGCTCTTTCGCATTTTGGTGCGGTGGAGGGGACGAGGGAGAATTGTGGGGCGCTCATGGATCAAGGGGAGTGTGTGTTGGTCTTCCCTGGTGGTGGGCGTGAGGTGAGCAAGCGTAAAGGCGAAAAGTACGAACTGATCTGGGGGGAGCGGCTGGGCTTCGTAAAGATGGCGATTCAACACCAATGTACGATCGTACCGTTTGCATCTGTCGGTGTTGAAGATATGTTTGATATCATCTTCGACGGCCATCAGTTGATGCGTTCACCACTTGGACCGTTACTCGAAGAACTCAAACTCCACCCAGAGCTGATGTTCCCCATCTCGAAGGGGATGGGGCCCACGCCATTACCTCGTCCAGAGCGGATCTACATGCAGCTCATGGAGCCCATTCAGATGGCGCCTTTTGATGGTTGTGAGGATGATGAGGAGGTGTTGCGTCAGGTGAGGGGACTTGTTCACGGCGCGATCAGTCGAGGGATCGATGAGTTGAAGCATTATCGAGAGACCGATCCACATCGATATCTCGACGCGATCGTCTGAGCGGGTTCTCACGACATTCTACTTTTTCTTCTTGCTCCACCAGGGTTTCTTTTTGGCAAAGCACTTGCGCAACCATACCGACCAGAATCCTTTAACGTACCACTTCCCATCGTGTTTTTTCACATACACGATGATATCATTTCGGCTATCATTTCCTTCCATAAAGACCAGATGATCGAATGAACCAAACATCATCTTCCCAACCTGAAGGTACTTGCGGGCGTGTCGATTGCCCCTCACCGAGCCTGTTTTTGCGTCGATGCGAGCGTGTACAATAAACCGCTTGAACCCCTTGACCTGTTGGAGCAAGCAAGACTTGATACCTGCACGAAAGGCCGGGGGGGTTTTGGGGGCGAGCAGTGAGGTGTATGAAGCTCGTTGGTGGAGCAAGTCACCAAAGAATGTGACGAGTAGACCTTCGATGGTCTTTTGGTTGGCAGGAGACACTTTGAGCTGTGTGTGGTTACATGCCAACGCAGGTGTGTAAACATCCCAACCTTTGAAGTCTCTGATCTTTTGACTCTTTTTGGTGATACTGGCGTTCTTCCATGCGCAGGTTTCATTGCGTTTTTTCTTTGCGGTCGCTGTCGCCGAGAGGAAAAGTAGTGAGGCGCCAAGCAAAAAACATACTGTGCGAAGAGGAGAGCGTTTCATAGGTGACTCCGTTGGCTATGAGTAGGTGAAAAGTTCGGTCAATACAGGGTGATAACACAGGCATTCTTTTTTGCAAACGCATTTTGCGACCGAATGCACAGGATTGTCTCTACCAAGAGAACAATTGTGCTGATGTGGAACATGATAAGTCGAATGGGGTGGGGATGATGCTTTTTGTTGTATTGATGCATTGTGTTGCGTTTTGTGCATCGTTTTTTGAAACATCTTTATGGACATATAAGGCGGCAGAGTTTGAGGTGGGTGGAGAGTTCCTTGTTTTTTGGTGTTGTTTTTGATGTGTTTGGTTTCGTTGGGGAAATGAGTGAAATGGCATGTTTTTTGATAGAAAACGCTTTCTGTTCGAGCGGTTTTTGGCGGATACAAAAGGTCTTCGCGCAAATTTGGCTTGTGGTTGGTGGCGTCACTTTCCTTTTCGCGTTTGAGCCGATGAGGTAGCCTTTTTCGGGCTGTTCAAGACTCCTTACGTACATGACGTACCTGAATGACTTTTCCTAAGCTTGCGTGATTCTGTGCTCGCTCCCTTTTCTATTGTTGAAAACCGCTCCCTTGGTTTCCTATACCACCCAAACGAATACACAGGAGATGCCCATGCCTACAAAGATGGTAACAGATTCGAGATATGGCGAAGAGCTACCTTTGCATGACGCTATCGTTCGATTTTCTGACGATGGTATCCCCGAAGTTGAAGTGTCTTGGGTGCATCAACACGGAGACGTGTGTCGGTTGATCGATGTGCGCAACCTAGACTCTCACACAGGTGCATTGGGCCATGTCGCAGGCGCTGAGTTGATCCCTGTGTCTGCCTTGGAGCAATTGGTGCAAGCGTGGCCACTCGATGAGCCGATTATATTGTTTTGTAAAGATGGTCAATTGGCAGCAGAAGCTGTGCAGATGTTGCTCGACATGGGTTACACCCGTGTCGCGTCTATGCACGGTGGGATGGAGGCGTGGCACCAACAGGGATATCCTGTTTCGTACGACTGCTAATCCTCCTTTTGGTCGGCATCTACGCCATCCTGTTCTTCCTCACTGGTATCCTTCCCTGAACCTTCCTTTTTGTATTCTTCTTTTTCCTCAACGATGTCGGCCAACTCGTCGCTGCTTTTTGGCGTGTTCTCTTCTGTTGAGGGGTCGGTTTGGTCTGTGCCTTGCTGGAGATCGTCTCTTTGGATGTAGGCGAGTACATCCTTGATGTGCAAGAGCGTCTGGATTCTGTCGAGTCCCCAGGGATCCTGTTCTTTGGGTAGGCCGACAGGAAGGAGCTGTTCGAAGGGGAGCGCGTGAATGTCCTTGAAGATCTCTTCCCACGCGAGCAGGGCGTTGCGGATACGCTGTGATTTGCGTTGTTCAGGTTGCTCATCGCGGTAGTCGTCGTAAGGAGGTTCCCAGCGCATGGGCTTGAGCTTTTCGACGCCAGTGAGGACCAAAAAGAGCGAGCCGACCTGTCCTTTGCGGAGAAGAGGGAGGAGTCTGTTTTTGACAAACGTTCCCACATTCCCTCGTGCTCCATAGTCAATGGTCTCAAGCAAGATGATTCCGTGGTAAGCGTGTTGTTGGAATGTATGTGTGAGGGGATCCTCTTGCGCCTTGTCGAGGGAGTGCCAGCGTTGGGAGTAAAAGTGGTACGTTGTATCACCCGGAAGCGCAGCGCTAAACTCTCGTGTCGCCTGCCATGTATCTTCATCCTCAGACTGGTCTTCATTTTCTGGTGAGTAGGCCGGGCCGATGAGCGCTCGCAAGAAGGTCTGTGTTTTGCGCGTCTCACGCGAGAGCACGAGGATGTTGGTGGTATGTGTTTCTTGTGGCTCAAAAGCGCTCTGTGGGAAGCGACCGCCATAGATATCGATCAGTCTCTCTCCCAGCTCTTCGTCCAATAATGCATGAACACGTGGGTGGAGTTGTCCAATCGCAAAGCCTGTGACTGCGTGCCCAACCTGCGAAAACATGCGCTTCCAAAATCCACGCTCTTCTGTTTTTTCTTGAGCGGACTCTTCTGTTTTTTCTTGGGTGGGCTCTTCTGTTGGAGCTTCGTCTTTGCTTGGGGCTTGTTGCAGGTAGAGATAAAGCGCCTCCAGATCAAGACCGATCTGTTCGAGCTGACGAATGGTTCGTGGGAGTGTCTTTTGTCCCTCATACCACAGGCTAAGATCAGCACAGAAGCGTTCGATACCTGCGAAACCTTGAGGGAGGTAGAGTTCTCTTGTTGCGCGAAGTGGGACTTTGTCTTCGGGGTGTTGATACGCACGAAAACAGGCTTGCCACAGTTCGTAGGTCAGGTTTCCGTAGTAACCGGGGACCTCTTTGAGGTCGCTGAAATTGGGTGGGTCTTTGTGTCTGTAAAGGACCAGATCCATCGCGTCACGTGCTTTTTGGTCTGTCTGTGTTTTGGGAGGAGGGTTTTCTGGCCACTTTGGCTGAAGAGCATCCCAATACGCACGCCATCTCTCGACGGAGCGTATCTGGAGGATCCCATACCCGAGCACACCCAACAAGAACAAGTCGATGATTGCGGCGGGAATGCCGAAGACCCAAACGGCATTTGCGATCTGCCAGATCAGGTAGAGTACAAAGCCAAAGGTGCTTATCAATCCTAGCCAGCCGAGCTTTTGGCTCTGCATTTCGTGGAACTGTTTCTTCTCTTCTGTGGCGATTGCGTGTTGGAGGGAGCCGGCTGGAGGGGGTTGACGTTCGCTATAGATCAGCGTCATGTGATAGCCAAGTCGCTGGACATAGTGACCGTAAACCCATCCACGTAGTTCGATGAGGAGGTGTTCCCAGGGACTTCTCTTTTGGACAAAAATGACAGCGACACGTATGAGGTTTCCGGGGTTGATGACGGAGAGGATCAGGTAGAGGGAGATGTAAAGCCATCGGCCTTTACGGATCGCGACGTCGATCTGTCGTTCGATATCTGCGAGGGTGAGGTGTCCTGCGAGTGGGAGGTGGTTGCTGAGGATCTTCATGTCTGCAGCTGTACGCTCGACCCCTTTGAGTACATCTTTGATCGAGACCGAGAGCATGGTCTCTTTGTTGTAAATGGCGGCGAGTTCTCTGGACACTTCGAGGGCGAGGCCCCCAAACATTCCTCCCGTGAATTCTGGAGGATTGGATTTGAGCTCATAGGCTCGCGAGTCCACCCACGTGTGCGCACGTTTATCCCATTCGTCTTCAAAGGAGGGCCACTCCACCTGTGGGAGCGGGAGCAGATCGAAGAGGTTGGAGTCCGCTGTTTCTTTCGGCCATTGGCTCCAAGCGAGGAGAGCAAGGGCCGAGACCGTGACACCTGAGATGGTCACGAAGAGGATAGGGGACAGCTGGCTGCCTGCGACGATACCAAGTGTGATGAGCAGGAGCGCTGAGATGGAGACATAGGCGAGTGGCTGTTTAAAGACCTTGAACAGTGCTTCGACGAGTACGCCAACTGCGTCAGAGCTTTTGTTGCGCACTTGGAGCCATGCGATCGCAATATACAACGCCCACGAGAGTAGAAGTACACCACCAATCGTCCAAAACAGCAGCGTCCATTGACTGACTGCGAAGTACATCGCCATCTATCCATTCTCCTTTTGTGTGAGCCTTACGAATTTTTTTTGGTGGGTGAGGGGAGGGCTTCTTGTGTTGGTTTGTCTTCCTCTTGGGTCTTCTCTTCTTCCTGATTGGACCAGAGCGAAGACATGAACTTCTTAACCTGCTCTTGTGCTTCTTTTTCAAGTCCCTGCCAATACGAACGGATCTCGTTCTCTTTGGGGTGGTGGCCTTTGCGGACTTGCTGGTAGTACCAATTCATCAGATGTCCAATACTGAAGACGAGCACAAAGGCACCTGCCGCGCCAACAGGCGCCATCAGAACGGGGACAGGGATGCGACGCGCGAGGTAACGAAGTAACAGCCACAACATCGTCGTGCTTCCCAGGCTGGAGAGCAGCTCTAGCACTGTACGCAGCTCCCAGGGTTGGCGGTATAAGATCGCGAGCTGTCGAAGCAGCGTGAGCGCGATCCCAACAGTCGCGATGTCTCCGACTGGTGGAGGGAGTGCTCCTGCGCTCGCAGCTGCCGTCGCGTATGAGACGATCATCGTCTGTGCGGACTCTTGGTAGGTCGTATCAAAGGTCTCTCTTGTCGTTCGTAAAAGCTGCGAGACTGTCGTCGGAAGGACCTGATACGTGACCTCCAAAAGCGCTGGCGCACCGTAGAATGGATCGCCCACCTCATCTTCTTCATCAGTGATGTCAACGACGACAAAGCGCGCTTGTGGGATGCGTTTGTGTACCTCATCGCGTTGGTACTGCAATTGCCTCTTCACATCCTCAGGCAGATCGTCTGGCAGCAGTGAACCATCTTCTCCGAAGGGGTATGGCATTGGATGAGGATGCATAATCCTGTGCAGGCATGTCTGCACGACGAGGACGGGAAGTGGATCGTCTTCTTCTGAGAGTTGTGTGGCGGCTTGCTCTGCGCGAGGGAGAATGTGCAGCGCCTCATCATCTGCGCGCAAACAGAGTAACAAAAAGTGAGGACGGGGAAGGGTGCTTCCATCTGGAAGCGTCGCTTCACCTCGTAGCAGTGCATTGAACTCATGCTCGTCTTCGTCTGTCTCTGCTCCTAGTCCTGGCGTGTCCAGAAACATCCACAGAGGTAACTCGGCGTTTGGGGGGAACGCGTAGGCGTCGATTCGCTCTGTCACAGGGACGCCATCACCAAGACCAATGCGGGCGTTTGTGTCACCGGTGAGCGCGCGGACGACGCTGCTCTTGCCAACCTGTGGCTCGCCGAGCAGTTGAATACAAGGTGTCGGTAACTCCTTGCGAAGCTTACTGATCTCTTCTTGGATAGCCTGGAATGGGTCATCAGGCATGAAGAGTTTCAAGAAACGATGTAACATCTCCGGTGAGAGCGCCTGCTCTAAAATTCCTGGAGACTTCGCTTCGGGCGGTGTGTCTGGTTCCTTGGGGGGCGCATCTTGTTTTTGGGAGGTGTCTTGTTCTTCGGGTGGTGTGCTTTGTTTTGGGTCGTCCTGCTTGGCTGACTTCGTATAGATCAAGGACTGAATCCATTGTGAGAAGGACTGTTCGGCCTTTTCAGAGGTGGGTTCAGACGAAGAGGGGGGAGTTTGTTTCTTGTCAGACATGGGATCGTCCTGTGTTCTGAATGATTTCGGGTGACCTTGTGATCCCGAATATTCTCACGAAATGGATTCAGGGCAAGTAGCGAGGAGAAATCAAGTCCGTTTTCTGTTCTCCTATCGGCCGATGTGGGATGATGTGTTCAACGGTCATTCTCTGGCGCTGTTATGTGTGCGTGTGTTTGTTGCATTTGTCGCCAGGAATAATCATGGATGGAGAGTGGTTTTTGAAGACGAACATCGCGTCTGTACGAGTCGTTGACACTTTGTGTCACATCTATATTCAGGGAGCAACAATATGGCAGAAGCACATGGCCCAAAGAGCCATCTCCTCCAATGGAGTTTGATCTTCTTGCTGGGGATTGGTGTGGGGGGCGGAGGCGTTTTCTTCGCACTTCAAACGAGCACAAACAAAACGAACACTCCAAGCCAAACAACAAAGAGCACACAACCACTCAACCCGACCACACATACACCCAAGAGCTATCCTCGCTCAAAAGGTTACACCAAGCGCGTCAATCGACCACTTGGCCTGCAGCACGCCCTCTTGCTCAACGGCGGCGGGAACCCACAGAGCAATTACTTCTCACATCACCTTCACTTACAAATGTTCTCAGAGCTCCTCAAACGTCGGGGGTTGGCTGTCGATGAGATGAGCCTCTTCTCGACAGATGGGACGTCACCAAAGAAAGATCGTCTTGTCGCGATCAGGAGACCGAAAGACTGGCTGTTTGAGGGGTTGCCAGAAGCGCAATTGATGGACGCATCGAAGCTTGTCAATACGACCATGCCTGGGATGTCTATGCGTCCGGCAAAAAAGCGCTCACTTGCACAATGGTTTCATGATTGGAAGAAGACCTCAAAGGGGCAAAAGTCACAGACGTTGATGTTCTTTGTGACGGATCATGGGACACGTGGCAAAGGCCCTCTTGGCAACAAGATCGAGCTGTGGGGGGAGCAAGTGAATGTCAAAGAAGTGCGCGATATGATGAAGCCTTTGGGGAAAGAGACGCGCGTTGTGAGTGTGATGTCGCAGTGTTACTCGGGTGGATTTGCCAATCTGCTCTACGAAGAGGGGACAAAAGTGCACGGCAACCGATGTGGTTTCTTTTCGACACTGTCGAGTCGTGAGGCGTATGGTTGCTTCCCTGAGACCGCACGGGCGGAGCGCGTTGGACACGCCTATCGGATGATTCGAGCGATGCGGCGCGCCCGGACATTCGTAGAAGCTCACGAGATGACACTGCTCACGGATCGCACACCGGATGTTCCACTTCGCACGTCAGATGTCTTCTTGCGTGACATTGTCAGGCGTGCAGCCAAAAAAGAAGACACCACTTTTCATGTCTTTGTCGACAGCCTGCTCAAGAAAATTTGGGCCAAACCTCCGGCTTTGGTCGCCGCTGATATTGCGCTGCTTCAACGTGTACAGCGCTCTTTTGACTTGCCCCAACTCACGACTTTACGCGCTGTGTGGGAGGCGATTCAAAAGAGCCGTAAGCGGCTCCAATCGATTCGCGCCTTCGAAGGTTGGAAGAATCTCGATGACGAGGTCCGACAGCGCATGTTGATTCGTTTTTACCAACGTGATCCAGGTCTTGGACACGATGTCGAGAAAGAGATGAAGAGACCCGATCTCGATGAGCAAACAGCCAAGATCGGCACACACCTTTACAACGCTTATATTCGATACCTGCGCAAACATAAGGCGATCAACAAGCGCTTGACTTCGATTTATACGCACAAACAGCGTTTGGATGTGAGGACGTATCAGCTCCAAGTCCGTGAGGCTGCGTTGCTGCGTCTGCACACTTTGTTGATCCGTATCGCCGGTCGTGTCTGGATGATGAGGCACGGTCGTGCGAGCCAAAAAGCCGATCTAAAGGCGTTGCTTGAATGTGAGCAAACCTCACTGGGGAACAAGCCGGTAGAGGGCGCATTGTTCGCAGACGGAGTGCTCTCGAAGAAGGCGCTTGAGAGGCAGCGACAAAAACAGAAACAATACGCACAGCTTCGTCGCTTGGATGATCAGTCGTTGATGCCTTCGTGGTTGGGGATCGTGTTTCAACCAGTACGTGAGGGATGGCACGCCAAATTTGAGAAGCTCGCACCTGGCGCCTCACAAGTCGTCGAAGTGGGGTCCAATACACCGGCTGAGGAGGCTGGCGTCTTACCTGGTGATATCGTCGTGTCTTTTGATGGTGGGATGTTGCTGTTCAGCAATGAGATCCGTGAACGCGTCATGATGGCATCTCCAAAAAAGAAACATTACATGATGGTTTACAGAAGAGGGCGCTTCAAAACGCTCACAGTGACACTGAAGCGGCGCAAACTTCAGCAAGATTCGATAGGAGGGGCTGGAGGACCTGATTGGGAGCCCGACGGTCAGGAGCCAAACACGCGGGTATTTGGTTTGCGCCGTTCCAGACCAAATGCTCCTCAAAAACGCGAGACGATGGCACCGCTCATGGATATCGATGGCAAAGCCTTGTCTGTGACCAACGCAAAAGGACCGACGATGTTGTTCTTTTGGGCGACATGGTGTGCCGGATGTAAGGCGATGGTCCCGATGCTTCGGAAGTTATACCAACGTTATGAGCGAAAAGGGTTTCGGATCCTCGCTGTGACGACGGATGATATGTCCGAGTTAAAACCCTTTTTGGCGCGATGGGGCAAGCGTTTCCCCTTTACAGTCGCGAGAGATACACAAGGGATGTACAGCCGCCGGTACAAGATCGACACGATCCCACAGCTCATCTTGTTCGATCATAAAGGAAAACAGAGACTCCACTTTCGACGTATGCCTGACCAACTCGCCTCTACACTCGATAAACAGATCCGCGGACTCTTACTGCGTTAAACGCTTCGTAGAGCGCTTCTTTCCTGAGCCTACCGATCACTTGAAATCTACTCGTGGTGTTGCATCGTTGTTGGCATCAAGGCATACTTTTGCCACATGTCATTTTTGGAAGTGGAGCACACAATGCGAGAAGATCCGTTCGCGACGATTGTCGAAGAAGGGCAGGACACTGCTGTCCTGCATAGAGAGTCTACTTTTCCGAAGATCCGGGCCAATGAGCAGGGAGAGGCGGAGCTGGTGTTTGAGCAACAGCTTCGCTATCAACGTTTGAAGCCTCTTGGGATGGGCGCGATTGGGGAAGTCGATCTGGTGCAGGACAACGACATCCGTCGGGCCGTCGCGAGAAAGAAGATTCGCAAGGACAAGAAAAAAGATCTGCAGGTGATGCGCTTCATCGAAGAAGTCCAGATTGTCGGGCAGCTTGAACATCCAAATATTGTGCCCATCCACGATGTTGGGGTGGATGAAGAGGGCGATTACTTTTTTACCATGAAGTACGTCGAAGGGGAGACGCTCAAACAGATCATTCAAAAGCTCAAGGATGGCGATCCTGCCGCGCACCTGACATATACTTTTGAGAGACGTACACAGATCTTTCTGGAGATCCTGCGTGGTGTTGCGTTTGCCCATCGCGCTGGCTATATCCATCGGGATCTCAAGCCTGATAACATTATGATTGGTCAATACGGCGAAGTGATGGTCATGGATTGGGGCTCCGCGAAGAAGATCCGCAAGACTTCTTCGACTTCTGAACACGACGCACAATTTCTCAAGAATGCAGCCCAGACATTTGCCCATACATCCAACTGCTCAGGCGATTGGGAGGACAGAGTCTTTCGGACCCAGAAGGGCGCGCTCGTCGGGACCCCTGCGTATATGTCACCTGAACAGGCATATGGACTCAACGATGAGCTCGACGAAAGAAGCGACGTGTACAGCTTGTGTGTTGTGTTCTTTGAGTTTTTGAATTTACAGCACTATCTCACGAACAAACGTACCATTGAGGAGTTGTTCAACGGCATTGTCTCTGAGCCTGCAGTGGATTCGGAGTCCTTGTCACATCCTCACCAAGGCCCCGTCCCGAGGGAGCTGTGTTTTTTCTTGCGCGAAGGTCTGCAAAAGTCGAGAGAGCGACGCTTTCGTTCTGTTGATGAGATGATCGTGATCTTGCAGGCGACGACAGAGGGGCGGATCTGCATTCACTGTCCTTCGACGTTTTTTAAGCGTGCAGCGCAAGAGCTGGGGCGGTATCTGGATAATCACCGTGTGCTTGGAGTCGTGTGGATTGGGATCGCGTTGTCGTTGATGTTGGCAGGGGTGTTGCAAAGTGGGTTCTGGATCTGGGCGCTGTTGACGTGACGGGATGACTATGGCGTCTTCTCGCGAAGTCTGCAAGTGGTGAGAGGGCTGTCTTTTCTCTTTGGCCGCGGTCTGGAGTTGGATATGGTGCTTGGATGCTTTGGAGGAGTGGCTAGGCGGGAGCGCGTAGATCTTTTGTTGCGTTGGCTTGTTTGGGGGCGCGTTTCTTGGCCTTTTGTGTCTGCCCTGTCTTTTTTGAACGTTGACTGAGTAACTGCTTGAGCTGTTTTTGTTGTGTGTCGTATTCGATCTGTAGCAAGACACCGATGGCTGCGAGGACGACGATCAAGGAGGAGCGCGCAAACGAGATAAACGGCATAGGCATCCCTTTCGTCGGCAAAGAGCCCATCACGACGCCCATGTTAATGAGGGTCTGCACACCGATCATACACGTTAAGCCCAACGCGAGGAAGCGGTAAAATAGGACAGGGGTGCGTTGGGAGATACGGAATCCTCGATAGATCAGGAAGAGTATGCCACCGATGACAAACAGCACACCGATCAATCCGAGTTCTTCTCCGACCACAGCGAAGATAAAGTCTGTGTGGGCTTCTGGTAGGTAGCCAAGCTTTTGTTTGCCATGTCCAACCCCCAGCCCCCATAAACCGCCACTTGCGAATGCTTTGAGGGATTGAACGAGTTGGTATGCGCCATCTTGGATGTTCTCTTTGGCCATCGGATCGAGGAAGGACATGATGCGCTTCCAGCGATAGGGGCTCCAGATCAGGGCGAGATAGACTGCGGGGAGCGCGAGCATCGCGCTCCCGAGCAGATATTGGATGGGGACACGACCTACGAACATCATGATCCCCATGATCGTCAAGAGCATCATGGATGTGCCAAAGTCGGGTTGCAACATGAGTAGACCGACGATCGCGCCGACAATGATCACGTTGGGGACAAAGCCGACCATAAAGTGTTCGATGCGATCTTGTTTGCGGGCGAGTGAACTCGCGAGGTAAAAGATCACCGCGAGTTTGGCGAGCTCTGCGGGCTGTCCAAGCCGGATTCCAGCGATCTTGATCCAGCGGATTGCGCCGCCAGCCCGGACACCAAAGCCTGGCACCAAGACGAGCACCAACAACCCAAAGACACCGAGCAACAGGGGGATGACGAGCATTCGCATTTTTTCGAGAGGAATGATTGTCGTGAGATACAACGCCACACATCCGGCAAATAGACTGAGCATGTGTTTCTTGAGGAAGAAGTATGCGTCGTGCATACGCTCTTGGGCGAGGTTGTGCGTCGATGAGTAGATCATCACGACGCCGAGGAGCGCGAGCGCGATCGCGATGAACAAGAGCCATGGATCACTCCAAATGGCCATCTCTTTTCTTTGCTTTTCCATGTTGTATATCCCTGCAGCTCAGGATGGTGTGTACACTTTTTCGTCTGTGTGCAGCTGCTTTGGTGCTGCACATGCGTTGTCAGTGTGGACAAGTGGGGCGCGGAAATCAAAATTTTGACAAGTCTTGTGTCTCTGTCGATGTTGGTAGGGCTTTTTGGGAGAGTGGAGGAAGGCTCCTCCACCTCGTAGGTATGTAGGTTACCGCTCCAAGTTGTTTTTGTATGTCTTTGTTCTTAAAGATGGAATGGGGTTTTCTTTGCGTTTATGAGGGGGTGATGCTTGTGTCTCTGGAGATAAAGTGTAAAGTTTCGTATATATATGACATGCTCTGTCAGGTGTGGTGTGTAGGGTGATAATGAGAGTAAGTGCTCTTTTGTTTTTGCGATTTCTTCACAATATCCAGGTGGGGGTGATTTGGCATTTGATTTGCTTAGGAGTGTCTCCATAAGCAGATTGTTGTCACCTTTGATGTGGATGAGGGTGTCTTGGCATGGCATTCATTTTACATTTGGGGTGGATGTTTTGTATATACTGTCGACATGGCAGTGTGTGCGGATATCATTCTTTGGATAGTGATGTAACGATTTACATACGTTGTTGTGTTTCGTGTATGTGAAGGAAGCGGGAGTGAAAATGCTACGTACAATAATGGTGATATGTGTTGTGTGTGCCACGACGTTGGTTGGAGTCAATTGCCGCAAGGCACAGGAAAGTCTGGCATCTGGAAGCAAGAACACAAAGAAGCAAGCACTCGCGAAGAAAGCGGCTGCACGAAAAACTTCGACCAAAAAGATCTCCACCGTGATGGGTGATGTGATGTTTTCGCTGAAGCAGGCACAAGAGATCTACCAAAAAGCCTATCACAACGGAAAAATCCGCAGTTGGACGGATTTCCACAAGGCGAAAGCGGCGCTGGGGCGAGCACAAAAAGCTTTCGCATCGATTTCAAAAACACTCAAAAAACAAGATCCGGAGGCGGCCAAACACTTGGGAGAATCACTCTCCAAAATGCACTCCGCGATGAAGAGCAAGTCCCACCCACAAGTGCTTGGGCAGATGACCTACGCGTTGATGCACCAAACGGGTCAGCTCCCCTCTGAACTTCGTACGACGTTGCTCAGTGACTACAAAGCAACCCTCAGCGATGTGCAGAGAAAGATGATCGCTGAAAAGGTTGTTGGCCCCTACCGCGTAGGGATCTGGGTAGAACCTGCTACGAGCCTCTATCGCTGGAGAGAGGTCAATCTCTCCGATCGACGTTACATGATCAAGCCTTCTCGTGGTGCGCGTTGGTTGGTGTACGCGATGATCCGTGATACTCGCTCTGGTGTCCCGCTCTCTGGGACAGATGTCTCCGTCGAGCTGCTTGATGGCAAAAAGAAGAAACAACTCTCCACACAAAAAATGTTCTTTGTATGGAGAGGATATCCTGTGTATGCAGGGTATGTCCCTTCACCCAAAAGCGCGCTGACAACACTTCAAATCTCGATCTCACCTTTCCCTGTGACACGAACAGAGCGTACACGCTATGCGCTCCTGCGTTCTGCTGTCGCCCAATTCCCTGCGAACTACAAAAGTGGCGCGTTGCAATTTTCCGCCTCACTCAAGCCTAAAGCTTCGCCTGTGACAGGAGATGACGTCTTGTTTGCTGCGGCGATGGTCGGGGGACAGATCCGGACCGGTGGACCATATCGCGTCGGTGTCGCGCTGGTGCCGCACCAGAGGGTGTACAAGTGGAGAGGAAAACCTGTGGCGACGTCTTCGAAAGGTTACAAAAACTCCGACATCGTCGTGTTTGTGCAGGACAAAAGAACTGGCATGATGGTCCCAAACATGCGCGTGAAGGTGTTCCTCTACCACACCTTTAAAGGCTCTCGTTATCGAAGTAATTACAAACTCAAGCCCGTCTTTGAAGGGTTTCCTGCCTACCGACTGCCCGCACGCCTCAAACAAAATCGCGAATATGTCGCTCGTATACAGCTCCGCCCTGCACTCCATAGCCGACTGCAAGGTCGTCTTCCTGCAGGATATTCTATCGAGTTTCCTGGCTTGCGTTCCTCTTTGAAGTCTGGGTTGCCACCTTCAAGATAACGCACTGACAGCGCTCTCAACAGGCTCAAGGCCCACAGGTCAATATCAGGATGCAAACCTCATCCAATCAAACTGCCTCTCTCTTCCAAACACCGCGTGAGATCCTTCGTGGCACGGTCAACCAGATCGTCTACAGCAACGCTGAAACCTCCTACACTGTCCTGCGTCTTATCCTCAATGATACCGAGGAGTCAGTCACTGTTGTTGGGAAATTTCTCGACGTCCAGCCAGGCGAAGAATTGCAGCTTCAAGGGCAGTGGAGCGAGAATCCTCGATATGGTCGACAATTTCGCTGTGAGCACTATGTGCGAAGCAAGCCCTCTACCCTCAAGGGAATCCAGCGTTATCTCGGTGGCATGGTGAAGGGGATCGGGCCCCACCTCGCAAAACAACTCGTTCGTTACTTTGGTTTTGATACCTTGCGCATTATCGAGGAGGAGCCTGAACGTTTAAGTGAGGTGAAGGGGATCGGCGCGTCACGGGCGATGCAGATCCGTGCTGCGTGGCAAGAGCACCAAGCTCAACAGGAGGTGATGGTCTTTTTGCAGGGACATGGGATCTCGCTCAACCACTCCATCAAGATTTTTCGCACCTATGGGCAGGAGACGATTGGTTTATTGCGCGATAACCCCTATCGCTTGGCGACGGACATTCGTGGGATTGGGTTTCGTTCAGCCGATCAGATCGCACAATCACTAGGGTTGCCTTTTGACAGTCCATTTCGCGCCGAAGCCGGTATCCTGTTTCATCTGCAAATGATGAGCGACCAAGGGCACGTGTTCTATCCTCAAACGAGCTTGCTTGCGGAAGTCCACAAGGAACTTGGTATTTCGATCGAAAAGCTCACCGAAGCGATCGCGGTCCTGGAAGGTCGACAAGAGATTTGGCTTGAACCCTTCGAAGAAGACGACGTCGCCGTTTTTCGCAGCGTGCTCGCGGCGTGTGAGCGTGGGGCGTCCTCTGCGTTGCTCAAGTTGCTCAATCGCCACACGCTCAAGACACCATCTTCTTTTGATAAAGCTGTCGATCTCTTCGAGAAGAAATTTCGCATCCAGCTCGCTCCTGCGCAGCGTCAGGCTGTGGAGATGGCGCTGTGTTCGCCTGTGTCGATCATCACAGGAGGACCCGGTACAGGGAAGACCACGATCATCAGGGCTGTGTGTGAGTTGATCAAGGAACAGGGGGCGGATATTTTGCTGGCGGCTCCAACAGGGCGGGCGGCAAAAAGACTGGGGGAAGCGACTGGAGAGCAAGCCAAAACACTGCACCGCTTGCTCGACTTCTCTCCACATGAGTTTCGTTTTATGAAGGACAAAGACAACCCTCTGCGCGCTGACTTTGTGATCGTCGACGAAGCCTCCATGATCGATATCTTCCTCTTTTACGCGCTCATTCGTGCGGTCCCTGAACACGCACAACTCGTGTTTGTTGGAGATGTCGATCAGCTGCCTTCTGTGGGACCTGGGAATGTTCTGAGTGATCTGATCGCGTCCGACACGATCCCCGTCACCACCCTCAATCAGATTTTCCGACAAGCACAGCATGGGTTGATCATCGAAAATGCTCACCGTATCAATCAGGGGTTGATGCCGATTCTTCCTGCTCCTAAGCCCAATCAATTGCTGGATTTTTACTTTATCCCTCGTAGTCAGCCCCAACAGGTCGCGCAGATCATCAGCGATCTCGTTTGTGAACGGATCCCCAAACGTTTTGGTTTTCAACCACTGGATATCCAGGTGATTTCCCCTATGTACCGGGGAGATATTGGTGTGACATCACTCAATCGGATGTTGCAACAGCGTCTGAGCAACGAAGGTGCCTCCTTATCCTTTTCGGGCAATGAGTTCTTTCGTGGGGATCGGGTGCTACAGATGAGAAACAACTACGATAAGGATGTCTTTAATGGTGATGTTGGTGTGATCGAGGAGATCGATGCAAAAGAGATCAAGATGACGGTGCTCTTTGATGGGCGCGCGGTTGCCTATGATAGGACCGATATCGACGAGCTGACATTGGCATATGCGATCAGCGTCCATAAGAGCCAGGGGAGCGAATACCCGGCCGTTGTCATCCCCGTCCACTCTCAGCATTTTGTGATGTTGCAGCGCAATCTCCTGTACACAGGGATGACGCGTGGCAAGAGATTGGTCGTGCTTGTCGGAGACAAGCGTTCGCTCAACATCGCAGTCAGCAACGACCGGATCAGAAAACGATGTAGTCGCCTTGATTGGCGTTTACAGGAGGCCTTGTTGTGAAGGTCTGGCCTCGTCGTGTGGGATGAAAGGGCAAGAGTTCACGGGTTGTGTCGTGGAAAAATGGTGAGGGTGTCTTTACATTGGTGGGGGTCTTTGGTTATGTTGTGTGCGTCCGTGATGTTTTGCATGTTCTCGTTAGAGCAAGGAGTGTTTGGATGACGTTGACGTCGAATTCGAGAAGAAAGATTGTGATTGTGGGAGGCAACTCGGCTGGCTTGCGTGTCGCAAACCAGATCTTCCGGATGATGCGTTGGCCCAATGTGACCATCGTAGAGCCTTCAACATCGCATGTGTATGAGCCTCTGTTACCCTGGTTGGCTGCAGGTCTGGCGACGCCAGAAGAGGTCTCGAAGCCACTCGCAGATGTGCTCCCCAAACAGATCAACTGGGCAAGACAAGGTCTCAAAAAGCTC
This sequence comes from Deltaproteobacteria bacterium, assembly GCA_002731275.1. GTDB lineage: Bacteria > Myxococcota_C > UBA6777 > UBA6777 > UBA6777 > UBA6777. The sequence continues at coordinate 102,329 of PCBK01000189.1, read as the reverse complement.
GATCCCAAAAAGAAGGTCGTGATTTTGGAGAGTGGTCGTGAGATCCCATTTGAGTTCCTCGTTTGGGCTGACGGACTCGTCCCCAACTGGAAGAAGTCGATGAAGGGTGTCGATGCGCTCGTTGGTGAAAATGGCATCTGTCACACCCTCGATTTGGAAAACGCACGCGCGACACAAAAGATGGTGAACTCCTTTGAAGGTGGGAAGGTCGTCTTTGCGATGATGAGCCAACTCAAAGGTGAAGAGGCTGCACAGCGCTTTTTGTTTTTATTGGACGACGTGCTCCGCAAAAAAGGCCTACGTGACAAATCGTCTTTCCACTTTGTCGCGATTCGACCCGATCTCTTTCCATCTACAAAGATCAGAGAAAAGCTCGAAGCCATCGCGAAACAAAAAGGTGTTGAGCTTCATTTTAACCATGGCTTTAAGTCGATCGACGCTGACAAGCGCACCATCGTCTTCGATCAACTCAACGAAAAAGGGAAGGCGAGCGGTGAGACTCTTGAGCTTGATTACGACCTCCTGCACGTTACACCTGCTCTGATCCCACCTGAGCCGCTCAACAAAGCCAAGCTCGCTGCCCGCACGGGCGATAGCAAAGGATTGATGGCGGTCGATCAGCACACCCTCCAACACAAAAAGCAAAAGTACTACTTTGGGATAGGTGACGCGCTCGCGCTCCCGATCCCCAGAGTCGATGCTGCTGCAGAAGGTCAAGCGCCCATCGTTGCGTATAACTTACTCGCGACCCTCAAGGGGAAAGGGCCAGGGACCTTCAAAAAATACGACGGACATGCCTCTGTCTCACTCAGCTCTGCAAACAAACAGGCGCTGTTGACCGGGTTCGATTACGAAAATGAGCAGGTCGCTGTGTCTATGGGCTCTGAGGAAGAAGGCTATCTCTCATGGCTGAAGAGTCGGTATATCAATCCGTGGATGTATTGGCGTAAAGCCGCCAAAGGGCAGTTGTAGTTTTTTCCTCAGGTCGTTTTCTTCAACATTCCCTCACTCCCCGCTTTCCATCACTTTATCATCTCTCCAACTTGATTCTTTACAGTTGATTACGAATCGATATGAGAACATAACGCATCACAAGGATAATGCTTTGTTGGAGGCACGGGATCGTGTTATGTTGGTTCTTTCTGGCTCATCTTATGCCAGTTTGTTACACTCTTGAATCGATCCCGCCACCCAATCGGCAGGCGGATTGTTTGTCTCATATGTGCAACCAAAAACATCCGACTGCCTGAGCGCAGATCTCAAAGCGAGCAAAGATGACATTCTGTTTTTTCAAGCCGTTGTGGATAGTGGGATGGTAGACTTGAACCGTCGACAGTACATAGAAGATGTAGGCTCATTGTTGGTTGTTGATGACAGTGAACTCAACCGCAAGCTGCTCAAAAGGCGCCTCGAAAAGTGCGGTTATCACGTTGATATCGCAACAAATGGGTTTGAAGCGCTGCAACTCTTTCGTGAGCGCGAGTTTGATCTCGTGTTGCTCGATATTATGATGCCTGACATCGATGGATTGCAGGTGCTGCAAACGCTCCGGCAAATGTACTCTATGTCCGAGTTGCCGGTAATCTTGGTCACGGCCAAAGCTTCAAGTGATGATATTATTGATGGTCTCGAACGAGGAGCCAATGATTACGTCACAAAACCCGTGGATTTTCCCGTCGCGCTCGCACGTATCCGCACACAACTGAGAGCACGTCGTGCTGAGCTTGCCCACCGCGAATCCGAAGAGCGCTATGCTCTCGCCGCACGAGGAGCGCATGATGGGCTGTGGGATTGGAACCTGCGCAGCGGCCAACTTCACCTCTCTGCTCGATGGCATGGTATTCTTGGGTTCCCCGAAGTGGAAGCGAACGGCAGCAACGACTTGTGGTTTGAACGCGTTCATGCAGAGGATCTTCGTTCGCTACGGGCTGCGATCCGTGAACATCTCGAAGGAAAGACCTCGTGTTTTCTCCACGAGCATCGTCTGCTCGATCATGAAGGAGCATACAGGTGGGTATCTTGCCGGGGAGTTGCCAGCTTTGATAATGACGGAGAAGCGATCCGTCTCGCAGGTTCCATGCGCGATATCACACAAGTCCGTTCTAGTGAGCCGCTCGCACAATCTCTTCCCGAACATATCTTACAAGATCGCCTCTCACAAGCGCATCTGCGAAAATCACACTTCTCTGACTTTCACTACGGTGTATTGTGCTTGCACGTCGAATCTCTGCCCGAGATCGAAGCGCGTCTCGGACAACGTATCAAACGCCAACTCTTGCGAGAGATTGTCCGTCGGATACAAATTTGTATCCGTGCAACGGACTCGCTCTCCTGGTCCCAGGCAAAAGGTTTCTCCATTCTGCTCGAAGGATTTGGGACCCCTGTAAGCCTGACTTCTGTAGCACAGGAGATTCAACGAGAGTTAGAGCGCCCCTTTACCCTCCAAGGACAACAGGAACACATCTCGGTGTCCATTGGTGGCTCCCTTGCCCACGCTGAGCATGGAACTGAGTTGGCGTGTCCGACAGAGGCCCAGCGGGCGCTTGAGAAAGCCCGCTCTTTTGAGGAGCACGCTGGATGTTTTGTGTTCATCGATGGTGTGGGCTCAGCGCCCCCCAGAATTCCCTCTTCCTCACCCTCTCTTGACTCTGCTTCTTCCTCAGTGCTCGATCTTATCGCAAATCCCGAGTGAAACCCTCTCCCCTACTATAAACATCCTCAAAGATGATCCCCTCTTGTCATGTGTCATTTTCCGTTTGCGTTGATGGAAACTCCTCTGCGTCGATGAGTGTCTGTTGTTCCTTGTCGATGGATGGAGGGTCGACGATTGTATCTTGTGGTTGTGCTTGTCTTTTTGTGGGTGTGTTGGCTGTCCGCTCAGCCATTATGACAGGCGAAGCTGCGAGTGTATCGAGCGCAAGTATATTTCCTGTTTTGAGATCGAGCTGTCCAAATTGCAGCACACCTGTTGGACAAGATTGGACACATGCACTACAGCGGACACACTCGGGATCTTCCATGGGGAGTCCCTTGTTGGCAAAGTTCATAATGTCGATGCCTTGGTGACAGACCGTTGTGCAGACGTTACAAGATATACATTTTTTCTTTTCCGCGAAGATGCGAAAGCGACTGAAACGAGCGTAGATGTGCATCAACGCGGCGAGGGGACAAGCGAATCGACACCAAACGCGCCCACTGTACCAAAAGTAAAGACCGATCCCCACGATCCCTGCGAGCAACACATCGACGATCCATTTGTAGTTGAGCTGTACGCCCCATAACTTCCAGTTTTGTAGAAGTCCTGCGTAAAATGATTTGAGCTGTCCACCCAGCCAAGTCCCGGGCATGGTCCAGCTGAGTATGCGCGTCGCGAGGAGCAGAAAGGCGACCCACAAGACCACCTGCCCAAGCATATTCACGCGGTTCCAGATCGCGCCGTGAGGCATCTTGTGCCTGTGCTCATCACCAAGTGTTTCGGCGAGGGCACCACACGAACAGACCCAGCCACAATAGGCTCCTTTCCCCCACAAAAAGACCATCCCAGGAATGATCACGAAGGTCTGTACGATACTAATGCCGAGCCACCACCACATCGGCTGATCTGTGAAGACATTCCAGACAAACAACGGCCACGCGAGGATCAAGCCAAAAGCTCGCCAGTATTCACGCCCATGGCCGTAGTTGACGACGGGAAACAACGCATCTGCGACACTTTTACCGACTCCTGCATCGAACCAGCCGCTGTTGCCCATGTAGGGGAGAACGATATAGGGCAGCAGGAAGAGTGGGATCAGTTGAAAGAGCATGAGGGAGTATGTCTGTGCGCGGACATAAGGGGTTTTTCGTCTCGCGATTCGTTTGAAGCCGAAGAAGACGACGCAAAAGCAATACGCGAGGGTGTAGTAAAAGCCGGGTTTCTTGATGGTGATGGCGAGTGTCCCCAAAAAGGTCGATTTATCCGCGACCATACTCGCAAAGCCTGTGCTAATACTGCCGAGCAGTGTCGGCATTTGGAAGGGGAACCATTTTTGTTGTTGGAAATATTGTGTGAGGCTCGCGCCGGCTTTCCAATTGTACAAGAAGATACAGAAGCCAAAGAAGAGCGCCAACAACGTCCAGTCGAGAGGGCGGAGTTCTCCTGTGATGTGGACGCCGCTGCGGCGGAAAAAATCGAGGGGAGCTTCACGTCCAAGCATCGTAAAGACTGCGTCATTGGAGAATGTTTGGGCAGCTCCACCTTGTGTCTTAAGTGTGACTGTCTTCTCTTCTATCTTTTGGACCTGACTGCCGAGCTGGAGCTGCAAACTTCCGGCGTTGTTGATGCCCATGAAGGCGCCTGAGGCTGTCGTCATTCTCTCCGAGACAGGTGTCTCGATGGCGACCTCTGCTTTGTTGTCTGCGGCGATCTGGTGGAGCTTCTCGATGTTCTCCGGTTTTGGCCGCGAGAAGCTCTCCTTTCGGTAGGAGAGGGTCACATGTGCGCCGCCTTGGACGAGGGCGATTGCGGCCTCAAGAGCGCTGTCTCCTCCACCGACGATGAGGACATGCTTGCCTTCAAACTCTTTTGGATCGTGTAACCTGTTTGAGACCTTTCCACGCTCTTCGCCGGGCACGTCGAGTTTTCGAAAGCTTCCGGACCGACCGATCGCGACGATGACTTTGCTCGCGAGGATTGTGTCTCCGTTGGCCATGTGGACTTCGAGCTGTTTGCCTTTGCGTTGGATGTGTTCGGCGCGTGCGATCTCTGGTTGGATCCCTTTGTCGAGGGTTTGGGCCTTCATCTCCGCGAGTAAATCTTCTTTGATATCTGCCGTAAATTGTAGATCACCACGTGGCGTCATGTCCGTGGGGTAGGTGTAGATGGGCTTTCCCTTTGGGAAGTTGGCGATGGTGGAGAAGGGGGCGGATGCTTCGAAGAAACGATAACGTAGATCGAATTTTTGTGCCTCAATGGCGGCTGCCATGCCAGAGACACCGCCACCGATGATCACGAGGTCTGCGATATCATCGCGTTTGTTTTGTTCACGTTCTCTGTGAAACTCGGGGTCTGCCAGTAGCTGTTGAACGACACGAGCGCCTGTATCTGACGAAAACTTGAGCAGCGGAATTCCCGTCAAATCTCCAACGATGAACAAGCCAGGCACGTTCGTCGAGCCGTCCTCTTTCACTGTTGGAAGCTTTTCTACCTCACCTGCGGGCCATCTTGTGTGTAGCCATTGTGTGTACCTTTTGAGTGTTCCCAACATGATCATGCCTCTGGTTTTTGGTGGTCTTGGGGATTTTTTTTCTTGAGCGGAGTCTCATAGATATCAGATATGCCGACGCATGGTCAAGAATATATGCATTGCCTATGTGTTGCTTGTGTCTGCTTGTGTGTATTCACCAAGTCGCATACAATGTTGACATATGTATCCGTTTGAACGCAGGAGTGTTGTGAATGTATAAGATGGCAAGAAGTAACTGGATGTCTCTCTCTCGTTGGACTCGTCTTGCGGGGATGTTGGTGTGTCTGATCTGTCTTCCCGCGATGGGTTGCGATCCTTCAACGAGCAAGTGCGTCTCCGATGAAGATTGCGAGATCGGTAAACATTGCGACACTGTCGAGGGGGCATGTATTGTCTCTTGCCGTGCGGATCGAGATTGTGCTTCGGGGCAAAAGTGCAATACAACGAGAGGCAAATGTGCTGCCAACACCGTCTGCGAACCCAAAGCGAAGAAGCAATGTGTTGGGAAGATTTTGTACTGGTTTGACAGCTGTGATTACCAGGGCGAAGTCGCCGAGGATTGTGGAAGCGCCGGTTGTGTTGATGATAAGTGTCAGCCCAAAGACCCTTGTGGGGATGGGACTTGTGAGGCTGGCAAAGAAGACTGCCTGACATGTCCAACGGACTGTGGTTGTAAGGATGAAGAGACCTGTAAAGCCGGAAAGTGTGAGCCCGCTGATACATGTGGAAATGGGACATGTGACGCAGGTAAAGAGACGTGTTCGACATGTCCAGGTGATTGCGCTTGTGACAAAGGCAAAATGTGCGACAGTGGGACGTGCAAAGACGCTGCAAATTGCGGTGATGGAAAGTGTGAAGCCGGTGATAACGAGAACTGCGTGAGTTGTCCTCTCGATTGTCAATGTCCGAGTGGTCAAGCCTGTTCGACGTCTTCGTCTGCATGTGTGGAGGCCTGTGGAGACGGTAAGTGCGATGAAAAGTCAGGGGAAAATTGCTCCACATGTGAAAAAGATTGTGCATGCTCATCCAAGCAAAAATGTGTGCAGGGCCGCTGTGAGCTGCCTTGTGGGAATGGCCGCTGTGAGTCTTCCTTTGGTGAAGATTGTTCCACATGTGCGAAAGACTGCCCTTGTCCCCAAGGACAGGCTTGTAAAGCGGGGCAGTGTGGTGCCGATTGTGGAAATGGCGTTTGCGATGAGGCCAAAGGCGAGAATTGTTCGACTTGTTCGTCTGACTGCAAGTGCAAAACAGGTGAGACATGTGGCTCTGGACAATGCAAGCAGCAGTGTGGGGATGGTGTGTGTGACAAAGCGTCAGGCGAGACGTGCTCATCCTGCGAGAAGGACTGTGGATGCGCCAACACACACGTCTGTACTGGTGGAGAATGCAAGCCATACTGTGGAGATGGTGTGTGCGACGCGACGCGCAAAGAGACATGTTCATCATGTCCAGCGGATTGTGGTTGTAAGGACAACAAGCAGTGCCTGAATGACACCTGCGAGTGTGTCAAAGACTGCACCGGAAAAGAGTGTGGAGATGACGGATGTGGTGGTCTGTGTGGCTCATGTACAGGTCGTACTGTGTGTGGGAGCGCGGGCAAATGTGAATGCAAACATGCCTGCAAGGTTGGTGAATCTTCTTGCATTGGTAGTGGGAGTTTTGAGCGTTGTGAACCCGACGCTGATGGTTGTCGTGTTCTGAAAACAAATCAGTGTCCGGCTGGAAATGTATGCCAAGGCGGATCTTGTTGTGGAGCTGCTTGTAACGATAAAGAATGTGGCCCTGATGGTTGTGGAGGGACATGTGGTTCGTGTTCCAAACGTGCGACGTGTAGTGCCGCAGGCAAGTGCGAGTGTAAGCACGAGTGTGCTGAAAATGCAGCCAAGTGTACAAACAATGGCTATCAAGAGTGTCTCAAGGATTCGAGCCTTTGCCGCTATTGGTCCGTCGAGAAGCAATGTGCGAATGGGCAAAAATGTACAAACGGCAAGTGTTGTACACCTGTCTGCTCAGGCAAAGAGTGTGGTGGTGATGGATGTGGTGGGAGCTGTGGAAGTTGTCAATTTGGGTGCGTAAATGGTCTCTGTTACCGCCAACTGACGATCGTTTCAACCCAATTCAGTTGTGATAACTGTGACGATGCTCCGTTTGGAAAGGCCGATCCCTACGTTCGATTGACCATTTCGACGGGGGCATCTTACAAGAGCTCGGATCAAGGAAACAAATGCGGTGGCACCGTGACATTTAATTACAAGACCTCCTCCAAGCTCGATCCCATCTCGCTGCGCAACGCGAAGCTCGAAGTGATGGATTACGACGCGCTCAACTCCGACGATACATGTGGGAGTTGGAGCGGAGATTTTTCGAAGGTTGGCAAGCACACATTTACAGACACTGGCCGACGTAATGCGAAGATCACAATCGAAGTGAAGAAATAGAGAGCCATTGTTGTCAATCGTACGAGAGGTGAAGAGTTTATGACAGGTTCACAGTTGATGCAGTTGGGATTGATCCTTGGATACGGTGTGATCATTTTCTTTCTTTGGCATACACCCGTGTTGTTTCCGTTTAAGTTGATCACCGTGTATATTCACGAGATGGGGCACGCACTGGCTGGACTCGCGACAGGCGGGAAGGTTAAGGGGATTGAGGTCAATCCAGATGAGGGCGGTGTTTGTCATCTCGCGGGTGGGAGCATGTGGTTGGTATTACCTGCGGGATACCTCGGCTCTTCGATTGTGGGGGCTGGGCTGATTTTGCTGGGGACAAGTCTTTTGCTCTCTAAGATAGCAGCGGTGTTGTTGATCATTGGATTGCTGTTTGCGCTTTGGTGGGCAAAGAATTGGCTCTCACGTGGTTTGACACTTGGTTCGATGGTGTTGTTGGTGCTTTTGTGGTGGTTGAAGAATGGGGTGGGGTTGCCGTACATGATCAGCTTTGTCGGGACGATGAGCTCGATGTATGCGATCTTTGACATCTATGATGACACGATCCGTCGCAACGTCCCTTCATCAGATGCTTCCCGTATGGCGGAGATGACAGGCTTACCTTCGCTGTTGTGGGGAGTCATCTGGTTTGTGTTCTCTGTCGGTATGTTGACAGGCGCGCTTTACTTGGGCGTCCGCATACATGCAGCATAACTATGTTTTTTCTTCTTTGTAGTTTGGGTAGAACTGTGTATAATCGCACAAGAGTTTTTTCGTTGACAGTATCGAGCGTGTACGGAGGAGTCGCATGCCAGTTTTTGTTTGGGAAGGGCGTAACACAGCCGGCGAGTTGAAAAAAGGCGAGATGGAGGCCAAGAGTGAGCAAGACGTCCAAAGTCGCCTTCGCCACATGAATATCAACAGTCCCGCGATTAAGAAAAAGGGGATCAGCATTGATATCAAAATGCCCGAGCTCTTTGCGGGTGTGTCCATCAAAGAGTTGGTCTTGTTTACGAGACAGTTTGCGACGATGATCGATGCCGGTTTGCCCCTCGTCCAATGTCTCGACATTCTCGCAAGCCAAAACGGGAACCCATTCTTCAAACGTATTTTGTTTCAAATCAAGAGTGACGTTGAAGGTGGTGCGACATTTGCGGACTCTCTCAAAAAGCACCCAAAGGTATTTGATGACTTGTTTGTCAACCTCGTGGCTGCAGGTGAGATTGGTGGTGTCTTGGATACGATCCTCAACCGCCTCGCGATCTTTATCGAAAAAAACATGCAGGTGATCAAAAAGGTGAAGGGCGCGATGGTCTATCCATTGATCATTTTGGGCGTCACGATCGCGTCGGTTATCGTCATGTTGGTGTGGGTTATCCCAACCTTCGAAAAGATGTTCAAGAACATGGGGGGGCAGTTGCCTGCACCCACACAGTTTGTCATCGACTTAAGTAAGTTTTTCCAAAGCTATATCCTCTTCATCCTCGGAGGGATTGCCCTCGTTATCTATGGCTTCCGGCAATTTTATGCGTCGGCATGGGGGCGTAAGATCTTTGACCGGGTGATGCTACGTGCACCGATCTTTGGACCTGTTATCCGAAAATCGGCTGTTGCCAAGTTTACGCGAACACTCGGAACGATGTTGTCTTCTGGTGTTCCATTGCTCGATGCTCTCGATATTGTTGCTCGCTCCGCCGGTAACAAGACGATTGAGAAGGCCATCTACTACGTGCGAGACAAGATCTCTGAAGGTCGAAACATCGCTGAGCCGTTGATGGAGACAAAGGTCTTTCCGCCTATGGTTGTCCAGATGATCGGTGTCGGTGAGGCGACGGGTGCGCTCGATGTCATGCTCACGAAAATTGCCGAATTTTACGAAGATGAAGTCGATGATGCTGTCTCCGCAATGACGACGATGCTCGAACCACTCATGTTGGTTGTCGTTGCGACAGTCCTCGGTGGTATGTTGATCGCGATGTACATGCCAATCTTCTCGCTCGCTGGTAACGTCAAGACCTGATCTCTTTCTCCAACCCAAAGGCTATATCCTCGTGCCTTCTGAAGCTTCCTCTTCTCACCTGCTCTCGATTTTTCCCGCACCTGAATACAGACCGACTCTCAAACGCCGACTGCTAGGGCTAATGGGTGCTAGACTTTTGTTTAGTACACTGCTCATGGGTAGCACTGTGATCTATCAATTGAGCAGTGTTGCTGGAGAAGATTCCCGTCCTACGGGGAATTTTGTCTTTTGGTTGGTTGGAGCCATTTACTTCCTGACGATCCTCTACGGTGGGCTGTTTTCACGAGTCGAGAAGGTCGAGGTCTTTGCGCTTGTACAGCTATGTCTCGATCTTGTCCTGTTGACGTTGTTGATGCTCGCGACAGGATGCCAGGATTCTGTCTTCTTGTTTTGTTATCTGCTCCTCATCATCGCGGCTGCTGTTGTATTGCGTAGTGGTGGTGCGTTCTTTTTTGCGCTCTATAGCCTCTTTGGGCTCGCCTTTTTGTTGATGGGGAATTATTTCGAGCTGTACAAAAAGCTCGCATTTGTCCGATCGCCTGAGACGATCGAGGGATCTGAGGTGGCTTACACGCTCCTTGTCTATGGCTCCTCCTTCTTTATCGTCGCCTTGCTCTCGGGGCGTCTCGATGAACAGTTGCAGGCGACCGAAAAGATCGTCAAAAAGCAGCAGATCGATATCGACAATTTGGAAGCGATCCAAAGAGATATCGTGATGAGTTTGAACTCTGGACTCATGACTACGAACATCGAAGGCGAGATCCTTTTTCTCAACCCTTACGCAAATGATTTGTGTGGTGGGCTTTGGCCTGCTGTAAAGGGGAAAGATATCCACGATCTGCTCCCTCGGCTCTCTCTCTCTCTTGTCGAGTTGGTCGGTTCCTCTGCGCGTGTAGAGGTGCCTTTTTTCCGAGAGAGTGATCAGGCCGAGATCTTGTTGGGACTTTCAGTCTCTATGTTGCGCGATCACTTAGGCGAAAAGAGCGGATACCTCGTGCTCTTCCAGGATTTAACACCGATCAAAAAGATCGAGGAGATCGCGAGGCGCAATGAAAAGATGGCGTCGCTAGGTGAGATCGCTGCGAGGATGGCTCACGAGATCAGAAACCCCTTGAGCTCTCTCTCCGGTTCAATTCAGTTGTTGGGTGACGGCTCCGATATCTCTCGCTCTGATCGCAAGTTGATGGAAATCATGCGGCGTGAGACGGCGCGTCTCGACAGTCTCCTCGGTGATTTCTTGCGCTTCGCAAAACCCAAACCTGCGCAGAAGTCGAGGTATAAGCTCAAAAGCCTCGTACTCGAGTCGAGCTTACTCTTTCAACAGGATGAGCGTTTTCGCAATTGCACGATCTGCGAGGATATCGAGGAACATTGTGAGGTCAGTGTCGATGGTGGGTTATTTCAGCAAGTCGTATGGAATCTGCTCGTCAACGCAGGCCAAGCCATGCAGCCCGATGGGGGACGTATCTGGATCGAAGTGGAGCAATGTTACAATGGTGTGAGTCTGTTGCTTCTGGATGAAGGACCTGGTATCCCTGAGAGCGAACGTTCTCATATCTTTGAGCCTTTTTACTCGACCAAGGAGCGCGGGACAGGTCTTGGGTTGTCTATTGTGCAGCGCATTGTCAGCGAACATGATGGAGACATTGAATTTTACGATGAGTCTGAGCGCCGAGGGTTGAGACTCTTTTTTCCTGCAGAACCCTTTGTTGAGTGAGGGTCTTGCTTAGAAAAAGTCCATCAAGGAGAGGTTCGTTTTCTTGCGTTGATTCGTGTACATTGGGGGGGGTGTGTGGTATGCTCTCACAGGTTGTTTGTTGATAAGGTGAGGACATGTTGCGCAAGATTTTGCTTGTTGAAGATGAAGAGAGCTTAAGACAGATATTTGAGGTGTGGATCGAGCGACTAGGTGGGTATGAGCTCGATACAGCGGCGAACGGACGAGAAGGTCTCGAGCTGCTCAACCAAAACGATTATGATGTTGTTTTTTCTGATCTACGAATGCCCGGAGGGATTACAGGGATCGACGTGCTAAAGCATGTGCGTTCTTTGACCACGCTTACGCAGGTCGTGATTTTGACAGCGCATGGAAGTGTTGAGAATGCAATCGAGGCGATGAAGTTGGGGGCATATGATTACGTCCAAAAGCCTTTTCAACTCAATGAACTCGAAGCGATTTTGGAAAAGTGTATTGAGAAGCATTTGTTGCTCTCCGAGAACGTTCGTTTGCGGAACACTCTCCAATCCCAGTTTGACTTTGACTCTTTGATCGGTCGTAGCCCTGCGATGAATGTCGTCTTTGATCGCCTCAAGAGTGTCGCGAAGAGCAACGCAACGGTACTCGTACTTGGAGAAAATGGTACGGGGAAAGAATTGGTCACGCGAGCTCTCCACTTCAACAGTGACCGACGTAAGGGGAACTTTGTCGCCATCAACTGCGGCGCGATCGCCGAGAGTTTGTGGGAGACGGAGTTCTTTGGTCACGTAAAAGGTGCGTACACAGGGGCGGAGCGAGCAAAACCAGGGTTCTTTGAGCAGGCCGATGGAGGGACACTTTTCCTCGATGAGATCGGTGAGATGCCTTTGCACATGCAGGTCAAGTTGTTACGCGTTCTGCAAGAACGAAAAGTTCGACCACTTGGGGCAGAGAAGGATCGTGAGGTTGACGTTCGGATCATCGCGGCGACCAACAAGCGCTTGGAAGAAGAGGTGAAGGCCGAACGATTTCGAGAGGATTTGTTTTACAGACTCAATGTCTTTCCTATCGAGATGCCTCCATTGCGCGAGCGAAAAGAGGATATTCCTTTACTCGCGCAGCATTTTTTAGAACACTTTCGAAAAGAACACCACCGAAATGTGCAGATGATCAAACAAGAGACCATGGAGTTATTGCTTGATTACCCCTATCCAGGCAACATTCGTGAGCTGAAAAATATTATGGAGCAGTCGGTCCTGCTCGAAGGAAGTGAGGTCTTGTCTCCCGCGAGTCTACCCTCTATCGTTGCCAAACGACAAACACGTCACAAGGCCCTCCAGAACGCCTCGCTCTGTTTGCCAGAGGAAGGACTTGAAGCCTATCTCGATGAGGTCGAGCGCAAACTCTTGGCGCTTGCACTTGAGGAGGCCAACGATGTAAAGAAAGAAGCGGCTAGACTGTTGAAAGTCTCGTATCGATCGTTTCGGCACAGGCTGAAAAAATTTGATGAGTGGAGTGGCAACACTGAACATTGATACAAAGCGTCCATAAAAATGAGCCAGACGATTCTCATAAATGAGCCTTTTATTGACTAAAAACTCCATAGGTTGGCGTGATTGAAACTATTTTTTATTGTCATAAACCCGTTCGACAAATGCACCCGAGTTTGGTATACTTCTACACCAAATATCTTTCCAATCTTCAGGAGGTAATGATGGCTTGCCCACGTAAACAACAAGCTGGTTTTACACTAACAGAATTGATGGTGACAGTCATCGTCATTGGTATCCTCGCTGCAGTTGCGGTTCCTTCGTATACTCGATACATTCGAAATGTGAAAATGCAAGAAGCACGGACCATGCTTCCACAAATCGCAATGAAAGAGAAGGCGTATTACTTGGAATTTCGGAGCTATCTGACAACAAGCAAAAAAAACCCCACCGCTATGCCGTGTGGTGGGAGTCAGCAAACATGGCTGGCGACTGACGCCGAGTGGAATGCGTTGGGATTCCGACCTGCGACACCCGGTACATACTTCCAGTACTTTGTACACGCAAACGACAACAAAACGACACTCCCAAGCTGTGTCGGCGCGATCAACACTGGATTGCACTACCCAACCGCGACACGTGGAGACTGGTTTGTTGCATGTGCCTATGGTAATCTCGTTGGGAATTCTTGTGGTTCCTTAACGACGTCAAACAAGTCCTTCCTCTCTTTTGGGATCTCCGGCTCAGAGCGTTTTGGTGGTCGTGTCTTTGGAAACCCCAATACAAAATAAACGCCTCTCCCCCACTGCATTCAGACAAGTCTACACTCTTCATACCCAAACAAAGCAATCCCCCATGTTCGGATAAACCAACGCCTCATTGCATCTGTGTAAGTGAATGTCTTTTTGAACTTTTCTGCTCGGATTCAGTTTGCTCTGTGTTGAGCTTGGGGAGGATTCTCTACTTGCGGCATGGGGACTGACTGTTTTTGAGGTAGGTCTCTAAAGTGAAGGGGGTCTTCTTGGTGGAGGATTGTGGTATGTCGATGAGTGTGTAAAGGGAAGGTGTCAAGTACGGAAACGAGCGATACCACCTCGTGTGAAACTGTTTCTCTTCGCAAATGAACCCACCCAGTTCTTTTCTGCCACAGTACATATTCAGTCGGCTTCGTATGTGTTGTCTCATTTTTTTGTTGGGGGCTTTCCACAAGACATCGAGAAGGTGATCACAGATCGCCGACTGCTTTGAGCCTTCTTTTCTCATGATCCTGGCTGCAAGGATCGCGAGATGGTTGGGGGCATCTTTTTTGGCTGCGGCTTCCATGATGTAGTTGGCTGCGATCTTCCGCAAACATCGTTTGATTTTTTTGATCAGCTCTATTCTCTTGAGTCCTTTTGGCGCCGGTTGTTTACAAAACTCCTGATGATCCTGAAGGAGCTCCGGTCCTGTGCGTGGGAGTAATTTGATCTCGAAAAGATAGCTCATCCCCAAGGCTCTCGCGAATTCGAAGCTCTCTGGAAAGTGTTTGTACCCCTTTTTGAGTATTGCAATGCTTTTTTTTGTGTGCGTGCGGTTGGTCTTGTGGCGGTTGTAAAGCAACAAGGCTGCGCCCCAGCGGTAGGCGTATTTAAACTTGGGATCCAATGTTGTGATGGTTTGCGCGTACTTTCCAACCCAAGCAATGTCCCCTCGCTCTTTGTTGAAATGAGAGCCTACATACAGCAAAGCACGGATCCAAATCAGGTCAGCCGCCGTTGTTGTAAAACCAAGTGACAACCGGCGAAGTGTTTTTGCAGGGGGCAGGTAATACAAGTGCTGCCCCTTGTGTGGGCGACCCAACTCAAAGAGCGCAAGATCTTGTCTTGCGGAGACAACACCACCAAGACAAAACAAGATAAGCGCGATGGCGAGCGTTTTTTGTACAACCGGACTTTCAAATGGACTCATTTGCATCTTGTGTTCCTTCTGACAAAGCGCGCAAAACTCTTTGTACCCTAAAAAGCAAAAAAAAACCTTCCCAGTACTTGGGAAGGTTTTAATATACCTCAAAGGAGAGGTAAAGGGGGGATTGAGTTGTGATTACTCAAGTCCGTCTGTGATGATGAGCTGACCGCGGTCAACTTCACCAGAAGTTGGGTCGACAGTTGCGAATTGTTTGTAGGAAGAAGCTGTTCCATCGCAGTCGAGGTCAGCACTTGCATCAACAGTGAATGTGGAGTTTTTACCAGTACCTGTTGTGGTGTAAGCGTACTTGTAGTAGTTCGCTTTGGTGATACCAAACTTCAACTCTTTCCATGGGGAGACGTTCCACTGTGAAGTGTTCTTTGCGAAGAGAACTTGACCACCGGCACAAAGAGTTCCACTTGGAGTTGTCAGGTTAGGGGAGGGGAATTGTTTGGCTGTGGGGTTACCATTCGCGTCAGTGTGCTCATCATCGAAGTATGCAACCGCACCGTCCATGATAGCTTTGATGTTGATGGCAGCTTCGGAAGTCTTGGACTTACGGATGAAGCGCAAGAACGCAGGAATCGCGACTGCTGCGAGAATACCGATGATCGCAACAACGATCATGAGTTCGATAAGGGTAAAACCTTTTTTGGATTTGAAATTACGGAGTTTCATCAACATGTTACTCTCCTGAGTAGAAATGGGGGTGAGCTCATTATCATGAGTGTCAAAAAGCATTATGCCTTTTCTCTTAAGCACAAACTGTACCACCTTTGATGGCTAAAGTTGAGTGATTCGTTTATTGTTGCATATCAGTGTTTTATGTTTTTTTGCAAAGTCGCTTTTTTATGGCGTTTCGGTGAGGTGACAATTTTTGTCACTTTGGAGGGGGTTTGAGGTGACAATTTTTGTCACTCACGAAGATCCTGTGACATTTTTTGTCGATCTGTCTTCGTCGAAGATGGATTCACCATTTGGATGTTGCGGAGATGTCGGTATATAAGGGGTAAACGTCTCTTTGGTTGGTGTAAGTTCATCCTCAAGTGTCGCCATCTGCTCTTTTTTGCGCCTGCGCACACGGAGGTATACAAAGACAAAGAAGAAGGCCGCGATCAGCCAAAGGAATGATGAACTCGACAAGAGAGGGATCCAGGAGTAATGGTGATCGAGATGGTCTTTCCATTGCCTCATGATCTCCTTCCAAACAAATCCGTATTCTCCTGTAAGAGACTTCATAAAGGTCTCACCTTTTCTGATCCTTTGTAGGATATGTTTGATCAGAGAGGGGTTGTTTTTCTGGAGAAACATTAAGAATGCGGTGCTCGTCGCATACGCGACTTGCACTGCATTTCCGCTTGTTGGGAAGGAGGTCTGTAAACTCTCTGGATGGGGTAAGACGCCTGTCAGGTGGGCTTGTGAGAGCATCGTGTATCGATCGAATCCTCCGATATCATCGGATTGGATCATCGCAACGCCTTCGACAAACCAGAGCGGCATAGTGCGATATGATGCGGCTCTCGCGAGCAGCAGGTGGCTCAATTCATGTCGGAACGTTTGGTGGATGCCTGCTGGACCATCTATCGCGCGGATTTTGATCGTCATCAATCCTTTGCGAGGATAGGCAAGCCCCGCGACCCATGCGTGAGGATTCCACCGTCCCGGTTGGATCTCGGCATAGGTTTTCCCACCTGTCGCCAAGCGAACCTCAAGCGTCCCTTTGAGTTTGTAACCCATCAAACCTTCGATATCTTGAAGATCTTTCTCAGCTCGTTTCAAGAGATACATCGCGATACCAGACCACTTGTGCGGGTACTGAAAGCGAAAGTGAGGTGTCTGTTTGGTCGTCGTTGCTGTTGAGCCGGTTGCGAATGTCGGCATCGCAAACAGGAGGATAAACAGACTGAGTCTGATGAGTTGGCGTCGCATGTGGAGCATATCGTCTCCTTTACTTCCTTTGGCCAAAAATGGCTGTGCCTACCCGTATGATAGTCGCACCTTCTTCGATCGCGATCTCCAGATCACCGCTCATCCCCATCGAAAGTTCTGGAAGTTCAATTGCATACTGTGATTGCAGCGTTTGTTGGGCTTGTTTGATCTGCCGAAAATGTGCGCGTGTTTCTTCTTCTGTGCCTTGTGGTGGGATGGTCATGAGTCCACAGAGCTTGATACGTTTCCATGGAGTCTCAGGCTGAAAAATAGATCGGAGTTCTTCTATTGTTTGAAACCCTGACTTGCTCTCTTCTTGTGCGAGGTTGAGTTGTATGAGGACATCCTGTGTGTGTCCTTCTGGAGTACGTTTTTCAACCTCTTTGAGGAGAGAGAGTGAGTCGATTGTATGGATCAGACCGACCTTTCCCGCGAGATACTTGCACTTATTTCGTTGTAATCGACCTGTAAAGTGCCAGGTCAGTCCTTCGCTTTCCAGTGTGTGTAGCGCTTCGTATTTGGAACGCCATTCTTGGACGTAATTCTCTCCAAAGCACGATTGACCTTCTTGCCAAACCTCCAAGAGGGCCTCGACAGGCTGTGTTTTGGAGATCGCGAGGAGGGTGATTTCATCGGCAGAACGATTGGCATGATCGCAAGCGATCTGAATGCGTTGTTTGACTTGATTGAACCGTTCAGCGATAGCTCCCATAGATCTCTCCTTCATTATATATAGGTCTTAAATGAGCTGTCCTGCGCCGAGGTCTTCAATGGCTTCGGCGAGTCGATTAAGAGGAAGTCCTACGACGTTGAAGTAACATCCTTCGACGCGTCGGACGAGCGCGCTTCCGCGTCCTTGAATGCCGTATGCTCCGGCTTTATCCATGGGCTCACCGGTCGCGATATAGCGTCTGATTTGTGCAGGTGTGAGAGGGCGAAACCAGACACGTGTTTGGACAGCTTCGGTGTGAGCGATACCACGTTGCTTGTGATAAAGCGCGAAGGCTGTGTAGACTTCATGGGAACGCCCTTGCAGGCGTGAGAGCATGTCAAATGCATGGTCTTCGTCTGTTGGTTTGCCGAGGATGTGCTCATCGAGCACGACGATCGTGTCTGCTGCTAGCAACCATATCGCATGATGTGGAAGAGTGGATTGTACATCTTCTGCTTTGTGGGCGGCGCTTCGAATCGCGTATTCTTCGGGTTTTTCATTGGGCTTCGGAGAAGGCTCTTCTGAGTGTGAAGGTTGTTTGCGAAAAGATATCCCCAACCGACTCAACAGTTCAACTCTTCTAGGAGAGGCGGAGGCGAGCACCCATTCTTCCTGACTGATCATGTGGTTATTCTCCTTTGGGTAGGCGCTGTGGTCAGACGCTCCATACGAAGATAATCCCGTGATCGTGCTTTGGCAAATAGAAGGCTGCTTGTTGTGGGGGAGAAGTGATGTCGTGTGTTTAAAAAGATGTGTGGAAAGTGGAGGTGTTGTGTGGGGGGGCCGAGGAGATACTTTGTTTGGCTGGGGGGAGCGAGAGGAAGGCGCCGAGCCCGAGGCCTATGATACCTGCACCGACGAGCCCCAATCCAACGGCGTATTTGAGATCGCGTTCTGTTGTTTTGGAGAGTGCCTGTTGTCTATAGACGTTGGGGGTGAGCTCGTAGGGAAGAGACGCCGGTGGATCGGCGCCTTTGTTTTTGTCTACAAAGGTTTGGGCTGCTGCGCTCTTTGTTTTGATAATGTTCTCTGCTTCGAAGTTATCGAAGAGGCCGAGAACCGTCGTCAATCCTCCGCCAATGAGAGCGACCGCACCAATACCCATGATGATGAAGGGCGCGAAGTTGGTCTGTTTGGGAGTGGTGCGTTTGACTGGAGGTTGTTGTCGGCGTGGGATGACCGCGACGTGCCTGCGGGGAGGTGTGTTTGTCTTTGTTTCGGGGCTGGGCAACGCGAGCACCTTACTCTCTGAAGGGTTGAGGGTGAGGGTCCATTTTTTGACGAAGTTCCCATAGTAGAAGACGAGCACATCGTATTGTCCTGGCCGCAGTTTTCCTGCCCAGTTTGGTGGCATTTTGATGACTTTTTTGTACTTGTAGCCGAGGATCTTGACGGTCGCACGTTGTTCCTCTTTCCCACCGACCATCGCGAGACTTGCGTATCCGATTTCGCCTTTGGTCAAGAGTTGTTGCTGGCGTATTAATTTGCAGTTGTATGCGTTTGTGCAGAGTCCTTCTTTGAGATAGCGTGCGAGGACTTTCACGGAGAGCTCTTTGAGATAGAGTTGTTTTTTCTTGTTGGTTTCTTTCTTGGCAGCGCTTAAAAACGCGGCTGACGCGTTTTTTAAGTAGAGAGCTTTGACCTTCTTTTGGATCCTGGAGAGCTTGTTGCCTGGTGGGAGTTTGTTGGCTCTGTTTCGAAAGCAGATCGCGGCTTTGAGATGGAGACCGTCCTGGAAGAGGTAAGAGCAGGCTTTCGATGAGTTCGCAAGGGATGGTCTCTGTAAGCTCACAAGTATGCACAGGCTGTATAGAATGATTGCCCCATACTTGAGGGTAAAGCGAAGCTGTCTGGTCACCTGTATACACCTCTTGTTTGTGTGGTCAGCTTTTACTCGTTTAACAGAGGCATGGTACCACAGGGCTGATCATGTCACAAGAATACAAGCTTTTGACTATTTCTGCACCTTTTTGATTTGTTTTGTGTTTACACTGATTGATGGAGATGAGGAGGAAATGACCGTTTTTCCTTCCATGTGGTATGTTTGATTGCTACGAGCAAAAGAACATCATTTTTGTGTCTGCGTATATCCGCTCTCCAAGGATCGTTTCTTTCCAGGAGCTGGTTGTCCTTGTTGATGAAGGCGAAAGGTTTGTTAAAAATGAAGAGAATGTCCAAGTGCCTGTTTGTGTGTATGGTAGGGCTGCTACTTTTGTGGGGCGCGTGTAGTCCTTCGGAGACCGCTTGTAGTGATACCCAGCCATGCCCTACTGGAAAGGTTTGTCAGAGTGGTGCATGTGTTGAGCAAACCAATACAGACGGAGGAGACGAGACAAACACAGCCGATGCTGGTGAGAAGACTTCACCTGAGAAAGTTGTCGAAAAGATCGCAGACACAGCACCTCCCGAGAAGAAGAACAAAGCCTATGACTGGTCTCCTGCGACCTCTGGTGTGACAGTCGACTTGTTCGGCGTCTCAGCGCCGACATCGAAGTTGGCATGGGTCGTCGGAGCCAAAGGTATGATCCTCCATAGTAGCGACGCTGGCGTGACCTGGAAAAAACAAACCTCTGGCACAGATGCCGATCTGAGAGCGGTCTCATTTATCGACGATCAAAATGGCTGGGTTGTCGGGACACAGGGGGTGATGCTTCGTACGACTGATGGTGGTGTGACCTGGAAGAAGTCGACTGTACCCGTCTCTGAGACGCTCTATAAGATCGTCTTTTTGGATAAGAACCGTGGTTACGCCGTTGGGGATGGTTTTGCCTTGCTTCGCACGCGAACAGGGGGAGATAGTTGGCAGTCGACTTCTGGTTCGACAAACATCGACCTTCACGGGATGTATTTCTTCGATGATAAAAGCGGATTGGTCGCAGGTTCATCTGGTGCGATCGTGTTGACGCGGGATGGAGCCCAGACCGTCACGTCTGCGGTCACTGGGACAACCAGCGTTTTTTGGGATGTTCATTTTTCCGATGCTCAAAATGGTTGGGCGGCTGGAGAAGGTGGGCTGCTGTTTAAAAGCATCAACGCAGGGGAAGGTTGGAGCAATCAAAAGTCACCGACAACGTCGACGATTTACGGTATCCACTTTCTTGGCAAGGAGCGCGGGTGGTTGATCGGCAAAGATGGATTGCTTTACGGCACACGAGATGCTGGAAAAACGTGGAGCAACGAAGCACGCGAAGCCTTCTCCGATCTCTATGATATCGATGTCCACTCCAAAGAGATGGGGATCATCGTAGGGAAGGGCGGAACGATTATCAGCATTCAGGCGCTCGATGCTGAGTGCCAAAGCGGCGAAAAGAGACCCTGTTACACAGGACCCGCTGGTACAAAAGATGTGGGACGTTGTAAAGGCGGAGAGCAGACCTGTATCGATGGGTTCTGGGGGGCTTGTGAAGGCGAGCTGAAGCCGACAGACCAAGAGGTGTGCTTTAACGGTGAGGACGACGATTGCGACGGTAAACCCGATTCTGAAGAGAATTGTCCCGATTGCCAGGATGGTGATCAGCGAGATTGTTACACTGGAGATCCAAAGCTCGCAGGTGTTGGGGACTGTGCGAAGGGTAAGCAAACCTGCGCAAACAGCACTTGGGGAGCATGTGCTGGGGAGGTCTTGCCAAAGGATGAATCGTGTAATGGCCGTGATGATGACTGCGATGGTCAAGTCGATAACGCGCCAAAAAATCCCCCGTCATGTGTTCTTTGGAATGGTATCTGTGGAGTCGCCAAGCAGGCATGTGAAAAAGGTCAGTGGGTCGCCTGCACTGCGGCACAATATGGTGCTGACTACGAAAAGAGCGAGACCAAGTGCGATGGGAAGGATAACGATTGTGACGGCGCGATCGATGAGACGTGTACATGCACGAAAGAAGGAGAGAGTCGCGCTTGTTATTCTGGCTCACAAGCTTCACAAGGCAAAGGTGAGTGTAAAGACGGCCAACAGACCTGTACGAGCGGCAAATGGACTGATTGTGTTGGAGAGAGCAAGCCAACACAGGAAATTTGTGCAGACTCAAAGGATAATGATTGTGACGGTATTGTCGATGAAAAGACACAGTATGCCTTGTCTTTCGATGGGAGGACAAGCCATGTCGATGTGGGGACCGGTACGGACTTTGAACCTACTGGTGGCCTGACGATTGAAGGTTGGTTTTACTTCTTCCGAACCAATCAGGCCGTTGCGCAGACGCTGATCTCAAAAGCTCAGTCCGGTGGGTATGGGATGTATATTGACTATTCACGTCAGACGAGAGGGCAGCTCTCCTTCCTCGTGCGTCCACTCAATGGGCGCTCTTACACGACATTGCGCGTGAAATATGCGGGCTTGATCACCGCGAATAAGTGGGTCCATATCGCCGGTACATTTGATGGAAAGGAGCTGCGCTTGTACGTCGATGGGAAAAAGGTCGGAGATACAAAAGCTGCAGCAGACACGATATCTTACACGAAGGGCGTCCCACTGTTGTTTGGTGCCGAAGCGGATGTCGGCAAGGTCGCACGTTCGAGTTGGCGCTTTTATGGTCATATGGGAGGGATACGTATCTCCAAGAAAGCCGCTTATACAGCGGACTTCACACCTCCTTGCACGATGACCAAGACGGCTGATACGCTGGGACTCTGGTTGATGGATGAGAACACTGGAACCTCACTCAAAGATCAGATCGGAAAGAACAACGCAACAGGCACCAAGACGACGTGGCGCGAATCTGTGCGCTGTTCTGGCTTCTATCCTGGTGGATGCAAGACTCCTTGATGTCTTCTGCGCCTGGAACGTCCTCATCCCCCCCACCGTCTGCTTTTCTTTCCCTTCTGGAGAGTCTTTGATATCTCTTTGTTTTTTGATGAGCGCTTGCAATCCGTGATGTCATGTGTTACAAGCTCTTCTCGATCACACATTCGTGATCAAAATACACACACATTTTCTATGTACTTGGATTGGGTGTTCAGAGACTCTGAATTTCCATGTGCGTTTGGAGAATGTGGAGGCCAAACCCATTAGGAGAATGAAACATGGCTATTACGATTCGTGAATTGTTGGAAGCTGGTGTTCACTTTGGACACAAAACAAGCCGCTGGAACCCCAAGATGCGTCCATACATCTATGGTTCCCGTAACGGTATCCATATTATCGACTTGCAAAAAACAGTGCGTTTGTTTCGCCACGCATATGCAGTCATCCGTGAGTCTGTTGCGCAAGGAAACGATGTACTGTTCGTCGGTACAAAGAAACAAGCACAAGACATCGTCCGTGAAGAGGCTGATCGTTGTGGACAATTTTACGTCCAGAACCGCTGGCTCGGTGGTATGTTGACCAACTTCCGTACGATCAAACAAAGTATCGAGCGCCTCAACAAGCTCGAAGCAATGTTTGAAGATGGAACCGTTGAGTCCCTCCCCAAAAAAGAAGTCTTGCAATTGACCAGACAGGTCGAGAAGCTCAAGCGCAACCTCGGTGGTATCCAAGGTATGAAGGGATTGCCCGGCTTGATGTTTGTGATCGACCCTGTCAAAGATCACATCGCGATCAACGAAGCGCAAAAGCTCGGTATCCCCGTCGTTGCGATCGTTGACTCCAACAGTGACCCCACATTGGTCGAGTATCCTATCCCCGGTAACGACGATGCGTTGCGCTCCATCCGCTTGGTCTCCAAGATCGTCGCAGACGCGTGTATCGAAGGCAAGTCGATGCGTAAAGAGCGTCCCAACGATTCCAAAAAAGCGAAGAAACCCAGAAAAGACAAGACGCAAGAACCCGGTCCCGCAGTGGAAATTCGTCCCCACGCAGCGCGCGAAGAGGGATAAGGGCTTCTTCGAACCATCCCTTTTCTTGGTTCGTCTCTCATTTTGTACTGAATCAGAAACAACATATACGATTTTACTCCCCGCCTTCGTTGTCGTCTACATGGTGACAAGAGCGCGGGGTTTGCTTTACTCCCCCTTACACTAATGGGGACATTTTGGAGGCTATCGATGTCCGACGTGAAAATTACGGCGAAATTGGTCAAGCAGCTGCGCGATAAAACAGGCGCTGGCATGATGGATTGTAAAAAAGCTCTCAAAGAAACCAACGGAAATATCGAAGAAGCAGTTGACTTCCTTCGCAAGAAAGGGATGGCGTCTGCCGATAAAAAATCCAGCCGCATCGCGAGCGAAGGCGCTGTTGGTTCTTATATCCACATGGGCGGAAGAATCGGCGTTCTCGTCGAGCTTAACTGCGAAACTGACTTTGTCGCACGTACTGACCGTTTCCAAGAGTTGTTGACTGATATCGCGATGCAAATCGCTGCAACAGCACCTGAGTACGTCACTCCCGAAGAGATTCCTGCTGACGTCCTTGAGCGTGAAAAAGGCATCTTCCGCGAGCAAGCTCTCCAAGAAGGAAAACCCGAAAAAATCGTCGACAAAATCGTCGATGGCCGTGTCAGCAAATTCTACAAGCAAGTTTGTTTGTTGCACCAACCATTTGTCAAAGAAGACAAGAAGACCGTCGAAGAGGTCATCAAAGAGGTTGTTGCTGAGATTGGCGAGAACATCAGAGTTCGTCGTTTCGCACGCTTTGTCCTCGGTGAAGGTCTCGAAAAACGCGAAGACGATCTCGCTGCAGAAGTCGCAAAAGCTGTCGGTGCATAAGCTCCCCACACGCTCCCCCCTTTTTGACCTCTCCTGATCCACTCCCTACTTTCCATACCCATGATGTCAAAGGTCTTTTCTATAGCGACCTCGATGGACATCTATCTCTTCACAAAAAGCCACCTGTTGATCGGGCGGGAAATGCTCTGGCTCTGGTGGGAATGCCTTGCGAAAAGCGAGGGTTCGTGTTATTGCTATCAGGTCTTTTTACGTGAAGTCTGTAATCCTTCCAACTCTATCTATAAACAGGAAAGTGAACGTGTCTTCTCCTCATTATCGTCGGATCCTTTTGAAGTTGAGTGGAGAGGCCCTCAAAGGCAAAGAGCCTTTTGGGGTGGATCCTGACCTCTTGCATGACCTAGTTGGTGATGTCGCTGAGCTGCATGCGATGGGTGTGCAGATAGGGCTTGTGATTGGTGGTGGCAACTACTTTCGGGGCGCTCAGGCTTCCTGGATGGAGCGGACCTCTGCAGATTATGTCGGGATGATGGCGACCATCATGAACGGTGTAACGTTCCGCGCTGCGTGTCACAAGCGTGGTCTTCCTTGTTCGCTGTTTTCGGGACTTCAAGTCGAAGGCGTTGCGCGTGGTTACAACCAGCTTGAAGTGACAGAGGCTTTTGAGCGTGGTGATGTGGTGATTTTTTCGGGTGGTACAGGTCATCCTTTCTTTTCCACGGACACAGCCGCCGCACTTCGTGCGGGTGAGATCGGTGCGGAGTTGCTGATCAAGGCGACGCAAGTGGACGGTGTGTACGATGCCGATCCACGAACCCACCCTGAAGCCAAGCGCTTTGACAAGCTCGACTACTTGTATCTGTTACAACACGATCTTCGTGTCATGGATGCAACCAGTGTTTCTTTTTGTCGTGAGTATCAAATTCCAATCTTGGTGTTTGATCTGTCCACCAAAGGCAACCTCAAACGTGCAGTGTTGGGGGAGAATGTTGGGACGATCATCTGCCATCAAGCTGAAAGACCTGTGGAGGATCTGTAATGTTGACAGAAATCTTCGATCAATTTGAAAGCGAATGTAAAAAAGCCGTAGAAAACCTTCGGAAAGAATATAGCCGTGTGCGGACAGGTCGCGCTTCACCGAGCCTCCTCGATGGCGTGAAGGTCAACTACTACGGTATGCCCACTCCCCTGACACAGGTCGCTAACGTGACCGTCGCAGAAGCGCGCTTGCTCACTGTTGCGCCTTGGGAGAAGAACCTGCTGACTGATGTTGAGCGCGCAATCCAGGCCTCTGGTCTCGGTTTGACGCCGTCCAACGACGGAAAGATCATCCGTATCCCCATCCCACCTTTGACCGGTGAGCGCCGTAAAGATCTCGTCAAACAAGTGAAGAAGCTCGGAGAAGAGTACAAAGTCACGATTCGTAACCATCGACGCGATTCGAATGACTTGATCAAGTCCGCCAAAGACGACAAAGAGATCAGCGAAGACGAGCAACATCGCGCGCTGAAGAAAGTCCAAGACGAGACCGACAAGTACATCAAAGCTCTCGATCTGGTCATCGAGGAAAAAGAAAAGGAAATTATGGAGTTTTAACTCCATGTTTCGAACTTTAGGAGGCGCTCTTTGAGTGGGTTAACGCAACGAATCTTGACATCGATAGTGCTGCTGCCAGGGCTTCTCTCCCTCATGGTATGGGGACCATGGCAGTCCGTCGCAGTCGTCGGTTTTGTCGTCGCAATCGTCGGTCTTTGGGAGTTTACAGGGATTGTCCTGCCTGACGGCTCTAACACCATACGCTTCATCTCTGTTGGTTGGTGCATCTTGTTGATGCTCGGGCTGGTCACGTTCTGGAGTCCTCCTGTCGCGAGACCCGCTCCTTTTGACCTCTCCCTTGTCCCACCTGCCACCCCTTTGTTCGTCGCCCTTTTGATGGGTCTTGCCCTCACTTTTTTGATCTTCGAAGGCAAACGAGAAGACCTCTCTCCTGTCCCTTCGAGGGTTGGATTGGTCTTTTTGGGGATCGTATATCTCGGGGGGTTGGCTGCGCACCTGATCTTTTTGTGTCGCCTCCCTGACGCGATGGATTTCAAAGAACACTTCTCAGGCTGGCTGTTTTTGGCGCTCGCCTGCACCTTCCTCGCCGATACAGGTGGGTACTTCTTTGGTAAATTTATCGGCGGTCCCAAACTCTTCCCTTCTGTCTCTCCCAACAAAACATGGGCGGGGTTGTTTGGTTGTATTGTTGGCGCGAGTCTCGGGGCGTGGGGGGTGCGGTTCACATTGATGCCATTCTTACAGCCTGTTGATTGTCTGATCATCGGCTGTGGGGCTGCTGTTCTCGGCCAAACAGGTGACTTTTTTGAATCCTTGCTTAAACGCGCATACGGTGTAAAGGATTCGGGAACGATTTTACCTGGACACGGTGGTATCCTCGACCGTGTGGATGGCCTGTTGTTTAATGCCCCTCTGATCTTCTATTACGCGATCTGGGTTGTACTGGCTCGTCCCGCTTAGTGTGGTGTCCGGAACACATCCGGCTCACTTCCTGCTCTTTTGTCAACGGAGCTCCCTCCCTGATTCCCCTATGAGGTTCATGGCGTATGGCCGCTTTACTGAGCGTTTTTGGCTTCATCATCATGTTGGGGCTGCTGATCTTTATCCACGAATTTGGGCACTTCCTCTTCGCCAAAATGTTTGGTGTACGTGTCGATGTGTTTTCTCTTGGATTTTACGGGCGCATCTTTAGCTTTCGCTGGGGAGAGACGCGCTATCAGATAGGTTGGCTCCCACTTGGTGGATACGTGAAGATGTTTGGAGACGCAGAGGTCTCCGAGATCCCTCCACATCTGCGTCATTGTGCGTTTGCGTGCAAACCACTGTGGCAAAGAGCGTTGATCGTATTTGCCGGACCATTCGCAAATATTGTCGTCCTACCTTTGATGGCGTTGGGCATTATCTATTTGCTCCAAGGACAGGCTGTTTCCACGACGATCGGCTCTGTGATCCCTGGATATCCTGCCGCGAAGGCTGGGTTGCAAGCCGGCGATAGGATCGACGCAGTCAATGGGACAAAGACTCGGTACTTTCGCGATCTACTCCACTTGATCGGAGATATTCCAGGAAAGCATGTCCAGCTCCGTATCACCCGTGGAAAACGCCAATTCGACGTAAAGATCATCCCTCGCACGATCGAAGAAGATGATGCCTTTGGCTCCAAAAAGAAGCGCGGCATCATCGGTATCACAGCCGACTTTCGCACGCCCACTGTTGGGATCTCAGACCCCAACAGTCCGGCCTATCGTGCTGGACTTCGTACATGGGATCGGATCATCGCCGTCAATGGCACCCCTATCCGCCGCTGGGAAGAGCTCGTTCGTTTTCGTCAGAGTCACCCAAAGGGACCCCACAAATACACCGTGCAACGCACACTGCGTATCCACAACCCAGCGCTGCGTTTTCGTCACCCCATGAAACCTCACACCATTGTTGTCCACCCAGCCACACGTTTGACCTCAAAAGGAAAGGCAGTCTATTGGGATGGCATTCACTCTTCTGAACTTTTTGTCAAATCAGTGCGCGCTGGTACGCCCCTCGCCAAAGCAGGGATTCAAGTCGGTGATCGATTGCTCAAGCTCGGAGGAAAGACACTTCAGATAGCCTCCGATCTTGGTTCGCTGCCTAACAAAAAGGACGCAAAATATACCATCGTGTACGAACGAAAGGGCGAGATCACTCGTCGTTCCTTTACGTTGTTCGAGGTGACCTTTGTCGATCCCCTCAAGCAGCGACACAAGCGAACGCTTTTGGGGATTCAATTAGGGATGCCTTACGAGCGTGGTGTGAAGATCCCGATCACATCTCCTGTCTCCTTCGCGTTCCGAAGGGCAGCACAAGACACGTGGTTTTTCTCTGGGTTACTTGTGAGGGTGATCAAAAAACTCTTCACGCAAGAGATCTCGTCGGACAATATCGGCGGCCCCATTATGATCTTCCAGATCGCACAAGAGGCCGTTAAAAGTGGGTGGGAGATTTTCTTGCGTCATCTCGCGCTGATCAGCATCAATCTGGGAATCGTCAATCTCTTGCCCATCCCTTTGCTCGATGGTGGTCATCTGCTGTTCTTTTTGATAGAAGGCGTGATTCGCCGACCTGTCCCACCCAAGATCAAAGAGTCGGCCTTTTTACTTGGGTTGATCTTTCTTCTGTTTTTATTTTTGCTCGCGATTAAAAATGATCTGCAGCGCCTTTTCTCTGGTTGAAAGAGCGCACAATGCGCGCTCGAAAAGGGATGTTGTTTTGACGGAGACTTTCTTTTCATGAAGATCCTCTCATTTGATACATCGACAAAATACACAGCACTCGCGCTCGTTGAAGGGGAGAATGTACTCGCCGACGTTGTGGTCAAGGTGGACACCAAGCACAGTCAACAGCTGCTCGCGTTGATCGATCAGACGTTGCGAGCTGTCGGGTGGGATATGTCCGTACTCGATGGGTTGGTTGTCGGTGTGGGGCCTGGTCTTTTTACAGGACTGCGCGTCGGCGTCGCGACCGCGCAAGGGTTGGCGTTTGCGCAAAAGTGTCCACTTGTCGGTGTGTGTTCCCTCGAAGCACATGCGATGAGCGCTGGATTTGGACCTGCTCTCGTCGCGGTGTGCAAAGACGCGCGCAAGAAAGAGATCTATACGGGGTTGTATCGTCGGTCCTACGACCTCTCTGGAGATGTTCCTGTACCTATCCTTGAGACGGTGAAGGGACCGCGTTTGCTCTCACCTGATGCTTTTGTACAAGAGCTGCTCGCGCTTGATGAAGAGGTGTTGCTGCTCGGTGATGGAGTCGATGTGTACCGCGCGAGCTTTGCAGTCGAAGGCGCGCGCTTCGTCCAAGATCGCGTCGCGAGTCACTCCTTACATGCCGTCCACCTTGCCCGCGTCGGAAGCACATTACTACAGCAAGAGACCCTCCCCGCGCTCTGGGAGGTCTTACCCATTTACATCCGCCCATCTGAAGCCGAGATGAACATTGGACCTCCTGAAGGTGGTGCGCCGCTTGCCGGACGACTCAATCCCGACGGCTCGATCATTCCTGAATCCGAAGCCTGAACGAAAAGGACTTGTTATGGGAAATCACCCTCGAAATCCTTACTTAACAGTCGATGTTATCGTCGAAATCGATGGGGATGTTGTGTTGATCGAGCGAAAAAATCCACCCAAGGGCTGGGCGTTACCTGGTGGGTTTGTCGATTATGGTGAATCTGTAGAGGCTGCTGCTGTCAGGGAGATCGAAGAGGAGACAGGTCTCAATGTCACTCTTGAGACGATGTTGTATACGTACTCCGCGCCAACACGGGATCCTCGACAGCATGTGACCTCCGTCGTTTTTGTCGGGCACGCAGAGGGAGAGCCTGTAGGCGCTGACGACGCAAAGCGTGCGAAACGATTTGCGCCTGAAGCACTCCCTCAAGAGATGTGCTTTGATCACCAACAAATCCTCGAAGATTACGTGCATTTTCGTCAAACCGGCGAACGACCTTCTCCACAACAACGTCTTCACAATCCCAATAACACCTGAGCACCCAACATATCGATTGATACATTTGGTATGTCTCTTTGTTTGGAGCCTCCGATGTCCTCATTTGTTCCGCTCTCTTCGGAAGAACAAGCCACCCTGCTGCAGTTCGCACGAGACACTGTGTACGCTCACGTCCTCGAACAAGCTTTGCCCGTTTTGACTGGCGCTGCGTTTACACAAAATGGTGCCGTGTTTGTCACGCTGCGTCTGCGTGATGGTGCGCTACGTGGTTGTATTGGCCGCTTCTCTTGGGAGTCTCCGTTATGGGAAGCTGTACGAGATATGGCGATTCAGGCGGCTTGTCACGATCCCCGCTTTGCGCCTGTGAGGCAGGATGAGCTTGACGACCTTGTGTTTGAAATCAGTGTATTGACACCTCCGCAGCCCTTTGATGGCTCGTTGGTGATTGGTCGTGATGGACTGATCGTCTCAGCGCGTAAAAGGCGGGGGGTTTTGTTACCCCAAGTTGCTTCAGAGCGCGGGTGGGATCTTGTGACTTTTCTAGAGCAGACATGTCGAAAAGCAGGGCTTCCTGGAGATACGTGGCGTGACGAAAAGTGCGATGTCTTGGTCTTTCAGGCGGATGTCTTTGAGGAGCATCTTTGAGGAAGTGGGGGGTTATTTGATCATGCGTCTCATGTATTTGAGGCGACCGAGTTTCCAGCCGATGATGCGTAACATCGAGTATTCGAGTTTATAGCGAGAGCGGATCTTTTTGGCGGGTTTGTTTTTTTGGGGCACACCGAATGTGTTGGTGGGGTAGCCGAGTATATTTGCGTCGATCTCGACAACTGTGCGCATTTTTGAGGTGCGAATGTCGCAACCCCGCCAGCGATTCATCAATTGGACGATACGATTTTGTGCGGAGACGAGGGACTGCAAAGACGTCTGGTAGGCTTCGACTGCCTGAAAATAGGCGTCACTGTCTTTAAAAGACGCACGCTTTGGAGGCGTTGGAGGGGGTGGGTTTTTCTTTTTGAAGGCCCACTTGGGCAAACCCTTGAGGTCGATCTTGCCTTTGTGATGTGTGACTTTGATGTGCAAACCGATCTCAAATCCCCATGTCGAACCACAGCTGTATCTGGGCATGTGGACGGTTTTGGTTTTGAAGTGTCCTTGTGTCGAAGAGATCACGGGGTACTCATAGCGCTTGAGCATCCACTTGATGATCTTGGTGACTTTCTCTTTGGGTTCTTCAAAACAGTAGCGTTTGGTGTAGAAAGAGGCTGCACGTGGGCAATTGTAAAAGCTTCCTGTGGTGCGGCAAGCCTGGAAGTTTGCCAACAATACAAGCGAGAAGAAGAGGGCGAAGAGACGAACGGTGAGGGGTGTTGTGTGGAGCATATGGTTGTGGTCTATCAGCGTTTGAAGGACTTACGAAAGACGAGCTTGACGCGCTTGCGGAGATCTTTTCCGCCCTTGTCTTGGAACTCGATATAGATGCGTGTCTGTCGGCCTTTGTAAGCGTCGAACTTAAGGCTACTGTTCATCTCCAAATTGTACTTTTTCATGTACGTAAAGACGTTGTATCCGTGTCCTCGGATCTTTGCGTTGACGCGCAGTTCGTACTTTCCAGGTGTGAGACCTTGGGAGTAGATGGTCTTTTGTGTGGGCAGTGGGTTGCTTTTGGATTCGGTGGCTTGGAAGACTTTTTGTTTGTTGAGCCAGTAAGAGACCTGATTCACTTTGAAGGCACCACCAAGTTTACTCACGTGAATGAGGGCGACCTGGGCCTTTTTGAACACCTTGAATTGGCCCTTGAAGATCTTTTTACTGATGATATCGATCTTTTCGCGTAGCTCGAAAGCTTTGTTTTCGAGCGCGGAGATCTGGTTGTCGAGTGACAATAATTTTTGTTCTTTGCTCCCGGCTGATTGCGCTTGGACAGAGAGCGGTAGGAGGCAGCAAAAGGCCCACAGGAGAATATGTACTGTTCTGATTTGCATGAGTTTTCCTTCATGGGAGATGATCATGTTTGGGGCAGAATCGGTCATACGCATGGATGAAAATCATATGGGACTCAACTCGATAGCATGTTTCTCTTTGCATTTTTCGAGATTGGCTCCCTTGACTTTTGGGTTGTTTTTCACTATACGCAATCTCCTGTTTGTGAGAGTGCAAGCGATGACGACGTTATGATCTCCATCCATGGTAGATATGTCAACCGGTGTGGGATGTTTTCAAAACAGAGCTTCCTACGGTTCACTGCCGGATTGCTGGTCTTTTTTGACTTGTTTCTTTGTAACGTCGAGGTTTTCTCAAGGTTTTCTTTTGACACACTGCCAAGCTGTCGCTTATGGTGTCACAGTTCAAACAAACATAAGGGACAATGGTCTCTTTTCACATACGTTTGCTATCTGCTTTATAGCAACGCGTCAATCAAGCATGAGGATTTGAGTCATGACGGCAAGAGTTTTTCGATTTTGTGGTTTGTTGGTTTTGGTGTTGGGTTTGTTTGCAGGTGGATGTAGCAACCGTTTCGACGATGGCGTCCCCACAACCATCTCCCCTCACTTTTTGCGCGTTAAGGTGGACGACACCATCGCGGTCTCTGTGTTTTTGAGCCAACCCCGCACAAACGAAGGCACCATGACGTTCAACGTCGCAAACACTGATGTCCTCCGCCCTGCAGAGGAGAGCGTAAGTGTGAAGGTCAACCCAGGTGAAGACACTGTTCACTTCACTTTCCAGGGAGTCCAGGCTGGTGAGACTACAATCTTTGCGACAATGGACAACGCACGTGTCCAGGCAAAGGTCATCATCACAAACCAATAAACAACGCCTCCAGCTCCTCCTCTCCAACAATCCCAATCGTTCTCTCTCTTCAACTCCCCACACATGCTCGCGATGCTGACACATTCCATATATGGAGTGTTTCGCTTCTCTCCACGCTCTCCACATTGGCTCGTACTTGAGTTTTATGCCGCACACATGGTATCAATGGTACAAAAGTTTCATCGGACTGGTGCTCTTTACAATGCTGCAACAAATATCTTGGCGAAATCAAAAAGTCCCTGAGGCTTACGCCGTAGATTGAGGTTGTTTACTTCCAATATATTCCGACTATAAGGGAAGCAAGATGGCGGACGATCAAGTTTACAAACAAATTGAAACGATGTACCTGGAGGGGCGTCTCCAAGACGCATTGGCGTTGTGTGAGCAACACCAAGAAGCGTCTCCTGATGACACTGCATTGCTCACGTTTCGTGCAGGACTCCATCAGGAACTACACGAGTTTGATGCGTCCATAAGCTGGTATGTTAAGCTTGTCAAAGCGTATGCCGAGCAAGGCGAGTTCCTGAAGGCCATCTCGACTGCAAAAGAGCTCACTGGGCTCTCCTCTGAAAAAGGGGAGGAGATGACACAGTGGCTTGCGGCGCAGTACAGTGAACAGTACGGTAACACTGAGCCTTCGACGTTGACCTCAATGCCGTCCTTTTCCAAGACGCCGATCGAAGAAGACGCAAGTGTACAAGAGCTCAAACGCCAAATCGAAGAGTCCGGTTCTTTTGACGAAGAAGCAGGCGAAGCGACGATGCTTTCCCCTTCTCCGTTTGAGCTACAACGCCTGACATCCTCCTCTGGCAAAGAGTCAAGCACAGAACAAGATTCCCCGTTGCCACCTCTCTTCAACCAACTCGATGCCCAAAGCATTACATCGATCCTGACGCGTATGTCGCGCCGTCGTTTTGCGGCGGGTGATGAGATCATCCGTCAAGGAGAGGTCGGAAATACATTCTATATTATCCTCAAAGGCTCCGTGCGTATCGTCCATAGAGTCGATGATTTTGACGAAGAGGTCGGGGTCCTGGCTGAGGGACAATTCTTTGGTGAGATCGCGTTGCTCACGCCGCTCCGCCGGACCGCGACGGTCCTCGCGTCTGAAAACAGCGAGTTGCTCGAACTCAATCGAGATGATTTGCAATCTATCATCGAGCATTCTCCTCATGTGTACGACGAGCTTCAGCGTTTTGTGTACCAGCGCTTGATCCAAAACTTGTTGATGACCTCGTTGCTCTTCTTTCCGATCCCCGATCACAAACGTTGGGAGCTTGCTGAGCGGTTCACCGTGACAGATGCCAAGCTTGACGAGACACTACTCGCCGAAGAGCAGCCTGCTGATGCGTTGTACCTGATCGCTGGAGGAGAGGTCGGGATCTACAAATCAAGACCTGATGGTGAGCAGACGTTGCTGTCGAGGATCGGTCCGGGTCAGTTCTTTGGCGAGCTCGCGTTGCTCACCAAGAAGCCGTCGACATGTAGCTTCGTTTCTCTCGAAGCGTGTAGTCTGTTGAAGCTCAAGGCCGAAGATTTTTTCTCCGTGATGAAAGAGTTTCCACGTGTCTATGAGCTGCTTAAAGCCGTCGCAAGAGAACGACACACTGAGCTTCAAGCATTCGAGTCTATCTGGCGGGATCTTTCTCCATCACGTACTCCCATTACCTGATCGCGGATCACAACATAAAGGAGGAGGCAGACGCTCTCATCGAATGTCAAACACACGAAGGGAGCACGCTGCCTGTTTGATATGGACACCCGGCGACGTATTTTTGCATGGATCATTGCGCTCTCTTTTGTTGGTTTGGTGTGTGGACTCTCCTCTTGTATGGAGACGCGTCCTCCTGTCCTTGACACATTACGACCTAACCAGGGACTCCAGCGTTCGGCAACCAAGATCACAGTGCTTGGTGCTCGCCTGCCTTCACGTCCTGTATTTGTACTGGCCAACCTCGAACACACAGTCACGCTCACCAACACAGTCTGGAAGAATGAGAAAGAGGTCGAGGCCGTCGTACCCGCAAATACCCCGACAGGTCGCTACGATCTGATCCTTAAAAATGAAGCTGGTGAACAACTCGGACTGCTTGGGGGCGCGTTTGAGGTGCTGCCAGACGCGCTTACAGTCTACGCGATCGAAGCCGGACAGGGTGACGCGACCTTGATTATCTCCCCCACAGGGCAGACGATGTTGATCGACGCGAGTCGAGAGGAAGAGGTCTCCAAAGTCATCGAACTCCTGCAATTCCTCCGCATTCAAAAGCTCGATCATGTCATCGCGACGCACTACGACGCCGATCACGTTGGTGGTTTCGAGAAGCTTTTCAAGGGACGGGATGGCATTGTCGATACCGCAGACGATGTTGTCCCGCTCAAAAAGATTTGGGATTACGGTGGGTGGAGTAAGAACCCTGGCTATGCGGCTGCGCGCAATCGCTTCCCCAAACTTCACCAAGTCCTCGATGGCAAAGATAAGAACTCCTTTCCAACCATCTCACTCGGAGGCGACGTAGAGGTCGAAGTCCGGGTCGCAAATGGTGTCATTAAAAAGAAGGACGGCAGTCTGACGAGCATCTCTTGTGGCAACGAGGCGAATTGCAAGAGCATCGGTGTCATGGTGAAGTACGGTAAGTTTCGTTTTTGGACTGCGGGGGATTTGACCGGAGGAGGGAATGGGACACCTGATGTCGAGACGAAGTTATCCGCAGAGTTGCCAAAGGTGGATGTCTACCGCGCCCATCATCATGGCAGCAAGACGAGCTCCAACTCGCTCTTTATGCGCGCGATTGAGCCACAGGTGGTGCTTATCAGTTCTGGGACGGATAACACTTACTGTCATCCCCACGCGGAGGTGCTGCAGCGGTATCTTTCGATATCACAAGTGTGGATTTTGGTGACCTCTGCGGGGATCGCGCAAAAAGAGAAATGTGGTGATCCGACAAAGACGAGGATCAGTCGCATTGGAAATCGCGGGGTCGTGAGCGCTGGAAATATTCGTATCGTCGCGGAGAAGGAGAAATTTATCTTGTCTCTCGATGGTCATCCTGAGCCTTACCGGTTTGATGTGCGTTGAGGTGGTGGTATACATAGGGGACTCGTTTTTTCTTCGTCGATAGGAGCTGGTAATGGAGAAACACCGC
This sequence comes from Deltaproteobacteria bacterium, assembly GCA_002731275.1. Classification (GTDB taxonomy): domain Bacteria; phylum Myxococcota_C; class UBA6777; order UBA6777; family UBA6777; genus UBA6777. Next base: position 66,801 of record PCBK01000189.1, on the reverse strand, counting down.
TTAATTTTGATGCGTCACGGGCAGGCTGAGTCCCACCATGTGATGGGGGATCACGCGCGAGTGCTCTCTCAACTTGGGCATCGTCAGGTGTCGGCTGTCGCTGGATTGCTGCGCGATGCGGGTTGGATGCCGCAGATCGGTTTTTACAGTGACGCTGCACGGACGACGCTCACGCAACGAGGGCTGCAAGAGGCTTGGGAAGAAAAGATCGCCTGGCATACGCGGAGTGAGTTCTATTTGGGACAATTGAAGGACATCGATGAGGCGCTTTGTGGTCTTGGACAAGGTGGTTGTGCGATCGCAGTCGGACACAATCCTGGTTGGTCTCAAGCTGCGAGCGCACTTTGTGGTGAATATGTGGGGCTGGATACGGCTTGCGCTGCGTTGTTATCGGTGGATGCTGAGAGTTGGGAGGTCGCGCTCTCGTTGACGGGGTGTTGGACACTTCATGAGGTGGTGGACAGCCTGCTATGACTCTGTTGAGTCGATCCCTGCGTTCTCTTCGAGGACATCTTCGTAGCGTTGGTTGATCTGGACGGCGAACTTCCAGAAGTAGTCCGCAGCAGAGACTAACGAGAAGAACAACGACAGGTACAAGAAGGCCAGCCCTACATGGTGAGCGGAGATCTCGATAGAGACGATCCCGTAAAAGTGAATCTGGTAGGGGTAATGTAACAAGAGAAAGAAGATCGAGACCATCTGGAATGTCGTCTTGTATTTGGCGACAGGGGAAGAGGCGATGATCATCTTTTCACTCGCCGCGATACCACGAAGACCTGTGATGGCAAACTCCCTGGATAAGAGTAGGATCACAAGCCAGCCGGGGACACGCCCTAGAGGGATCAAGATGATCAGAGTCGCGGCCACCGCGAGTTTGTCCGCGAGTGGATCGAGGAGTTTACCGAGGATCGTGATCTGGTCGAGCTTTCGTGCGAGATATCCATCGAAAAAGTCCGTGATACAAGCGACGGAGAATAAGATCGCTGCGAGATAGCTGTACCATCGACTTTCGTAGGCAATCAAGACCAAGATCACGGGGATCAGGATGATGCGAAAGTAACAGAGAATGTTGGGGATCGCGTACAACTCGCGTTTAAAATTGGTTGGTGGACGTAGCGTGAGTTTTTTTCGCTGCTTGCGTCGAGCGCGGCGTGCTTTTTTCTGGTTGCGCAAGATCATGCGCTCTCGCCACTTTCCCAACTGAAAGCGCTGAAGAAGGCGGCCCTTTGGGAGCGCTTCTTTGGTGTTTTCAGCTTGTGTTTGCGTCTCTTCTTGTGCTTCGGGGGTGGTCTTTTTGGGGGGAGTTTGTTTGCTCAAGGCGGCACCTTTATGTTGGCTTTTGCTTCGCTGGCGAGCTAGCCAGCGATGAAAATACTTCCTTCTCCCTCGAATTCGATCGTGGGGCGCTCAGGGCCGTATGTGTCTTCTGTGATAATGCGTGGAACAAGTGTCCCCAACCAACCGACAAGTTTGCTGTATTCTACGCGCACTTTTCGACCTGATCGAGCGGCAAGTCCCCACAGTCTGTGGTCATATTCCAGCACAATCTGTCCTTCTCCCCAGAGGTTGTCAAGGGGGAGGTCATCGATGTCTTCGAGAGGGGAGGGGACACGCCCATTCTCCCAAGAGAGATGTTCGCTAAACGCAAACACTGCGCCTTCTCGAAAGTAGGCTGTTTGTCCCTCTTCGAGGGGGAGCAGCGCGCGGAAACGATCGGTTGACTTTTCAAAGAATAACTCACACGCGCCGTCGAGTCGGGCGAGGGGGTTTTCTTTGGGGCCAAATGGTTGGTCGATGGAGTTGCCTTGGAAGCGCTTGGTCTCCCAATGTCGTTGTGGGGAACCTGAGATCGCGACAAGGTTGGAGAGTCGTGTGTAGACTCGGCGATCTGCACGGATCAGCAAGCGCTGGTCTTCAAACAACAAGAAGGGGGTCGCGCGCTCTTCTAATTCATCGCCTGTTGGGAGCCAGAAGCGCTCTGCGCCGTCTTCGTCCGCGTACTTGTTAAAAGGCGTCGCGTGTCCAGGTGTTGAGTCGGGGGCTGAGACTGAGAGTGAGAAGGGGACGTCAGCGCTCTCATCACTGTGTGATGTGGTCTCTGGACCAGGAAGCACTTTGACTGACAGCGGGGTGTGATCATCGACTTCCAGCGCTGGCTCTTCTGCTTCCTCTTCTTCTGGAAGCTCCAACTCGCTAGGTGCATCTTTTTCTGCCTGCTCCTGGAGCTTTTTCTCCATGCGCTCGGCCATCTCAGGCTGGTTGGCGTTGGCAAACGCATCGCGGGCCTCGCCAAATCTTCCAAGACGGGCGTAGACCAACCCAAGGGAGCTATACGCGGTCGGGTAGTCCGGTTGGATCTCCAACGCTTCTTCGAGCAGCCCACATGCCTCCAGGAATCTCTCCTGCTGGATGTATTGCATCGCCAAATGAGAACGAAGACTCGCTTCCTTCGGATTCTCATCGATCAATGTTAAGTAGATCTCTTCAGCGCGCTCAAGCTCATTTAACTTGAAGTGACTCAACGCCAACAATGTTCGCACTGCGACATTGTTTGGCACGAGGTCACGTGCTTGCTCAAGCACTTGTCGTGCTTCTGCGGGCTGATTTTTCTCCAACAACATCTTGCCTTGTTGGAGGTACTTAATCACTTGTTCTTGTGTTTGGGAGCTTTGCCCTTGCATCTATTCTCTCCATAGAAGACAGACGATTGTGTCTGCTGCTTCGGCACGTTATCCGCTTCTCTCTTCTGCGTGAATCTCTCAGCTATTCGATATCTATGGTATTCACCATGAACGGCAAGACTTTAACGCAACTTTTTATCCTTGTCCAGTATTCGCCTTTGACGACCACCCTCTTGTATTTGTAGGCTTGACGCGTGCACACCTTGCCTCCTATACTCATGCCGTTTTCACAAAATGAAGCGCCATTCAGGGTCTGCTTCCTGAAACAATATACTACCCCTGCCGATTAGATAGGAGATCGTCCATGCCTTCCATTGAATACAGTGTTGACAAGCGCGACATCTTTTTCACTTTGTTCGAGCAGCTGAAAATCCACGAACACCTGAAGTTCGATGCATTTGCTGATTTTGACAAAGAAGTGTACGAGATGACGCTCGATGAAGCCGTACGTTTTTGTGTGGAGGCACTCGGTCCCATCAACCGAGAGTGCGATCAGGTCGGCGCGACCTTTGAAGCACAAAAGGTCACCATGCCCGACGCCTTCAAGCGACTTTACAAACTCTATTGTGAGTCAGGTTGGGCAGGCTTTAGCCACAATCCTGAGTACGGTGGAAAGGGCTTCCCTCTCACGATGAACACCGTCCTTGACGAGTTGATCACGGGGGCCAACACCTCCTTCGCCTTGTTGCCTTTGCTGACACACGGATCGAGCCACTTGATCGAAGCCTTTGGCACCGAAGCGCAGAAAAAGATGTACTGCGAGAAAATGTACTCTGGAGAGTGGGGCGGCACAATGTGTCTGACAGAACCACAAGCCGGGAGTGATCTGGCGTCCATTAAGACGATCGCAGAGCCACAAGGCGATCATTATCTGCTCACAGGGACCAAGATCTTCATCACTTTTGGTGATCAAGACGCCACTGACAACATCGTCCACCTCGTCCTCGCGAAGATCCCAGGCGGTCCTGTCGGGACAAAAGGTATTAGCCTCTTTGTCGTCCCCAAATACGAAGTCAATCCAGACGGAACACTCGGCGAAAGAAACGATGTGTATTGCAACCGAATTGAGCACAAGATGGGTATCCACTCCTCACCCACTTGTGTCATGGACTTTGGCTCCGAAGGCAAGTGCAAAGGTTGGCTTGTCGGGAAAGAACACCATGGGATGATGCAGATGTTCCAGATGATGAACGAAGCTCGTCTCGGTGTCGCAACCCAAGGACTCGCAGGTGCTGCGGCGTCTTATATGAGCGCGCTTGGATATGCGCTTGAGCGCAAACAAGGCTCTCACTACACGAGTTTCAAAAATCCAGCCGCGCCACGCTCTGAGATTGTCTTCCATCCGGATGTTCGTCGTATGTTGATGAGTATGAAGGCTTACACGGAAGGTATCCGTGGAATGCTTTACGCGACCGCGCTTTACGCCGATAAGTCCAATCACGAGACGGACAGTGAAGCCAAAGAGTTTGCGCTGCACATGCTCGAATTGTTGATCCCTGTCTGCAAAGCGTACGCGAGTGACATGGGATTCCGGGTCTGCGAGACCGCGATCCAGGTCTACGGCGGATACGGATACACGCAAGATTATCCCGTTGAACAGTACATGCGCGACACCAAAATCGCCTCGATTTACGAAGGCTCCAACGGTATCCAAGCGCTCGACCTGTTTGCACGTAAACTGGGAACCAAGAAAGGTCTGCGTTACCAACAATTCTCCCAGATGGTGCACGGTAAAGTTGAAGGTTGGAAGTCCCATCCCCTCGCAAGCCTCGTGTCATCTTTTGAAGATGCGCTCAATACTCTTGACGCTGTCACGAAGGAGCTGCTCGGCGGTATGGCCAAAGGTGAGCTCGCCCACGGTCTCCTCAGCGCGACGCCTTACCTCGAAATGTTTGGTAACGTCGGCTCTGCATACTACTTGCTCGATGGCGCTGTGCTCGCGCACGATAAGCTGCAGACTTTGTTTGCTGACAATGGTGCCGAAACTGCCGAGCAAAAGACTGCTCTGATTCGAAACAACAATGACGCGGCGTTCTATCACGGTAAGGTGTGTACTGCGCAATTCTTTGTGCACAACATCCTGCCCAAAAACCTCTCCATCGCAGCGACAATTCGCTCACAGGACATGTCTGCGATGGATATCCTCTTCCAAGATGAGCGTGACGTCGAAGTTCCCTCCGCGTAATAGACATCTGCTCCCCATCAAATCCCACCCATTTTTTGACTTCCAGCTGTGCGATCCTTCTTAATATCCCCCATCTATCAAAGCGCCATGGGGTGGTCTGTGGAGCTGTGTACTCTTCTGAAGAAAGGTCAATGCCGATGCCTGAGATACAAGCTATTGTCGCGAATTTCCCCGTTGGATCGTTTGAGTCATACACACCTGTTGAGGTCGGTTTGATCCACAAGACCTACCGGGTCGAGACAAACACCGGGACATTTTGTCTCCAAGGGTTGCATCCCAAGCTGGCGACAGACGAGATCCTCGCGGACTACAAAGTCGTCACAGGGTTTTTGGCGGAGCGTGACTTCCCAGCACCACGACTCGTTGAGACCTCAACTGGAGCTGCTGCCTGGGACGATGAAGATGAGACTCGCTGGCGGATGACGACGTGGCTCTCTGGAAAGACCTACAACGCTATCCAGTCCGAAGATATGGCAGTGTCCGCGGCGTCTATGTTGGGACGATTTCACGCGGTCATGGATGAACTCGATTATACCTTTCAGACGAAACATCCGCTTCATCAGACACGATACCATCTCGAATGTATGCAAAAAGCAGCCGAAAAGTATCAGGCCTCGCCGTGGTTTGAGAAGGTCAAAGGCATGATTGAAGAGGTCGAAGAGGTCCTCCCAACCCTTCTTTTGCCGACACTTCCACAACGTGTTGTACATGGCGATCCCAAAATTTCGAACATCTTGTTTGATGACGATCTTCAAGCCTGCGCTGTCATCGACTTGGACACTTGTTGTCGCCATAGCGTTCTTGTCGATCTTGGCGACGCAGTTCGTTCATGGTGTCGAGAGGGAAGTGAGGATGAGGAGAAAGAGCTCGCGTTGCCTTGGTTTGCGGCGATGATGAAGGGGTATGCACAAGGTGGGCTGAGATTGACCGCAGAGGAGCTCGCTTGGCTCCCGAAAGCCGGTCGCTTGATCACGTTGGAGCTGAGCGCACGATTTCTCGCGGATACACTGGAGGACAGTTACTTTGGGTGGGATCAGAGTCGATACAGCAGCCGACGTGAACACAATTTTGCGCGCGCAAAGGGGATGATTCATCTCGCCCGTGATATGCAAACACACCAAGGGCGCATCGAAGAGATCGTCGCGGAGTACTTTACGCCTGTTTGAGTGGTCGACGTCGTCTCCATCCAAGCGGGAAGAGCATCAACAACATCCACAGAGGCCACTCCCAGGAGGGATTTTGTGTCGTTGTTTGACAGTTACATCCACCTGATGGAACCGCTGGCAGTGTGTCTTGTGTTGGAGTCGTCTCCTTGGGCTTCTCTTCAACTTTTGGTTCCGGCGCGACAGGTGCTTCTTTGATGGGCTCTGGTTTGGCCTCAGGGCCTGCGTCTGGCGTCGTTGGCTCAGGTGTGGGTTCTGGCTGGACTGGCTCCGGAGTGGGCTCTGGTTGGGAAGGTTTGGCGACACATGTCCCTGACTGGCATGCGTAGTTAGGTGGACACTCTGCGTCACCGATGCATCGGCCTGGACCTTGGGGGGAGGCTTCCTGACAGACGCCGTGTGTACCATTGAGGTATGGCTTACAAGCGCGTCCAATAGGACAATCTGCGCCAGTACAGAGGCAGACAGAGAAGTTTCTGCCGTACCGATAGCATTGACCACCGAGCTTGCAAGGTTGGTTTTGTGAGCATGGTTCAAAGCATGTGGGGCCGTCTTCTGTACCAAGACATACAAGTCCATCGTTGCAGCGGTTGAGTGAGTCGCACTTTTCGCCAAGAGAGCGTGAACCAGGTCCTGTGGGGACGCAGTATTGGTTTGTGTTAAACCTACGGCATTCAAAGCCTGTTTTACAGGTGTTGTTGAGCTGTTTGCTAATGCAAGCACCAAAGAAGCCTGTCGATTGATTGCAGAAGTTACCCGATTCACAGTCACTATCTTGATCACAGAGGCAATTTCCTTTTTGGCTGCATGTCCCGCCACCTTTGGCTTTGCAATCTGCGTCTGTTTTGCATTCAGCGATACAGAAGGCGCGCTGTGAGTCGACTGTGTAGCAACGTGCGTCACCTTTACATTGCTTGTCTGCGGGGCAGTATCCGCCAGCGTATCCCGAGGGGATGCCACAAGGTTGCATACAGTGTTTGCCGTTGACTGTCTCGACACATTCGAGACCTTGCTTACAGGGCATGGGGTCGCATGAGTCTCCGTGCTCTCCACCACCTTTTCGTTCACATGTGCCGTTGTTACAGGCAAAGTTTGTGGGGCAGTGTTCATCTTTGATACATGGGATCGTGCAGCTTCCGCTTGTGGGACGGCATTGTTTGGGGGCGCCGGGATAGAGCCTCTCACATGCGAATCCTTCGGGGCAAAAGTCAGCTTTTCCACAGGGCATAGTGCATTGACCATTGCCTTGTGGTCCAAAGCAGAAATAGCCCTCACCATCGCAATCTGCGTGGGATTTACAGGGATGGCAGAGTTTGGGACTACGTGGCGGAAGGTCTGGCTTACACGTGCCGGCTTTTGTATCACAAATTTCGCCAGGACCGCATCCTTTGTCGTCTGTACAGGCGACAGGGGGGCAGGTGTTCTTCTCTGGTTTACAGAGACCCGTGATGTTCGTATTTGTCGAAGGTTCGCAGAACGAGCCGGAGGGGCAACAACCGCCTTGGTTGCAGGGTTGGATACAGCGGAACCCTTCGGGGAAGCGGTGACAAAGTCCGGTGCCACAGTCTGCATCTTTTTCGCAGGGTTGACAGGTCGTGGTTTCGGGGGTGAAGGTCTTGAGTTTGCAAGTCTTGTCTGTGTGACAATCTGCACATGCACCGCACTCTTGATCTGTGGTGCAGGACGCGGGACCATCGCCGTATTTGAGGAGGATAGAGCGGATAAAGACGGCATACGTATCCGTTCGCATCGAAGTACCAGAGGCATCGCAGCGCGAGCGGTTGGTGTTGGGGACGCGAGATGCGCTGACGTAGGAGTTGACGCCGATCACACGTAGCTGTCCGTTGATCGTGAGTAGCGCTGGACCACCTGAATCACCGTGACAAACGCTTTTTCCTGGAGCTTGGTGGGAGAATCGATCCGTTTGTACGGAGATGATGGGGAGCTCGACGCCACTTTTTCGGGTCGCACTGACCGCGTTGGGGACGCTTTGTGTCAGGCCATATCCCAAGAAGAGAGGCTTTTGACCGATGTATTGTTGACTCAGAGGAGCTGCGTTGAATGGGATGATCGGTGTCTTGGTGACTTTTGTCTTGAGGATCGCAAACCCGATATCGTTGCCGTTGCTGGCGTTTGCGTTCCATTTGGGGTGGTTGATCATCAACGTGGAGTCGATCTCGACGCTCTCAAAGCGATAACCTTGTGTGGTCGTCGTGTCTGGAAATTCGAGGCGGAAGAACAGTTGACTGCGACCCGCGTAGGACTTTGCGGCGTCGATACAGTGAGCTGCGGTCAGGACGACTCTTTGTGCGATGAGTGTACCTGTACAAAAGGAGTTTCCTTGGACGACGAGCGCGCCTACGGCCGGGTGGCGCGTGTCAAAGGTACCACCAATGATCGGCTGTGTCAGTTTGGCGAACGGGTCGTTGTGAGGGGCTTCGCTGTGACAGGCCAGACCCAGAATGAGCGCCAGTCCTACCCCCCAGATCGGGAGCCACCACATCTTGTGTGTGTTGCGTGTTGTGTATTGTTCCTTCAAGAGCTTCTCCTGTTGTCTCTAGTCAAATACTTTTGTGATGGCACCATCATGGCGATTTATTCATCTGTTCCACGTTCAATTGTTGAACGTTTTGTATGGGCGGCGAAAAACGACTTCAAAAAACAATATGTTGTGGAGATGTTGAAATTCTTTACGTTGGGACTTTGTGTGCCTTTACACGTGGGAGAAGTGGGGAGGGTGTTGGCTGCTTTTTTTTGCAAAAAGTGAGTAGAATCGCGTGATAGGCTTGTGAGCAGGGCGGAGTTGTGATAGAAGGCTTGTGATCGCAACATTCCGTGGTGATGGATGTTTGTGATTGATGCGGTGTGAGGTCGGTGTTTTGTTTGTTTTTTCTACCTTCCAGCCTTATATCGAGAATCGTATAGTAATGATATGGTACAGTATGAAAGTGATACATGATCATCGAAAGATCATGTGTTGGTTATCGCGAGGAGCAATCGCATGGCATCGACAGAAGCAAAGAAAAACAAAAACGGTTCGGTGAAAAGTCACGCTATGTACGACGAGATCGTATCGGATAAAGAGCACGTCTCCAACGAAGAAGCAGGTGAGCGAGAAGCAAAGGCTGATGAGCCCGAAGTCTCCGTTGTCATTCCTGTGTACAATGAGGTTGGGATCATCACATCTTCTGTCGAAGATTTGGTGGCAGCGTTGCGCGACATGGAGTGGTCCTTTGAGTTGATCCTTTCCGAAAATGGTAGCTCCGATGCGACCTTTGAGCTCGCCAAAAACCTCGAAGCGCGCTTCGAAGAAGTCCGCGCTGTGACGACTGGCGAACCCAACTACGGGAAAGCTCTTCGTCTGGGGATCATGATGGCGAGAGGAAAATTTGTCCTCTGTGATGAGATCGATCTGTGTGATACCCGTTTCTACCGCAACGCCATGGCGATCCTCCGACAAGACTCCGCTGATATGGTCGTCGGAAGTAAGCTCCTTGCCGGCGCGAATGACTCGCGCGGTTGGTTCCGCAACAGCGCGAGCAAGGTCCTCAACAACATGCTCCATCACCTCGTGGGCTTCCAAGGGACAGACACACATGGCCTGAAAGCCTTCCGACGTGACCGACTCTTGCGCGTTGTTGAATCTTGCCTGGTTGACAAAGATCTCTTCACTTCCGAACTTGTGATCCGCGCCGAGCGTCTTGTGCGGGTGACTGAGATCCCCCTCGAAGTGATCGAAAAACGTCGTCCCAGCATTAACCTCGTACGACGCGTCCCCAACGTCCTGAAAAATATGGGCCGGTTGGTGTGGATCTTCCGCATCCGTGGGGAGTAGTCTCACCCTTTACATCATCATGAGAGAAGCAGGTTGGACGTAGCAGGTTACCTTATTCGTGATCAAAAGAAGAAGCTCGAAGCGCTCGAACATGTCGACGCACGACAACGTCTATCCAACGTCGCCAAGGGGCTGTTATTCGAGTTTTTGCTGACCTCTGGTGGTGCTCTTAAACGTCCCGTGGTGATCGATGAAGAGGTCTACGATGGTCGCCTTTGGGATCTCGCAGAACGCGTCGATCTCTCGATGAGCCAACATACCTCTCACCTCCTTGAGCAGCTGCAACAACTGCTCTTACACCGCCCCTCCAAACCACTCCACGCGCCGCTGCTCACAAACGGCGACGCCTTCTTTTATCACGCCCTCTACCACCATTTGCTCGGTGAGCCGAAGCTCGAACAGTTTTGTCGTGCGCTTCATGAGGTCTCTCCATTCACCAGACTGTGCACATTCGTCGCCAAAAAAGGGCACGGAGAGCTGATCACTTTTTCAGACGGTTCCCAAGCACAGGCTGTGTTGACACGCGAAGAATGTAGGGGCTTGCTCACCCATCCTGTGTTATCCTTTCTACTGGGTTATCTCGCTGATGAGTGGGCTGACATTGCGCTTCCAGAGCCGCAGATCGATTTGGAGCAACAGCTCTCGAAGATCAACGCGCGGCGCGCGACCTTGCAACTCTTTATGCAAGAACTCGAAGCGCTCGGTCGTTTTTCGAACTTGATCGTGTTCCCACTCTTTTTTATGCGCTTGTTACGTCGACGTTTTACACAACAAGTCAGCCTAATCCGTAACTTCAAGCAGTGGCGACTTGCGGCGCGTGAGCGTCTGATCTTTGCACACGCAGGCTTGCTCCAGCTTGGAGATGAGCTCGATCAAATGTATCGGCGGCAAGTCGTTGACCCTGGTCCTTACGGTTGGTCTCACCCTATGGAGATTCGTACATTTGCTGGAAAGTACGGACGCCGCTGGGCGAGCGGCGGACTTCGCGACGAAGTTCGTCAGGCCGAACGTGAACTTCGTCAAGAAATATAGGAAGATAGGAATATGGAACAGCCAGAGATGTACTGGTATGCTTTTCAAAAAGAGTCCGAGTTGCGCGGTGCGCTGCTACAATGTGACGAGCAACTCCTCCTGTCTCCCTACAGACTTTGGCGATTTGAGCGCAGTGGTGATGGAAAGCGCTTCCTCTTGTTGATGTTGTATCAACCGATCCAGTCGACAAATTGGGGATATCAACTGCGTCCTGAGTCGATGAGGGAGCTCAACAACGTCCAACTCAACCCCGCTGATGGCTTGAGAAGCCATCCCGCCGAGGCCAAGTTTCGCTTGACGTTGCGCGAGGAAAAGAGCGGTGAGCAGTGGGGCGGGTGGACATTTCCACTGCGTCAGGGAGAACATCTGCTCTCCGTCCTCGGATTGGAAACAGCGCTCCCACAGACCCCTTTTGCGTGGGTCTTGTTCTCGCTGCCCAACCGCCTACTCCGCGACGCGATCAGCGATCACCTCACCCTCAACAACTACGAAATCCGTTGTAGCCACGAAGAGAACGAGCGACAGTGGTTGTGGGTGCGTCACCCCGAGCTGTACTTGATCCTGAAGTTCAAGGATATGCCAGAGGTCGAGCTGTACCAGTCATTCTCCGAAGAGAAGTCTCTCTTTACGCCGTGGGGATACCAATCTTTGCTCGGAGACCATCTCAAGCTCCCACAAAATGAGTCCTTATTGGTCCTCGATCTACAGGGTGGGAGCCTTCAACTCGATACGACCTCGTGGTGGATGCCCAATGAGCTGATCACGATCGAAGATCTTCCCGCTGTACACGATGTACAACCACAAAAAGAAGATATCCGCATCCCCGTACACTTGCGCTATCAACCTGCGGAGCAGCGTGAGACACCAAGGCTATGGATGTTGAAGGGGAGCGACGCGCTCCCTGTGATCGAGTCGTTGTTTTTTGAGCTGGGTCCCGAAGAGCGTTCGGCGATCGGTCTGTTTATCGGCGATGATCCTGAAGGTGAGGGGTCGTTGTTCTTTCTTCGCGATGATCGACCCCACCACGACAGCCCACTGTTTTCTTTGGGGCGGGCGACAGGGTTCGAGTCCTTTTTCCCCGAAGAGGGGTTGTACATTAAGACTGGGTACAGGATCTATCCAAGCCTACCGCCGGAGATCTGGCGACAAGAATTTCAACTCGACACGCGATTTTACACATTGTTGGAGCCCAACTCCGATCGGACCTCCGCGCAAATTTTGCGCATCCCACAGGGAGGTTTTGCGCCTCTTGAGACGTTTGCACATTACCGGATCGGCGCGCAAAGCGCTGAGGTTCGGAAGCTGGGACAAAGCTCTGCGTTTGACGTGCTGTTTTCACCTCAAGAGATTCTCGACACTTCCAACGCCAATGCAGGGGCAAACAAGGTCAACAAGAAACCCGAAGCGCCGACCTTGCGACAGGACAGCCAGACCACCTTTTCGACCTCTTCGATCGAGCAGTTGTACCAAGGCGTTGCGGAGTCAGGTTCGCGTAACCCCAAGCTGCAACAGCTTGAGAGCAGTATGAGGCAAGCGCTCAAGCGCGGCAAACCGCTCACTCCCCATCATTGGGTCTCTCTCGCGTCGTTGTACTACAAGGAGTTTGTGGAGCAAAAACAAAATAACTGGCTGCAAGAGGCGTTTAAGGCGTTGGATCAGGTGCTCTATCTCGACAGGCACGCCGACGAAGCCGTTGGGCTCGAAGTCGCCATTTTAAAGGAGACATTGCAGGTTGAGCAGCGCTCTTTCCAAGAGCAAATGGCGTTACTCGATCAGCACGTCAGTGAGGTCAAAAAACATTCCTTTTTTGCGCGACTCTCTTTTCGCTTGCGCGCTCGTTTGCTACTAGAGGCCGACGAAGAAGATGAGCGAAGTATGCAACTCCGTCTGCATTTTTATCGCGACCTCGCCGCCGTAGAAGAGCATTTGATGATCAGAGAGCATCATATCTATGTCGCAGGTGTCTCCCAGTTCTTAGGAGATTTGGAGTTGTTTGAACGAGCACGTCTACAGTACCGTCAGCTGCTCGAAGATCGCAATCGTCTACAAGGTGAACTGCCTGCAGTTCTTGTACACTGAGGATTTTTTTATGGATGATGTCTTTGTGACATCTTTACTTTGAGGAATTGGTTGTCACATGAGTGAAGTGCTACCTATCGCAGAAGCCCGCCATCAGATCAGGCTCTTGACCCGCTCGCTACAGAGAGAATTTGTGGCCAGAGAAGAAGCCATCGAGTTGTTGATGTTGACGGCTGTCGCAGGTGAGCCATTGCTGCTCGTCGGTCCTCCAGGGACAGGGAAGACCGCGCTCGTCAAAGCCTTCGCTCGACGGCTTGGGCTTGGCAACGCGGAGATGTTCGACTACCTGATCACGCGTTTTACAGAGCCCGGTGAGCTGCTCGGACCGATCGATATTCACGCGCTCAAAGAAGGCCAATATGTCCGGCGTGTAGAAGGAAAGTTACCGACCGCAAAGGTCGCATTCATCGACGAGATCTTTAAGGCGAACTCGGCGATCCTCAACACCCTGTTGAGTATCCTCAACGAGCGCGTCTACTACCAGGACGGACAAGCTGTACCTGTCGATACAGAGGTCTTTGTCGCGGCGACCAACAGGATCGCTGATGACGTTGAACTCGAAGCCTTACGCGATCGTTTCTTGCTCAAAGTGCAGCTACAAGAGGTCAAGCGAGAGCACTTCGATGATCTCTTGCGGATGGGGATGATCCAGGATCTGGAGCGTCGCGCCAACCGCGGTGTCGCGACGACTTGCTCTCTCGATGTGTTTGCCAGACTACGTGAACACCTCGACGCCGATCTGCTTGCTTGTTTTGAACAGGACCGCGATGATCCACTGTTCCCTTCGGATATGAGACGGTTGTTTGAGCGTCTTGTGCTGTCTCTCGATGGAGAAGGCTACGCAAGGATGAGCGACCGGGCTGTGATCAAGCTGTACCGCTTGATTCGTTTCCACGCATTTTTGATGGGGCGTGGCGAAGTCCAACACGAAGATCTCTTTTTGCTCTCCTATACAGCAGGTCGACAAGATCACCTCGAACCCCTGCGGCAGCGTGTGGCGACTCTGCTCGATCTTGCTTGAGGGACAGTATGTGGCGACCGCCTCTCAAACCTCCACTTGACATTCAGTGGGCATCAGGTCCGCAGCTCGCGGCATTTCGCCGACGCCAACAACTGTATCAGTGGTCTGGTCTTGCCTTTTGTCTTCGTCATGACCGCTGGAACCAAGATGTCCTTGCACACGAATTGATGATGTTTAAGGAGTTGGTGCTTGAGCTACGACAGGTGCCTCCTCTCGGCCTGACGCTCGATCTCTTTGCGTTGTTTCGGCAAGGTGAGCAATTCGCCCCACGCCGTCTCGACGAAGAAGACCACTCCTTCGAGCGTCTCCTGTTACGTATCCAGAACGATCTGCTCTATCGACTCGTTCGATTTCCGATGTTTCGGCAATTGCGACGTCTCCTCTTGAGACTCTCTCCCAAAGCACCCGAGCCAAAACCTGGTGGACTCGTGGCGCCTCTCTCTTTACAAGATCGAGCGCTTGTCTATCTGGTGGGTCAACTCCTCGAACCCATTCGAGATACACTGGTTGAAGGGTATCGTCCTTCTCTATTGCCGACATTTTCGAGTGAAAAAGACGCTCCTGACTGGTGGCTACACGCACACGGTGCGCTCGATGAGTTCGAAGAGAGCATTGGCCGAAAAGGATGGTGTGCCGAACAGATCCAGCATATTCTCGATCAACTCCTGCGGCTCAACAACAAAGATTGGCTGCAGACCTCCTGGCTCCCGATCCTGACGCACTTTGAGTTACTTCACAACAAACTCGAACGCCTTCGTTGGCAACAGATGGCGTGGAGCTTTGAGCAGATCCCACCTCCCGACGATATGCGTTTGTTGTTTCAGCTGCGGGATGCTGGCTACCATCAACTTCACCTCCCCTCGCGAAGTATCGTCCCTGAAGGTGGCATCCAAGGGCTTTGTCGACGTGGTGAGCTGTCGAGTATGGTGCCTTCGGAGTTGCTCTATTGGGAGGAACACCCCAAGCAATCCGTCGATATATTCGCACTCAGAGTGGTCGAGCGAGAGCTGCTTTACTACGAGCGGGAGCAAAACATCACGTACACATGGCAACGTCGCCTCCAGATCTTGCTCGATCTTGATCCTGGCGAGATCCGCTTCAAAGGGCAGGAGGTCCCGGTCTCTGGGATGTCTTTGTTGTTTGGGTTTTTGTCTCGCTTGACGGTCGACTTGAGGCATGTTTGTCCCGAAGAGGTCTTGCGTATCGAGTACATTCTCTCTCCAGCACGTGACTGGGAGGAGGAGTGCTCAACCTACCAGATCTTCCTCAACAGTACGGCTGAAGTGGGGGGCAGCACGCATATGGAGCTCGTACAAGATCTCGGCAAGTACGCTGAAACGCAACCTCAGCAGTCTGGTGATTTTCGCCTGTTGATCACCACACCATCACGCCTGCAAGCCCTCCGAAAAGCATCACAACGTGTCCCTCACCAGATCTCTATATGTGTGATTCCTTCCACTCGCTCATTGCCTTTGATAGGGTTAGAAGACATATTTCAGAAACAAGAGAACTCAGCAAGTCCGCTGTTCGTCAATGTACCTGACGCACTATCCTCTTTGCAGCCCAAGCACGATGCACAATCGACACAGTCGGAGCTGACGGAAGTTCCCTACGAAGGAGAGCGTTGGAACGCTTTGCCCCACCGTGGGGATGGGCCTGACTTGATTTTATCCTTGCAAGATTGCAAGGAGCATCTAGAGGGCTTCGTGCGTATGCGCGATCTTGTGCTACAATCTATTCTTCGTGCCCCACCTGATGTGGAAGGCAATGTCTCGCTGCTCAAAGAGGAGTTGTAACCATGAGTAAACCATATCGAATTCGCATCCAAGACGTGGTCACTGTGCAGGACTTTTCGACGTTTCATGTCGATCCTGTCCCATTGATGCCACCTGCTGAGTTTGCCGAAATCTTGGAGCAGGTGCTGCTCGAAGCGGGGTGGGAAAAAGACGAAGAGGGTCGCGTCACGATGCAGATCGATGAGCGTATGACCTACCGCTTTGAGCCCGAAACGATGCAGATCGTCACCGAAGTACAAGCCGCAGAGAATGTCGATCAGACACTCGAAGGCTGGGCTCCCGACGCGCTCGAAGAGCGTGGTAAAGAGTTGTTGGAGAGACGTGAGCAATTTCTCGCTGAGCAGACCACCTCTCATCTTGAAGAGAGCAACCAGGAGCGACGAGATGCTTGTGAAGGTTGGGTCGTCGAAGCGACTGGACGCGCGATCAAGGCTGCTGCTGAGCGCCTCGGAGATGTCCAGGACATCCACGAAGAGCGCGGTGAAGACGGCAAATATCGCCTGACCATCACGATCGAAGAACGCCAGTAGCGCCGAAATCCCCCCTCAATAGACAAACTTCCTCTTCACATTCCGACATCTACGAGAACGTTGTACCTGCTCTCTGGTGGTTGTCTACCACACAATTCTTTGAGCTTGCGCGATGACGTCGTAGGTTTCTATGCTGGACATGACGATACAGACGTTATGGGAGAACAATATGCAACATAAAGACTTACCATCACACCTCATCTTTTTGTGCCTTCATGGTTCGCATGCGTACGGAACGCACACGGAGACGTCGGATGTCGATGTCCGCGGTGTCGCTGTTGCGCCGCTTATGACGTATTTTGGTACGCGCAATTGGGAACAGCTCTCCGATGGGAGCCCCTTCCTCCAGGAGTTGGTGCAGAAGCGCTTCCCTGGTTTTGATGAGCCCCTCGACAGCGTCATCTTCAACATCACGAAGTTTGTCCGACTGTCAGCTGATGCCAACCCCAATATGTTGGACATCTTGTTTGCCCATCCAGATGACTGGCTCTACACATCGCCTACATGGGAACGTCTGTACGAAAAACGTCATATGTTTTTGTCGATGCGTGTACAACACACGTATACGGGATATGCGATGAGTCAGCTCAAGCGGATCAGGACGCACCGCAAGTGGTTGCTCGATCCACCCAAGGAGAAGCCGACGAGGGAGAGCTTCGATCTTCCCCCCCAACATTCGCTTGTGCCGAAGGATATACAAGATCTCGCGGAGTCATACATCCGCAAAAAACAACAAGAGTGGCAACTCGATGCCCTCTTCGAGCATCTACCAGAAGAGACACGTGAAGAGGTTCGTGAGCAGCTCTCCGAATACTTTCAGATGGTGCATGGGCGGCCTTATCAGCCCCATGAAGATCTTGAGCGAGAGCAGGCTGCGATGCAAGCTGGTATCGCGGCGGAGCTATACAAACGCCTCGACGCAGAGCGGCGATACAAACACGCGCTTCATCATTGGAAACAATACCAACACTGGACAAGAGAGCGAAATCCCCAGCGTGCCGAACTTGAAAAGAAGTTTGGCTACGACAGCAAACACGCCAGTCACTTGGTCCGTTTGATGTTATCTGCGGAGGAGATCTTGACGACTGGCAATTTGAGTGTCAAACATCCTCAGGCGGATCTGTTGCGGGAGGTCCGCAAAGGTGTATGGACATACGATGAGCTGATCACGTGGGCTGAAAAACAAGAGCAAGTGATCCGTGTGTTGGCGGCTGAAAAACCATTGCCACGCTCGCCAGATCGCGACGCAATCGATCAACTCGTCACTGAACTCATCATGGCATTTCACGACAAAGGAACTGGATCTTGAAAGTCTTTCTCAACACGCTTGGTTGTCGACTCAACGAGAGTGAAATCGAACAAATGGGGCGTTTGTTTCGCCACCTTGGTCACGACATTGTAGAGTCTGTCGAAGACGCAGAGTTGTGCGTGATCAACACATGCGCGGTGACCAACGACGCAGGGCGAAAATCGCGACAGCTTATCTACCAAGCATCACGTAAAGCACCTGATGCCAAGATCTTCGTCACTGGTTGTTACAGCGAGATTGAGCGGGAGAAAGTTGAAGAGATTCCAGGTGTCGTCGATGTCATCTCCAATATGGAGAAAGACTCCTTGGTGCCCAAGGTTCTCCAACTCGAAGGCAAAGAGGCTTATGACCTTGAGCCTTTGCTCAGAGAGATCAAGCCCGGTGAGATTGGTCGTACACGAGCGTTCATCAAAGCCCAAGATGGTTGCGATAATCGCTGTACATTTTGTGTGACGACGATCGCACGTGGTGCCGGTCGCAGTCGGCCTCTTCGGGAGATTATCTCGGAGGTCAATGGATTGTACGATGCAGGTTACCAAGAGGCTGTACTTAGCGGTGTGCACCTCGGCTCTTATGGCCGCGATCTGCAAGAGGAGAGCGATCTCAAGATCCTCGTGAAGGCCTTACTTGATGAGACGGATATGCCGCGTATTCGTTTGTCCTCTCTCGAACCTTGGGATATTCCTGAGGGTTTCTTTACGTTGTGGGAAGATGAGCGTTTGTGCCGCCATATTCACCTGCCACTTCAGGCTGGGTGTGATGCGACATTGAAGCGGATGGCACGACGCACGAGAAAGTCTGCCTTTCGAGGTCTTGTCGAGGAGTCGCGTTCGCTGATCCCTGGACTGGCGATCAGCAGTGACATGATTGTCGGATTTCCCGGCGAGACAGACGCAGAGTTTGAAGAGACTGTGGAGTTTGTCAAAGAGATGGACTTCTGCCATATGCACGTGTTCCGCTACTCCGCGCGTCCGGGAACGGCTGCGGCCCGGATGCCCAATCAAGTCCACGGCAACACACGCGCTGAACGTAGCGCAGTTTTGCAAGAGATCGCTCGGACGGGTCGCCTCTCTTTCTATGAACAACAGCTCGGAAAGAGCGTTGATGTCCTTTGGGAGCAGATGGTCGATCGCAATGAGAAGGGCTTCTTGTGGCAGGGATTGACCGATCACTATGTACGTGTCCAGATGCGTGTCCCTCGCAACCTCCACAACTTGATCACCCCTGTGACGCTTCAGTCATTTACAGAAGATCAGCAAGCCCTTCAGGCTGTCTTTTCCACTCCATCCTGAGCTTCCCTTCTCTCCAAAGTCCCCTCAAGCTGTAGACAAAACTCCGAAATTCTGTGACAATGCAAAGGTCTAGAAACTAGCGAGCGTAAGGGCACCGCACATACCATGTTTGGTGCGTGTGTCTTGGGCAACCTGTCTACATGGCGGCATTTCTTGAAGGAGTGGGGCGTAAGAGCGCTTTCTCCAGAGGAGCGATAGAGTATGAAGTTGAGAGCGATTTTGTTTATAGCGACGTTGGGGCTTTTTGTCTGGGGTGCTCAGGGCGAAGCAGAGGCGAGTGCATGTCAAGCGCTCGCCACAAAGACGTGTCAGGTCTTTGGTTCATCGTCTTTTCACTGTAAGGCTTACATCCTCGTGGCGAAGCACAAAGGGGCTTCAAATCAACGTTGTGGTGCGTATCTCGCACGTTGGAAGGTCCTCGCGCGGATCATCAAGCGGAAAGAAAATTACCTCAACCAGATGGAGTCACTCGCACAGCGTCATGGTGCGAATGCGATTGCACAGGTTTCAAGCTACAAGCAAAAGATGCTGAAAGAGACACTCGCAGAGATGACACACGGCCGAAGAACTGCACATGATCCTGCTGCGTGTAAGAAGCTGGTGAAGTTGGTGTGTAAGGAGCTAGGACAAAAGTCGATGTACTGTGCGATCTTTACGAAGGCACAGAGCATAAAGGGTGTACAGGCCGGACGCTGCCAGCTGCTTTTGCGCAATTGGGCGATCGTACAACGTCGTTACTATCACACCCAAGAGACCCGCATCCGCAATATGATGAAGCAGGCTAAAACCAAAGGTGCGCGCCAACGTGTCGCGCTGATGAGACTCCAAGAATACAAACGTCTTGTGAAGTTTTTGACCAGGAAATAGGTGGTCTACACGTCTGGCTCGTGGATGAACACGATGTTGTGTTTTCCCACAGACGAAGGACCATAGAGTCGCGTTTTATCGAGCAGGGGCAGGCTTTGTGTCCGAGGGCAGGCTTTGTGTCCGACTTCAGTATTGCTTTTATCGAGTAGGGTCAGGTCTTGTGTCTGAGCTTCCCGTAGGGTCGGGCCTTGTGTCCGACCTCCATGTCATGTGTATTTTGTGGGTTGTCGTGAATGAATGGGGTATTGGTAGGGAGTGGGGGGGCTGTTACGTTGTCCGCGCGAAGCGGATCGCGAGGCGTCCTGAGAGGATGATGACGTCGCCTTCTTTGATGCGTTTTTTGATACCGATATCCACCATCTCCTGGTTGACTTGTGTCCCAGAGTTGCTGATGGGGTAGATGTAGTATTCGTTGCTCTCTCTGTAAAGGTAGGAATGTTTACGAGAGATCGCGAGATCGGGGTCATAGGGGGTCAGATCCAGATCTGGATAAGAGTTGGACGCGGGGTCTTGTCGGCCGATCAGGATTTCATCGTAGATCACAGGGTAGTAGAGCGCAGGGCGTCGTTGGAAGTAGACAACGAGGCAGAGTGTACCTGGCGCAGGAATCTCCATCGATGGGGTTTCTGGGTGCTGGCTCTGTAGAGATATAGGATCTTGTGGTGCTTTGGGAGCGATAGGGAGCACCGGGGATATCGGTGCCATGGAAGGTGCGATAGGCATCTCTGGTGCGAGAGAAGGTGCGACAGGCATCTCTGGTGCAAGAGATGGCGCGACAGGCATCTCTGGCGCGATGGGTTGCTCTGGCGCAGGTGCGGGAGGGGAAATGGTCTGGGCCACGACTGGCTGTGCAGGTGGAGAGGGGGGCTCCACTGGTGGAGGTGGCTGTACAGGGGCTTCTGGGGGAGGACCGAGGGGCTCGGGCGGAGCAAGCTCTACCTCAAGAGGAGCGCCACACAAAATACACTCCTCAAGGCCTGGTTCGTTTTCGGTTTCGCAGATTGGACAGATGATCATCGTAAAAAAGCTCCGATTATCGAACGTGCAACAGGTCAGTGAAGACCTATTCCCGCAGTAGACGCGAAACATGATGTCGTTGACTAGAGGTCCGGTTTCTTATTGCCTTGCAAAAAGACAAACGGTCTCAAGGGCGTGTATGCGCTCTACGATGGGAAATCCTTTTCCTCATGTATGGGGGCAGGCCGCTTCAAGCAAAAAGTCGACCTTACCCAAGAACTTTGATCTCAATCATGGAGATGTTGTCGCCACCGCCGTGTTGGTTGGCGAGCGCGACGAGCCAGAAACACGCGCTGCGTGGATCGGGGTAGCTGTCGAGCATTTTGGAGATGGCGAGCTTCGATTCTTCTTCGTCATTGCCTGCGTAGTCGGACAAACCATCCGAGCAGAGCAAGACGATATCGCCGGGGATGAGTGTCATCTCAAAGAAGTCGATATCCAACCTTCTGGGTTTCAACTTCAAGTCGGGATCTTTGTCGAATGCACCAACACATCGTGTGATCAAGCTTCCGCCCATCAATGTGGCGACGGAGCGCAGGTCGAGGTGGACTTGCATTTGGACTGTTTTGTAGTCATGGTCCACAGTGATTTGCTCGATGGCATCGCCGTGTTTGAGGTAGGCGCGACTGTCTCCGAGGTTGGCAAAGGTCATGTGATTGCCGTCCAAAAATCCTGCGACCCAAGTTGAGCCCATGACGTCTTCGACATATCCGTCAATGCGGTCAAACTGCTCGTTGATCTCTCGACCAATTGCGAGGTTTGCGGCTTCGACGATGGAGGCGAGGATTTTTTGGCGCTGTTCGGCCGAAAGATCCTGATCCATGATGGGTTTGTCGAGGAGGGTATCCCAACGTTTTCTTGCGGCCTGAATCAGGATGGAGGAGGCGCGGTCGCCTGAGCCGTAATTGCAATGGCTGACACCGTCTGCGATCACAAAGAGTCCTTTTCCTCGTTCACGGTCATATCGCCAGAACAGCGCATCCTGGTTGGTTGGATTGCGGTTTCCTTTGGACACGCCGATGTGGATGTCGTGTCCAACGGCGAGTTGGACCATCTGTTTGGGGGTCTCCTGTCGCTCTTCGATCGTACGGAGGGCACGTTCAAAGGCACCGATAAATTGACTCACACGTTGGTAACGTCTGCCTGGATCGGGGTGACAAGCGCGGAAGATAATGTGATCCAACCCAACAGGGAAATCTGGGTGGTAGACCCGCGGTGAAGGGATGTGAGGCGCTGGTGTATCGAGGTGATTGAACAGTGGTGCGTGGCTGATGAGATAGTGGAGCAGCGCACCGAGCGCGAAGATGTCTGTATAAGGTCCAAGGACAGAGTGTTTTTGGAAGATCTCTGGCGCTGAAAAGCCTTCTCGGACAGGGCGTCTGTGGAAGGGGGTGTCTTGATCGTACAGTCGTTCGACGGACAAGAGGAGGGGGTCCTTGTCATCTTCCATCCAGATATGGCGGGAGTCCAACTGCAAAAAGAGTTTGTTGTTTTCGTGGATTCCGGCGAGGGAGTGGCCGACAGTCCGGATGATGTGTTTGATCTCATCGAGTGACCAGCGATGACTTCTGTCTTCGATACGCTCTTTGAGTCGGTGTCCCGTTGGTTTGCGGAAGATCAAAAAGGCGCGGTCTTCAAACTCTTGGATGACCTCAGGTCGGAGGATTCGGACCTGATAAAGCTCTGGCATACTTTTGTAGCCATTGGCGTAGCGTTGGTAGGAGATCTCTTCGACGAGATACAGCTGGTCTGTACTCTTATCTGTGCGGCTGGCACGCCAAACGACGCGGTCATTCGATTGAAAGATCGCTTGTTCGAGGGTGTAGGAGTGTGGACCAATCTCAACCTCTGATTGGGCTGGAGAGCCTTCGAAGGCCTGCTCTTCCATGGGCGCTGTCTCTACGGGGATCTCTTCGGGATCCTCTTCAACGGGAGCGGCGGATTCTTCGGCAGGAGTGGCTGCCTCTTCACTCTCTGGAGCGGCCTCAGCGACTTCTACCTCGATCTCGGTGTCCGATGGTGGGACCTCATCCGCGTCGGACTGCGAAGCCTCGATGTCTTCGCTCGCGCTTACTGCCTCAGTATCCGTTGCTGCTTCGGCGCTCGTTTCTTCTTCCTGCTCTGTCGGTTTGTTCTCTGTAGTCATGGAGCTCCCTGAAGAGTCTTCATCTTCCACGGTGGAAGGGGTCTCAGCTGAAGCGGATTGTTCGTCTGTCTCGACATGTTCTTCTGGCGTCGAGACGTCTGAAGCTGCGGCTTCTGCGGTCTGTGTGGGGGGGACTTGTTCGATCGTTTTGTAGAGATCTGTATCTGGGCTGGCGGGGGTTTCATCGAAGAGCCCACCTGCGTCGTCTGCAGCGTCTTCTTCTGGTGTGTTGGCTGTTGATGTCGAAAACAATGGGTTTTCTTCCGAATCGTCTTTGGAGGAAGCCTCTTCTTGAGCATCTTGGGGATTCAGGTGTCCCACCTGGTTTTGCAATTCTTGCGCAATGTCCGAGAAAAAGTCCGCAGGGTTTGCAGACGAAGAGCCAGCATTGTCTTTTTTGGTCATCAACATCTATCTCCAGTGTAACGAAGAGCTGGTGGCTCCTTCTATCATCCTTTGATAAAAGAAAGTGTCTGATTTTACAGTTCTTTTGATTTCCGTGGTGTGCATCCATTTCGACTGTTCATCATAACGGCGCTATGGTAGCAGATGTCGACCATGCAGGCAAGTCATCCCACACAGTTTTCAAGCCCTGCGCGGAGTTTTTCGTTTGTTTGCAGTGCCCCTAACGTATCTGTTTCCCTTTTGACCGACTTCCTGCCTCTGTTCCTATTGTGGCTTTGTAACCCTTTGTCCCTCAGCTCGACTGTATCTTCAGGAGGATCAGAGCACGCTGGTCCTGGCACGTTTCTATCGACTGAGGAGAAGATTGATGATGGCTAGATGGGTGTGTTTGTTTGTCTGTTGTTGGCTGGTTCCGGGGAGTGTGTACGCAAAAAAACGCGAACTGGTCGTTAAAAGTCAGGGCTCTTTCGCCGTACTTGAGCTGTTTACGTCGCAAGGTTGCTCAAGTTGTCCTCCTGCCGATCATCTGCTCTCCAAGATCGTGCGACGCTACAAGGGAAAGTCCGTATTTGCGTTGTCTTTTCACGTCGATTATTGGGACCATCTTGGGTGGAGAGATCCCTTTGGTCGAAGAGCCTTTACGGCATATCAACAGCGATATGCAGCCATTCGTCGTTCGCGGCAGGTGTACACTCCACAGATGATCGTCAATGGGCGTGACCCTTTTGTCGGCTCCAACCGCAAGCTGGCGCTCTCGCGACTCAAGCGTGCGCTTCGCTCCGCGCCACGAGGACGACTCTCACTACGTCTTCGTATGCATAAGCGTCGTCTCTTCAAGGGGTCCATCATCTTCCAAGGGAAGACGAAGCGAACATTGCTTCGTGTCGCGCTCGTCGAACGACAGCTTCGCCGGAAAGTCTTACGTGGAGAGAACGCTGGTCGGACGCTTCGACATGACAACGTCGTTCGCCTTTTTCGAACATACCAAAGCACCCACAAAACATTTCTCATGCGGATCCCCAAAACGATCCAGCCAAAGCACACATCTTTGATCGTCTATGTGCAGCGGCGTCGGGACCTGCGTGTTTTGGCTGGACTTGAAGTGCCTCTGCAAAAGCTGCGACCCTGATGGTGTCTTTGTGCGCTTTTCCGAGGGGATAGCGTCCTGTGTGCCTTGACACATAGGCGGACTTCTCTATCCTGGATGTATGGGGTTGATACCTCGCGTCTACAAAGGAACAGAGTCCATGAAAAGTGCCATCTCTACTTCGACAAACGGTCTCTCCAATCACGAGGATGAGACTCCCTCCTCACAGTCCCAACTGGCCGTTGGTCAGGCCGATCTTTTTCAAACTGGGGGGCCTGCGCCTCCACCTGAAGTGAGCGATATCACGCATTCGAGCGCGCCGGCTCCTGACCTCTTTCAGACAGGGGCGGCCATCTCGTCTGATGACGCGTCGCTCATCGCATCGCTTCATGAGCGTTATGAACATCGTCATTGTCTCGGTAGTGGTGGCATGGGAGATGTGTGGGAGGTCTTCGATCGCGAAAAAAACAAGCACGTCGCTCTCAAACGTATGAAGCCAGAGTTGCTCGATGCGGAACACATTCGTCAACGCTTCTTTCGAGAAGTCGAGACATTGAAGAGTTTGCATCACCCTGGGATCGTCAAGATCTTCGACGATTATCCCGAGCAACTCTTCTTTACGATGGAGAAGCTCGAAGGCCAGAGCCTTCGTGAGGTTCTTGTTGCGCGTCGTCGTGTTCCTCTGCTCGAAGCCCTGCGGTATATGTTGGAGATCGTTGAGACGCTGCGCTTTGCTCACCAAAAGGGTTTGATCCACCGGGATCTCAAGCCCGAAAATATTTTCATTTTGCGGGATGGCCCACCACACGTGAAGTTACTCGACTTTGGCATCGCACTCGACGCAAAAGCGACAAGACTTACTTCACAGGCGAATGTGCTTGGGACGGCCTATTACATGGCACCTGAGCAACTTCATCTGGAAGATCCTGTTGGGCCAGGCGCGGACATCTTCGCTTGTGGGGTCGTGTTGTACGAGATGCTCGTTGGGCGCATCCCTATCGGACGCGCCAGACCGATTCCCGAGATTTTTGCGCGAATGGAACCCGAAGAGTGTCTACCTGGAGAATGTCCTACAGGATACAGAGATATCTTTGACGAACAGCTCCGTCGTATCGAGACGTTGTATATTGCGACCACACACGAAGAGCCTGACGAGCGCATCAGCCTGGAGGCGCTACGAGATGGGCTGAAGGAATGCTATCAACACCTCCAGCAGGCGTGGTGGGGGGCCGAAAAGCAGCGCGTTGAGACGATCCTCAACATGCTCCACCCTGACAGACTCGCCAACCTCTCTTCTGCGCTCGTGCAAGCAACCTTTGATTTTCCTGAGAGTGAGGAGCTGCGTATTCTTCGAGAGAGTGTTGGAGTTGAGGACACCTCTTCGTTGCCAGCACAAGACGCGCAGGATTTTCTTGCGACGCTTCGTACAAAGCTCGCCTCGACATCTCTTCGCACATTGCTGAAAAAACTGGCCTATCCTTGGCGTGCTCAACATCTCTTTTTCGACGATGCGCAGTGGTGTACATGTCTCGCGTTTCGTCAATTGCTCGGTCGGATGGCTGTTGGGATACGTGGTGTTGGGATACAACTCATCCACTGGAAGACCGGCTACACACTACAAACACTCCCCATCACGAGTGGCGATGTTCTCTGTATCGCGATGCACCCACAACAGTATATGCTGGCCTCTGGCGGACGACAGCAACAGGTCATGTTATGGGATATGACTGATGGTTCGCTCTTGCGAACATACAAGGGACCTGTTGGTGACGTTGTGCGGGTGCTCTTTCATCCCGAGGAGGAGCGGCTATTTGCGCTTGAAGAGAATGGGACACTGTGGGCGTGGACCCTCACAGGAGAACTGTTGTGGTCCAAATCAACAGAGCATCCACGTGCTTGTGTTCTTGCGTTGCATCCGGATGGGGATCTGCTCGTCACTGGTGGCAGTGATGGAGCTTTACGCTTGTGGGACGTTGAAGATGCTGCGCTCTTTCGTGTGTTGGACGCACACGCTGAGGAGAGCGTGAGCGTGTCTTTTTCGTCAGATGGGACCTCTTTACTCTCTTGTGCTGTAGACGGGAGTATCGGTCTCTGGGATATGACGACGGGGATGTCGCTGTGTATGAAAGAGCCCTCAGACATACGTTTGACAGATCTTTCCTTTGTGCCTGGTGATGAGGTCTTTGTGACAGCATCGAGGACAGGGACTTTGCAGCTTTGGGATGCCGAATCGCTCACCCTCATCGACACCATTCACGAGCAAGAGGGTGCCATTCATCAACTCTGTCTCCACACAGATCGAACGCTCAGCTTTCTCCAAGAACTGAAAGGTCACGGTCGCGTTGTTGGTGTGCTCGGAATGTCTGATTCGAGACAGCGGTGGATGGAACCTTCAGTATTCCAGGCGTGCTTCTCTCCAGGGACACAGCGCGAGGAAGGTGAGCCGGTCGATGAGTTGCTTGCTGATTTTATGGAGCAGGTCTCTTCTGATGAGCACGCTGTGGCGAGCCCACACCAAAACACAGCACAGTCAGGAGGACTCTCTCCACATGTGCATGCTTCTGGTGCCGAGGCTCGTCTTTCAGGCGTCCACAGTAGCGTGTCGACGCCATCATTTGAAGAGTATTCACAGGAGGAGAGACCGCACTTCCCTGCGTGGTATAAATTTGCGCTGGGGGCGGTGGGATTGGTCTTGTTGTTTGGGTTTTTGAGTGCTTTTTGGCCCATCTCGACGTCAATGGTGCGTGGGGAGCTGCAATCTCTTAAGAGCGGCGATCGTCTCCACGGGCTTCGAATGATGTTGAAGATGAGTCAAAATCGTGCTTCGGCGTTGCTTCCTGAAGCGGTGGAGTCGTTGAGTGATGACTCCTTGGGGGTGCGCATTGCTGCGGCGCGTGTGTTTTTGCGAGGTGGTGAGGCGTCTGTTGGATTGTTGCAAAAGAAATTATCCGGCAAGGTGGGGGTGGAGACTGTTGATGTGCTCTATATCCTGGGGACACTCAGAGAGAAGAGCCGCCCTGCGACATCTGCGATCGCGAAGCTCCTTGGCGATCCGGATCGTGTGGTCTCTCAAGCGGCACTTCGAGCGTTATGTTGGATTCGTGGGGATGAGGCGCTGCCTCACTTGATCAAGGCTTTTCAAGACAGACGACATCGTCGAGTGCCTTCCTTGCTCGGAAGTCTGCGACGTCAACGTCGTACACCTCGATGGAAAAGTCGTCGATATTCTCGATTCTATGGGGGGGATGCGCTCTTTCCTCTTCGTACGAAAGTGCCCTCTGCGATGTTGAACCGGGCGCTGCTGAGTTATCGCGATGAGGCGGCGACGAGTCTCACGCCGTTGTTATTGGAGAATGATCCATATCTGCGACGAGATACTTTGCGCTTGTTGGGGAGGTTGCGTGGAGATGCTTCAGAGACGGTTCCACAAATGATCCAGGCGCTCAGTGATCAACATCGACAGGTGCGAATTGCGGCAGCGCGTGCGCTTGGTTTTTTGGGCGCTGCGGCCAAAGACGCCTCCAGCGCGCTGGAGGGGTTGCGAACAGATCGCTCTCGTACGTTGCGGCGCGCTGCCGCTCGTTCCTTGTCCCTGATTCAGGCCGCACAGTGAACCTATCGACTTGAGAGGCAAACGCTCGCGCCTCTGTACTCTCCGAAGCTTGAGATGTCGTCATCTTGTTCCAGGAAAGGTATGTGCCTTGTCGAAACAAACGTTGAATGAAAGTCAAAAAGAATGTTTACGCGCGTTACCACAGGTTGGACGTCTACTTGAGGGCGAGCAGTACGCTGCGCTGATCGAAGAGACATCGAGACATTGGGTGACTCAGCTTCTTCGTGATGAGAGCGAGCTGCTGCGGGGGGAGATCCTGGCGGGCCACACGTACGCCGCCGACACATTGGAAGCGTTGTTACTTGAGCGAGTGCATATACGTTCTCGTGAGCGGCGACATGGCTTGTTGAAGCGCGTGATCAACGCGACGGGGGTCGTTGTGCATACAAACCTGGGGCGCTCTCCACTGGCGAAGAGGGCGCTGGAGCGTGTTGTTGAGGTCTCCTCTGGGTATTGCAACCTGGAGTACGATTTGCCTGGACGTCGTAGGGGAGGGCGGATGTTTGGCGTACAAGATGCATTGCGCCAATTAACAGGGGCAGAGGACGCGCTCGTCGTGAATAACAACGCAGCGGCCGTGATGCTCGCGCTTTCAGCGATGGCAGAGAGGCAGGAGGTGATCCTCTCTCGTGGTGAGTTGGTCGAGATCGGAGGTAGTTTTCGGATCCCTGATGTGATGCGTACGGCAGGTGTGCGTCTTCGGGAGGTGGGTTGTACCAATCGCACTCATCTGCGGGATTACGAAGACGCGATCGACGAAGAGACAGCGTTGTTGTTGAAGGTCCATCAAAGTAATTACGTGATTAAGGGTTTCACAAAAGAGGTGTCTGTCGAAGAACTTGTCGCGCTCGGGCAGGCGCGAGGGCTTCCTGTGTTAGTCGACTTGGGCAGTGGGTGTTTATTCGATGTTGGCGATGCGTTCCAGGTGCATGAGCCGCTGGTCCAAGAGGTGTTGCGCGCCGGGGTCGATGTGGTGACTTTTAGTGGGGATAAGTTGTTAGGTGGGCCACAGGCAGGCGTGATTGCGGGGAAGAAGGAGTGGGTGCGTCGCGCCGCGAAGCGACCTCTTGCCCGTGCCCTTCGGGTGGACAAGTTGACTTTGGCGGCGCTGGAAGCTACATTGCAAATCTATCTGGAAGGTCCGGTGGCTATCCGGGCTGAGATCCCTGGTCTATCCATGCTTTTGAGGGATATCAGCGCGTTGGAGGTCGTGGGGCGAGCGCTTGAGACGGAGCTCTCTGTATTACCTTCGGGAGTGACGGTCTCTTTGGTTCCTTCCCTGGCGGCAGTGGGTGGAGGTGCGTTGCCGAGCGCTACGCTGCCATCGTTACAGCTCGCGATCGACGCGCCTGGGTTTGATATCGAGGCCTTTGATAAGTGGTTACGAGCACGTCAGCTTCCGATCGTCGCGCGTCTTGACCGGGGACGTATCTCATTTGATTTGCGTACACTTTTGCCTGGCGATGAGCATCACGTCTGTGAAGCCATCTGTCAGTGGTTTGATCTGGACTCAAAGTAGAGGAGCACGCCCTTGAAATCGATGGTGTTGGCCGTTGGTGGCGGAAAAGGCGGTACTGGCAAGAGCGTCATCTGTACACAGCTAGGGGTGGTGTTTGCCCAAATGGGCTATCGGGTTGTCCTCGTCGACGCCGATCGACAAGGGGCCAATCTTCACACCTTCTTTGGTCTCGAAGATCCTGCCATCTCGTTCGAGTGGATTTTTCATGCGCAAGGAGATCCAAACAGGGCGATTTTACCTTCTGGTGTCAAACGTCTCGGTCTCGTCGCTGGCCTCCGAGAAGAGATGCTCTCTCAACCCGACGAAGAACAGATGCGCGCGCTCGCTGAACGGCTTCGTCAACTCGACGCCGATATCGTCTTGTGGGACGTTGGCTCTGGCTCCGAGCTTTGGCAAACCATCCTCTTTGAACGCGCTGATTGTGGCCTGCTTGTCTCCTCTCCTTCTCCTACAAGTATTGAAAAAGATTATCGGTTTTTTCGGCATGTCTGTCGCTGGCGACTCGCTGAGATGCCGATGCAGCAGAGCCTTCCTGCGAGTGGCTGGCTCCCTGTCCCGTGGCTCGCGTCTGTGATGCGAGTCGATATGGAGCAAGCACATGCACTACAAGCACAACTTCGACGTGCTCCTTTGCTCGTGTTGATCAATGGTGCGCTGCAACCCGATGACCGCGCGGTTGGACAGGATATGATCGCTGCGTTGCGACGATTTTTCGGTATCTATGGACGCGCAGTGGGTGCGCTCGACTTCGATGAACGTTTGTGGTTGTCGATTCGACAACGTCGGCCAGCTGTCCTTGAATATCCCGAATCTCTATGGGTTGAACAATTACAGGTCTCTGCGCGACTCATCCTCCAGAGTATGCACCGCAGCGATTGGTCTACCTCACCAGAAGCTTCTTAGGACACCGTACGCATAGGAGAATAGAATGACTGAGTTGGGTATGCGTGAACGTGATTACCAGCTACTTGAGTTGTCCTCTGGGGCCTCGAAAGAAGAGGTGATCGACGCGTATCAAAAGTTGCTGTTGCGCTATGGGACCGGGAGCCTCGCGAGCTACGGTCTACTCAAGGTCGAAGAACGTAGCAAGCTTTTACAAGCTCTAAAGGACGCCGCGAGCCGATTGCTCGAACCTTACATGGACGACGACGAGGACTTTGGTCAGGACTGGGATGAACCTCTTGAACCTGCGCCACCACACCATCAACATAAAACACAGCTCGATGGGTACCACGCCACGACGCCTGCCGAGACCGAGGTCTGGCAGGCCGATAACGTCGATGAACATGCCACAAAGGCGTCACTTTCTCGCTCACAATCCCCTGAGTCTGCTGTTGCCTCTTCTGTACAGGTGTCCACGGAGTTCCCAACAAGACGTGCTTATGATGGTGCCTACCTCAAAGAACTTCGCCTACAAAGTGAAATTGAGCTTGATGCACTCGCCGATGCGTTCCATGTTGAAGAGGAGCTGCTGTCTGCACTTGAAACGCATACCTTTGATGTCTTTCCAACCTCCAGACAGCTTCGGCGTCTGCTCGAATCCTACGCCGATCTGCTCCACCTGGATCGTCAGCAAGTGCTGGCTGATTACCTCTCTGATTATTGGTCATGGCGTACAAGTACGCTCTAACGTCTTTTAACAGAACAGAAATGAGTACATTATGTTGCAATTGATAGCCAAGGGTGGATGGGTCATCTACCTGATTATCTTGGGGTCAGTGATTGGACTCACGATCTTTTTTGAGCGACTTTGGGCGCTTCGCCGCTCAAAGGTGTGTCCAGATGACCTGGTCAAACAGCTTCAGATCTTGATCAATAAACGCGAGTGGGTAGATGCAAAGACCCGATGCCAACGTGATGATAGTTCTCTCGCTCGGATCATGTGGGCGGTCCTCTCACAGCTCGATCAAGGACACACCCGCGCGGAGATGAAGGAGATCGCCGAAGAAGCCGGACAACGTGAAGCCTTTTTTATGGAGCGTGGGATCGGCTCTCTCGGTGTCGTTGCAAGCCTCGAACCTTTGATGGGGCTCCTTGGAACTGTTCTCGGGATGATCATCGCGTTTCGCAGGGTCGCTGAGAGTGGGGTGGGTGATCCCCGCCTCGTCGCTGGTGGTGTATGGGCGGCGTTGTTGACGACCGCAGCCGGGTTGATCGTCGCGATCCCTGCGTACATCGGATATCGATATCTGCTCTCACGTTTCGACCGCTTGCTGATCGATCTACAAAATGATGTGAGCGTCCTCGTCGAAGGTATCTATCAACAGAACGCACTTGAGACAGAGTCACCTAAGTTTCAGAAACGCACGGTTCCAGAGGAAGAACCCTTGCCTCTCGCGCCACCTGAGACGCTGCCATCTGTCGGGGGAGAGTCGCCGTGAACTTTCGTCGCCCCCGTCGTCCTGTGACGGAACTAGAGATGACACCATTGATCGACGTGATCTTCCAGTTGTTGATCTTCTTTCTGATCACGACGACCTTTGTGACCTCTCCAGGGATGACGATCAATCGGCCCAAAGCCAGCAACAGTGGTCCCCTCGATCAAGAACGTATCACCGTCGAGATCCCCAAAGGTCAACGTGGTGCGGTGATCTTTCGTGGCAAGCGATTGAGCTACGAAGAGCTCAAGACCGCGCTCCGCAAACTACACGCGAAAGACACACAGGCACAGGTCGCTATCGACGCTGATGAGACTGTCGAGCATAAGATCGTCGTAGAGGTGATGGATTTGATCTCAGGGGTAGGATTTCAAAGGATTGGTATCGTGACGAGCCCTGGGGGAGGGAAGGATACGTCGTCTCCATGAGACGATAGGCTACATAGAGCCGAGCGTCCTATATCTACGCAGAATGTCGTCTACGCAATCGACCGACCCACATCAACAACATCAACGAGAACAAGAACGCAAAGGGCGTCGCGTCCGCTGTTGTTGCCTGACATCCACAACCACCTGCGCACACTTTCTTACAGTTTTTTCCATCCGCATCACACTGTTCTTTTTGCTGTGAGGCCGGGCAGTTGAGGGTGGCTTCGTCTTGTGCTGCGCCTGCATCTGGTTGCGCTGGTTCTGCAGGTGGAACTTTACACGTACCGGATTCACAGGTCTCATTGTCCTTACATGAGCAGTCTTTGCTACAGGTGGAACAGTCTTCGCCTTTGGTGCTGTCGCATTTTCCATCACCACATGCGGAGGTGCAGAGACCAAATTCACATACCTTTCCTGTCTCACAAGCACAGTCTTGCTCGCAAGTCTTACAGTCTTCGCCTCTGGAGGCATCACACGTCCCATCACCACAGCCTTTTTCTTCTCTGCAGGCGCTTGACTCACAAACGAGTGGACTTTGGCATTTACAGTCCTCAGGACAGGAACCACAATTTTCTTTGTTGTCTGGTTCGCATTGACCGTTGCCACAGACCTTGGCTTTTTCGCATGTGCTTTTGCTCTCATTGCAGACGGAGCCTGCACCACAAGCGCAGTCTTTATCGCATGTGACACAGTTTTCGCCGTTGCCCGCTTCACATTCGCCGTTGCCACAGACGTTGGGTTTCCCTGTGCAGACGCCTTTACCGGATTCATTGTGTTCGCAGGTACGTTGATCGCCACAGTCGCTGTCTTGGTAGCAGAAGCAGTGTTTGAGTTTTTTTCCGACAGGGCGGCAGATTCCTCGGAGGCGACATTGACCTGATGTACCACAGTCCTCGACACAGACGCGCTTGTTTCGGCTTGGATCGATCAGCGCACACACGAGTCCAGCGCTACAGGAGAAGAAAGGACCACACGTTTCGCCTGCGCGTCGGTTTCCTGGGTCTGGGACGCAGGCTGTGTGTCCGTTGAGGACTTCTGAGCAGGTAAAGCCCGAGGGGCAGGTCTCAGGTGCGGTCTTTGTCGCAGCGCAGATGCCGGCGATTCCTCCGATGTACTCTTTGTTACAAGAGTAACCGACACCACAGGTGTTTCCTTCTCCGCACAGGCAAAACTTCTCGGTTTGGCCGGAGAGGTTGATGCTTGTACACTTTCCGCCCCCGGTACAATTTGCGTCTTGTGTGCAAGAGCGCAAGCAGACTGTACGTTCATCGATGAGCAGAGCGCACTCATTACCTGAAGGACATGAACCATCGATGTTACAAGCACTACCAGGAGAGCCCGGAGGATAGGCTGCGCCTTTGCCACAGGTCTGCATACAGACTTGCCCTTGTCTTGTCCTCATACAGGTGAGACCTGCTTTACAGGGGACTTTGTCATCACAAAAGTCGAGCGCGTCGCTCCCCTGTGCTTTTTGGCAGCGGGTGTTTTTGCAGACGAGTCCTGACGCGCACTGGCTGTTTTGGGTGCATGGGCAAAGAATGCCACCATCCTTGAGGTTACATTTTCCATTTAGACAGGTCCAGCAACCGCCACAGTCGGAGTCTTTGGTGCAGGTCTTCTCTGTGGTCATGGGATACACATTGCAGACAGCTTTGACATCGTCGACCCCTGGACCACCGAAGTTAGGACCGGGAGATTGGGCTTGGTAGTACATGACAGCGGTGCGGTAGGGGGTATGTGCGAAGCCGATCGCGTGACCGATCTCGTGGTGGGCGACTTCTTTGAAGTCCATCTCGTTGAGGCCGACGCTGTTGACGCCCCAATTGTACCCTGGACCAAAGAAGACGGAGCTTGTCGTGATGCTCCCGCTTCTTGTCGCGCGTGGTGTTGCGAAGGCGAGGGCGCCGGAGACGCCCATGAGGTTCCAGACTTGGCTTGAGGGGAGCTGGATGTCGACGCGACTTCCATTTTGACTGCCGCGACCGAGATACTTATGGCGGAAGGACGTACAAGCCGGAACGGTCCATCCATCCCAAGCTTGCTTGAGGGCTTTCTCAAAAGCCTCTGTCGTGTGTTTGGCGAAGTTGTCTGGGCGGCCGTTGTCGAAGAAGGTCCAGCCGAGAGGCTGGTTGGCCGCGCTCCAGCGGTAAGGTTGCCCTCCGACGCAGGCGTTGGAGGAGATACAGTGCAAGATCTTGGCGCTGACAGGATCACAACATGCGCCAGCACCACCGGCGTTTCCTACTGTTGAACGACACCCTTTGCGGCTGGTTTTGCACACACCACCTGTGACGAGGGAATTGTAGGAGAAGGCGATCGATGGGGATACACAGAGAAGTAAAAACACGAAGAGCCTGAGAAGAGGCCTTTTGAGAGACAAACAAAACATACGCATTCCTTTGATAAGTCAAAAGAGAGAGTCCATGCGATATTGTGAGCATGACTGCAGATAGACAACCTTGTGGGAGTTTGTTGACCGCTACATACGATGGTGGTCTTCCTTATATGGATAGAGCCGACAAACGCAAAATGTATGTTGAGATTATGTCTTTTGCGCCGGTTGTGCAAGATCGCTTTGTCTCACGCCCGGCCGAAGACGACGTTAGGGGGGAAATTGCAATCACTGAGAAAAGCTGAAGCGAGATTCATTTTTGTATGAAACTGCCTTGACAGGGTGGGGGGGGATCTGCTAGAAAGCCTAGCGTAATGAAAACTATACTAGCTCTTGTGTAGGTGTATCATTTTCCGTCAAGAGCTACAAAAGGAGAAATACGATGAGTGAAGTAAAGAGCACATTCGAGCAAATCCAAGAGCGTTTTGATGCTGGTGCTGATCTTGGCGATCTCGCTGCAGTGTACGTCTTCAAATTGGGAGATGACGCTGGCGACTGGACTCTCCGTATCGCAGACGGAAAAGGTTCTGTTGAAGAAGGCGCAGCCGAAGACGGAACATGTACAATCAACGTCTCCGCTGAAAACTTTGTGAACATGGTCAGCAAAAAAGCCAACCCACAAATGTTGTTCATGACTGGTAAACTCAAAGTCACAGGCAACATGGGACAGGCACTCAAGCTGCAAAAAGTCCTCGGGTAATGTCTGCATGCTCCCCTTGCAAGGTATTCGAATTCTCGATCTGACGCGGCTGCTACCGGGTCCTCTGTGTAGCTTGATGTTGGCAGATCTGGGCGCTGAGGTGCTCAAACTCGAAGCCCCGCAAGGTGGTGATTATGCTCGCTGGTTCCCTCCTCTTCGTGAGCAGATGAGCGCGGCGTTCGCCGCGCTCAACCGCAATAAACGCTCCCTCTCCCTCGATCTCAAACACCCCTCTGCTGTCGAAGCCTGCTTACGTCTCGTCGAACAAGTCGACATCGTTATCGAAGGATTTCGTCCTGGTGTGATGGAACGTCTTGGGCTCAGTTACGAGACGCTCAAGGCACGTAATTCCGGCGTGATCATGTGTTCGATCTCTGGCTATGGTCAGGACGGTCCGATGGCGCAACGTGCCGGACATGACTTGAATTACCTTGCACGTTCAGGGCTGCTGAGTCTGTTTGGTGCGCACACGAATGAGGCGCCTTCGATGCCTGGTGTGCAGATCGGCGATATCGCAGGTGGTAGTTATCAGGCCGTCTCCAGTATCCTCGCGGCGTTGTTCCGGCGAGAACGCACTGGAGAAGGTGCCCACTGTGATGTCTCAATGACAGAGGGATTGTTGCCCTTTTTGTCGATGGAGTTCGGCAACTTGAACGCCTCTGAAGAGGTCCCCATTCGTGGCGATGACAACATCTTGCGTGGTGGGATTCCGTGTTACGGGATCTACCAGTGTGGAGACGGAAAGGCGCTCTCTGTCGGCTCACTCGAACCAAAATTTTGGATTCAATTTATCAATGTGCTAGGACTTCCAGCGCTCGCAAGTGAGCAGATGGAGACAGGTGCAGGGAAAGAGCGGGTCAGGGCACAAGTCGAAGCTGTCTTGGCCCAAAAGACCCGAGATGAGTGGCTGGAGATCTTTGCGACGATCGACGCTTGTGTCGAACCTGTGCTTACACTCGATGAGCTGGCAGAGGATGCACATTTTGTCGAGAGAGGTGCGTTCCAAACACATGAACATCCAACAGAGGGTTCATTTGTGTTACCACGTTCACCGTTCCGCATGACTGACGCTGAGCCCCCTGCGCACGTCGGGGCACCTGGTTTGGGAGAGCACACAGTTGACATTCTCAAGGAATGCGGTTTTGATGACGAAGAGATCGAATCATTGCGCCAACAAGGGTGCATATTGTAGTCGTGGCAACAGAGCCGAAGATGTCGGACGAAAGGAATGTTGGTAATGCGGAGTCGGTGGTCTTTGTCGATAGGATTGTTGGTCGTGGGGTTGTTGGTTGTGACGCTCCCTGCGTATGGATACATCCTACCTGCCAAGTTTTTTTTGAGTCAGCTCCTCAAAAAACGTAGCGTCTTTGGGGATATGAAGATCAAACAGACGACAACGCGCTTCATCAATGGTCAAAAGACATCGTTTGACGAACATATTTACATCAGACTGCCCGGAAAAATCCGTGTAGAGCGATGGCA
Organism: Deltaproteobacteria bacterium; assembly: GCA_002731275.1. GTDB lineage: Bacteria > Myxococcota_C > UBA6777 > UBA6777 > UBA6777 > UBA6777. The sequence continues at coordinate 29,844 of PCBK01000189.1, read as the reverse complement.
AGGTGGCAAGCGCACACGCGTCGCACTGTACACCCAAAATACGGCGTCGATCTGGTCGGCTGGTGGGCAAACAAAGAGCGTCCCACGCACTCCTCAGTTTCGTTTTGATGTGTTCGCGACCTCTCTCTCTGGGACTTCTTTTGGGAGTCTGCGTACGCTGCTCTCCAAGATGAAGATCTACTACAGGGGGACGTCTGTTTGGAGTCGTGACAGTGATTATCGCCTCCAAGATCGCGTACACTTTTCATGGTTTGGGAGAGGACCCGCTGTGATCTTTGGTGCGGCTCACAACAACCGCAAGAAAAACCAATTTTGGATCGACAAACGTACCCTCTCACCCGTTCGCTTTATCGTCCGAAAGAATGGGAAAACGGGTCCTTTATGGGATGTGTCATTTCTGGATTACTTTTCGAGCGCAAAAGGTCGCTCCTTTCCAGGTCGCACAATCGTCCGTAAAAATGGCAAACTCTACTCTCGCTCACTGACCTACCTCGTCAAGACGAATGTCTCCATCCCCAATCGCCTGTTTTCACAAGTCCCCTAAAACTCTTTTTCGTCCCTGACAGGTTGTGTCCTGTCCATCTGATATACTCCAAATGTGATTGTGGAGAGCGCTTGACTCTCCGGAAAACGATCGGCAGTGGTCTGTCGTATGGTGGGTGTTTATGGGTGATATGTTTACAAGTTTACCTCTCTTCGAGGATCTTTATCTCGAGGACACCTTTGGAGAGGAGGAGACACCATCTGAGCAGTTGATCGCGGAGGTTGCGCTCGATCTGCCACTTTACGAGACCTACCACTACATCGTACCAACCTACCTGCACGATCGCGCACAGCCAGGGATGCGTGTCCTCGCGCCTGTTGGGGGGCGTCGTTTGACTGGCTACCTCTTGCGCTTCTCTCCTCCTCCTGAGGGGATCAAGCTACGTGAGATCGAAGATATACTCGATGACGCGCCGCTCTTTGATGAAAAGACACTCGAACTGTTCGAGTTTTGTGCACAGTATCTGTTTTATCCTCTGGGGGAGGTGATCAAGGGCGCGCTGCCTGCTGGCATCAACGTCGAGAGCAAGCTGCTCGTCAAGATCACAGAGACTGGGAGAAATGCTTCTCAAAGTGGTCTCTTACGTGGTCCAAGAGGAGAGCTACTCAAACAACTCGCTTCCGAAGGGGAGCTGCCAGCTGCTCACTTGCTCAATATGACCTCTTCTGGACGGCATGTTCATCTACGAGAGCTCGAACGGGACGGGTTTGCCGAGCTTCGTAACACGTTGACAAAGCCTCGTAACCAGATGAAAAAGACCAAGCTGTACAAGATCGTCGAGGGGGTCTCTCTCGCAAGACGTACACAACTGCTCAAGAAAGCCCAAAAGCAAACGGATGTGTACACCGCGATCGAGGAGAAGGGGGAGTTGTTATGGCCAGATATCCGAGAGGCCTTTGGTCAGGTTCGTGGGATCTTGCGTTCTCTCCTGCGAAAAGGCTTGATCGACGTTGAAGAGCGCGAGATCTCTGCCGATCCGTTCTTCTCGCCTGTTGAGCAACGAGACACCAAACCTCCTCTCACAGAGCAGCAACAAAAAGTGATGGACACGGTTCTTCCTGGCGTTGATCAAAAGATCTTCCAGCCATTTTTGTTACACGGCGTGACTGGGAGCGGGAAGACTGAGATCTATATGCGTCTGATCGAGCACATGATCTCTCTCGGCAGACAGGCGATCGTGCTGGTCCCTGAGATCTCCTTGACACCTCAGTTTGTCTCCAACTTCCGCGCTCGCCTCGGCGACAACATGACTGTTTTACACAGCCGGTTGAATGAGCGTGAGCGGCTCTCTCAATGGTGGCGTATTCAGCGTGGCGAAGTGCCGATGGTCATCGGTGCGCGTTCTGCGATCTTCGCGCCGTTTTCCGATCTTGGCGTGATCATCGTCGATGAGGAACAGGAGACCTCGTACAAACAAGAAGGGCGTTTTCCGTATCATGCCCGCAATCTCGCGCTGGTCCGTGGGAAGCTGACCAACGCGACGGTGATCTTAGGTTCTGCGACGCCGGCGATGGAGAGTTACTACAACGCGACACAGGGAAAGTGGGGCTACCTCGAAATGCCCGAGCGGATCAGTGGACGCAAGCTCCCCGAAGTCGAGCTTGTCGATCTCAAAGAAGTCCCCGAACGTGTCGGAGGTATTCTCTCTCCTCAGCTGATCGAACGTATGGGAGAGACGCTCTCAAACAACGAACAATGTATCCTCTTTCTCAACCGTCGCGGCTACCACTCTTCCTTTGTTTGTGGTGCGTGCGGTTTTGGGTTCAAGTGCCAACACTGCTCTGTGAGTCTGACACATCACCGAAACCAGGGCTTGCTCGTCTGTCATTACTGTGGGTACGCAGAGCTGATCCCCGATCGTTGTCCCGATTGCCAAAGCGATGAGCTCGATCGTTTGGGGCTTGGTACGGAGAAGGTCGAGGAGATTGTGCGGGCGGTCTTTCCGGATGCAAATGTCGAACGAATGGACCGTGACACAACGGGTCGCAAGGGGGCGCTTGAGAGCATGGTCGAGCGCTTTGGGCGTGGTGAGACAGATATCTTGATCGGTACACAGATGTTGGCGAAAGGGCACGACTTTCCAAATGTCACACTCGTCGGTGTTTTGTTAGCCGATATGGGGCTCAACTTACCGGACTTTCGCAGCGCTGAGAGGAGCTTTCAGCTGCTCACACAGGTCGCGGGTCGCGCGGGACGTGGGAAGAAAGCCGGGCGTGTTTTGATCCAAACATTTAACCCTGAACACCCTAGTATCCAGCTCGCGATCAAGCACGATTACAATCAATTTTACCGTATGGAAGCTCCTCTACGTCGAGAGATGGGGTATCCTCCATTTGGTTGGCTCGTCTCGATCCGGTTTGAGGGACTCGACGGGGAGATGGTTCGTCATATTGCCGAGGAAATCGGGAAGTCTGCATGTGATAGACTGTACTCGGGGCGTTTTCCTGGCGTCGTCTTTTTGGGGCCAGCGCCAGCACCTGTCGAACGGATCAAGAAGAGATTCCGGTGGCAGATGTTGTTTAAGGGGGCAGAGAGACGGACATTGCATGCGATTATTTGGGAACTCTTACGCGATGAGATCTCATGCTTTGCACGTAGCGGTGTCAAAATCACAGTGGATGCAGATCCTGTGCAGATGTTGTGAAAATCTTCCCGATATGTGGTAGGATGCATCTCGTTGTGTTGTTGGGTGATGGCATCGCGCTGCGTTTCTAGACACAAATATCCCAAAAACACCTGTAAATCCGTACCCTGGCAACCTTTGAAGTGGAAGTGAGTACATGGAACGAGATACCATATTGATGTTGGACACCCAGATGCATCGGGGAGGCATTCTGGAACAAGGGCTCAATAGTCGTGGGCTCAATGTCTTTCGGACATCGAGGAGTCGTGAGGCGAGCAACCTCTTGCGCGTGCTCAAGCCTACATATCTTGTGATCTCTCTAGATGGAGAAGGGCAGGAGTTTTACCAGCGCTTTGTGATCGCAGGTCGGGCGAGCCAAGCCAAGTGTATCTTGCTCTCCGATCGCTCTGACGCGAAGGGGCGAGATGGTGATGTTGTCTTAAGTGCGCAGCTACCGCCTTCTCAGCTTGTCAGTCGGATCTATCAACTCATCCGCGATGAGAAGACCGATCAGACCATGGCCTCACAAACGGACTGGCGCAATGAAAATGAGGACGTCGGAGAGGCGACGCTGATTCAACCAACACAACCACCACAAGTGGCGTCCACTGCGCCTGCACAAGCGAATCCCCGAAACTCTCGCGAGTGGAAGGGAAATCTCGCCCAGCTTGATGTCGCGAGATTGTTCTCTATCCTGATGCGCCGTCGTGCCTCAGGGAAGTTGCTGCTCTCTCGTGAGTCTGAGACCCGTCGTATTTGGTTTATCAACGGTACCATCGCGACCGCAGAGTCCAATCAAGCGCTACGCCAGCTTCCACTCATGTTGTTGCAAGAGGGGCTCTTAAGCCGCCGGCAGGTCGAGCAATATGCTGAAGTGCTCGCGAGTCCTCTTCCTGGTGAACGGTTGTACGAGTTGAGACTGATCGAGCGCGAACGTATCGAGTCCGTCAACCGATTGTATGTGAATCTTACCGTGCGTTCGAGCTTTGGCTGGGAAGAGGGTGGTTTTGTCTTTTTGCCTGGCGCAGAAGATCTGCCTGGACAGCCCATGTTGATCGAGCTTCCGCCTGTCTTGTTGCAGGGGATCCGAGATGGGTACCACGGTGATCGTTTGTTGCGCATTTTAGGGTCATCATCACGTGTTCCACAATGGCTCACACAACAAAGAAACGATATCCCTATCCCCCTCAATACACTTGACTCCAAAATCATGAGCAGCATCGATGGGCGGATGTCTCTCGATGCACTCAGGCGTTATCTCGGCGTTGAGCCGGCTTTGTTATATACATTGGTCTACACGTTGATGGTGCTCGGCTATCTGACGATGGAAGATACACCTGGAGAGGGACGGGCCTACGGTAACAGCTTTGCTGGTACACAGCCTCCTACACTTGGGACACGCACTGGCGCTAAAAAAGACGAGTTGTATGCGCAACAATTGCAGGCAGCCGAGAGAAGAGGGCGGCGGACGCAAGGACCCAACAAGACGATGTTGTTTGGTCAGGAGACGCCACTGCCCAAGCCCCGGACTCGTACACCTCAAGCGCGTCGTCGAGGCGATGTCCAGACACCTGTGAGCCTCGATGTGTTCCAGGGGACATCTCCATCCATGGAGCCTCCTGGCGCGAACCGCTCTGAGACACCCAGCCCAAACCAGAGAAATCAACAGACTCCGACCGGGGCACCTCCTTTTTCAACGATGCCACCCAAAAATCCAGGCTCGTTGCGAGCGCGTCCTCCCACGATGAGCTACCGCGCAGTCCTCCCCCCCAATCGTGGTCGGACCCGACAGCCTACAGAAGGTGAATTCCAAGGCGTCGCACGACCCGGTGAGGTCAATCAGGCACAGCTGCAAGTCGCAAAGCAACAGATCGAGCAAAAGTATATGCAGATCATGACTGAGAACTATTTTCGTATCCTTGAGGTCGAACAACACGCAAATGAGCTCGAAATCCGCCGAGCTTATCAACGTACCAAACAAACGTTTGCTGACGGTCGCTTTTCTCCTGCTATTCTGGAGAAGGTGCGTGAGCAACTTCGCGAAATCCAACAAACCATTCAAGAAGCATATGAGGTCCTTGGTGATCCTACTCTGCGCAGTCGCTACAGTGGGAATCTTCGAGGTTAATTGAAAAGGTAGTAGACTAATGGCCCATCTGGATATTTTGTTGTATCCACACCCCGTCCTTCGAGAAAATTGTCAGGAAGTTGAGGAGGTCAATGACGACATCCGAGAACTTCTCGACAATATGGCTGAGACTATGTACGCCGCACACGGTGTTGGTCTCGCTGCACCACAGATTGGCGTCGCCAAACGCATCATTGTGATCGATGTCGAAGCCAAAGGTGAACAACTCATCGAGCTGATCAACCCAAAAATTGTCGAATTTCGTGGCAAGAAAATCAAGCAAGAGGAAGGATGTCTTTCGTTTCCTGGCCACTACGGTGGCGTGACTCGTCCCGAAGAGGTCACTGTTGAGGCGCTTAACCGGGATGGAGAGACATTCACGGTTGAGGGTTCGGAGTTGTTGTCTGTTGCACTCCAACACGAGATCGATCACCTCAATGGTGTGCTGTTTATCGATCACCTCTCTCGTCTGAAGAGGGGACTGATCGAGCGCAAAATGCTCAAAACGGTCAAAGGACAAACACATCCCGTCCGTCAGGTGAAAAAGTAGTGAGTTGGTGGCGTATCATTCTCGTATTCATCCTGTCCTTCTCTGTCAGCTCCTTCGCACAAGCAGCTGGCGAAGGCATCGATGTTGTCGGTTCCATTCCATCATGGCAAACCCCAGAGACTGTTGGGGTCGCAGCACTCGGGAGAGGAAGCGCAGGGACCGCAAATGGAGATACAACCACTGGTCTGTATCTCAACCCTGCTTCGCTTCGAAAATACCTGAACACATACGTCTTTGAGGGAACATTTTCATTTCATCCTTCTGCTGATAGTCGGGTCTTTAACGTCGCTCTCGCCGACAGTAAGAGCAACGCCTTACTCGCAGCAGGACTCGCCTATTCTTTTTTCTCAGCACCACGTGAAGATGACGGGGAGAGTAATGTGCTTCTCGGCCACATGGTACGTCTTGGTCTAGGGATGGATTGGCGAAGGACGTTGTATGTCGGGATCTTGCTCAAGTACTTCTACGTGTCTCGACCCTTTAAGCTCGACAATTACGGCATTAACGCTGATGTAGGTGTCATCTATGAACCACATCCGTGGTTTAGCCTTTCGTTGGTTGGCTACAACTTGTTGTACAACGACGACAACGAAATTCCGATCTCGATGGCCGGTGGGATCGGAATTGGGGGAGATACTCCTTTTCGAGCCTCGATCGATGGGGTGGTCGACTTCCAAAGCAAAGGCGAGCCAGGATACGAGTTGCGAGTAGGGATTCAGTACACCTTTGTCGATATCTTCACGATCCGCGCGGGCTACCAACTCGATCAAGTCAGAGATCGACGTCCATTTACCCCTTGGTTGGACGAGACTGCTCGTGAACTCAGCCACTTCGTCTCTGTTGGGATTGGCCTTCGTTACGCGATGGTGGGACTGGATATCAGCTTCCGCCAACAGTTGGACGCAGGCACTTTGAGCAACAATCGGTATCTAGGCTTTTCTCTCCAGTTTTGGCCCTATGGGACAAGGCCGAAACGTGGACAGGGTGGGCCACGTGATATTCGTGCAGGCTCAACACAATACAGCGGTGGACGCTAAGTCACTCCCTCCTATCCACGATCTCCACACGATACTTTTATCCAATATTCATGCATAAACAAAGGCTTAGGGGATAAGTAGAGCGTTGTCTCTTTGGCTTGCGTGAGCGTCTTGCCTTTGGGTACACGTGTGCCTTTGACGTTGGCGCGATGTGTTGATTTGCTGAGGGGGAGATCTGAAGAGGAGCAAGAGGGGGGTTCGGGGAGCTTACTTGATGGAAGCTTCGTAGATTTCTTTGACGAGGGAAGGTGTGACGTAGGGGTTACGTGAGTTGGTGCCTGCCCAGTTGTTGAATCCTTTGGGTCTCCAAAGGAAGTCGGGGTTTTTGGAGATCCAACCGCTGTTCACAGCTTTTCCAGAGGAGGGATCAGTCTCAACCCAGTAACGGTATGTTTTGGGCCAGTCAGAACCATCCATGTACACGTCTGTTTCGAAAAACTTAACGTTGTCTGGATTGTTGATTTCGCCGTGGTGACCGCGAAGTTCTTCGACATTTGTGTTGTAGGGAGCGTCGATCTCGGCTCTCTCGGCTTTCCAGATGTTGGAGTTCCATACGTGGTCACCGGAGTCGTGGTCGTTTGCCATTGCGCGTCCGGAGCCGAGCCATTCTTCGAGGGTGTCTGCCCAGAGGGAGGGCTCCATGTCTTTTTTATCTTCACGTGCGAGGTGTTTGATGTCGCTTGCGTTGAAGGTTTCCACTTCACCAGTCGCGAAGTCACGGAATTTGACCTCTTTGTCGACTTCGTTAAGGACCATGTAGTCGCCGCTCCAGCGCCACATGTCATTTGTGCGGAACTCAACATCGTTGGTTTCGAGTTTTCCGCTGATTTGACGTCCGTCTTTGGTGACGAGGATGTCGGGCTTGTTGTCGTAGCGGTTTCCGACGAAGTCGCTGCCGATAGATTGGCTGTCAGCGACGACTGTGAGGAGTCCACGGATGTCTTGTTTGGTGAAGGTGACACCGTCGAGAGTGACGTCGCGTTTGGGATCTTCGAACAAGATCCCGGCGAGCGCAACTTTGTCACAGGAGCCCCACCAACCGACGTCCATTGTTTCAGATGCTTTCCCATCACTACGAGCGTTGGTCAGGATGACTTCGCGTTTCTCTTCGGTGGTGAGTTTTGTACCATCTTGTTTGAAGTAGTTGACGACTTTTTGCCCGTCGACATCTTCCATTTTGCGGGTGAGGACTTCGTCACCGAGTTTGGGGACAAAGCTGTGACGGCTGTTGGTGGCCGCGAAGTTACCTTGTGCGTCGAGGAAGTCGGCTTTGACGCCGGAAGTGATACGTCCATCACCATCGAAGTCGACACCTGTCGTGACCTCTGCGTCTGTCTCCTTGAGTTTGGAGTCAGGGATATAGTGGCCTTTGTTGTTGTTTTCGCCGATCAACCAGTTGAGTGCGGGTTTTCTTTCAAATTCAAGTGCTTTTGCACCGGATTCGTTACCACGAGCGTTGCTGAGTTGGTCGAGTTTGTCGAGCGCGCCGCCAGAGGCCCAGAGGTTGCTTTTGACATCGCCATCGGGGTTTCTGCTGTTTCCAGCCATGGGCCAGTAAGTGGTCGTCCATGTTTTGGCGTCTGCGATCATGGTGAATTGCTCGGGATTGGTGCCGCGCATGATCTCAGTCGCTGCGTTGAGGCCGTCTTTGTCGCTGTCTTTTGTGAGCATTGCGTCAAAGCCGACTTCTTTGAGGGTTGAGAGGACTTCTGCGCGGGCAGCTTTACCCGTTTGTGCGCCTTCTTTTTCAGCGAGTGTGGCGAAGCGTTTTCCGTAGGGCTTGAAGAACTCAAACATACGGTCTGCTTTTTGGTCATCGCTGAGTGAGGGGTGGCCGACGAGCTCGTCGCGTGCTGCGCCGAGGTCTGTGCGGAGTGCTTCGTTGAAGGACGCGAGATCTTTGATGTCATAGACATTGCCACGAAGGTCGCTAACGTCTTTGAGAGGAGCTGTCTCTTGGGGGATCTCAACACCGAGTGTTTGTGCGAGCTCTGCGCGTGCGCCAGCGTCCATTTTGTCGCCAACACGGTTGAGGACCATAAGCAGCTCACCGCGCTCGTGGCGGGTGATGGAGCCTCCATCATTTGCTGCGTCGATAATCTTTTGGAGATCACCGCGGCTGACATTCTCATCTGCAAGTGCTTCACCGACTGCCGCGCTCAACTTGTTGTCGCGGATATAGACGGAGGGCATGGGGATCGATTCGCCAGAGGAGAATCCCAAGGCAGAAGCCATCTTTTGCTTTGCGTCACCTGTGAATTTGTCGCTGTGTTTGTAAAGCAACCAATTCAGTTCATTTTTTTCGAGATCGGTAATGCGTCCGCCGTCATTCGCAGCGTCGAGCAATTTGTCCACGTCATTTTGGGTGATCTCTGTGTTGTTTTGCATCTCTGCAAAAGCTCTCTGCAAACCACTGTCACGCATAGTAAATTTGATGTTTGACATCGTCTGATTCCTTTCTGATAAGGGGAGAAAGATGGATGTGGAGAATGTCGATCTTCTTGCGTGTAACACATGATGAATCCAATGAAAATCGATCTTCTGCCTTGAAAGTTGGAACGCATTATAGCAACTGATGTGCGCTTATGTAAGGATTATTTTTCGACATTTTATAAGTGTTCTGAAAATATGTACTTTTCTTGCCACGACCTATGTGACTATGCAATCCACCTCGTGTTTGTGATGGCTTCTTGGTGTTCTCCTCTGGTTGTTTGCTTTCGTTTATGCTATAGACTGTAACCATGGACTGACATATGTGCAGGCGATGTCGGAGGGTGTCAAATATAAATGATATGGACTCGACACATCCAAAACGATTTCCATGCTACAAAAAACCAACGGACGAAAGAACAAGGGTGAACCTGAATCAAGTGAGCCGTGAACGGTCGGAGATCCACGACGTGGTTTTTGATGTGAGGAGCAAAAAGAATGGCTCTTGGTGAGACAATAGGACAATTATTCGGAAAGAGTGGGGGAAAACAAACCCTGTTGACGCTTGGAGAGAGCGCGCTATTGCGTGGGCGAGGTGATGAAGCCGAGGCCCGTTTTCAGGCGATCTTAGAGACGTATCCAGAACATCGTCGCGCGAGGATGGGATTGATGGAAGCCTGGCTCTGTCAGGGGAAGTCCGATCTCGTCCTTGACACCTACGACAAATTGCCAGAACAAGAAAAGACGATCTTCGACGATCAGTTCTTGCTTGCGTTGTCTTTACAAGTCGGAAGCCTTAAGCGCGACGGCTATTTACGCTGGCTACAAACTCCAAGGCAGGGCTCCGATCGACATGCCGCTATCGCCCATCTCGCGAAGACATTTGCGAAGTGCGGGATCTTCTCCATTCATTGGGCCGAATCTGCGATTCGTAGGCTTGAGTTTCAAGAGGCTGAGCAAGCCCTCCGACAGATGAGAGACGCCCAACCTCCTCTCTCCGAAGAGCGCGTCTCTACGTTGTACGCAAAGAGAGATGCTGTCCTGCTCAAGGATCACCCCGAAGTCGTCCATCTCTTGGAGGAATGTCAGGCGCTCGATGAACCACATGAGCGCTTACGACGACTCGAACCCGTTGCGATCAAACATATGTCTATCGCCGCTCTTCAACATGATACTGGGGTGGCGTTTTTTGACTGTGGACAACCCGAAGCTGGTATCCGCTTTCTCAGCCGGGCTGTAGGTTGTAACCCCTACTGGGTCAATGCATGGCTGAACCTCGGTCGCGTCTCTCTTGCTGCCGAGCGATATGTCCGCGCGCGGGACGCTTTTCAGCGCATCTTGATGTTGTTTGAGTTTCCATGGGTCCGTGATGTCTACGGAAACATCGATGATTTCATCTCGAATCACCCCGAGAGACCCCACGTCGAAGCTGGACTGGATCGTGCTCAAAATGGCGACTACTATGGAGCTGCTGAGTCTTTTCGTGTCGCACTCACACACAACCCCGACGCACCCTTCCTGATCTTCCTCCTCGCACACGCGCTCTTCGAGACGGCCAATTATACAGGCGCGCTCTCTTACCTCAAAACACTCGTGCAGATCGACGATGACAGCGTCTCCACAGAGGAAAAAGAGACTTGGAGACAGCTCCTCGAAGTGTGTACACATCAATGTGTGCGCAAACAACTCAACAATGACGAAGCCGACAAATCCGTCGAGTTGCTCGAAGATATACTCTCATTGCTTCCCTCTTTGCATGCCCTTCGCGAAGAACTTCAACTCGTCAAGCGCGTCATAGATGATGATCTTCAGTTCGAAGCATTCGATGCTTACGAGCAAGCACATGCCTGCTACGAAGATCTCACTCTCGAAGCCAGACTCGAACACGTCAACCGTGCCATCGAGCTACAAAGTGATTTTGTAGAAGCTTACATCGCGAAAGCCGTCTGGCTCTCCGAGCAAGGTGAGTTGGAGTATGCGTTCCTCGCACTTGAAGAAGCTGAACGCCTTCGTCCCGATTCATGCTCAGTCTCTTTTCACAAGGCCTCCATCGCTTTCCTGCGACAGGAAACCGAACAGGCGATGACGCTCTGGCAGGCGTGTGTGGATGCTGGACAGGCTCCTTGGAGTGAGGCGGCCGCGAGAAATATCGAGGCGCTCTCTTCCTCTTCGATGTGTCAAATGGTTCTGGCCATTCTGCCTCAACATCGACGTGTGAGTGAGTTTGCACCTCCAGGGATGAGCACCTCCGCGGTCTCTCCACAACCCGCAGCAAACAAAGCACCGCTCAAACCGATCTCCAACGACCTCTTCGAGATTCCGCTCTCCGGTGATAGCAACCCTGCGTTGCCACCAGAGAAGGTCCGTGAGTTGATCAAGGAGCAAGCGGTCCCAACACTTTCACAGGTCAATCCTCTCGACGATGTGGATAGTCCATCTTCATTCGCTGATCTCAAGGCAACACCTCAAAACGAGATGTTGCACACTGCACGCACACAAAACCCCACGCGGGATTTCTTCGAGGATGATGTCGCCTCCAACGAGTCCAATGAGTACGACTCACTGCTCGGTGGTGGTGAGAAGGCCGAGAGCTCGCCGCTCGTCTTTGGTGGGGACAATTTTGGTCCTCCCATCGAGCTCGATGCACCACCTGAGGCTGTGGCACCCTCTGAGGAACCCGAACTTCTCGATGTTCCTGACGAACCTGTCGAAGACACACCTGCTCCTATCGAAGACATACCTGCTCCTGTCGATGACATACCTGCTCCTGCCTTCCTTGACGAAGCAGATGAAACAGGCGGCGATGTTCTTGATGGTCCACCAGAACCACCAGCCGCTCTCGAAGAGAGTGTCGCTGTTGTCGATATTCCAGATGGTTTGTTTGGAGGGCAGGAGAAGGCTGAGGAAGTCGAGGACATCCCAGACACAGGCTTTTTTCCTCCCAGTCCATTTGCCACTCCAGTCCCTGAGACCGAGCCGGTAGAGGAGGAGCGTGAGCCAGAGGAAGCCGAACAAAAGGTCGACTCCGAGGACATCGAGCAGGATGTTATGGCGACACAAGCGCCTGTGGAAGTCTCCGAAGAGGAAGCAGAGGAAGCGACCTCTGCTCCGGATGAAGAGCTCGCGACGTTACCTGCGCCGACGCCTCCACCTGCGACATTGCCACCGCCGACGCCTCCACCTGCGACGCTGCCACCACCAACGCCGCCACCTTCGACATTGCCACCGCCGACACCGCCACCTGCAAGCGTTGCGCCTGTGAGTGATGTGCCTGCGACGTTGCCGGCTCCAACACCGCCACCTGCGACATTGCCACCGCCGACACCGCCACCTGCGAGTGCGGCACCTGTTGAAGAGACCCCCGCCGAGGTCGAGGAAGAGCCAAAAGCACCCTCTTCACCTTCGCTTGATGCGTTGGATATGTTCTCGGGTGGAGGGAGTGGGGATGATGATCTGCTCTCTTCACTGTTTGACGCGATTGACAATCTCGAAAAACCGAAGTGAACAAACCAACCAGCTTCTTCTCTGCCTGCCTGTTCTAGACCTGAACCTATCGTTGCAAGTGAAAATCGATATAAGGCTCCAACTCCAATTCATCGAGCATCCGAATGATTTTTTTCGCTGAGTGTGGAAGATCGGGGCGTGGTGTTTTGTGACTGGATTGCATGAAGTGTCTGTATTGTTCGACTTGTTGTAGGGGCGCAGGGTGTGTAATGAGTTGTTTCCTTTGCTTGGGATCATTTCGGGTGGGCCAACACAAGAGCAGAAGTTTGGAGAGCAGTGGGGTGAGGCGTTTTCTAGAGCCGTGAAGGCGTGGGAGTATTTTTTGTAGTAGTTGTTGATCAAAGACCCAGGCGATGGATTCAGCGAGAGGTTCGAGTCGATGATGGTTTTCAGCGAAGTCCATCACCTCTTGGACGAGTCTCAATCCAAAGGCGAAGCCGTGTTGTTCGAGCAGCGCGAAGAGATCGTCGAGGATGGCGGCGAGCTGTACGATGGCCTCCGGAGGAAGGGTCAGTTGTTCGAGAGAGTAGGGGGCTGTGAAGCGACCTTGTCTGATAAACGCCATGCGTTGTTGTGCGAGTCGTGGTGCGGAGTTGGAGTAGTTGTGAGTTGAACGTCTGTAGAGTTGGCTGAAAAAAGCAGCAGGTGAGGGGCTCTTGACTTCGATGACGTTGGCGCGGTCGAGGACTTTTGGACTGAGTCGATGGGTTGTCTCGTCGATGTTCACGGTCCCTGTGATGTACAGATTGGGAGGGACAGGTAACGTCGGAGGGAGCGAGAGCAGATCGTAATATGGATCGACAACGCGGATCGTATCGGGCTCATCGTGAAGATGCAACATGGCTTGGTCGATGAGTTGTCCTTCAGCGTCGTAACGTCGACTCTCCATCACGCTTAAAAAATCGGAAAAGTAGTACTCCACACGTGCGAGATTCATCTCGTCGAGGATGGCGAAGTACGGGTTGTGTGGGTCGTGGTGCGCGCGCAGGAGGAGCTGCAAAAAGGGCGTGCTGCGATAGTGAGCTGTCAGGGTGTCGTAATACCCTAGCAGTCCGTGTGGATCGAGCCAGTTGGGTCTGACTGGGATCAGGCCGATGTGTGGGTTACCTGTGTGTTGTTCAGCGTCTTTGGTGAGAAAGTGGGCGAACATCTGTGCGAGCTTTGTTTTGCCTGTCCCTGCGACACCTGTCAGGATCACAAAGGGTCTGGTTTGTAAGGAGAGGTAGTAGGTCCTGATCAGATCGGCAGGGAAGTCAAAGGAGCGATGTCTTGCGTAGTTGAGGAAGTCGACACTCCACTCCCGTGCGGCGTCTCGCGATTGGAGATGGTCGTCTTCTGGGGTCAGGTTGGACATCTCGTCGGGAGAGGGAAGCGTCATGGGGCGGATATGTGGAACATCTGTATACACTCTATCCAAAAACCCATAGAGTCCGATACATTCGCTGATGATCTGCGTTGTCACACCTGCGACATCGTGCTGAAGCGCGAGGAGGGCGTCTCTTGGGATAAGTCGGACGACCACACCGGGCCTTTGGGTCCATTGTTCGATGGTCTGAGAGGGGGTGGTAAAGGGCAGGTGGGGGCCGCTCCAGAGCCGATAGTCATGTTGTAGAAGTGATTCCAGGTAGCGGTCACTTTTGCGATGAAAACGTTTGAGTTTGTGCGTAAAGCGTTTTCTCGTTTCGTGTTGTCTTTGATCGTGTCGGAGCGCAAACCCAAATCCAATCTCTGCACCTTCTTCCCGAAGGAGAAAGTAGAGCTGGGCGTCTTCTTTGGGTGCAAGGGACTGTCTTGAGAGCGTCCAGTAGAGGCTCTCTGGTAACTTGCCTCCTTGTAGTCCTTGACTGTAGCACTGCAAGTCATCCCGAAGGGAGCTGAGCGCATCGAGGACAAAGTCCGCGAGCTTTTGGAGATGTGTTTGCAATTCTTTCCCACGTTTGCGGACGATCGCTCTCTCTCCTGGTGAGCTCTCTTTTTGGTTCACGACCCGAGCTTGTTCGAGATAGCTTAACTCAAACTCGCGAAAGGCCAGGGAATCTGACCATTCGATGTCTTCCTCTCTTTGGTGGGACAATCTTTTTTCCTCTCTACGCGTTGTCGCGTGTGGTGGCGTTGGCGTATCCTACCATATATCTGATTTTCTTGGACGGGTTTCTTCTTGTTCTCTGGGCGGGATGGTGCTTCTTGCGTTGGACGTTTGTCTCTGTTGGTGCTGTGTGCGTTTTCGCATCTACTTGTTTTTGTGGTATGGTAGAGGCTGTCTTGCGAACCTGTTTTGTAATCGTTTGTAGCCAGCGCGGGTGTGTCGATGCAGTGTACTATTTGTCATGCGCAAAATATTCCAAGTAGTCGGTTCTGTCGAGAGTGCGGACAGCCTCTTTCTGGTGTAAAGAGCGCAAATGCGCCCTCTGACCCATCGTTGACGCCTGCGAGTTTGAAACCAGAGCTCGTGCAGCTACTTAGAGAGTTCGCGCCTTCAAGGGGAGAGGGTGGTATCGCTGTCCATCTCGTCGGGCAAAACTTTCCTCTTGGGAATCATGAGCAGCTCACAACACTCCTTGATAAAAACCTGATTCGCCCAGATACACCTGTTTTCGAGCATGAAAGTGGACGTTGGTTTGAAGCCTCCCGGTTTCCAGGACAACAAGTCGCGCGAGTCTCCACTCCTACCCCACCTCAAAGCGACACGCACAGCGGCGGATTGGTCCTCGCAGCGAAGCTTGGACGTGAGGCCGAGCAAGCTGCATCTGCGGGTGAAATCGCAAAGGCGATCGATATCTACAAAGAGGTCCTCAACCTCAACCCTCGTTATCCACTTGTCAAAAAACGACTACGTGAGCTCAAGCAAATGCTTGGTGCCGAATTGTCTGTGAAGCCGGTCGATCAAAGAGCAACTGCCGAGGCGCTTAAGTTCGAAGACAACACATCCCATCTTGGCCCTGACGATCTGCTGGAGATGGAGGTCAACACCCACGCAGGCCAGGAGGAAGTTGATGTACTCTCTGGAAGGCGTCTGGTTGTCGAGCCCGAAGTTGCCGAAAATGACGCCTCTTCAAGGCAACGTATTGACCTCCGCTCAACAGTGGATATGCAGGAGAGACAAGATCTGAAGGCGACTGTCGACCTTACCCCCAAAGGTCAGCAGGAAGGGGACTTTGGAGAAGGGGAACAGCCCAATATGATGATCTTCACAGACAAACGTCATGGGCTCGATAAAACACAGCGCGATATCATCCTACCCAAAGAGGACGATCCTTTCGAAGATGACGATACCAACGCTGGGATGCCTTCCGTTGAAGACGTGTTGCACTCGACAAATCCATATGGAGGGCGTGATGGGTATGTCTATGACAACGCAATGCATTCGACTGGGGATTACGGTTCAAACGAGTCAAGGGTGTTGATGAACCATGCAACGATGGACAACCAAGCGCATCATCAGAAGGCCGCTGCTAT
This sequence comes from Deltaproteobacteria bacterium, assembly GCA_002731275.1. Taxonomy (GTDB): domain Bacteria; phylum Myxococcota_C; class UBA6777; order UBA6777; family UBA6777; genus UBA6777. Next base: position 13,572 of record PCBK01000189.1, on the reverse strand, counting down.
GAACTCGCCGGCTCCACAGTCTATGGGGGAGTTGGAGCTACAAGAGCACGCGATGGCACCTTCGACGCCGACCCCCGTCGATCGTCTTGAGGTCTTTGATGGACACAACAGTTGCAAGACGATCCCTCTACCTTCCGATGTTGACGATGCCTATGTCCAGGGGCGTTGGGTTGTGATGCTCAAGGTTGGGGGGCGAGAGTTTATGGTGCGTGATATGTTGCGTGAACACAAGAACAGAACGTGTTCATTGGATTTTCCCTCTCATCGCGTGCTGATCCAGGACAAACAACTGATCTTTTTACACCAGGATGTTCAGCGTCTGTCTTTTTGGTCTCTGCCTCATGTAAAGAAAGTGGGGGAGGTGCTTGTCGGGAAGCGACCTACGGATATCGCATGTCTATACGACGGTCGCGTGTTGGTGACCAATTGTGACGATGGGACGTTGAGTCTGGTGCGTCTCTCTGGTGTTGTTTCCGAACAGCAACAGATCGCGGTGGGAGGGCGGCCTTACAGGATCGTGCATTGTGGGGAGAAGCTGATCATCTTGCATTATGGTGAGCATCGCGTCACATTGTGGAGAAATAAGCCCTGAACGGCTCTCCACACATAAAGGGACCACCAACATTTTGAGCGCGCAAACACAACCATTCGGCCTTTACATCCACACTCCTTTTTGTCTACAACGATGTCATTACTGTGATTTCTTTACGATGCCTCGTGTAGGGGAGCGAGATGAACAATTTCGTCCCTTTCTCGATGCGTTGGACAGCGAATTGCAGAGCCAACTGTCCTTGTTTGCTTCGCGGACGTTGCGCTCGATTTTTTTGGGGGGCGGGACACCTTCCTTGCTTAAGCCATCGGAGCTTGAGAAGATCTTTGAGGCCATACAGAAGGTGTTCTCTTGGGATGACACTTGTGAGGTCACGTTGGAGGTCAACCCTGACACGCTTGATCTCGACAAGGCGCGTGCCTTTCGTTCACTTGGGATCAATCGTATCTCGATGGGGTTACAGGCTCTCGATGAAGACGCACTTCGTCTACTTGGTCGAGAGCACAATATCGAGCAAGCACGTTACTGTGTGGATGTCGCGCGTGAGGCGGGATTTGATAACATCAACCTGGACATGATTTATGGCCGACCGAAGCAAACTCTCTCTGGTTGGGAGCGTGAGCTACAGGAGCTTTTGGAGTGGGAGCCTGAGCATGTGTCTCTTTACGAGTTGATTTTGGAGCCTGGCACGCCGATGACGAGGGCGGTCCGCAAGGGGGAGCTGGTGTTACCAGAAGAGGAAACCCGTTTGGAGATGTATAGACTCGCGCGTGAGCTGATGTGTGAAGGGGGGATGCAGTGGTATGAGGTCTCCAATTACGCCAAACCCAACAGAGAGTCCCGCCACAATCTGGACAATTGGCGAGGTGGGGAATATCTCGGTGTGGGTCCAGGTGCACATTCTTTTGGGTTATTGAGCCCGTGGGGAGAACGGCGCGCGAATCCTCGTAACCTTCCTCTGTATACGAGTCAACCTGACGCTGCACCCTGGCACCCACGCGAAGCTGAAGACGTCTGCAAAGATGCGCTGCTCAATGGGTTGCGATTGCGTGAAGGGTTCCAACACAAACCATTTCACGAGACGTATGGGCTCACTTTTTCAACACAAACATTGGAGAAGCTCCCCTCTCTTCAAGAGAGCGGTTATCTCGACGTAGAGGAGGAACGGTGGGTGCTGACTCCGAGAGGGATGGAGTTGTTGGATGCGATTCTCGTGTATCTCGATCCACAGCCGGCTGACTGAATCTCCCCGAATGTTCGAGGTATGTTTCTTTGACCTGATGCATCTCCTTTCAGCGGACCTTGCACCTTTGGTATAGATTGGTCTATCATGTGCGGCGATGTTGTCATGCTAGAGCAGGGGAGCGTCTAGATCTTCTACCTTGCTCATTTTCTTGTACATTTTTTTGAAAGGATGACCTGTGCTACAGATCCATGCTTGGTCACACACCGATGTTGGCCGCAAACGCAAGCACAACGAAGACTTCCTGCTCGTAGACCCGTCTGTTGGGCTCTTTGGAGTTGCAGATGGGATGGGAGGCTATGAGGCCGGAGAAGTCGCAAGCAAGATGGTTTTAGAAGGGTTGCAGCAAAAACTTCGCGAGCGACCCGAGCTGTTCTCCGATCTTGCACCACCAGGGACGTCCGAGAAATACCGACGTGATGTGCGTGACTTTCTTGATCGCTCCGTACAAGAATTGTCGTACCAAATTTTCAGTATGGCGCAGCGACAAGGTGGGGACTTCCGAATGGGGACGACGCTTTGTGCGTTGGTCACCTTAAAGAACATCGCTGCGGTCATTCATGTGGGTGATAGTCGCTGTTATCTCTGGAGGACTGGCCAGGTCTACCAAGCAACAGAGGATCACTCTCTCGTCGTTGAGCAGCTAAAGAGCGGCGTGATTACACCTGAAGAAGCAGCTTCTTCGCGTTACAAAAACGTGATCACACGTGCTGTTGGTATGGCTGATCGTTTACAGGTGGATCTTTTCTTCGTCGATCTCCAGGCTGGTGATCGCTTCTTGCTTTGTAGCGATGGGTTACATGGCTACTTTCGTGGTGACGAGCTTGGACACTATCTCGCCCAAGATGAGTTGGCCATCATCCCTCGCCAGCTGATCGATCTCGCCAACCAACGCGGTGGGAAAGATAACATTACCGGTATCGTCGTCTCCGTCGAGGGAGATGAGGAGGCTGACTTCGTCCGACAGGATACACAGATCAGTACAGGCGTACATGTGCTGCGTAGCAATCCGCTCTTTGCTTCTATGACTTATCCGGAGATCCTCAAGACACTGCCGTTGACGCTTCAACGTGAGTTTGGACCCGGTGATGTCGTGATGAGAGAAGGAGATCCAGCTACCCACATGTATATCGTAGAAGATGGGTCGTTGGATATCTTCCGCGAAGGTGAGCTTATCGCCAATCTGCAATCGGGTAGTTATGTCGGAGAGATGGGGATCTTTGATCGTGAACCCTGTTCAGCGACTGTGATCGCGAGAGAACCGACACGCTGTCTCGCGATGGCTGGAGATGCGTTGATGTCGTTGTTGAGACAAGAGCCCGATATTGGGTTCAAAATCCAGCAGAGTCTCATCGTGGCGTTGAGTCAGCGTTTGAGGGACACCTCACATGCGCTCGCGTGGACCCGGCAGGAGTGGCGCCGCTCGATTCCTCAAGGCATAGAGCCACCTTCACAATAACGCTCGCCCTCATCGATGTGACGACATGAGTGCGTTGGGCGCTCACCTCTTGACCCACCTTTCGGGTCCCTCTATAATCTTTGAATACGTACAAACCACAGGAAGCCCCCTCCTAACTTTCAGCTGTTCGGATACCCAAGGGCCCCTTCTTTTGTCCCCCGACACATTGGAGAAGGACGCAATGACCACCGGAAATACATCTTCGCAAGTTCTCGACGAGGCAACGACGACCGCGAACTCTGCGATTGTGATGAGTGACGACCGCCAAGCGATCGTCGAATTAGACCCTGACCACCCCGGATTTCGTGACGTCGCGTATCGTGAGCGACGTAACAAGATCGCACAAATCGCGGTCGAATACGAACCCGGCACACCTGTCCCTGATGCCCCTTACATCGAAGAAGAGCACCAAGTCTGGCAGACTGTCTGGGAGGGCCTCCAGCCCGCTCACCAAAAGTATGCCTGCTCCGAGTATCTCACGTATGTCTCGGCGCTTGATCTCCCCAAAGAGCGCATCCCTCAGCTCCGTGAGGTCTCCGAGAAAGTTCAGCAAATCAGCGGGTTCCGACTTGAGCCTGTTGGTGGCCTTGTCCAGCCCAAGGTCTTTTTGTCGACGTTGGGTCAGGGTGTGTTTCTCTCAACGCAATATATCCGCCATTATTCGACACCATTGTACACACCCGAACCAGACGTCGTCCACGAGTTGATTGGGCATGCTGGCGTTCTCGCCAGTCCCAAGTTTGCTGAGCTTAATCGTCTCGTCGGTGAAGCCGCGAGTCGCACCGAGACAGACGAGGAGATCGAACGTCTCGGACGTGTTTATTGGTACACTGTTGAGTTTGGTGTGCTTCGTGAAGAGGGCGTCGTCAAGGCCTATGGTGCGGGCTTGTTGTCTTCCTATGGGGAACTTGAAGCGATGAATAAAGCAGAGCTTCGTCCTTTTGATGTTGAAGCCATGCAAGCTCTCCCCTACGATGTGACGCAGTACCAACCTGTTCTCTTTTGTGCAGATTCATTCGATGAAATGTACAACACCCTTCACGACTTCCTCTCCAACTGGAAAGTCTGACGCCTACACCTTCCCCATCACACTCCATCTACTCATCTGCTAAGTCGTTCCCCTCAGCTCGTCCAACACACCACTCGCTCAAGCGTGGAAGTGTTCGCGGACGTCTTTTTCGTAGAATTGTTCGAGTTCTTCGAGGATTTCTTTGGCACGTTCGTGTTCGTTGGAGGGGAGCATGACTTTGAGCGTCAACAAGAGATTGCCGTCAGGTCGCGTTCCTTTGCCTTTGACGCCTTTGCCTTTGAGGCGCATCTTTTGCCCTGTTTGCGAGCGTGGTGGGATGCGCATCTTGACACTCCCTGTGGGGGTGGGGACATCGACTTGTGTGCCTTCGTAGGCTTCTTTGGCGGTCAACGGCAGCTCCATGAGTAAGTTGTTGCCATCGCGTTTGTAGAGGGGGTGGGAGCGGATTTTGACCTTCAAGAAGAGATCGCCTGGAGGACCACCACGTTTGCCCGCCGTACCTTGTCCGGAGATGCGGATGCGATTGTCTTCTGTCACACCAGGGGGGATGCTTACGTTAAGTTGTGTGCTGTTTGGGAGGGTGACGCTTTTTTTGCTACCCAAGACAGCGTCCAAAAAGTCAATCTCTATGCTTGTCTCTATATCAGCACCTTTGCTTGGGCCAGGTGGGCGTGGGTAGCTACGACCACTAAACATTTGCTCGAAGATACTGTTGATGTCAAAGCCACCTCCACCAAATGGGTTACCACCAAATGGATTGCCACCTCCCCATTGTTGGTATGCGCGTGCTTGCTCTGGATCGAACCCGGCACGTAGTCCATCCATGCCAAATTCATCGTAAAGCTTTCGCTTTTTCTCGTCTCCCAGGACCTCAAATGCCACCGCGACCTCTTTGAACTTGTCTTCTGCGGCTGTATCATTTGGGTTGAGATCGGGGTGGTATTTGCGCACGAGTGTTTTATAAGCCGCCTTGATCTCGTCATGAGAGGCTGACTTTGAAACGCCGAGTATTCGGTATAAGTCTTTCTGTTGGGACATGAGCTGTCTCCTCTCTCTATATCAAACACGCCTGATTTGTGTGGCGTGAAAGGTTTTCTCGTGAGGAAAACATAACGCTCAGGGAGCAAATGGCAAGAAAAGAGTGCGTATGTGAGGAGGGTCAGGCTGCAGGGGGTGCTTCGAGAGACCCGCCGGTCATGAGGATTCCAAGTTGAGTCTCTGTGGCCTCTGTGGCGTCGAGCTCTCCAACAAAGGAACCTTCGTACATCACGAGGATGCGTTGGCTCAACGCGATCAACTCAGGCAGCTCAGAGGAGAAGAGCAAGATCGCGTTGGGTTGTGACTGAAGTGAGAGGATGTGGCGATGTATCGACTCAATGGCCCCAATGTCTACGCCTCTCGTTGGGTGTGCGATCAGGAAGGCTTGTGCGGGTCTGCGGAACTCTCGAGCGACGACGACTTTCTGTTGGTTTCCGCCTGAGAGCGAGTGGACCGGGATGTCTACAAGGGCAGGCTCGATCCCGAAGTCTTTGATGGCTTCTTTTGTATCTTGTGTGAGTTGTTCATCATCGATCCAGAGATCGTGTTGCTTGTAGGTGTCTTCGAAGTGACGACCTAAAAGCTGGTTCTCTTTGTTCGAGTATGGCATGACCAGTCCGCGTCGCTGTCGATCTTCTGGGACGTGAGCGAGTCCGCGCTGCAGGCGTTGTTGTGTGGAGAGGGTGTCGATCGATTCGCCGTGCAAGGTGATCTTTCCTTGTTGGATGGGGCGAAGTCCGACGATTGCCTCGATGAGTTCACGCTGACCATTTCCTTCAACCCCTGCGATTCCGACAATTTCGTGTTCTCGGACTTGTAAGGAGACGTTTTTGACGACCTCAAGGCCTCTGTGGTCGTGTAAGGAGACGTTGTGAAGGGCGAGGACAGGGGCCCCAATCGATGGTGGTGTTGCTCTCTCTGGAGGGTTGAGGGGACGACCTACCATCTGCGTCGCGAGGGCTTCGAGGGTGTAGTGTTTGGTGTCACCTTCGGCGACCTTTTGCCCTTTTCGAAGGATCGTGACGCGATCGGCGATCGCCATGACCTCTCGGAGTTTGTGGGAGATGAAGATGATGGTTAACCCTTCATCGACGAGTTGTCTGAGTGTGAGAAAGAGGGCATCAGCTTCTTGTGGTGTAAGGACAGCAGTGGGTTCGTCGAGGATCAGGAGTTTGATCTGTCTGTAGAGTGCCTTGAGGATCTCAACACGTTGTCGTTCGCCAACAGAGAGATGCTCGACAAGTGCGTCTGGGTCGATATGAAGTCCGTAATCGTCGGACAGCTTTTTGACTTGCTCTCGTGCGCGCTCTTTGTCGATGTGTGGGCCGTGGGTAGGCTCGTGTCCGAGCACGATATTTTCCCACACGGTGAAGGAGGGGATGAGCATAAAGTGTTGGTGAACCATGCCGATCCCGTGAGCCATTGCGTCGGAGGCGGAGCGGAAGGAGACAGGCGTTTCTTCCCAAAAGATCTGACCTTCTGTGGGGGGGAGCATACCAAAAGCGATCTTCATCAGCGTCGATTTTCCCGCGCCATTTTCTCCAAGCAGGGCATGGACTTCGCCTTTTTGGACCTCGAAGTCGATCTCCCGATTGGCATACACATCGCCTGGAAAACGACAGGTGATCCCTTGCATACGTAAGAGAGAGGCGCTCATGGCGTTGTGGCCTCCTTTGTGGGGCGAGTGGCTGGTTGCTTCGGTAGGGGCGTGCGTTTGACCTGTTCGGGTTGTGAGGGGACGTATCGCTTGCCTTGGATGATCGCGAGGCGTGTACGCGCGAGCTGCTTCTGGAAATCCTTGGGGAGGCGCTTTCGGCTATAACGGCAGTCGGTCACGTCGACACCTCCAGCGGATAAACCGTAGCGGTATACACGGGGCTCAAAGCGCTGAAGCAGTGCGTTCTTGATGATCTCAAAGACTGAGATATCCACGCGCTTGAGCATGGAGGTGAGGACGGAGCCTGGGGCGACAGCGTCCTGGTTTCCGTCGACTCCGATGATGTAGCGTTTCTTCTCTATCGATGTTTGGCGTTTGTTCCACTCTCTGGCGGCTTTGATCGCGCCAAGTCCTGACGAACCAGAGGCGTGGAAGATGATATCTGCGCCGCGTCCGAACTGGGTAATTGCGAGCTTTTCGCCGCTGTCTGGATCGTGGAAGGCTTTGGGAGAGGCGCCGATATACCCACTGAGCACTTTGATGCTTGGCTTGGTGTCGAGAGCACCTTGTGTGAAGCCTGCCTCAAATTTACGGATCAGCGGTGTGTTCATCCCTCCGAGGAAGGCGACGACGTTTGTTCGGCTGGCGAGGGCTGCGAGAACACCTGCGAGATAGGAGCCTTCGTGCTCTTGGAAGACGAGGGAGGCGACATTGGGAGCGCTGACGACGGAGTCGATGATGGCGAAAGATTGCTTGGGATAGCGTTTGGCGACTTCTTTGACCGCGCGGGCCATGAGAAACCCTACGCCGATGATGAGGTCGTAACCTTGGCTCGCGAAGTTTTCCAGATCCCGACGTGCCGCAGCATTCTCTCTTGGTTCGGAGAAGCGGACCTGCACACCTCGAAACAGCTTCTTTGCTTGCATCAAGCCATGGTAAGCCGAGTCGTTAAACGATTGGTCTCCTCGTCCTCCTACAGAGAGAACGAGCCCAACACGAAATGTTTTTTTCTGGGTCGTGTGGTCCTGGAGCTGCTTGGAGGGGCGCATGAGTCCGCCCAACAGGACGAGAATAAACATCACCCATACACTGATGGGCCAAAACCAACGATTCATCAAAAAAGCCTCTTTGTGGTGTTGAGGTCGAGCGCCTCGTGTTGGAGATACCTGTTTGTGCTTGCAAACATCTCTATGTACACTTTTGGGTGATGGCTGGTACTCTCTTGAGGGTGCTGGAATCTTTGTTGCAAATGTGTTATATCACATAAGAATAAGGGTTGTCGCGCGAAAGTATGTGCACAAAGCTTTTCCCTCATCCATATTCAAACAGTATCTACGCCCAAAAAAGGTGTAACATTCTTTTGAGAACATCGACTTATCAGGATGGTTTACTTTTCTTTTGTGGGGCGTACGTGCAAAATGTTGTCACAATATTTGTGTTGCACTACGTCCTAAACGTAGCCATTGTTGAGAGAGACCCAAGGGAAGGCTGTGACCTTGTTCAAGACGAGGTGCACGTGTTCAAAAAGAACAGCCTGAGAAGATCGCTGTGTTGTAAGGACCATTATCATTGGGTGGGACTTACGTTTTTATTGTTGAGATGTGATTGGTTGGAGGAATGATGCGTATCAAGAAGCATTCGTTTCATTATGTGTTACTGGGCGTGATGGCGCTCTTTTTGACGTTTTGTAGCAATGGGGACACTGGACCTGTGCCGTTGAGCCCCTGTCAAACCCAAGACGACTGCAAAACAGACGATTACAAGTTGGAGTGTCGGGCAAGTAAGTGCCGTGAGGTAAAAGAAAACCAAAAGCCTGTCGCGGATATCAGCTTTTCCCCAGCAAGCCCAAAAGAGCAACAAAAAGTCTCGCTCTACGGCGCTGGAAGTGTGGACCCAGACTCCGATACGCTTCTTTTTAAGTGGGAGTTCGTGTTTAAACCCAAACAAAGTCAGGCCGTCATCGAAGACGCAGATCAAGAGACTGCCTACTTTATCGCGGATTTCCCCGGAAACTATATCGTCAAACTCGTCGTCACAGACGATCGTGACGATAAGCTCTCCTCCGAGCCCAAAGAGATTGAGATCAAAGTTCGCGCGCTCAACAACACTGCACCTATCGCTGATGCAGGACCAGACCAGACGGTCGGTCCCCAAGCGACCGTACAGCTCGATGGTACCAACTCCAGTGACCCCGAAGGTCACGCTCTCACCTATAACTGGATCATCCAAAGCAAACCTGCCGGTAGTAACGCGACGATCAAAGACAGTGGCGCTGAGAAACCGACGTTCGATGCAGACAAAGAAGGCCGATATGTCGTCTCTCTGACTGTGAAGGACTCCCGCGATGCAACGTCCAGCCCAGACACCATCACCATCATCTCCATGCAAGGACACGACAAACAACCTGTCCTCACAAGCATCGATCCCAAAAAAGCCCTCCTCGGTGAGAAAGTGAAAGTCACCCTCAAAGGGAAGGACTTTGTCGCAGGGGCTGAGCTTCGTTTGGACACCAAGGCCTTCAAAACGGACTATGTCTCCGATGGAGAGCTCACCGCAACTATCGATACAAACGGGATGACCGCAAAACAATATAAGGTGCGTGTCTTCAACCCCAACGGTAAATCGACCACAAGTGCCCACACCTTCGATGTCGAAGGTATCCCTGCACCTGTCTTGACTTCCCTCACACCACCCAAGTCCTACGTGGGTCTCCAGATCAAGGTCAAGGCGATCGGAAACAACTTCTTTGATGGAAACAGTGTCGTTGTTTTTGACGGTATCACCGAACTTAAAACGACAGTTCTCAGCAAAACAGAGATCGAGTTTGAGTTGGATCTGCGCAACGTCGCGCTTGGTGAATACTCCGTCGCCATTCGCAACCAACCTGGTAACTTGACCTCGAAAGAGTTGAAGTTCAACGTTGAAGCACCACCACCCAACCCCGTTCTCAACGTCCTCAACCCACCCCAAGCCAAAGTCGACGAGAAGATCGCGTTTAGTGTACACGGGATCGGTTTTGACCGTGGAGCGGTGATCTACTTCAACGAGCAGCCCCTCAAAACCAAATACATCCGACGTGATGAACTTCAAGTTGATGGTGGTTTGGACCTGAAAGCATTGGGCTTGAAGCCCGGCGTCTACGAAGTCTTTGTCCGTAACCCTGGTAGCCAGGATTCAAACAAAGAGAGCTTCCGTGTTTCTGCACTCGATCCAACTCCAAATTACACACGTGCGCTGCCCTTCAACCTCTACGTCAATGAGGTGATGGAAAACGTCGCAGTATACGGATATGACTTCGTCAAAGGTGCGAAGTTCGTTGTAGATGGGAAAGAAATCACAGAAACACCCGGTCCCTACGGACAGGTTGTATGGAAAAGTGATACCTACATGGAAGTGAAGGTCATCTTGACAGACGTCAGCAAGTGGACTGTCGGTAAGGTGAACACTCAGGTGATCAACCCCAGCGGTAAAAAGTCAGGTATCTACCAAATGACTGTGACATACCGTGTCCCTGCATTGGATAGTCTCTTGCCTTCTGCCTGGACGACAAAGTGCGATACTGACGTCGAAGTCTTTGGTATCAATTTCGTCAAGAAAGCCGAAGTCCACTTCGGTAGCACCGTCTACAGCACCACAAGCACCACCAACAAACTCACCTATGTCAGCGACAAGAAGCTCAAGTTCAACTTGAAAGCCACAAAAATGACTGCGGGTTCGTACAATGTGTTTGTGAAAAATGGTCCCAACGCACAATCGCAACCAGCTACATTCCAAATTGACAACGCGAGCGCGTTAACACCCTTCCCGCGCTATGCCAGCCCCTCTGTGGGACAGGCCGATACCAAGGTCGCGATGGATGTGTATCCTCTGAGCACGCCATCTTCGAGCTATCGCTCCTTTAAGCCTGGTGCGTACATTGAGATTGATGGCAAGAAGATGCCTACGACTTGTGTTCAATCTTCGGACTATTGTTATCGTCTCGAAGTGAACGCCGATCTGTCAGGCTTTAAACCCGGTCTCTACGAGATGTTTGTCGTTAACCCATGTGGCGTGAAGAGTTCTCCCCTCTCCTTCTTTGTGGAGCCTGCACCTAACACAAACATTCTTGGCTTTGTCCCAGGACACGCTGCGCCCGGTGATAAAACCAAAATCAAAGTGACTGGTGAGAACTTCAAACAAGGCGATGTGATTTACATCAACGATAAGATGATTCCCACCACCTTCACCAGCACAAAAGAGCTCGAGACGACCAATCTCGTTGACTTTACAGGTGTGTCTTTTGGCGCGCAAAAAGTTGAGATTAAACGCGGTAGCAACGTGGTCTCCTCTGCGAAGTTCTCCTTGATCCAATCCTTTGTCCCGACCATTAGCGAGGTCAGCAACAATGTCCAACAACGTGGACGTCAGTTGCTCGCGATGAATCTCAAAGGAACCGGATTTGTTATCACCAGTCTCGTTTACATCGATGGTAAGCTCGCAAGCTCGCGTTATGTGAGCGCAACTGAGCTGCAGATCTCGACGTTTGACGCGACAAACATGACTGATGGTGTGTATGACATCCAGGTCAAAAACGGAACGCGTGCGTCCAACTTGATGCCCCTTGTGTTGACCCCCACGCCGAAACCTCGTATTAACTATATCTACGATGCAAGCGCTGTCGCAGGATCTGTCAACACCATCCGTATTCGTTTCTACGGCGAACGCTTTTCAACAAGCCCGAAAGCCACCGTTGTCGTGACGGATCCAGAAGGCAAAGATATCTCTTCTCGCTATAAAATCCAATACTTCTCAAGCTCAACGTACTTCTATGGTGACTTTGATTTGGCTGGATTGGTCGCTGGAAAGTACACATTTGTCGTCAAAAATCCCACCGGTGAGCTGAGTAACCCTGTCTTCTTTAGCCTGACACCTCCGCCACCACCTGTTGCAAACTCCGTGAACCCAGCGTTTGTGTTCCGTGGGGTGAGCAATCAAAATATCCAGGTCATCGGCTCAAACCTTGTCAGTGGCGATCTCATCATCTTCAACGGTGACGAGCTCAATCGTATCCCCGGTACAGCGAAAAGCTCTGGTGTGCTTGAGTTTGTTGCGGATCTCTCCAAGCTGAAGGCCGGACGAGAGTACGATGTTGTTGTGCTTCGTTGTCTTGATAAAGCCTGCACCAAGCAACAACGTACGCCCCCCGTGAAGTTGCAAGTTCAAAACCCAGCTTGTGCGTTGATCAACTGTGCGACGTCAATGTTACCCGCTGGATCGGAAGCTTGTGATACTGCTGATAGTGTATGTCGACCCAAGTGTTCGACCACGGCTGATTGTACAGCGCTCGATTCCAAGGCGACTTGGACTTGTCAAAGCGGACTCTGTAAGTAATTCAATCCCCTCCATTCAATCCCCAAAGCTCCTGCTCCCCCTACAAAAACAAGAGCTCCCCTGATCCAGGGGCAGTTGCACTTGTGTCTTCGCAAAGTGCATCCGAACATACGACACAATCCCTCGTGACAATACGTATGTCGCAAGCGACATCCTTCAATCGCTCGATTGCTCAGGCAATATATGCGGTTGTCATTTGCTTCATTCACTTTGCAACGACCCCTTCGACAAACCTCTCCATCCCCCTGTCACTTCGGCCTTCCCCCTTCCTCTCCATCCTCTGGATGAGGAAGGGGGGCTTTTATACCGTGTACACGGGAGATTCTAGAGTTCTGATCCAGGGGCAGTTGCACTTGTGTCTTCGCAAAATGCACCCGAATACACGGTTGTTATCCCTCAGGGCAATACGGATACTGCGAGCAGTATCCTCCTAACGCTCGATTGCTCAGGCAATATATGCGGTTGTCATTTGCTTCATTCACTTTGCAACCACCCCTTCTACAAACCTCTCCATCCCCCTGTCACTTCGTGCCTTCCCCCTTCCTCTCCGACCTTCGGAGAAGGAAAGGGGAGCATTTATACCGTATTTACGGGGGAAACTAGATTTCTGATCCAGGGGCAGTTGCACTTGTGTCTTCGCAAAGTGCATCCGAACATACGATACAATCCCTCATGACAATACGTATGTCGCAAGCGACATCCTCCTAACGCTCGATTGCTCGGACAACATATGCGGCTGTCATTTGCTTCATGCACTTGCAACGACCCCTTCGACAAACCTCTCCATCCCCCTGTCACTTCGTGACTTCCCCCTTCCTCTCCATCCTCTGGATGAGGAAGGGGGACCTATCAAACGACATACACGGTTTTGAGCGCTGGATCGTACATATAGGTTGGTTCATCCCTCCCATCGGAAGACCAAGCGGTGTTGAAGGCAGGTCTTTAGACCTGCCCATTCCGAATGATGCGATGCTGTAAGCATCGCGTACCCTCTCCATAGGCCCAGGTTTTAACCTGGGTGGATGGCCATTCGTATCCCAATCGCCATGCGCGCATGGTTACGTTCGTATCCTTTGGACGTATTTTTTCAACGAACGTTTCTGGAGGCGGGAGCGTGGATTGAATGATTGGGTGGAGGGATTCGTTTGGTTGGTATCACCGGGTTCAAACCCGGTGCTATAGAGAGGGTACGCTCGCCTCCAAGGCTTCGCATTGATCTGAATTG
>PCBK01000188.1 GCA_002731275.1 Deltaproteobacteria bacterium | reverse complement strand
TATAGATAACGTACGCGATGCCTTCGGCCTCGCATCGTTTAGAATTGGGCAGGTCTAAAGACCCGCCCTCAAAACCCCATGCAGATAACAAACATCCCAAAACCCCATGCAGATAACAACCATCCCTTTTCCTAGACGCAAACAGCAATCATCCCAAAACCCTGACAGCAACCATCCCATTTCTCCTTTGCAAGCAACTCCCTCGGTGCATCCGTCCAGAATGGCTGTCATCAGCCATTCTATCCAAGAAAACCGACAGGTTTTCAAGGGGGATGCAACGCCCTGCGTTGCTGATTACTCTTTTTCGGCGAGATAGGATGCGTAGCCAATCGACTCAAGACGTTCGGCTTTCTCGGTCACAACTTCCCTCATATTCTCGCGATACGCTCTAAGCTGCTCACGAACTTCAGCCTGAAATGTCCCTACAATCCGCGCTGCGAGTAAACCAGCATTTTGTGCATTCTGGATAGCAACGGTCGCGACAGGAATCCCCCGTGGCATCTGCACAATCGAAAGCAGTGAATCCAACCCCTGTAATGTCCTCGTTTGAATGGGAACACCAATCACAGGCAGATCAGTCATCGAAGCTACCATACCAGGCAAATGTGCCGCACCACCCGCGCCGGCGATCAACGCAACAAGTCCCCTCTCCTCCGCTTGATGTGCATACTCAACCATCCGCTCGGGAGTTCGGTGGGCCGACAGAATTGTCATCTCATACGGTACAGAGAGCTGTTCGAGGATCTTCGCCGCGTCTTGCATCACAGGCAAATCCGAATCACTCCCCATCACAATACCTACCAATGGTTGCATCATGGCTTCCTTTCAAGGCTAATCAATGTTAAAAGGTGTTCTCAATTTTGAACGGTGACTTTCAGGATCTGACGCGCTCTCTGCGCCTTCTCACGCGCTTGATGCACATCATGATCGACAATTGTAATATGACCCATCTTGCGAAATGGCCTCGTCTCAGCCTTCCCATATAGATGAAAGGACAACCCTGGGATATCCATCGCCTCCCTCATCCCAAGAATACTCGGCTTCCCCTTCACCTCAGGTGCCCCCAACAAGTTCACCATCACCGCTGGAATCAACAGATCAGTCGCACCCAATGGAAGCCCCGCGACTGAACGTAGGTGCTGTTCAAATTGATCCGTAATACAAGCCTCAATCGTAAAATGCCCGGAGTTATGAGTGCGGGGAGCGATCTCATTCAGCAAAATACGACCGTCTCTTGTCAAAAAGAGTTCCACACCAAAGATCCCAACACCTTCGAGAGCTTCGATCGCTTGAGATGCGATACGAATCGACTCTTCCTCCTGCGCTTTGTTCACAAGCGCCGGAGCCATCACGACATCACAGATATTCGCTTCTGGATCAAACACCATCTCGACCAATGGATGACACTTCAACTGACCCTTGCTGCTCCGCGCGACCATCAAAGCCAACTCTTTTTCGATCTCGACCTTCTCTTCAAGCATTGACGGTCCAGGCAGATGATCATCAACCTGAGCAGCTGATTCCAAGACAGCAACACCACGACCATCATACCCACCACGTCGCAACTTCTGGACAAGAGGATAACCAAACGCAGCGAACGCTTCGGGAGTCGGTTCATCAACAGCCTGAAAACGAGGCACAGGGATACCTTTGTCTGCCAAAAACTGCTTTTGGACGAATTTATCCTGAATGATCTTCAAGAGCCCTGGTGATGGATGAATGTGATGCCCCTCTTTCTCCAACGCTTCGAGCGCGTCGGCGTTGATATCTTCGAGATCAAACGTTGTGATGTCACAAGCATCTACAAGTTCCCGAAGCTTCCGCGTGTCGTGTACACTCCCCAAAATGTGCCTGTCTGCGATCAACGCGGCTGGGGCATGTGGATACGGATCGAGAATGCTGACGTGAAACCCCATGGCTTTTGCCTTGAGCGCCAACATCTTACCGAGCTGACCGCCTCCGATAATCCCTATACGCATGAGGTAATGATAACGTAATGCCATCGGCTTCTCTTGCCTCCTGTGATCTGTGACATGCTACAGTGTAACGAAAAAACATCGTCTTTTTCTGGAGATAAGGGACAAATGACAGCCATCGCTGCCCCATTTCAGTCGGGATGCTAGCCGCCACAAAGAAGACAGTCAAGAGAAAAATGAGAAAAAAAGCCGGGATGGAAAAAATCGAAAAAGATCTTGCCCCCATTTCTCCACTGCTGTCTCTACATCGCCTGTAGACCGTATTCAGAATCACCATCCCCAAAAAGAATCCCAAAAAAGGACGGCAAATGAACCCCACAAAAACGGAAACGAAAACTGTAGTGATAGTTGGTGGCGTCGCAGGTGGAGCATCCTGCGCCACAAGACTTCGTCGACAAAGTGAACATATGCGGATCATCATGGTCGAGAGAGGGAAATATGTCTCCTTCGCCAATTGTGGACTTCCATACTATGTGGGCGGTGTGATCGAGGAACAAGATAAACTACTCGTCGCAGATGCCCCTCTCTTTAAAGACCGATTCAACGTCGACGTACGGATCGAAGAAGAAGTCGTCTCCATCGACAGAGAGTCAAAGAGCGTCAAAATCAGACGCCTCTCAGATAACGCAATCTACGATGAACCATACGACTGCTTGGTCCTCTCGACTGGCTCAAAGGCGATCAAGCCTCCCCTCCCAGGCATCGACCTACCCGGAATTTATACCATCAAAGAGATCCCTGACACCAACAAGGTCAAGACGTGGATCAAAGACAAAGATGTTCGCTCTGCCGTCGTCATCGGTGGAGGATTTATTGGGCTTGAGATGGTCGAAAACCTACGACACCTCGGTATCGACGTCACACTTATCGAAAAACAAACACAATTGCTACCTGTGATCGATCGCGAGATGGCTCACCCCATCAAAGAAACCCTCGAAAAAAATAAGGTTCGTGTCCTCATGGGCGAGAGCGTCGAACGCTTCGATCAAAAAGGTGATGGACTCACACTCACCACCTCCGAAGGAAACAAAATCGACTCAGACCTCGTCATCCTCGCAATCGGCGTCACACCAGAGAATAGCCTCGCGAAAGCCGCAGGACTCCAACTGGGAAGTCGTGGACACGTCGTCGTCGACTCAAACATGCGTACAAGTGATCGAAACATCTTCGCAATCGGCGATGTGATCAAAACCCGCAGCACAATCATCGACCAAAAAGTCGCCATCCCACTCGCAGGACCAGCCAACAGACAAGGCCGCATCGCCGCTGACGTCATCGCCTCTCGTGGACGATTCTTCCGTGGTCTACAAGGGACCTCTATCTGTGGATTCTTTGGTCTGACTGTCGCGACCACTGGCGTCACAGAGAAAACACTCCAAAACACCTCCATCGACTACGGCGTCGTATACGCACACCCCAAACATCACGTCGATTACTACCCAGGTGCGCAAGAGATCTTCATCAAATTGCTGTTCGACAAACTCGATGGACGTATCCTCGGGATGCAAGCCGTTGGCACAAAAGGTGTCGAACGAAGAGTCGATGTCGTCGCAATGGCTATCCAAATGAAATCCACTGTCTTTGACCTCGAAGAGGCAGAGCTCTGCTACGCTCCTCAATATGGTTCCGCCAAAGATCCCGTAAATATTATCGGTATGATCGCTGCTAACGTCATGAGAGGTGATCTCGTGATCACACCCTGGCAAGATTTCGGAAAAGACAATGCCGTACTGCTCGACGTCAGAGATGAACACGAGATCAAAAGCCGCCCAGTCCCCAACAGCATGCACATCCCACTCGATCAACTGCGCGCCAGACTCGAAGAACTCCCAAAAGACCGCCCCATCCAAATCAACTGTGGTGTCGGCTCACGAGCTTATAACGCATACAGAATCCTCAACCAATATGGGTTCAATTGTAGCCTCATGTCTGGTGGGACAGAAACATGGTTCCGTCTCCAATAGAAGCCCCACAAAAACCCCCATCACTCAAACCACATCTCCCTCAAACGTCTCCGACATCACTGTGTGGACAGCATGTCTGAACCATCGCATCGCTGGCTCTCTCTGATACAGTGAGCTTCTGTACAACGCGAGCTCCACAGGCGGAATATCCACAGGACACGGCAACGCTCGTAACCCCAACGCAGACACATTCTCCGAGATGCTGCCCCGTGGCAATGTCAACAACAGATCAGTCTGTGTGAGCAGTGACGGTCCCAACAAGAAGTGAGGTAAAACAGGCCCCATCTTCCTTGGCAAGCCCATCTTCCGAAGCTCTTCCTCATAGGCCATAAACACAGCTCCCTTCCCAATCCGAACGTGTTTGTAAGACAACCAGGCATCCACCCCCCAAGATGTCCTCGCAGGGTGTGGCTTCTTCATGTACACCAACCACTCCAACGAGACGAGCGGCTCACATAAGATGTCCTCATGGAGTCCTTTTGTGTTCGGCGCAATCGCAAGATCATAACGCCCCTCTACAACGTCCTGGAAGGTCATCGCCTCAGGTGACACCAACTCCACGCTAGAATGTGGCGCGTGCTCCTCAAGATACGCATACAATCCCGGCAACATCGCGTACACAAGATCAGGCGCGACCAACGTAAATGTCCGCTCTGAAGACGCAGGTTCCCAATGTGTCTCGTGGCTCAACACACGTCGTATCGACTGTACAAGACGACGGACCTCAGGTGCCATTCGCAAGGCTCGGGGCGTAGGTCTCATCTCCCCTCCCACACGAATCAAAATCGGATCGTCAAGCTGCTTTCGCAAACGACCCAACGCATGGCTCGTCGCGGACTGTGTCCGTTGTAACCGCTTCGCCGCACGACTCACATGCCGCTCTTCCAACAACACATCCAAAAACACCAATAAATTCAAGTCGATTTTCGTCATATCAATATCATTCATAATGACGGGCATCCTATGCGCTTCACACATTCATGTCAAGCAAACAGCAGTGTATAGCAAAATGATCACCAAGTGAATCTTTGTTTACACCATGCTATGGGCAATTTCGCAAGGCAAATCCTTGTCTTTGCAAGAGATACGATATTTTCGTACACTCGTGAACGCTTTTTGCTATGATGTTGTCCAATCACACCCACACAAAGAGGAAAAAATGATGCAATTCACAAGAATGTTCGGTTTACTCGCCCTCCTCGTACTTTTTGCCATTCCGTCTACGGGATGTGACAAGCTGAAAGCCCTCACCAAACCCAAGAAGGTCGAAATCAAAGGCCCCAAGGTCGTGATCAAGATCTCCAAATTATCCAAGGCAGTCCGTATGAGAGGCGCTCACTACGCCCTGATCCGCAAGGCGCTCAAGAAGGCCAAAGGCTTCAAAAAGGCCGCGATCGACCTCGATAAACTGACGATCACAGTTGGACACGATGAAGACGCTGACACAGACGAGTTCGTCAAACAACTCCAAGAATACGGATACCGCGTCTCCCTTCAGGATGAATAGAAACACCCTCTTCTCTGAACGTGCCTCCAAAGCTCCCCCCTTCCCACAAATCCCCTTCAAAAAGCCATAAAGATCCCACGAAATGTTGACTATATTCAAAGAAGACTTATTCTACGATACAGTGAAAGACAAGTACGTTTTGATACACATGTAACCAAAGCGCAAATGATCATGATGTTTATTTTCAACATGGAGAGCGTCGATGAATCGCCCAAATAGAGTAAGTCGTATATGTTGTTGGTTCCTTTTGCTCGTGAGTATCAGCTCCTTTGCATCGATTGCTGCAGCCGAGAAGAAGACCTCTTCCAAAATGAAGCCACTCAAATACGTCCCAAGCCCACTCAAGGACGTAAGGCTCAATGATCCACGATCACCCTTTCAATTTACATTGGCCTTGGAAGCTGGATTTACGGGGATCGCCGATCACGTCGTGCAATTTGGCAAGAGTGGGACGGAGTTCAATTATGTAAAGGATGGTGGACAGGACAATTTGTATTTGTTCTTGCGTCTCAGCTTTGAGATGATGATTCAAAAACGCCATCATTTTGTGTTCTTGTACCAACCCCTCGACATCCGCACACAGACCATCCTTCGGGATAGGCTCGTGCAGGATCAGGCGACCTTCGAGGCTGGTGAAGCTGTCGACTTTCGCTATGGTTTTGACTTCTACAGGATCAGCTACCTGTATGATTTTCTTGAGACGCCCAAACACGAACTGAGCTTTGGCTTGTCCCTTCAAATCCGCAACGCGACCATCGTCTTCTCAAATGTATCGGGTACAAAACGTTCATACAGAAATGATGTGGGCCCCGTTCCCATCCTCAAAAGCCGAGGGAATTTCTCCCTGCCCCACCAACTCTTCTTCGGATTTGAAGTCGACGGTTTTTATGCCCCTATCGCCTATCTCAATGGCAGCAACAGCGACGTCGAAGGCGCAATCCTCGATGCCTCACTTCGCTTTGGTCGACGCGTCCTTCCACTAATGGACCTCTACTTTAACATACGATACCTCGGTGGTGGTGGCGTCGGCACATCCAGCAACGCCAACGAACCCAACACCGATGGATACACACTCAACTGGTTACACACATTCATCTTCTCACTTGGCGTACGCGTCCACTGATCCTCACTCGACTGCCTACATCTGGGCAAGTTGCCACTTGCCCCTATTGCTGCCGCGCTTCGCTTGCCCCTGTGGCTGTCGCGCTTCGCTTGCCCCTGTGGCTGCCGCGCTTCGCTTGCCCCTATTGCTGCCGCGCTTCGCTTGGCATTGTGGGTTTGCCACCCACACCCGCCTGGGGTCGTTGCCCCCAGACCCACGATGCTCACGCATCGTCTGTGTTGCGCTCTTCGAGCGCTGTGCGGCGGGTCGCCAGCTCCCGCCTATGCTCAACCGTCGCTTTGCGACGCTTTCGCGGTGCGCCTCGTGACTTTCATCACGAAGGGGTTGTCAGAGGGAGATGATTGGGGTGTGAACACACTCGCACTTTGTGCGAGCTATGCCATCGACTTTGCAGAGAGGACAGGTCACACAGTGCTCCTCGGCTCTCGCCTCGGGCTTGAAGGCATTCTCGGAACAGGAGCGAAGCGACTCAAATGAGGGGGAAAGCAAGGCTGAGAAGCCGCGCTTGGGGGACATTCATGTCCACCGATAGCCAAAAGGCTGCCAAAAGACAGCCCTTCTCAGCAGTATCTCTTTGGATTCCTCCCCTACCAAGCCGAGAATATCAAGGTGATTCGGTGTAGGGTTGTCCTTTTAAGAGTGTCTGTGTGACGCGGCTGTGGAAGTGTGGGTAGCCTTTTTCGTTGAGGTGTTTGAGCTCAGGTTGCATCAACGTGTGGAGTTGGGGCAGCGCGTGCCAGGGGATCGCAGGATAAGCGTGGTGTTCAGTATGATACGGCATATTCCACATCAAGAACAGGATCAGCGGGTTGGTCAGTGTTGTGCGAGTGGATTCGGTGATGCTTTTGCTGTGAGGCAGTCCGTTGTGTTCGGAGACGAGAAGGAGCGTTAAGAGGAGATGTCCGAACGCGTTCGCGATGTAGACGATCCACAGCGCAGGGACGTGATAGATTGCGATGTAGAGGACTGCGATGTGAAAGACCATCGCGACACGAGCTTCCCAACGAACACGACGACGAGCTCGTTCGGGGACATAGTTGAGAAAACCATCCCAAATCCACTTCCCATGACCGATACTCGCGGCTACCATCATCCCTATCTTGAACAGCATCAATGGCAATCCGCTCAAAAAGGAGATGTACATGAAGAGACTGGAGGTCGCGCCTGGAGCAGGTTTTCCGCCAATGGAGATCTCAGGATCACGAAGAGGATCATGTGTATAGCGGTGATGTGCGAAGTGAAAGTGCCGAAACAGCGATGGGACGTAAAAAATAGGAAGTGATGAGAGCCACAAGACAAGCTCATTCAGCCATCTCGCACGGAAGGCTGTACGATGTGTCGTCTCGTGACCGACAGCGAACATTGGGATCACCATCAACGCGAAGACAAAGGCCGGAAGTAGCCATTGCCAGGGTGCTTTACCGTATCGCCAGATGATCATCGCGACAGAGACGATCAGGAGGATATACTGGATGCTAAAGTGAATGATCGAGCGAGTACTTGTTCGCCTCATCAGCGGTGTCAGCGTCTTTTTATCAAGGAGCTGGCTCTCATGGAATGAGTCTTCCATCTCTGCCTCCTTTTGAGAGTGGGTGTGGTTGTTCGCATCTCTGTACCACACGATCTTCACAAAACCAATGCAAAATCAATCCGTTTAAAAGAATGCTTGACAAGGAGAGTGGATATTCGTATAGACTACATCCGTCGTGTTGATGTGTAATTGGCATGACAAACACACTACGCCGAAGTGGTGGAATTGGTAGACACGCTAGATTCAGGTTCTAGTGCGGGCAACTGCGTGAAGGTTCGAGTCCTTTCTTCGGCATTCAAAAGCGAGAAGCTATCATAGGCTCCTCGCTTTTTTTGTATCTCCAACACTCCCAACAAACAATCAACACCCCCTCCAAAAACCCTCCCTTACAAACCTCATGTGTATTCCTACTGGGATGCTTCCGATGAGGCTTCAGCTTCCTTTGGCTCTTCGGGTACGACACTCTCCGAAAGATCTGGAATATTCCAACGAGAGAACACAAACTCCACCAACTGACTTTCCCGCTCATCAATTTGCTGAATATCCCATTCATCGACATGTTGAAGGCTATTCTCAACCAGAACGTTGGACTTCGCGTAAATGTCCCGCTTTTCCACAAAAGGTTTTTTTCCGAGGGTTTGGTTAAAGTGTGTAACGGTCAGGTTGCCGAGCCTATTCACGTTATCTCGATGGGTTTGCTCGCAACCTCCCAACCACCCAACACCACGAGCCCAAATATGCTCGACTTGATGCTTCCGACTATCCGAGAACGTCGACCAGTCCACAGAAGGCTCTTGACCATGACAGAGTTCACGTTCGTACTCAAAAAAGAGATAACGGATTTCTTGTGGTCTATGACTTCCGTAAAAGGCACTATCACGAAGGCTCTCTTCTACCTTCTCATCTCCACCATACCACCGCGTCCACTCGTAAACATCCCTGGTAATTTCCCGTACGACATCCAGGACCACACTATCCCCTGCGTTCATTAAATGACGGGCTTGACGTCTCAAGTGGGCTTGTCCGGTGTGTCCTCGTCGATTACAGATAGCATAGGTCCGGAATGCAAACACAGACAAAGCACGAGCCAGACGGAGAAACAATTCGGGATGTCGCTCAAGTTTAGCCCGACCAGCCAACAGTACTGGCAAGATCGCCGCGATATGTCCCATTCTATGAAAAGACAACAACACTCCCTTCAACTCCGAGCGAACATTCTCATCCGAAACCCAAGCCAAAGAACCTTCTGGTTGAAAGAGTTCTGCAAAATGATGGGCTGTAGTCATTAGGTTCCGAGTGTACTCAAGCGCAACAAGTCCCAATTCCTCGTTGCGCTTTTGGATACCGTCAGGTTCCGTCGGTACCAATTGGAATTCTTGTTTGATACGTTGGCTAATGGGCAAGCCCCTATATTTCTTCGGTGTATCTGCCTCTTTGAACAAGATCCAATGATTACGCAAGATGCGATTCTCAATGTCTTCGGAGTTTGCCCCTTCGGGAGCCGCCTCCATCACCTTTTTAAAGAAACTCCCCCAACAACCGGAGATACTGCTAATATCCTCATCGGACAATCCGACTTTGTATGCAAGATACATCAGGTAGTTTTTTAACCGATCAGCCTGTGACAGCTCCTTGCCTCGGTTATTCATGACCTCAAAAATCAATCCAGCCTCTGCATCATTGTCAACCACATAGAACACAAACCGAAGGCTTTGTTGAAGTCGAGCCACAAGCCTCCGAATTCCACGAAGACGAGTAGAGTCAGAATCTCCAAGCTCCTCAATCCGTTCACGAAAATATAGCACGGCGTTGAGTAAGTTCTGTTGAGAACCATTTTCAACGGATGTAAGGGGATTTCCACTCGCCAAAAGATGCTCAAAGAATATTCGACTATCATCATTTAAAGAGAGCCTGAACCAACCGCTCTTTCCAATGAATGTATCACGTAGCTTGTCAACTTGTTCTGAGATATCACCTTGCCCCTCGATTTTGCAGAGAGCATGGATGATGGAGTGCATGAGTAGGACAAGTGTTGTCAGCCTTTGTTGGCCGTCTATGACTTCCAACTCTTCGTACTCGCACATTTCCGATTCATTGTATCGCTTTTTACGCAGCTTAACGACAATCATTCCGGTAAAGTGCTGAGAACCATCTTCCAAGACCTCAAGATCCGTCCAAAGATCTTCAAGTTGTCGAGACGTCCACGCATAACCACGTTGGTAATCTGGAATGCGATAGAGCTTCAAGGAAAAAAGATTTGAGAGTGTCAGGTACAACGGTTGAGACGCCATGTGTATCTCCTAGCTTGTTGTTATTGGAAGCAAACCTTATCAAGGTAGACAAAGGCAAGTCAAGCAACCTCAACAACAAGATAGAAACGACTCGTACATAACAACATCCAAGAACTCATCAAGAGCGTTCAACGTTTGTATTCTCTTCCAAGATCCGATACTCTTGCAATGAAAGAAGATGCCTTTCCACTTGTTCTGGCATGTTTCCCCCTCGTATCAACACACCCAACTCCATATTCATCGTCATCGCTGAACCTGTAAGATTTGCACTGGATAATAACATTGCTTTCCCATCGATGATGGCGCACTTTACGTGTAAGACTCCACGATGTCCATTTTCGTCTCTCTCTCGGTTCGCAAGCGGCCAAAAAAACACCTCCGCTTTCGATGACAACTCCTTCCCGAACGCATATAGTGGCGGAAAACTGTCATTGCCATCTTCTTTTTCGTGTGATTCTACAACCAACGTAACCTTCACACCACGCTTTATGCTCTCCAACAAAGCCTTCCGGATGTTTGGGATTTTATATGAGGCATATGTCACAAGCAAGATGGACTCTTTTGCTTCGTTAAGCAGGGAAAGCAACGCCTGATCGATTCTCCGAAGAGGCGTTTTCTTAGGGTTTGGTCCCGTCCAGACCAACTCCAAACTCTGCTCCTGTTGACGTTGTTTTTCAGTCTGACTGCTTGCTCTCAAGGCCCAAGCGAGAGCCACTGGAGGGATAGGAAGCTCATGTTCTAACCACAAATCCACCACTGATAGAAAATGTTGTCGTGTACCTTGTGATGCGATAACAGAGACAACATCTCGGCATTGCGTTTTTGTGTATCCATCTGGAAGCTGCTCCAGCGCCTGACACAACAACTCGACAGATGAACTCGATACACTTCTTCCTACAACGACAATCTGATCGAGAAGGGCGTTACTGGCATTGTCTTCTTGATTCATCTTTCCACCTCTGTACCTTGCTCGGATTTTTTCTCAACACTTTCATTCCCCCTTCTTGAAAAATGCTCTACCTGACGAAGCGATCGTATCAACCAGCAGCGTCCGATCCAGAAAGAGGTTTCCCCTTTCACAGGATGTTTCTGGTGCAAACAGACAGGCATGACACGCAGCTCCGTGCAGTGTTGTATCGTCTTGGGCTGGGTCATGTTCTGCGCAGAGAGGATCCGAAGCACACAAACGCATCTCTTCTAGAGCCTGCTGAATATAACCTCCCAATCGCTTTGTCTCTCCGAGACTGACAAGCCCACCAAGAGTCCCTTCACTGTCTGCTGCTGCTGTAAAAATCAAAATCCCAGCCATCGGCCCACCTTCTTCACTTACATCGCGGGCATAGATCCTCTCTTTGAGACTTGCGGCGCTGTACCCACAAGACAATGAAAGCTGCCTCATCAGAGCATGTGAAAAGCTATGCAGCAGGATATAACGAATCTCTGGAAATCCATGTCCTTGCGGCAAGCCTCGTGCTTCTCTCCACATCCCATAGGCCCTTTCGAATTGCTCTTCCCGCTTCAAACTCTCTGCTTCTTCACACCATTTACGGATCTTACCTTCATCAAACTTCAGAAAAATACCTTCCCCACGAACTTCTGTAGCAGGTACAAAGTCCGGCTTCCCTCTGGACAATGGAGCACGACGAGACTGTAGTATTTGTGGGTCATCGATAAAATCACGTGGTGATGCAATACGAGTAAAACCTAACAATGCAGTCACTGCACGTAATCTCTCTGCTAATACAACTTTTTCGAGGACGTCTTCATACCCCTGAGGGGCGGCAACTTCTCGTAGGTGAAAGTCCTCGGATTGCTTGGCTTCTTCAGGACACGATAAGACTTCCCATTCAGGTAATTTCAAGTCGTGAATATCTGGCTCATCTTTGTCTGTTCCACCTTGCTTTTTCTTCTGGATCGATGCAAAGATATCCTCGTTGCTGTGGGCTGCAAGTTGTCCCAGTTGATCGGAATTTCGCATAAAACTCAGAATTTCCGGGGCGGTGACGTGTTGTAGTGTCGGCCATTGTGCTTCGATGAGTTGAGACAATGGATCAGAGCTAACAGGAACAGAAAGAACCGTCATCGTATCCGAGAACCAACTGTTGGTAGAGGCTAACAGAATGGTCCTAACAGGAAGCCCACAACCATCCTGTGCGAAATCCCTCAAATGAGGACGACGTCCACGACACCTCGGCAAAACTTCTCGTCTCCGAGAAAGTGCTTCTGCCATACTGCGTCTCGCACCACATCCCTTTTCCAGACAGCGAATCTCTAAGGCCGAAGGCTCTCCTGACGCACCAAGCTCACGCAACTCCAGACGTCCCATACAATCTGTCGGCCCTTTGTGAACATACAATCGCCAGGGAAAGTCATCGAGGTGACCGTGCTCACACGCGACCAGAAAACGCACGGGAAGCATCACAGGAGACTTGCCTCGCTGGCAATTGATATGGACATAGCGGTTTCGCTCTGCCCGGAAAAGGTCTTTTTTGAACTCGACAAGGGGACTACTGATTGGGGCCAGCAAATTGCAAGCAGGACATCGCAAATAGCGCGGAAATGGTGCAACCGGAACACCTATTCTTCCTTTCGCGAATGAATCCATTGTAAGAGCTTCGTGTAAATCTGGATGAGGCGGAACAAGTAAGTTTTCAACCTGCTCCCCCAATTCATTTTGAACCGCTTTGAGCAATCTTTCTTCGCTGACTTTCCTACAATGATGACGGTTTTTCCAATCTTCTAGGCCCATCACGAGGACTGACAGCTTAGGCAGATCGATCAAAGCTCCTACACCAAACGTGTACAAGAGTTGACTCGATCGCGACTCTCCAACTTTCACGACATGCTTTTTCCCGCTCATGCTTTTTCCTCCATGGCCCAGGGAATATCCTCGTTGTCGAGCCCTCCATCATCCAGCACCAGATTGATCGAAGGCTCTACATTTCGCAGCGAGTTTGGACAGGTAAAATAATCCCAAGGACCACTTCCTGGGAATCTTAGAAGCCCCCTTGTTTGCCCATCTTGCTGCATTTTATACCCAAGCTGACTCCCGTCCCCCGTGGGCCTAGCTTGGGACAACCAAAAGTCTAGGCGCTCTTCAAGTCTCTTTTTTAATTCTTGCGCCATACCCGCCTCTCGGCTGACCTCTTCAGCTCGCTTGGCAATCTCTTCCAAGGCTTGCACAACAATAGGATCGTGTCGGTCCAGGTTTTTTGCAGCTGTGTTGGCATTGTATTTGTCTTGCTGCAAACGTATAAGTGAAACCAATAAAGCACTCAGACCACGATCAATCGCTCTTGGTGCGAATGGTGTCAGACTAAGCGCCTCAACGTGTTGATAGAACGTTCCATGATAGTGCTCGAATCGTTCGTAGTGGGACAGATCCCTCGGCCGTGACCAGTTATACACGGTGCAAACGATTCCAGGAAAACTACGACCAACACGCGAAGTTGCCTGGATATACTCAGCGGTCGTCTTGGGTTGGCCTGTTGTGACCATTAAGCCAAGTCGCTTTACATCCACCCCGACAGAGATCATATTTGTCGCCATCAACACGTCGATGGGTCTGCTATGGTATCCGTCCTTCTCTTTCGTCTTCTTGCGTCTCTTTTTTGTTTCCACTTCGATAGCAAAAGGGATCTCCAGTCTGTCCAGAAGTCGGGGAATCTCGGCCGAGCTACGTCGAGACGTTAACTCCTCAACAAGCACCCCAGTCCGTCGAGCCAAACCCCGCTCATCCATATCTCTCAACCGCGAGCGTACATCATCTTCGACGAGACGACGCATCCCTGCGAGTTCTCGGATCGAGTTGAAATACCCGACGAGAGTCATCCATGGATCAGCCCGACTGCCATACAAATCGTACAGCTGCTGTGCCGCTGATAGATAGGCAACGTACACACGAATCAACGCCGCCTTGAGACGTTTTCCCTGGGCACAAATACCAACGTATCTTCTGCCAGGATGTGTCTCCAAGGGCCGGGTTCTTGAAAAGAAATTATCTCGAATATCTGTGCATTGAGGGGGGAAAATCTCGACTTTACGTTGAAAGAGAGCGTCGATTTGTTCTGATGCACGTCGGACTGTGGCTGTCGATGCGATGATCTTTGGCTGAATCCATCGCCC
Organism: Deltaproteobacteria bacterium; assembly: GCA_002731275.1. Lineage (GTDB taxonomy): Bacteria > Myxococcota_C > UBA6777 > UBA6777 > UBA6777 > UBA6777. Next base: position 66,573 of record PCBK01000188.1, on the reverse strand, counting down.
TTCTTTATCTTGCCAGCGACATAAGGCATCAACTGCTGTCTCGTACAAACCCGTCATCGAACCCAAGGGACCAGAGATGAGATGAAGCTCATCCTGAATGATGAGATCAGGCGGTCGAAGGGGTTGCCTTGCGGTGGTCTTGACCGAGGGGTGTTTTCCTTTACGTGGATGGCTATCTGAGTCGTCGAGGTCAGGTGAGCGAAATCCGTGGCGAGGGCAATATCCATCGACCCGACCAAACAACATCTGCACAGGACCTTTCCACGGCATCTGCGCAAACTTATCGACTGTAGCAATGACCAATGTGGGCAGCCGTCTATAAATCTCTTCATCGACGACGACTGCTGGGATGCCTTCTTTCGGCGATTTAGCTTCTGTAAATGGGCACATACCCAACGGATCACTGCAGAAAAGGAATGTTCTGCCTGTACCATGCTCAAATCGCTCGACACGAATGTCACGTGCCGGGTCCAATCCACTTCCACACCACGGACAATTCGTCAATTGTGCAGGTGTACCTGTCCCAAATCCTTGACTGAAGCGACCACTGTGGCTTCGACACTGCTTGATGGCTTCGTCGCTTTGGTTGGTGCTGTTTGGTGTAGTCTTGCGCCCCACCCACAAACCAATCCGAAAAGGCTCCTCTCCCAATCTGCGATCCCCCTTGTCGAAGGCTTTTCGTCGTATATCTTCACAGGCACAGATGAGGGCAGCCGCTCGTTGGAACTGCTGGAGAGTCAGTAGGCGCAAAGTGTAACGCATCAACACTGCCATACCTTCCATTCCCGAATAACCATTCACATGACCTTGCAATCGACGAATCGCCATCGTATAGGCAGCCAGCCCCAGGTAGGCTTCTGTCTTTCCACCCCCTGTAGGGAACCACAAAAGATCTGCGGTCGCGTCGTTTCCTCCAACTCTATCCTGATGGTCGAGGCGCGAGATACCTGCGATGTTGATCAGGATAAAGGCGAGTTGGAATGTCCGCCAAGTTCTGTTTTGTTCTTTGTCAATATCTGCGATCTTCTTGGGTTGGTCTCGCCTGTTGGATTCTGCATATATCGAACGAATGCGTTGTTGCCACATAGCCCTGTTTGCAAACTGAAACGCCTCTCGCGCATCTCGACTTATTCGAAGGAGTTCGAGGCCCTCGTAAATACGCTTCAGAGCCTTACTGCATCGCCCGATCGCTTTTTTGGCAACATCTACATAATCGGTGAGTCCTTCAGCCGGATCGTCGAGTCGTTTTTGCTCTGCTTCGATCCACTCGGCATACGCCGACGGCAAGGCCTCTAACATCGACACGAGTTTGCCACCAGGAGCCTCTGCCAGAGTCTTCATGTCCCGAACAAGCCCTCTTAATGCCGGTATTTCGGTTTCATCAGGGGCTTCTTGTTGGGGGACCTCGTATGTGGGGATAACCCTCGTCCTCAACTTACTCCCTAGCGCTTGGTTGTCTGGATCACTCTCTGCGTTGACCGCCACACCATGACCAACCGCGAACTCGACGTGGTGTCGGTACAACATAGCAAGAGTCTGTTGCTCCTGTGAGCTGACTGGATCCAGCTTGCTGTCGCTGAGCTGATAGGGGCGTCGTTGAAAAATGGCTTCACCGTCAGGAGATGCGACCTCAAGCTCCGGCTGGAAGAGCCACGCTTCATCGCGGTTCTGGTGGGGTTCTTTTTGACCGTTGACCAGGAATAAGGAGACAACCCACACACCTTCATAACGACGAACCTGCCCTCTGACGACAACTTCAGGCTGCTCGTCACTTGGGCTCCATCGTTCGAGTCGACCTTCTCTCAATGGGATGGGGGGAGACAACTCGTCGACTTGCGTGCGCTTCCATACCCGTCTGGGCTCACCAGTCTCAGCCATTTTGTGTGCGCTCGGACCTTTTTCGTACCGTCCCCACCGGACTCTGGCCTGAATATGAGAGGCTTCTATCCCTACACAAAAACTCATCCCGATGGAAGAGGGAAAGAGGGAAGCCGCGTGGGGACGCTCGACATCTGGGGTTCCATTCTCGGCATCTGTATCACCCTCTGTACTCAGCCCATCCATCTGTTCTTGTGGAATATCTTGTTTTTGGGGGGCGAGTGTACCTACGAGATAGCGATCACGGACGCGGGATTCGTATACCTCCTCCGTAGGGCCATCTTTTGGACCAAGAAGATCGGATACGACGGCCTGATGTAGCTTCTCTCTCAAGCTCTGTGGGTCGCTCTGGTATACGTTTAGAGGACCAGTGCGCTGACCATCGTCAACCAGTGGGTTGACAGGCCCACTGGCTTCGACAGGCGCTGTTGGTTTCCAGACATCTGGACGTTGTGATTTGACTTTGTTCACGTTTTGTGGTGAAGCCGCTTCAAACGTACCGGACCTAGTCTCACCTTCGAGGATCTGGGTGATACGCTCCTCGATCTCTTCAGGAAGGTCGACCTCTATGTTAAGGGCATCACTATGGGTGACCATATCCAAGCCAGCGAGAAGTGCTTTTAGTGCAGGCAGTGTCGCTATTTTGACATCCTGCCAGTTGAGCTGGACCTCCAACCTCTGGAGTTTTTCGTTGAGCTCTGTCCACTCTCTCCCACCACGTACCTCAGCGGGAAGTCTATATATTTCCATTATTTCTTCCTCTATTTGTGGGGCTACCTTTCGATCGCTTGCTACCTGCTGAGATTCCAGTGTTCATCTTCAAATCCCTCCAACAATGGAGATGTTGTACTTGAGGGGATGACAACCAGCAACGCACGCATCGCCCGGGTCATCCCGACGAACATCGTTCTGCGCTCTTGTGTGAGGATCTCGTCTCGCTCTTCTTCACCCAAGGTGTCACGCAGAATTGGATACTCACTATCAAGAAACCCTGCGATACCGACGAGTGGGAATTCCAACCCCTTGGCTGTCTTGAGGGTCATCACCTTGATTCCAGGCGCACCTAAATTCAGCGTCTGTCCTGTCATGAACGTCGCAGTTGTTCCGAGGTGTTCGAGACGTTGAGCAATACGCTCCCCGGCTTTTCGAGTCGGGCAGAGAACGGCACATGAGCCGAGACCAAAACGCAGATCTTTTGCTGCTCCCTTGAAGAAGCGGTACAGGAGTTGTGTTTCATGTTCAACTTCTTCGACAGCTCTCACCGCTGGCCTGGGTCCGTGGCTAACATAGGTGCGCTCTTCTAACTCGCCTTCGATGGCTCCCCACGCGAGATAGCTGTGAGCGGCTTCCCCTATCTCCAGGGTAGAGCGGTGGTTGGCACGCAACACCCCTGTACGACCACGGAAGTTCAAGTCGTCGTGGACATGGGTCCAGCGGAATCCACCTCCATAGATCGACTGGTTGGCGTCGGCGGTGACAAAGATATTGGCGGGAGTTTTACACAACTCTGCGATGAGTTGGAGAACACTGGCGTCGAGGTCTTGTGCTTCATCGACCAGGACAGCATCGTATTGTTCTGGACCGTGCCCTTTCTCTACAAGCTCCGCAGCTCTTGCACGAAGCTGCTGCCAAGTGAAGAGACGTCGTTCTGCCAGGACGACTTGAAGAGACTTGTGGACGGCCCAGACTGCTTTTCGCTGGATTTTGTTGAAGCCGAGCTTTCGTCCTGGGCGTTTGGCTTTCAAATAATCATCAAGCTGGTAGAGACGGCGAGCTTCGATGATACGCTGAATTTCTTCCAAGAGGTAATCCGAATTGAGACGGGCAATAGCGGTCTCTTGTGCCTTCTTTTGCATCTTACTGCCCTCGAACTCAGTTCGTTCGATGGCCTCTTCCAAGCACGCCATCAGTGTCGGTCTATCCGCCATGTCTGGTCGGTTCTGATAGCGGCTCATGACGATGTTCATCACGAGGCTATCAGCTGTGCGGACATCGACGTATTCGTCATTATCCCCCATCAGAGCATGAAGAAGCTGTTTGGAGAAGTTGACGAGAGCGTTGGTGTAGGTTGTGAACAGGATCTTGGGTCGGAAGACACCTTGCTCTCGAAAGGCGTGGAACATTTTCCAGGTTCTGTAGAGGGCGACGGTACTTTTTCCTGTCCCTGGACCGCCCTTGAGCAGGGTCGCACCGGTCGAATCCATCCTCCAGGTCGCGAACTTTTGTTGTTCTGGGTTGAGTTTGAGCAGGAATCCTCGCAACTCACCTTCGCGATACTTGAGGAGGTCTTTCACTTCGTTGACGATCTGGTCAGGGCCCGATGTGATGGGGCGGACGTTTCCAAGCGCGTCGTCGATTTTGAGCAGGTATTCGTCGGGGACACCGCTACATTCGAGGAGAGCGTCGCGGGTGTCTATGCCTTTGAGTTGTTTGTGGAAGTGTTTGGGAATAGCGAGGCGTTTGAGAGTCTCTTCATTGATGGCTCGGGTGAGTCGAGCAGCAGGCCGCTCTTCAAGAGGGCGAAGCCATTCGCTGACATCGGGGACGCTGGGGGTGACCTCTGGCCAATGTGGGATGGCTTCAGGCGTAGGTCTTTTGTCTTGTGTTTGTGATATTGGACTTGGCTCTTCACTTGCTTGGTGGAGGGCGAGCAAGTTGATATAGGGAGCATCCAGAGTATAATAGATGTGGTGTTCCCCAATCGCCATGCGCATTCTATTTTCATCGTCACCAGGGAGGGATATGCGTTTCTCACCGTCAGGCTGTGGGTCCTGAAGGAGTGTCTCCAGGCTTTGTTGAATGGTGACCACAGATTCAGATGGAAGTGCGGTCCAGGCGTGCAGAAATCCTGGCTTCATGGTCAGAGTCCAGCTTTCGACCATCTTGGGCTCCTTCGCGTCGGGGTCAGTGGATACGGGTTGTAGGTTCGGGGTTTGGTTGGTTTCTAGTCGACCTCCGGATTTTCAGAAGCGGACTTGCTTTCTTTTGGGTGAAGCGTTGGTTGTGGTATTTCTGGGATGAGGGATAGTTGGGAGTTGTTTGTTTTCTGCTTTTTGGAAGAGCGTTTCTTCTCTTTGCTTTTTGCATCTCGCTCTTTTCTTTTTGCTTTTTGGCGCGCCTCTTTCTTCTTCTCACCATGTAAACCCTGACGAACCTCTTTGTCGTAGCGTTCATGGTTGAGTTCGAGGAGTCTGTCAAGAATTTCACGTCGTGCTTCTGGGCTGATTGTGAATCGAATTCCATGTGGGGATTCGTAGAAGTCGTGGTTGAGTTCCAGTGGTTCCCAATTTGGGTTTGTACTTTTTTCAAACCAGTTGTACGATTTTGCAACAGCATGATCCATTTGCTTTTGTAGTTGTCGAATCGTTTTTATCTCAGCATCTTGCACTGATGGATCATGGATTCTATTGTAGATTTTTGTAAGACCTTCTTGAGATGTTCTCATTTCCTCCTTCCGCTTCATATTATGTTTTAAGCCAAGTTCTAGTAGATCTGCGCTTTGAAGAGACATGGGAAAAGGGAAGGTTGAAAGACAATCCGAAGGAGAAAAGTTAAATGTATGCCCCCCCAGAGTCGAGCTGTACTTTGCTGACCATGCTTCAAATACGGAGGACTGAAGCATTGCATAGTAATTACTTTCCTCTAAAGGTAGTATTACCATCTTTTCATTGAAGACTTGATTGTTAGGAACAAACTCGAATGCAAAGTATTTTGTTACTCGAGCGCACGCAATGGTTCTTTCCAATCCCTCAATGGCCTTGTCAAGAGCTGGTGTCCAGCGTCCATATTGCCACCAGTAGGTTTTACGTCGTCGTCCATCAGCGTTGTCTTTGAGTTTTTCTCGCTCTGGCTTGACCAGTCTACGTACGATATCGAGGCAATCTGGGTAATCGTCTGCAACAGAGCCTTCATAATCCGGAGAGACTCTTCCGTGTTTTTCCCACAACTTCTGCTGCTCATCAGTTGAATGTTCCCACTCGCTTTCGGGGACTCGTTCTAATGGCCAGTCTCGAAAGTTGATCACCCATCGACTCGGCGATTGATCTGGTCTGGAGTTGAGATCTTGACCATTGAGATACGGAAACAGAACATCGGCATTTTTTGGATTTTTGTCGATAAGATCTTGGGCTTCTTCTGGAGACATCACAAAACCCATACCATAGACCATAGAGCCTTTAAAGGATTTTCTGGAGTTTGCTTTCAGGCGAAAGGGAGTCCCTTCTATTCGCCCAGGCTCTTCTAAAAAAGAATTTATACCTCTGGTGTTTTTAGAGGCAATGTTAGTCATGGAGGATCTATGTATGCTTCTTTTTCCGTTCCAGACTCCTGCATGTGCCCATAATTGCGCGATCTCAATATTTGCAGAACCAGGCCACGAGCGGGATGGAATTGTTCTAAAAAGTTCGACCTTTTTGTTTTTTAGAAGTTCTTCCAGGCCCAGCTCTCTTGTGTCACCCTGAGAAATTGTATTTGTTGTCACAAGGCCAAAAGTACCAGAACTCCTTGTGAGCTGAGATATTCGTCGCAAGAAGAATGCGCACAAGTCTGCATTGCCTGCTCTTTTTCCTTTGGATAGATGATTGATCAGGTATTCTCTATAATCAACGCCGATTTTTCCAGTTATGTGAATTCCTCCCATAAAAGGAGGGTTCCCCACAATAGCATCGAATCCAATTTTTGCATCTTCAATTTTTAAGAACACCTCTGGAAACGCAAGCATCCAATGAAACGGCCTTCTTACAGGATGCTCACTCCCTCTACGTTGATTGAGCAGCTCATCGACCTTGATTTTCAGGTCTGAGAGCCCTTCCAGACTTCGTCTCTTCAATGCCTGGCTGACTTCAACTGCGAGTCCCCCCAACACTCCATCGAGCACTTTCGCTTTCTTTCCGGCGTTGGCGAGAGCTGCCGCCGTGACAAGATCGGCAGTGACCCACAGAGTCTCTAACTCTTCTTCAGACTCTCGAAGAAGCCGCTCCTTCTCCCTGATGTCTGTGATATCCTTGTCCTCGATCTTGACCAGCTTCATCCGCTTGTCGAGTGCCTGTTGTAAAGCCGGAGCAAAGGCTTTCGAGTACAAGGCCAGCTGCTGACCACTCTCCGGGTTGATATGAAATTGTGACAGTTGTTCAGCATTTGTCAGCCCCAGCAACGAGTCGCCACATCGCAACGCGTGGTCTAGGAAGGTGAACGGCTTGTCTTTTTGCAACGTCTCCAACCACAACGATAGCTTCGCCAGCTCCGTCGCCATAGGGTTAATGTCGACGCCATACAGACACCGATCCGCGACAAATCGCTTCGCGATGGCGAATCGCTCTTCGATGCTCTCGGGTAACAATCGCTCCTTCGGGCTCGCCTTCGAGACCTCTCCCTCTGGCGTGATGATAATCGCGCCAGGGTTGGCGTTTTCGATCGTCTCCCACGCTTCCAACAAACGTTCTGCCAGATATCGACAGGTCTGCACGAGAAATGCCCCCGAACCCATCGCAATATCACAGACTTTCAGGGCCAGGAGCTCCTTCGCGCTGATAAGTGTCCACTTCTCAGGTTCCCAACCTTCAGCTGGTCCTTTGTAGACAATGGGTTCGAGTGTGTACTTGACGACCTCTTCTGTCAAAACTTTCGGCGTGTAGTGAGTCCCAGTGGCTCTACGATCAACTCCTTGGGTGACATAGATGCTCCCCTCAGTGATAACAACCGGCTCACCGTATGTATCCTGGCGCACCAATCCAGCGTATGGTTTCACCCGTTCATAAGTCACTTCGCTCTCACAAGCGATCAACCAGGGTTGTGGGTTATCGATTTCGTACTTTTCGAGGGCTTTTTTGATCGGATTGGCAGAACGCCCCGTCTCTTTCTTGAGATACTTGACGAGCTCTTTGTCACCCTTGTTATGAAGGCCTTCCAATTCGTCGATGGTGATCTCAAGTTCTTTGTTCTTGGCCCCCTGCAATCCAAGCACTGTGGAGGGAGCTCTTTTGGCTGTATGGTCTAACAGACCCTCGTAGACATACCCCACCTGTTCCGGATCCAGCGAACGAAAGGAGAGTCGGCGAGCCTCCGTGATGCCGCCCACACGTGACTCCAAGATCTGAATCGAGTCGAGAAGGTGCAGGACAGTGCGGTTGTCGATCGGTAGTGGGTTTGCAGGCGTCTGTTCCCACGTTGTCCCCAATGCTCGACCTTCGAGGAATGGAAAACGATCGGGATCCAGCAAGGAACCACCATGTGCAGGCAATGAGATTTCATCGTGTTGGACACCCCCATAAACGGCACGAAATGTTGCAAGCAGACGGCTCCATGCATCGTTACGGGTCTCCAGGACTTTTTCACCGTACTTATCGGCTTCTTCCTGGAGCTGGTCTCGAAGGGTTGCGATGGCGTAAAACTCCGAATAAATATCGTTATCGGGCAACAACAACCCCCGCTCTTCCGCAGCCAACAAGAAGACCAACCGCATCATGAACGTGACGGACGCTTCGTACAGACGTTTTTCATCGACACCTTCGAGGAGTGTGCGGTTTCTATCTCTGTCAACGCGATCGATGGCTTGGATCAACACTTCGACAGCTCTTCGCACCTGAAGCCCAAGCTGGTTGGTGACTTCTTCTTGGTTATTTGCACTCTCCTTGAACAAGGCTTCCAAGGTGTCTTCTGCTGGGACAGAGAAGAAACGTCTTGCTTTCAGAAGGCTACAAAAAGCCGACAGCGTGATGGGCTCTTCTCGCCACAGGTTCGAATAAAAGCTGATGTAGCTAACGGTCTCGTTGCGTGGGGCATTGACAAGCATCCAGGTCTCGCCGTTGGTGACGAGCCCTAGCTGCGTACCTGTGACCTGGAGAAGTTCCATCATGCGGGCGGCTGGGGAGGCTTTCCAGGAGGCGTCCTGCAGAGGTTGGTTGAGCTTCTGACCTGGTTCATATAACTTAACGAGCAGTCGGGGCTTTTCGGGTTCAGTGTATTGTTCTGGATTGTGGATGACCAGATCAGGGACAAGGATCTCATGGTGGTTGTCAAACCGCACACGAAGCGAGTCGGGAATTTCGGAACCTTCCCAGACGACGACTTCAGGAAGTTCGAGCAGCTCACCGATGACAAATCGCAGCCAAGCTCGATGAATAGCGGGATCAGTGTGCGCCTCTTCCCAATCCTCCATCGCCATGCGGAGGTCTTGCTTCTTGTCCCTGTCGACTTTCTCAAGCCCTTGAGGAAAGACTCGCTTGAGGACGGGAAGAGAGAGAAATGGACCGGAGATATCGATGAGAGACAGCCACTCTGTATGATGTGTTTTCGACATAACTGTTACCCCCTGACCAAATTTTGTGGGAACAAGAACGTGATCGCCACTGGAAACATCCGTGCGGTCGTCTTTTCATATCGCTTTTGAATGGCGGATACTTCACGTTCAATCTCTTCCGGGATCGCGTCGATACGGGCCTGTAATGATTCTTTGTTTCGTTCGAATTGTTGTTTTTCTTCTGGAGTGAAGACGAGTTCGAGTTGCCCCGAGGAGCTGCTGACAAGATCTTGTTCAGCTTGCTTCATCTCCTGCTCGATGTGATTTTTCAGATCGGTGAGGAGGGAGCGAATGTGCTCTTCTTCTGCCTTCCCTTTTTTTTCGATAACCTTTTTCAGGGACTTCTCTCTCTCTTTCGCTCTTTTTTCGAGGGATTTCTTCAAGGACTTCGAAAATTTGGGCCAAATATCGAGCAGATCGTCGTGGATATGGATGGGAACTTCCTCATCCTTCATTGCGCTCAGCAGGTCTTTCGTCTTATGGACACCCAGCTCCTCGAAGTTCGCACCAACAATACTCCCTCCAGCGGTGATCAACTCCTCATGAAGGCGGTTGTTTTTGTTGTCCATGATCAAGAGGCGAGCGTATCCAATGACAGCAGGTGCGTTGTGGACGTGAGAGGGGATGACTCTCGTCGCCACACGTTTAAGCCTTCGTTTTTCCTTGGGGGACCAGACCTCGGCACGAAGATAGTGGAGACAGAGCTGTACGAGGGTATGATTGAGATGTGCGTGGACGACCTTGTCATTCTTTCGAGCCAAGTCTCCATCAAACACGACAGGTCGTATCGCTTGGGTGTATGGATGCATAAGACCTTCTTGGCATCGAGCCCAACTTCCCTTCATCGAAGGGACTTCAAATGCCCGGATGGTCTTGCCTCCAGGACCTTCAAGCTCGACTTCCACCGGTTTTAAAGGTGGTTGCTCGGCCAGGGCTAATCCCACCTCGACAACCGATTGAATGTTTTCTGGTGTGAGCCGCAGGGTGTGGCGGGATTGTTTGAGTGTCTCATCGAGTTTTTTGAGTCTCTCCCTGAGGTTTCTTTCCAGTTTTAACATCTTCTTCGTAAGTTGTTGGCTTGTTCGACTGTTTTCCAGTGTAAGCTCTCTATTTGCACCTTTTAGCATAGCCTGTTCGACTTGGGATGCGATGACAGGACCAACTTTTCCCAAGTCTTCACGGATACTTTCGATCTTTGTCGCGACACGCATCAAGAACTCCAAATCATCTTCGAGTTCTCCAGGCTTGCGGTTGAGGGCGATCTTGTTTTTAGATTCTTCGAACTTATCACCGACGAAGTGGTAGATGTTAACTTCAGAGGCTCGCTGTCCATGTCGATCGACGCGACCATTCCGTTGCTCCATCCTGTTCGGATTCCATGGAATTTCGTAATGAATCAAATCGGAGCAGAAGTTTTGAAGATCGATCCCTTCGGATGCTGCATCGGTTGCGAGTAGAATACGCACATCAGCTTCCTCGGGTGAAGTTTGGAAGCCGGCCTTGACCTCTTCACGTTCTTCTTTGCTCAATCCACCGTGGAGCAGGGAAATCCGGTTATTTTGACCGATATCACCTGCCGCCAGGACATCCAACAGCCACTTTTGTGTGGCACGATATTCGGTAAAGATGATGACACGCCGCGTGGACCACTTCCCACCTGGACGGATATGTGTTTTCAACCAAGCCAGGAGTGTTTCGGCTTTGGTGTCCCGTTGTTCTGTGGCCTTTCGAGCATAAGAGAGCATCTTATCGAGGAGTTGACGCTCCTCATCCTCCAGCTCAGCAAAGAGACGACAGGCTGCATCTACGACTTCATCCGTCAACTCCTCGTGAGCATACTCATCTTCGTAATCATCTTCGATGTTGGCGATTTGATGTTGGAGGATACGGAGGGTGGGTTTGGAGCGGGACTTCTTTTCTTTCTTCCTACGTACTGCGTTTTCGAGAGAATCTTCGTGTTTTTCGAGGGTAGAGAGGAAGGCTGCAGGAGATGAAAACAGGCGTTTCTTCAGGAGCTTGAGGACAAACTCAGCAGCAAATGATTCTGTTGCGTTTTGTGCGTTCTTGATGCGCAGTTTCGTGTAGTTGTGCAGCTCTCTGTGAATCTGTCGCTCTTCTTCTGTATAGGCGACTTCGAGTGGAATAATCTTGCGCTCTGCAAACCGAGGTTTTCCGCTCCAGTCGTGGATGAGTTCGCTTTTCAGACGGCGTACCATCACGTTCGCGAGTTGTGCCTTGTCGGGTGTGACCTCTCTGTGGAATCGCTGGTTGTCCAGGAGCTCGAGGAGTGCGGTAAAACTCTCCTTGTAACCGTTGTGTGGGGTCGCGGAGAGGAAGAGTTTGTGTTCGAAGTGGGGCGCCAACATTCGGACGGTTGCGGTACGTTGGGAGTCTACGGCGTAGCTCCCTGAGCCAGAGGGAGCGATATTGTGGGCTTCATCGATGATCATCAAGTCAAACTTACGAGGAAAAGATGGTTTCCCTCCGGGAGGAAGAAGTTCTTGAAAAAGTCGTCGCACATTTTCGCGTTTGAGAAAGTCGATCGATGTAATGAGCCTGGGGAAGTGATTCCAAGGATTGACGTGGAGACCACGTCTGCGACGAAGGTCTTTCATAAGCTGTCGATCAACGATACGAAATTCTAGGCCAAATTTATCTCTCATCTGGTCACGCCATTGGAGCTGAAGGGAGGCTGGACAGATAACGAGGACCGTCCGCACCCTGTTTCGAAGCATTAACTCTTGCACGACGAGACCTGCTTCGATGGTCTTTCCTAGCCCTACGTCATCAGCAATGAGTAGGTTGACACGAGGCATATCAAGGGCCCGAACAACAGGGTCGAGTTGATAGTCTTCGATTTCAATACCACTACGAAAGGGAGCGTGAAGAGAGTTGTGCTCGGCGGAGGCGATCGCTCCCCAGCGAACGGCATCAAGGAATGCATCAAGTCTCTTGGGCGTATCGAATCCATGGGTTGGATCTGGAAGCTCCGAGTTCTCACGAATATGCACGCCAGGCTCAAGCTCCCAGATGACCTGCATCGTTTCGCCAAGACCTTCATCATCGACGGATGACAGGCTGACGAGGTGATGGCCTGTCCTTTCAACGATCGGCCGAAGCGGATCAGGTTCAAGTTGGCTTCCTTTGACGTCTGTCACGACAAATTGCCGTTGTCGAACCGTGACAAGTTGGCCTTTTGCGGGGATGGACTGGGTTTGCATGGACATCGGCCTCCACTTCAGATGTGTGCCTGGGAGGAAAAATGGGCTCACGCAGACACTAACAAGAACAAAAGAGTGTCAACGACAATAAAATAGCTTTAACATATGGTCAAGTGTAAAAAGATTCGACGAGCCAAGATAACATAAAGAGGAGCGCATAACATGTCATAAAAAAAAGAGTATTACACCAAAGCAGCAGGCTACACAAGTTGAGGGAGTCCGATACAAACCAACAACGAAACGCCTAAAAAATCCTTTAGAGGACATTTGGCCTTGAGAGCATCCCAAAGATCACGATGAGTATGTTTTCCATAATGCACCTCACACAATAACAATTCTTTGAGCTACGCGTAAATTCCTACCATATTCAACTCCCCCAACATCCCCCCCAAAAATCCAGAGGGGACTTCAACGCCTAGCTCAAAAACCCTTAAGAAAAGAACGTAACAATCAAGCCCAAAAGCCCACAACAGCACCAAAAATCCGATAGATCCATACCGCCCACCTCAAACACCATTGTATTTGGATAAGGCCGCTGGATGGAAAAAAGCGTACGTAAGAGGGTCGGTGATGAAGTCTCAGGCAAGGCATGAGAAGGAGTTGTGACATCGCCACTGCGACGACGAATCACGATGCTTGGGGCTTCAGCAACAACCTCTACGGACGTTTCTTTTTCTGTATCCTTTTTTGCATCCGATGGCCTTAGGAGCCATCCCAAAACGCAGACATGATATATCCCCAAGCAAGAAAGAAATGCCCAAAAACACAGAAGACACGTCTCACAACACAGAAAGCACGTCCCGAAACAGAGAAGGGATGCCACAAAACACAGAGAGGGGATGTCCCAAAACACGGAGAGGATGTCCCAAAACACGGAGGGGATGTCTCCCCCACACCAAAGTCATCCCAAGGCACCCAAAGCCCAAAACAACAAACAGAGCTGTCATTTCAGGCAACAGATATGTGAAGCCTGCTTAACAAACACCTTCATCTGAGCAACAAACGCAAGCATTTCATTCACAAAGAGCTCGATTCTTCTTGCAGGCAAGCCACTCCAATGCACAGAGCAAGCACTTCTTCGCGCAGATATGTCACTCCAGCGCGCAGATATGTCACTCCCTTGCGCACACCAAGGACTTTGTGCTGTTGGGATGCCACTTCAGGTAACCTGAGGTGGTACTTTGAGAGACCGCAAGTAAGATTATTTCCAATGAAGATGCGAAAAATGGAAGGGAGAGAGTCTGCTCAGGTGGGATACTGGATGGTGATGTGGGAGTTCAGCTCTCAATAGAGGGAGTGGGAACTTCTGGAGTGGGAGTCTCGGTGGTGTCTTTTTGCATTGGGTTGGGTCGGGTGAACACATCGTTCTTCAGGGATTGGAATTGTCGTGACTGGATGCCAAATGTATGTCGAACAAAGCGTTTGATGCGTTTGACAAGCTCGTCGAGCTCGACGATGGACTCGTCTTTGAGGCTGACGGCCTGGTGGTATTCTTCTTTGGCGTGTTTGCTCTCGTCTGTCTCTTTCTTGAAGGTGGACTCCAAAGGCGCGAGGACATCAAGTGCTTCGTCAGCAAAGTAGAGGTCTTGTTTGTGGTCATTCACGAGCTGTGTCACAGCAGCGAGGTATGCGGCTTTTTCGAGCATGTTCGAGGGGGTTTTGAGGGATTTCACTTTTTCGAGATAGGGTGCCTCGATGGAGAGCATATTCCCGTAATATGCGGCTTTTTCGTAAGCCGAATTGAGGGCTTCGTTGGATTCATGTAGCTCGCGTTTCCAGCGGCCTTCAGAGGTGTTGGCGAGCGCGATGGCTGATTCGACAGAATCCGTAAGCCCCTGAAGTTTCGGGCCGTTGTATCTGCAAAAGATGTGTTCGGGGTGGTGTTGGAGGACGAGTTGACAGGCTTTGGCTTGGGCAATTTTTTCAACGGTTTTCATCTTACATTCTCCTGATTGTGTTTGGTTAACGTTGAATGTCAATTTGTTTGACTTGCCCCCTCTCTTTGGCAAATGACATACCAGGACAACGGAGAATCAAAATACATGTCAAAACAAAAACGTACGCAACATCCACATACTGAGTGATGTCAGGTGTCTGTCCAAATGTTGGATCAGTGTTTGAGCAGGTGTCCAGAATCTGGTCAGGTGTTACATGATTTGCTGTGGGACTTTCAGGTGGAGCAAATATGTTGTGCCTTGCCATCGGTGCGACATAGGAACGTCTTCAAAAGGCGCAAAAAAAAACACAAGTGCGATGAAGTTGCTTAGCTACCAGTCATCAATTCACCCAGGATCGGGATCTGCGCATATCTGACGAAAGCTGACGAAGAAGCCGTCATGCAGAAGTTCGAGAGAAGGGTTCCAAGCGCCAAAGACATCGCCAAATACGAAGAAGTCAGAAGCTTATTGCGAACACATATGGCCTCCAGCCCCAAAGACGCTTTGGCGTTGGCGCTGAAGCTCTAACATCCATTTGAGGATAAGGAACACAAAAAACACATGCAGAAGGCCAACGTTCTCAAAGTTGGATTATTTGGTGGCGAGCCAACCCTCACTCATCACCCAGAGCTTTTCTGCAGCTTCATCATCACATGCGTGTGCGTTGACACCAAAGAATCGAGCTGTTGGAGATTCAGGATCTGTCGGGGATGAAACGTCACAATCTTCGCAGTAGACGCCGGGTTTCCCTTCGAGTTTTGGTGAGGTCGCTGCCCAAAGGGTCGTCGAACACCCTTGTTCTGGAGTTTTGAAGAGATCTTTGACCGCTGGTGCAGGTTCACCGTTTTCATCGATCCAACCCATCGCGACCATCTCCTCTTTGGGAAGGTGACGTTGGAGAGGAGTGAGGATACCGCCAGGATGCACCGAGAAGGCATGTCCGCCACTTTCTTTCAGACGGCGTGCAAGCGCATTGGCAAAGAGAGCATTTGCTGTCTTTGATTGGCCGTAAGCCTGCCACTTGTCGTATGCTTCTTTTTCAAAGTGGATATCATCCCATCGAATACCAGACATTTTATGTGCCGTTGAGCTCAACGCGATGACACGTGCACCTTGTGTCTTTTGCAATAACGGCATCAGCTTTTGGGTCAATGCAAAGTGCCCGATGTGATTGACACCAAATTGCATCTCCCAACCTGGACCAATACGTGTTTCTGGACTCGCCATGATGCCTGCGTTGTTGATCAACATATCCAATTGTGTGATCTCACCGAGCATTGAATCGGCAAAACGACCCACAGAAGCAAGATCTCCCAAATCCAACGAAGCTGTTCTCACATCTCCCTGAATCCCCGCCAGATTGGCGCTTGCTTTTTCAGGTGAGCGAACAGGGACGATGACAGTCACGCCTTTGCTCGCGAGCGCCTTCGTCGTTTCGAGGCCGATACCACTGTACCCGCCTGTGACGATCGCTGTTTTTCCTGCGAGGTCGATGTCTGCGATGACTTCTGCGCCTGTGCTCTTTGCATGAAAACCTGAATGTGTTGGTGTTTGATCGGACTGACTCATAGTGTCTCTCCTTGTTCGATTAGGGGCTACTTTGAAGTATGTGTTGCTTCTTCTGTTCACAACATGATGCACTATAACCGCTTGATTTGATACTTGGAATACACAAATTCGTACTTTTCTTGCACAATCCTCCAAACCAATAGCGGTTCTTGCTCATTTTGAGGTATGCTCTTGCTTGATCCTGTTTGAGAGCACCTATCATTGTCCCAGGAGAAGGTTATGGCACAACACCAAATAGACACTTTGATAGAATTACTTTTGGCACATCTACCGGATGATGCTCTTCAACAAAATCTCCTTCCCTCTGTGAGCCTCATTCGGTCATCGAAAACCCACTCGCTGCAGCCTCGACTCTACGAGCCCTGTATGATTTTTATGCTTCAGGGCAAAAAGCGCGCAGTGTTGGAAGGTGTGACATATTCGTACAATGAGGGACACTTTCTGGCAGCGCTTGCCCCCATCCCCATGGCCTGTGAGATCATACAAGCGAGTCCAACAAAACCGCTCCTCGCTGTTGGAGTGACGTTTGAACGCCAACGTGCCATGAAGATGATGATGAAAATGGAGCGAGTGGAGTCATTGCCCCCAATGCCGGACGAAATAGATCCATCAAGTCTCTTTACAGCGACCCTTTACGACAATGACGCGATGTTGGATGCTCTCATCCGACTCGTCAAAGTTATGGATTGTCCGGTTGAGTCAGCGATTATGGGTGATGCTATTCTCGATGAGATATACTTTCGCATTCTCAAGCACGAACGAAGTGGTTCCCTTCCTTACTTGCTGCAACAGCGAGGCCAAATCTCGCAAATTGCCCGAGCGATCGACTACGTACACAACCACCTCTCAGAGGCCGTGTCGATCAACGAGTTGGCGCAATTGGTGAATATGAGCCATTCATCATTTCACAAAAGATTTAAGGAAGTGATGCATTTATCGCCCCTTCAGTACACAAAACAAGTCAAATTAAATCGGGCAAAGGCGTATATTTTGGAGGGAATGAACGTCAGTGAAGCCGGCAATTTGGTGGGGTATAACAGCTCTGCACAGTTTAGCCGCGAATACAAACGCCATTTTGGGGTCGTGCCATCCTCGGACAGAGCGAGCCGTCAAATGCAGCATCCTTCCTCTACTATTTGATTTCTTTACAAAGGAAAAACAGATATGAACATGGCTCCGCTCATGCTAACAAAAAGAGATAACATGCTGCTTGGCGTGACCAACCGATCCGATGCAATGGGAGTTCTTGCTGTGTGGTCAAGCCGAGCACGAGACCTTGTTCCATACCTCACGGAGCAAACGACTAAATCACTTTATTGTGTTCTTAGATTGATAGGCTGTTGAGGTTGTATTTCTTGTGGGACTTCCAGGCGGAGCAAATATGTTGTATCTTGCCATTGGTGCGACACAGGAACTCTTCAAAAGGCACAGAAAGGAACTAGAAATGAAAACCGTACAAACAAAAGCCGTGTGCAGGCTCTGTGGAAAAGAAACGACAAAAGGTGGGATGTCCCGCCATCTACAGAAGTGTATCCTTGCACATGCCCCAACGACTTCGAAACAAGAGACGCTATATCTGCTGAGAGTCGAAGGAAAAGAAGATCCACAATATTGGATGCACCTGGAGATCCCAGCCTCCATGACATTTGGGGCGCTTGATGCCTTTCTAAGGGAGCTGTGGTTGGAATGTTGTGGACATATGAGCTCTTTTGACTTTGGTACCAAACACGCCCCTCCAGACTTTGAGTACTATTGGGAGCAAGAAGATGATGACACGATGGGCAAGATGCTAGGAGATATACTCTCACCGAAGATGCCCTTCCATTACGAGTACGACTTTGGTTCGTCGACCCTTTTGACCTTACAAGTGGTCAGCGAGAGATCTGGCGCTCCGATCAGAAACACCATCCTACTCCTCGCCCGCAACCAGCCTCCTCCGCTCCCTTGCGACTGTGGAAAAGCACAAGCCACCGAAGTATGTTCGACGTGTTTCTTCTATGGTACAGGAAGAGTCTGTAAAGCGTGCAAAAAGAAACACAAGTGTGATGGAGCTGCTTGGCTACCAGTCGTCAATTCGCCCAGGATCGGGACCTGTGCATATGGGACAGAAGCCGATGAAGAAGCCGTCATGCAGAACTTCGAGAAAAAACTTCCAAGCGCCAAAAACATCGCCAAATACGAAGAAGTCAGAAGATTATTGCGAAAACATATGACTCCCTACCCTGAGAGCACTTTGGAATCGGCGCTGAATCTCTGGGATGTCTATGTCGAAGCAGATGTCCCAACGATACGTTCAGCAAAAGTGTACGCTGCCTCCGTCGAATACATACTCGGACATCTGGCAAACTTTCCTGTCTCGCAAGGAAAACTGGCTAAAAAATACAACACGACAACGACCTCCATCTCCCAAACCTACAACAAAATCATCAGAAAAGTCGATACCTTGAGACATCCACTTGAGGAGGATGATGATGACTTCTTTTTCGATGAGAGTTTCCTGCTCACTGGACAGTCCTCTGCCATCGATACGCAAGCGCTCATACAGCACGTAATGACCAGCTACGAGACTCCCCCAGAATTGGATCCCAAGCAAAAAAGCCAGCTCGAAAGACTCCCTTTGGTAGACGAAACGTGGATTGGTAGCAGAGCTGCCATGCCAGCGCTCTTGCTCGAATCGGGCTCCGTCGAGCCCGAAGTCTGTATATGGGTCCATGAATCAGGTCATCCCGTTTTTTCTCATGGCATCACCACGCCAGGAGATTCAGGACATCTTCTACTCGACCTGTTATTCGAGGCCATCAACAAGGAAGAGTTCGGGCCTCCGAGAAAACCAGCGCGCATCCTGATCGCAAGTGAGTGGCTTGTAGAGCCCTTACGAGCACAACTCGAACCATTTGATATTGAAGTTGATTACGGCGGGGATAGGATCGTCGCTCCGATCTTCTCGAACATGAGGGAACATGTCACACAACAAGCCCCCAAACCCTACCTCGAAAACAAAAAAACCAAGGCAGAGACAGTCGCAGCACTCTTCCAAGCCAGTGCAGCATTTTATCAACAGAAACCATGGAGCGTTATAGGAGACATGCATCCCTTCTGTGTCGATCTTCGGGATTGGGACCTTGGAGAATATAGTGTCTGCGTGATGGGCGCCGCAGGTATCAACATAGGTATCTTGATCTTCGATACCATCGATGATTACGACCAATTTTACGATTTCGTGTTGAGTATGCAGAACATGATGATACCAGGTTCGGGTTTTGGGGTGGGTATTCGTGCGATCGATTTTGAAAACATCAACGAGATCACCAAACCCCAACACCAGGAATGGATAAAGCAAGGTTGGGAAATCGCGAATTTGCAAGCCTACCCTGACTTTCGGCACATGGATCCGGAGATGAAAATCATCCCTCTCAAAGAAGATGATTTCAGGATCGCGATAGGCTGTCTTTGGGCGCTCGCGGACTATAAAAAGGAACACAAGAAACACATGCAGAAGGCCAACATTCTCCGCGGTCAAGAGGAAGATCTCCTGACACTAACGACTGAAGTGCCAATGTTTCCTCATGAGCCGCCGATCCAAGTCACACTCCCTCACCCATCGCGCATCCAAAAAACGACCAAATAACTCCTGCCATGATTCGCATACTTAGGCTGGATCAGAACGAGCCGAACGGGTTGAACGTCTACGGGGCGAACTTGAAGATGCTGGTGCAATCGTCCGTGAACAGGTCCCCGAAGGTCAGTATTTTGGATTCAAGCTCATCACCCCCATCGGTACATACCTGGGTTTCTTTGCGAGCAATTTTCCAAAGAAGAACTACAACTGATACGAGGAAATCGCATGCTTTTGATCTTCTTTAACCTTTCAAACAAGGCAAAAGATTTTATGATCGAACGCGCCTTGGCCAAAAACGAAGACAACGCAGGCTAAAAACCAAGTGTATTCTCCCCTCCCGTCGGATTAGCCTTTGGAAGAGGCTTCTTGAGAACCGAGTTCGATACAAATACATCAAGTCCTCGGAAGTCGCTTATCACAAATCAATCACTTTCAATCCAAAATAGTCCACAAGAACGCAACCAGCAGACCAAACCAATCTTCACTCCAGTTCATTAAAGACCACCCGAGAAAATGGCGCTTTGGCTGGGTCCTCCCTTTTTCCTGTTGGAGAGAAGCCCCTCGTGTGGTATGACTGTATATGCGGGCTTCAAACTTGCTTGTGTACAGGCAGATGGGAAGAAAAACGATCCATGACTGGCTCTTTTGAAAAGAAATTTCAGGCACTATGTGAACACTATGAGCGACAAATTCCTCAAAAGATAAAAGACATAGAGGTTCAATTTGAAGCACTCATTGCCACACCATCGGATAAAGATGGATGGTCCATGTTAAGAAACATGGTCCACCAAATCGCTGGTTCAGCGCCAACATTTGGATTCAGGGCGCTCGGACAATCTGCCAAAAACTTCGAAGCCGTCATCACCAACAGAATACAGTTGGGACACCACACAGACGATGACCAAGAGAGATTACACGCCCTCTTCCAAGATTTGAAGTCAAATGCCTCACTCGACTCCGAACACACACAAAACAAACGGTGGACACAAAGCTATTCATCCACCAACGCCCCCGACACAAAAGTGACTCCCGCAGCCCCCTTCCCTGTACAGACAAGAAAAAATCACACAGAGATCAGTGTAGCGTCAGGTGCCCAAGGAGCAGAACACCCAACCATCCTTCTCGTCGAGGATGATCCGTTCCTGATGCAGATGATGACAATGAGCCTGTCGGAGGACGGATATGCCTGCCACGTCGCAGAGGATGGAGAGACGGCCCTACAGTTGGCCAAAAAGCTGAGACCAGAGCTGATCTTGTTGGACTTGATGCTTCCTAAAGTCGATGGATTCTCGGTGTGTAATCAGTTGCGAAAGACACCATCACTACACGATGTCCCCATCATTATCCTGACCTCTAGTGTCAGCGAATCCGACATCATCAAGGCATACGAACTTGGCGCAGATGATTACCTCACAAAACCCGTGAATACACGCGTCCTCCTCGCCAAAATCAAACGTCTGGTCCACAAAAACGCCGAAACGCACACTTCTGCCTCAGGACTCCATGTCGGTAGCATCCTCGACAATCGCTACGAGATCCAAAAGGTGCTCGGTGAAGGCGCGATGGGTATCGTCTACCTCGCCAATCACATCGGTCTCCACATCCCACTTGCCGTGAAGGTCTTCAAAGGAAAAAAAGACTCCACCGCAATGGAACGCTTCCAAAGAGAGATACAAACACTCGCACGTCTGTCCCACCCGAACTTAATCTCCGTTCACGATTCGGGACACGCTCACGATCTGCACTACTACTCAATGGACTATGCGCCAGGTGGTACACTATGGAAACGCCTTGAAACGTCAGGCCCCCTCCCCATCCAACAAGCTCTCGAATGGCTCGCCAAAATCGCAGACGCGCTTCAAATAGCCCATGATCACGAGATCTTGCACCGCGACATCGAGGCCGAAAATATCATCATCTCAAAAGATGGTGAACCCATGCTCACGGACTTTGGTGTCATCCTCGATCTAAAAGAAAATCGACTGACACAAGAAGGCTACATCGTCGGGACACCACAGTACATGGCCCCCGAACAAATCATCGACCCCAAAAAAGTCGACAAAAGAAGTGACATTTACAGCCTCGGTGTCCTCCTCTTCGAGATGCTCGTAGGACACACCCCTCTGTATGATATCCCCGCCAACAGCGTCTTCTTTATCATCATGTGTGGGACACTCCCCAAAGTCCGGCAATTTGCACCAGATATCCCCGAAGAGATCGAAGCCTTCTGTATGGAGTGTCTCTCCTTAGATCCAGAAGACCGCCCACAATCAGCCAAAGAAGTCGCCGAACAAGCACTCGCGCTCCTTCAAACATAAAGGCCGTCGGATAGAAAAAAGGATACGGAAAATGAGACGAAGACAGAAGGTTGTTGCTGAAGCCACAGACTTTGTGATTCGTCGTCGGCGTAGCGATGCTATGCCTTCTCCTCATGCCTTGCCTGAGGCCCCATCCACTGCCCTCTTGTCTTCGCTTTTTTCCATCCAACGGCCTAACATCCCCAAAACAAGAATAACCCTCACGAACTCTTTTCTTGGGATATTGTGGACTTGCCGTCCACACCTGCTCGGGGTTTTCAACCCCGAACCCCACGATACTGCGTATCGTTTGTGTTGCGCCTTCGGCGCTTGGAAGAGCATGTGCTCAACCGTCGCAACGCGACGCTTTCGCGTGAACACAAAAGACACACCACAAACCCAACCCACAAACAAATGTAGGCTCCCCAGCAAAAAGACGATGTCATCGTGGGTGGGTTTTTTATTTCTAGGACAAAGCCCCAGAAAAGACGAGCGACCACAACAATAGCCCCCTCCATCAAGAAAAAACACACCCTTGCGACATGCAAAGTCAACCCAAAAGACATACAACTCCAGAGAAGGATGCCATCATCCCCTCACCGACGAAGTCGGAACACAAACGGTGTGACAACATCGTGGGGTCTGGGGTGAAAGCCCCAGGCGGGTGTGGGCTGCAAGCCCACTATGCCAAGCGAAGCGCGGCAGTCGTGTCATTGGCAATACCAAACACGGAAGTGGTCAAACTTGTAACGTGCAGCGATTGTCTTCCCGTCCTTGCTTGTCGCGATAGCAGAAGAGTTGTCAACCTGAAGAAGAGGAGTGTAACCCAAAAACTTCTTCTGTGTGAGAGAGTAGACCCCCTGAAAGTCATTGTGCTCCAAAACAGCAACTTGGCCATGCGCCCCAAGGCCCGAAATAAAGGGGAGGTACGGAGGAAGAGCAAGAGACTCCTGTTTCTCAACAGGATACTCTTTGTAAAAAACACGACCAGAGATATCCATCAATGCCCACATAGGCAACGAAAAGGAGCCCACCTGTTTCTCTTTATATGTTAAGTATGTACCAGTCGGATCCAAGTGAATATATGAGAGCGCAACATCAAAAGGAGATGGTTTTCTTCCACCCGAAAAATAAATGACGCCTGTTCGGGCATTCCAAACCTGGACCCAATTCAGCAGAATATCCCCATCGCGACTCATCTTAAACGGTGCAGGGAGTGTTGGTTGTTCTTTACCCAACAGTCTCCCGGTGCTGATATCCCAAACCCAAATACCTGGTTGGGTCTGAGAACTCGCACGAAACTCCTTTCCATTCGTGTGAAAGTATCCTTGGTGAAGCTCCTTCGGTCCTTTGAGAACAAAAAGAAGCTGACCTGTCGATGCATCACGCAGCTCAATGTTGTCCTTGTACAAAAGCGATATAATAGGCTTTGTTGGATGAAAATCCATTCGGTGAACGGAACCACGAAGAGTCAATTGATGTGAGAATGTAGAGGTCTTCAGATCTCCAATATGAAGCTGATTGTCGAGCACATATGCGACAGTCGTGCCACCTGGATGTATTGCGATGGCTTTTGCTCTCGGCGTGTTGGAGAGTGGTTTGTTAGAAAGTCTGTACGTCGATTTTCGCAGAGAGAGACTCCAAAGTTCCACACCATCACCGTAGATCATCACGGCATCTCCGGCAGGCCAAAAAAGCGAACCATGCACTGACATCGAAGATGTATACACACGCTGCTTTGTAGAAACTTCCCAAATCTCAAGAACTCGCCCACTCGTCGTTTTATCATTCTTCAAGATCGTGAAGAACTTACCATCAGGACTCAAATCGATTTTACGTATGGAAAGGGTGTCAAAGTAACTGAGCGTCATAATGGCCTTCTGTGTAGCGACATCCCAAATGTTGATATTGTTTTTCTGCGCCCAAGAACCAGTCAGAACCCTCCTACCATCCTCTGATATATCCACGTACATATGTCTCTTCTTGAGATCCCACTTTTGCCCAATGTTCCAGGAAGAGAGGATCTTATCATTGGCCCGATCACATACCACGATTTTCTCCATGGGTGTCACTTGGTCGACATAGTACTCAACTGCGACACCCATTTTTTGATCCTGTGTCCATGCATACGCATCACGCAAACATATCGACGACCGCTTCGGATTCGAAGAGACCTGGACAATAGAGGTCGAAAAACGTTGATCAATATCATATGTCGTCGGAACCAAAAGATAATCCCCAGAAAGATCAAATGTAACATTTAAGCGATGGTATCGCAAACCAAGTTGAATGGTCTGAGAGCGTTTTCCTGTCGCTGTATCAAAGAATTCAACCCAATGCTTTGTCTTGACACTATCGAAGTTATAATCGGACAAAGCAATGTTCTTTCCATCAGGTGACAAAGCAACGCCAGGAAAACAACCGTGCACTTTTTGAGGATCTGTTGTTGTGTAGACGTGTACAACCTGACGAGTAGAAAGCTCCCACTTGATGGACTTTCGACAATGATCTCCAGCAAAAAGAAAACGTCCGTCTTTTGAGAACACAAGATTGAAAATGGTGATTGGTAAATCAAACGAGTCCAGCCACTTATGTGTCGCAATGTCCCACACGTAGACCTGATGTTTGTCGTACGTAAAGTACCGTTTTCCATCTGGATGAAACACCACACCACGAATGGAGAAAGTATGCGCTTTGGGAAGCGCGGGAAAAGTGTCTTTCACAAGACAACCCTTACCGCAACCTTCATCAGTAAGCCCATCACAATCATCATCAATCCCATTGCATCGCTCTGTTTGGTATGTATAGTTTGATGTACAGATGACCTTCCCTGCACTACACTGAGCCAGTCCCACTGCACATCGCCCTTTTTGACCAGAGAGCACACAACCCACTATCTTTTCGGGATACATCTCATCAATACTTCCGTCACAATTGTCATCTTTTCCATTACACACTTCAAGCGCTGGACGAGGTGCATCACAAGCAAGCATACTCCCACTCACACAGCGCTCCACTCCCGTTCCACAAGGGGTCTGACATGATATTGTCAACTCCTCATCGACAGAACCATCGCAGTCATCATCCTTTCCATTACACTCTTCGACCTGTGGAGTTTGCGTTTGCTGGCAGGTCAGCTTCCCATCTGTACAATCATATTTTCCAGTCGCACAACGAGCATATTTGTCAGGCAAGATGCAAGACAGTCCCTTTTTAGAGTATGATTCGTCAATATCACCATCACAATCGTCGTCTTTCCCATTACATTCTTCGAGGGTTGGGAGCACCTGATCAAGGCAAGGTCCCCAATTCCCCGATTTGTCACACACCTTATATCCGAAACGACAGCCCCCTACAGCGGTGCTTTCTTTCGGACCATCAAAACAGGATCTTGTCTCTTTGGGAGGACACAAAAAGGCAGGCTCAGGAGGCGATGCATCAAGCACTTGGCTTGAAGGTGATTCGTCTGGCTGTGGGGTTTCGAGATCAGAATACTCATCAATTTTTTCACTTGGAGAAAATTCCACAAACGCTTCCGTCTCCTTGGGCTCTACACGCACAATCTCAGGCTCTTCAGATGCAATCCCACACGCAGCACACCAAACAACTAAAAAAATCCCACCGCAAGCCATGATCAATCTTTTCATACAACGATCTCCGCAACGTGAAGAAACATTCCAAAGAGTTTACCGAACACAAAGATTTGTATCACACTCCTCTTACACATTTGCTGTGAACTCCCCCTCCCGCCGGCTACGCCTTTGGAAGTGGCTTCTTGCTTCAGTGAGGAGACTTACCCACCCACTCCTAAACACAGGCCGAGCAAGCAAAACACCACGACCCTCACGAACTCTTTTCTTGATGCATTGTGGACTTGCCGTCCACACCTGCTCGGGGTTTTCACCCCGAACCCCACGATACTGCGTATCGTTTGTGTTGCGCCTTCGGCGCTTGGCATGTGCTCAACCGTCGCCAAGCGACGCTTTCGCGTGAACACAAAAGACACACCACAAACCCAACCTCCAAAACAATGTAGGCTCCCCATCAAAAAGACGATGTCATCGTGGGTGGGTTTTTTATCTCCAGCACAAACTTACTGGTCCTCTCACGAAAAAGACATTCAACATCGAGGTCGGACACAAGGCCCGACCCTACGGAAAAAATGCAACATCATGTTAATGCGCTTACTTCGCGAGAGCACCACTTACACAAAAGACGAACGACCACAACAATAACACACCCCTTCATCGAACAACGATAGCACACCCACTTCATCGAACAACGATAGCACACCCCCTTCATCAAGAAAAAACAAACCCTTGCGACATGCAAAGTCAACCCAGAAGACATACAACTCCAGAAAAGGATGCCATCATCCCCTCACCGACGAAGTCGGAACACAGACGATGTGATAACATCGTGGGGTCTGGGGTGAAAGCCCCAGGCGGGTGTGGGCTGCAAGCCCACGATGCCAAGCAGAGCGCGGCAGCCATATGGGCAAGTGGGAACGAGGGAGTATCAAGAAAAAAACAGAGGAGAGGGAGAGGATTTAGCGGGATGTCGTTCTCTTGCGGCCAAAGAAGCCAAAGGCCAGCAGGAACAAGAAGAGGAACAGGACAGGTGTTGGGGATGAAGAAGTATTACACTGGCATCCACCAGAGGCCAACAGAGGGATAGGATCGGGTGTCCCACCGTCCGTCACAGTCTCGGTATCTTTCGTGTTGTAACACATTCCTTTGCGGCAATCATATCCGGTAGGACAGGTCACACCACTGCAAGGATCATTCTCACACTTATTGTTAGAACAAACCCGACCATAGCGACATTGTGTTGTCGAAGAATCGGAACAAACATCCTTCACACACTGCCCGGCCTGACAAGTCTCGCCATCTGCACAGTTCACATCCTTACATGGATCAGCGGCACAAGCTCCATCCACACAGACCTCACCGTCAGCGCACTTGGGACACAACTTCTGACATGCGGCGGTTTTCCCTGGTACACATACTTCGCTGTCCTTACAGCTTCCGTTGTCCTTGCAGGTATCACCAAAGCACGCTCCGTCGGCTCCACAAATCTGATCGGATGTACAATCTTGTTGTTTGTAACATCCAGCCTCGCCACATTTGCCTTCGACACAGATCGTATCACCAGGACAGTCCGCATCAACCTGACATTGTCGGTCACCCGTACATTGAGCGTTCTTACACACTTCACTGCCAGAACAAGTCAGACCTGAGCAAGGATCTGTCACACACTTATCAATTTGACAGAGGCGACCATCCTTACAGTTGTTTTGTCCCTGACAGAAGTTGAGCACACATTTTCCGCTCTCACATACTTCTTCAGCCGAACACGTGACGTCTTTACATGGATCTTCCTTGCACTCCCCATCCACACAGGTCTCGCCATCTGAACAGGTCACACCTGCACACGTCTTCACACATGTACCACCTCGACAGAATTCACCCTTTCCACAGGTTTTATCCTTACATGAGTCAGCAGTACATTTGCCATCGATGCAAAGTTCACCATCCTGACAATCTTCGACTTTGCGACAGTCAGGCTGGACACACTTGTTCGCAACACAGATCTCCTCGCCCGGACATTCCGAATCCAAACGACAACCGTTGAAGACACACTGACCTTCAACACATACTCCGTTTGCGCCACACTCGACGTTCACACAACCATCATCGATACATTTGTTGGTTCGTGTACTACAAACCCGGCCATGACGACACTTGTTTCCACCTGTACATTGACTGGTCTCGCACTTCCCTGTGGTGTCATTGCAAACCTCATTAGATTGACATGTCACACCCGCACAAGGATCGGCAGCACAAGCTCCATCCACACAGCGCTCACCGCTCTTACAAGAGACATTCACACATGATTTGATACACTTACTGTCCGTTCTTCTACAGAACTCACCAGCAGCACACGCATTTCCACCAGGTGTGGGGCACTCGTTGGTCGAACAACCACCTTCAAAACAACTCTCGCCACTTTGACAAGTCGCCTCATTTGTATAACAGCCTGGAGCACGGCATTTTCCGGCAACACAGATGTCATCACCATCACAATCCACATCGACCTTACAGTCTTTGGGATCCGTACATTGACCAGCCATACAAACCTGCCCTGTTGGACAAGTCATCAATCCACAAGGATCATCGACACAAACGCCCATTCCTGGGTGACAAACACGATCATGACGACATGATTGTTTGGAGCAAGGGTTCGTAATACATTTTGGATTCTGTGCGTCTGAATCATCACAAACTTCATCTGCTTTACAAGCAGAACCAGCTTGTGCACACGCGTCCTTCACACATGTACCGTCAACACATTGCTCATCACTCTGACAGGTCACACCAGCGCAAGAACGAATGCATTTTCCATCACTAGGACGGCAAATTTCGTCATTCGCACATTGCTTCCCATCACAGAGATTCTCCTTGCACTGACTTTCCATACAAAGCGCTTTTGCATCTGAACACTTAGGTGAAAGCAGACTACATCCAGCAGGAACACAAATCCACTGACGAGCTGTATCTTGCACACAGATATCTGTCCCCTGACAATCGACATCCACACGACAACGGTTCTTCGCAGTCACTGAGAAGACCTGACGCTTGCACAGCGGTGGCACACCATTATCACAAACCTCAACCTCAAAAGACTTCGGCACATCAGCATCCGCAGCCGTCGGTTTCCAGGTGACTTTTCCTGTCGCAGCGTCGATCGTTGCGCCAGGAGGTGAAGTCACCAATCTCCAGGTCAAAGTGTCGTTTGTGTCGACATCATTGGCCTGTGGTTCATAGGTGTAATCTGTACCGACATACGCAGTCGAAGGTGCCTTGCTGTCGATTGTTGGGGGATGATTTCGTCCTTTGGGGTTGACCTTCCAAGTTTGAGAGTCACAGCGGTTTTGTGCATCACACACCTCAATCTCAAAATCAGCATCATTCCCAACATCCCCTGCACCAGGTGTCCAGCGAACCATGCCAGTGTTGGCATCGATGGTCGCGCCTGTGGGGCCTTTTTTGAGCGTCCAGGTGTGTTTGTCACCAGCATCTGGATCGAGCACACGAGGAGCATATGTGTACACAATGTCTTCTTGTGCGTCCGTTGGAGGTGTCGACACAATCGAAGGAGGTGTGTTGACATCTCTTGTCACACGGACCTTCCATGAGCGTGTACTGCATTTGTTTTTGCTATCACAAACCTGGATCTCAAAATCAAATGTTTTCCCCATATCTCCAGCCCCCGGAGTCCAGACAAGCGCGCCTGTCGAAGGATCAACTTTGGCGCCAGTTGGCCCCTTGTTGAGCTTCCAGGTATACGTCTCGCCAGGATAAGGATTGGAGACAAATGGACCGTATACATATGGCTTCGATACAGCCGTTAATGTCTTGGGAGTCCCACCAATCTGGGGAGGATTTTGTTCGCTGCTTACACGAATCTTCCACTTACGACTCGCACAATTTGCGCTGCTATCACAAACCTCAATCTCAGCATCAAAGTCTTTTCCAGCATCCGCAGCAGTCGGTGTCCAGGTCAACTTCCCTGTTTGTGGATCGACCTTCATATTGGTGGGTCCGCTCACGAGTTTCCAGGTATGCGTGTCCCCTGTATCAGGGTCAACAAGGACTGGTTCAAAGGCGTATTCCTTTGTCGCGACAGCATGGTTAGAAGGCGCATTTGCGATAGATGGAGGTGTATTGGCCTGACCACCAACCTTGATACGCCACTTACGCGTCGCACAACCACCTTTGTCATCACACACCTCGACCTCAACATCGAATGTCTTCCCTGCATCTCCGGCTTTTGGCGTCCAGGAGAGCTCACCAGTCTGTGCATCAAATGTCGCTCCTGGCGGAATCGACTTGGCAGTCCATGTGTGTTTGTCACCTGCATCAGGGTCCGTCACCTTTGGTTTGTAACCGTAAGGTTTTCCAACCTCAGCGGTCGTCTCAGGTGCACCGTCAATTTGAGGTGGGTTGTTTGCGGTCACAGTGGTCTTCCACTCTTGTGTCGCGCAGCCCCCCTTGTCGTCACAGACTTCGACTTTGAAGTTGACTTCTTTTCCACCATCAGAAGCCGCTGGCTTCCACGTAATCTTCCCTGTTGAAGGATCAATCGAAGCGGCGCCAGGGCCAGAGACGAGTTTCCAGGTGTGTTTGTCACCAGCGTCTGCGTCAGTGACCTTTGGTTCATAGGTGTAATCT
Source organism: Deltaproteobacteria bacterium (assembly GCA_002731275.1). Classification (GTDB taxonomy): domain Bacteria; phylum Myxococcota_C; class UBA6777; order UBA6777; family UBA6777; genus UBA6777. The sequence goes on along the minus strand of PCBK01000188.1, from coordinate 36,521 downwards.
TTGTCGATATCAGCCGTCAAACCTGGTGTTCCTGTAATCACAGGAGGTTGATTGCCTTTCCCAACACGCACCTCCCAAGACTGGGTTGTGCACTTACCACCTTGATCACACACTTCAAGCTCAAAACGATGAGACGCATCGTTCTCAGCGCTGGTTGGTGTCCATGTCACCTCACCTGTAGACGCATCGACTTTCGCACCAGAAGGTCCTTTTTTGAGCTTCCAGGTGTGTGTGTCTCCAGTGTCGGGATCTGTCACTGTAGGTTTATAGGAATATGCAGTTGACACTTCGCCCTTTACAGGAGGTGTGCTGGTGATGAGAGGAGGTTGATTCGCAGCCCCAACCTTCACCTTCCACTGTTGTGTCGCACAATCTCCCCCACTGTCACACAGCTCAAGCTCAAAGGTGACCTCTTTGCCGACATCTGTAGAAGACGGTGTCCAATCGATTTTGCCAGTCTTAGGATCAAAGCTCGCGCCTGCTGGTCCAGACTTCAATCGCCAGCCGTGTGTGTCTGTCGTGTCAGGGTCAATCACCGAAGGAGCGTATGAATAGGACTTCCCTTCTGTCGCGTCATTTGCAGGCACACCACCAATTTGAGGAGGTGTGTTGCTCACACCAGCCGAACGTACCAGTACGCTCCAGCTTTTTCGCGCACAGGAACCGCTCTTATCACAGACTTCAATCTCGAAGGGCACGTTTTGGCCAACAGCAGCTGTGGCAGGTGTCCAGGTCACTTCTCCAGTCGCAGCATCAACACTTGCGCCAGTAGGCAACGTCGTCCCTTTCCAGGTGTGTGTGTCCCCTGCGTCAGGATCAACAACTGCAGGTTTGAATCCATACGCAACACCCTCAATACCAGTATTGGAAGGTGTCCCTGTGATGGCAGGTGGTGTATTTCCGCTTCCGACACGGACTTTCCATGTCTGCGTCGTACAACCGCCCTTGTCATCACACACTTCGATGGCAAAGCTTACTTCTTTCCCATCATCCGCAGCTGTAGGAACCCAAGTCAAACGGCCTGTCGTTGGATCAACAGAGGCACCTGGAGGCAACGTCTTTCCGCTCCAAGAGAGGGTATCGCCGATGTCTGGATCCACCGCGACGGGTACATAAGAATAAGTTTGATTTGCAGTCGCCTTGGAGGAAGGCGTCGATGAAATGGACGGAGAAACGTTCCCTTGTGCATCTACTTTGACCTTCCATTTACGTGTTGCACAGGCGCCTTTGTCATCACACACTTCAATCTCAAAATCGAAGTGCTTGCCAGCGTCCGCAGAACCAGGTGTCCAGGTGATCGCACCAGTCGTCGAATCAATAGACGCACCAGTCGGAAGCGTTGTCCCCTTCCAGGTGTGTGTATCTCCGGAGTCAGCGTCTGTCACTTTTGGGCTGAAGGTGTAAGGCACACCAACAGAAGCCGTTGTTTTCGGCGCACCAACGATGACAGGTGGGTTGTTTCCATTTCCAACGCGAACTTTCCACGTTTGGATCGCACACGCTCCACTGTTATCACACACTTCGAGCTCAAACTCGATGTCTTTTCCGTCATCTCCGGCAGCAGGAGTCCAGTCGAGCTTCCCAGTAGAGGCTTCAAAGCTCGCACCAGCAGGTCCCTTTTTCAAGGCCCATGTATGAGTATCACTGGCATCGGGGTCGATCACGGCAGGTACATATGTATACGCCTGATTGACAGTTCCCGAAGTCGCAGGTGTCGTCGAGATCTGGGGAGGTGTGTTGGGACCGGATTGAACATTGACTTTCCAGGATTGGCTCGCGCAATCACCGGCAGCATCACAGACTTTGATGGAGAAGTCGACATCTTTACCGACATCAGCAGCCCCAGGTGTCCAATTCAAACGCCCTGTTTTTGGGTCCAAAGACGCACCAGCAGGCCCCTTGTCCAGGGTCCAAGTGTGTGTATCACCAGTGTCAGGATCTCGGACTGTTGGAGCGTATGTGTAGTTACGATCGCGTTGCGCAGTCTGTCCGGGTGTGCCGATAATTTGAGGAAGGTTGTTCCCTGTTGAGACACGAACTGTCCAGGTTTGCTTGGCACAAAGTCCTGATTGATCACAGACTTCGATGTCGAAATCAAACTCTTTTCCGGCATCGGCGGCAGCAGGAGTCCAGGTAATTTCGCCTGTGCTCGCGTTAATCGTTGCACCTGTGGGGAGTTTGTTTCCTTTCCAGGTATGTGTATCGCCAGTGTCATTGTCGATGACACTAGGTTTGTAGGAGTATGGTTTCGTCGCCGTTGCGTTTCCTTCAGGTGTTCCGAAGATCTGTGGAGGACTCGCGAGTTTTTTGACGTTGACTTTGAAGCTTTGTGTATCGCAAAGCCCACCCTTGTCGCACACCTTGATCGTGAAATCGATGGACTTCCCTTCATCAGACGTCGGAGGTAACCACGTCAAGACGCCAGTGCTTGCGTTGATGCTGGCGCCGGCTGGCCCTTTTGTGATGGACCATGTCAGGGTGTCGCCCGTGTCTGGATCTGTCGCATCAGCGTCGTAGTTGAGGGGGTTATCACGTGTGATATCAGAAGGCGCGGTCGAAGTAATCTTGGGTGGATCGTTGACATTGAGGACAGTGACTTTCCAGGCTTGCTTTATACAGCCACCTTTCTGGTCACACACTTCCACTTCAAAATCAAAGGACTTGCCAAGATCCGCAGCAGCAGGAGACCAAGAGACAGTGTTCCCGGCTCCCATCGCGGCGCCATTGGGTCCTTTGGTCATCTTATACGTAAGCGTATCGCCAGCGTCAGCGTCTGTTGCGGTCACTTTGTAAGTGTAGGTGGCCCGCTCATTCACAGTTGTCCCTGGTGTGCTCGTAATCTTGGGGAGATTGTTGACGAGTGTTTCGATGTCAAAGCTCCTCTTACCAACCTCTGTGTCAGCATCCACAGCGGTCACTTCGACAGTGATTTTCTTGCCGGAGTCGGCAGTTGTAGGCTTACACGTTATGGTGTAGAGGTCACTGCCTGTTTTGACAGCGGTACAGTAGCTCGGCAAGTTCGCAATATTGAAGATAGAAATAGCCTTACCATCGGGGTCCGTCGCTTTGACAGTAAATGAAAAGGTCTGTCCAGGGTAGCCTGATGTCGGTCCTGTGATCGTGAATGTGGGTGGATCACCTTTTGTGACGTTGACAGTAAATGTCTTGAACGCACTCAGTCCAGGTGAGCCTGTATCAGTCACGGTCATTTGGATCTTGTGTACACCAATATCCAGCGCCGTGGGTGTCCAGCAATACTGGAACGTCGCAGGGCTGTTTTGGTTGCTTGGCAAGGGATTGGGGGTCGAACCAACCTTTTGTGGCAAGGCCAAGAATGTAAGCTTCTGCCCGGCGTCAGGGTCGGATGCGGTCACAGTTGTGCAAGCCTTGATGCCAGGTTTGACTTGTACACTCGATGTACTCAAAGCGATCGTCGGAACGCGGTTGGTACAGCTCGCACGAACCACCAACAGAAAATCTCGGTAAACGGTGGCTTTCTTGGAGTCTTCTGCTTCAGGCGTGATGACCCAGTTGCCAGCTTTTGGTTTGGGCCAAGTAATGGTCCCTAGTTGATCGATCGTTGCGTTGTCAGCGACAGGAATAGAGCTATCTTTGTCGCGAGGTGTCCATCGCAAACGGTAGGTGATGGGATCATTTTCCTTGTCCGTTGCGTTGACGTTGATGATAAAGGGAATACCTGCACACCACTCGTAGTAAGTGGGAGAGTTGAAGTCTGGTCCGGTGTTTCCGTTAAGCCAAACTTGTGTTTCCAAGTTCCAGCTAGAGCCAGCGCGGCCAGAAGCACCTGAAATCCAGGCCCCTCCTCGCCAGCTCGCCACAAACGGCCCAAGACTTGTTCCGCGATATGTGTAGGTGAATGTGTTTCTTGCGATGATGACACCGTTGTTTCCATTTTGATCATCAAACACAACTCTCAGCTGTGCTGAGATGGAGCCACCATCACCCGTCGAGATCGAACCGACGTTGATTGTTCGGCCGACACAGGTCCCTGTTGAAGGGCACCAGTTGGAAAATCCGCGGCGAAAGTAAGTATCCAAAGTGATATCGACTGTTCGACCGCTCTTGTAAACATAACTCAATGTCCCACCACGAAAGTGGGAGGCTTCAGCCTGAGATGGAGCCCAACACAAAGTGGCTCCGACACTCAGCACCAAGGCCACAGCATACAAAAATGCAGGACGGAGTTGCCTCATTCTTTACTCCTCATTTCGAGCAAAAGAGCACAAAGGCAAGCGATACAAAGCGTTCCTTGTCGTATAGAATACCGAGCCTTACGTGCAAATCGATGTTGGACAAACACAGTATCTCACCGTGCTTACACAACGACAAATGAAACGTCCAATCCTTTGGAGTTTTCAGAAAAAGAGAAAACATAGACCGATACGGATGATTCGATGTCTACGAATATCCGACGTGAAGTGTTGGTCCCTTCAAAAAAATTCAAAGCGACCAGAAGGGGGGCTTAACAAGTGTTGAAAAAGAATTTCATGTTTGACCTCTCGATACATTGTAAAAGGGACAGCTCAAGGAGAACGTAGTTGCCATACATTGTTCTCCGACAAAGAAACCACAAAGCCACACACTTTTGGTTTTGCGAAATTCGCCACAAGGTAGGTTGTACCATGCAACAGGGGATTATCCTGTCACAACGTCTCTTGCCCTTGCAACACATTTTTTACAAAAACACCACCACCAAACGCCCTGACACTTCCTGTGCGACCAAAAAACCAAGGAACTCTCACAAAATACCAAGGTCTCGACACATCGCGTCTTCGTTAACAACAATGACCCCCCCCAATACAAAAAAGTCTCACATTTTCTCACAAGACAAAAATACATAGTCTGCTCTGAAAGTATTTTCCCCCAAAACAAAACCTTTTTTGTGTGAGCCTCTCCAAAAAACAGGTTGGTGAGAAGAAAAACTTCGCATTGACCACTGGACATTTCTACACCTCACCGTATCTTGCGACACGCAGGCATGCATCGTGGAGAAAGATGCAATGAGCCCCATTCAGATAGTCGAAACTCCCAGCAGGGAGGGGAGAATACATGATCACCATCCTCAAGGAGAACCCATTACTCCTTCTCTTCGTCGTCTCGGCGTTTGGGTACCTGCTCGGTAGTATCCGCATCGCAGGAACTCGCCTTGGTGTCGCCGCAGTCCTCTTTGTCGGCCTTGGCTTTGGTGCCCTCGATCCCAAGCTTCAAGTCCCCAAGATCATCATCTTGCTTGGACTCGCAATCTTTGTCTATACCATCGGACTCAGCAGTGGTCCAGGCTTCTTTGCGACCTTTAAACGCAGAGGCGCGAAAGACATCATCTTCGTGCTCGCGATGCTCACCCTCTCGGCCCTCGCGACAGTCGGACTCCACTACCTCTTTCACTTTCGAGCCTCCATGTCTGCCGGGATGTTCGCAGGTGTGACGACGAACACACCCGCACTCGCCGGATTGCTCGACATTATTCAGAGTTCCGATAAGTTTGACGATTTGGGACACGCAGCCAAAAACGCCGTCGTTGGTTACTCTCTCTCCTACCCCATGGGCGTGATTGGTGTCATGCTCGCGATCCACACGGCCCAAAAATGGTTGGGGATTGATTATCGCAAAGAAGAAGACCTTTTGCGCAAAGACTACGCGATCGACAGCCAACTCGTCAGCAGGACCGTCTTGATCACCAACAAAGACCTCGAAGATGTCGAGCTGCGCACCATCACAAAGAACAGTGACAGAAATATTCTGTTTGCACGAATCCAACGAGGGGATGAGGTCCAGCTAAGCCATTGGGACACACGACTCAAACGCAACGACAAGATCGTGATTGTCGGTTCATACGACGCCGTCCACAAGATGACGCAATACCTCGGAGAAGAAGTCGAGAGAGACATCTCTTACGAAAATTCATCGTATGCGTCTTTGAAGCTGTTCGTCTCCAACACTGCCGTTGTCGGACAATCCATCGCGTCACTGAGCTTAATCGAACAATTCCCGGCGTTGATCACACGTGTACAACGAGGAGACGTAGAGCTCCTCGCGAGCAGTGAGACCATCCTCGAATTGGGTGATCGCGTACAGCTCATCACCAGACAAAAAGATGTCGATGAGGTGACGGACCTCTTTGGGAACAGCTACGAATCACTCAGCCACATCAATCTCATGTCTTTTGGTTCGGGGATGGTGCTTGGTTTGCTGATGGGTTTGGTGACGTTCCAATTCCCTGGAGGGTTATCGTTCAAACTTGGCTTTGCAGGTGGTCCGATGCTTGTTGCCTTGATCCTTGGTCAGCTGAGGCGTACAGGTCCAATCATCTGGACACTTCCCTACAGTGCAAATCTAACACTTCGACAATTTGGCTTGATTTTACTTCTCGCGGGGATTGGTATTCGCTCGGGACACACCTTCTTGACGACATTGCAAGCAGGTGGAGGGAGCGCGCTCTTTGTATGTTCTTTGCTGTTAAGCTTCCTGACGGCGTTTTTCACCTTGTGGATTGGCTACAAAATCTTACGCATCCCCTTTAGTTTTTTAACAGGAATGGTCGCCAACCAACCCGCCATCCTCGAATACGCAATCGACCAATCCGAGAACAAACTTCCGACGATCGGTTTCACCATGATTCTCCCCATCTCCATGATCGCTAAAATCCTGTTTGTCCAACTCCTGTTTGTCCTGCTGTCATAGCCGTGAATACTCGATAAAACGAGTACATTCAAAAAGAACCTTTCCTCCAAGGAACCAGATTTGTATACTCGCCACGATCCATCAAGGACGAGGTCGCTTTTCCTTGAAGCGACCCAAAACCAAGGAGGACTCGGATGAATAAACGAAAGTGGCTTTGGATTGGGGGAATGCTCCCCGTGATTCTAGGTCTTGTTGGTCTTATCATTTACTTTGCCTTTCCCCAGTTATTGCTCGGCATGGTCCGCATGGGCTATGAACGAAATGCCCGTGTGACAGCCAAAAAAGTCATCGTCGATGGTTACCCCATCTCGTACTATGAGGGAGGAAAAGCAGACGCGCCCAAGTTGATCTTGATACATGGTTTTGGTGACAGCAAAATCAGCTTCCTTCAGACGGCGAAGTGGCTCACCAAAACATACCGCGTCTTAATACCAGAAGTTCCTGGTTTTGGGACATCTCCACACGACACCAAGCGGAGCTATGACATCGCGTCACAGGTCACCATTTTCCACAAAATGTTTGGAAAGCTCGGTTACAAGAAATTCGCACTTGGGGGGAACTCGATGGGTGGACACATCGCAGCAGCCTATACTTTGCGTCATCCCAAAGAGGTCTCCAAACTCATCTTACTCAACGCAGCCGGTGTAAAAGCTCCCCAAACGGGTATCCCTTACGCTCCAGGTCGTCACCCAATGAAGAGCCAAAAGGACTTCCTCACCTTCCTCAAAAAATGCTTCTATAAGCTCCCAAGTATCCCTGGACCGGTGCTCTCTTTCCTGACCAAGCAAGCCATCAAAAATGCCAAATGGAATCAAAAAATTGGCGACGACATCCGAAAAGGAAGAGATTATCTTCTCAACGCCAAGGTCGCGAATATTACGACCCCAACGCTTATCTTATGGGGCGACCACGATCGCATCGTCGCACCTGCTATCGGTAAGGTGTACCACGCACAGATCAAAGATTCGAAGTGGATCATGATGAAGAAATGTGGACACCTCCCCCAAAACGAATATCCCCACAAAACCGCAAAGCATATCCTCTCCTTCCTCAAAAAATAGAGGAACTCTTTTCTTGATACATTGTGGACTTGCCGTCCACACCTGCTCGGGGTCACAGACCCCGAACCCCACAATGCTCACGCATTGTTTGTGTTGCGCCTTCGGCGCTTGGAAGAGCATATGCTCAACCGTCGCAAAGCGACGCTCTCGCGTGAACACAAAAGACACACCACAAACCCAACCTCCAAACCAATATAGAATCCCGATCAAAAAGAACAAACCCTTGCGACATGCAAAGTCAACCCAAAAGACATACATCTCCAGAGAAGGATACCATCAACCCCTCAACGACAAAGTCGGAACACAAACGATGTGATAACATTGCGGGGTCTGGGGGCAACGACCCCAGGCGGGTGTGGGCGGCAAGCCCACCATGCCAAGCAGAAAAAGAAAAAACTTCCCAATCAACACGCTCCTGTTCGTCCAAGGATGTGTCACGACAAAGACTCCGACAACCTCACAATGGAAGAAAATACAGGGTAGCCCATGCAAAAAAGTGAACACATCTTTCTGTTTTTGACTTTGTTCTTGCTCGCAGGTTGTGGGTTTACATCAAACCAGCAAGGTCACCTCTCGACAAACCAAGAGAATAACATCATCACTTTTCAGGCTGTCCCCCTTCACGAAACACAACAGCGCTTCATCACAATATATAATGATGGAGAAGCCGATCTCATCATTCACGCGCTCCTCATCCCCAAAAACCCTTACGAATCATTTAGGCTACATCATCCCCCAGCTCTTCCATTTACACTCAAACCTGGAACACAACACAACATTAAACTCACCGTTGCATACACAGCCAAACACAACATAGACGCCCAAGCAGACCTGATCTTATCTCTTGAAAACGCAGAGAACGCCAGCAACGAAGGGCTCTTTCATATCAAACTCCTCCACCAACCTGCACCTCCCATACCTGACCCAAGTGTCGAATTTTCCTGCGCCCCCCTCCTCTCCTTTCCAAAAACTACAAGAAACACCACATCAACCCAAACTTGCGAGGTCCACAACAGAGGACACGAAGAGATCACCCTCACAACAGATTCATTTGTCGTAAAGTCAGGTCGAAAAGAAGACTTCTCCCTCACCTTCTCGAATCAGGCCCCCAAGGCGATCATCCCCAAAGGTGCTTCTGTAACATGCAACATCCAATACTCTCCTTCACAAGAATCCCCCATCATATCAGTGGGACACTTCGTCTTCAAAAGCTCCCCAACCAACGAGCAAGTAACGCTCAAAGTCAAAGGTCATGTCGCCTACGCTTCCTTTGAAGCCATCCCCATCTATCCCCCTTGCACAACAGACGCAGATTGCGATTGGCTCGATCATCAACACACCTGTGTGACGGATCCCTATGGCCCAGACAAAAACTGCCGGATGAAAGAACCAGACACCTTATTGATGTTCCGCTACATCCCTTGGGGGTCAACATTAAAAAGAACGCTCAGAATACGAGCTCTGGGAAATGTTCCGCTCATTGTAAATGGAATCAAGATCACACAATACCACAGCAATGACCTGCGTCTCGACATGGAAAAAGTGACATTCCCCCTCAACATCCCCCCAAATACACACAAAGATATCACCGTCGAATATACACCCTCCGATAGATACCCAGATGCAGGTGAGATGCATATCGACACAAATGTCGGAACAAAAAACGTCCCTATCAAAGTAGCCTCATATGGTTGCATCATAAGACCTCCATTAAAAAAAGAAGAAGTGTTCTCACACCGCCCAAGATACCTCTGGATCGAAAACGTAGGAAGTTCGTCCTGCCTTGTCCGCAACTTTTATCTCGAAAAACAAAACCATGACTACTTCAAAATCCTTTACCCATCCAAGCCAAACCAAACAATCCCCCCTGGTTCTAAAATGCATATTATCATCCAGTATTCCCCAATGGGTAGGGCTGTAAAAGAAGGTAAGCTCATTCTCGAAACAAATGACCTTATCCAGCCAACTCGGACGGTGACATTGATGGGATATGTCCCTGAAGGCTCTGAATGCAGAATAGTGGCAAAACCTAGAGCACTCGATTTTTCTTTTGTCCCAATAGGCCAGACCAAAACCATGACAATTTCAGTCACCAACGATAGTTGGGGTGATTGTCTCCCCAGACGCTTTAGTACCCACCACCCTCAGCACAAGGGACATTCACCTTTCAGCATCCTCGCAAAAAACTTACTCCCCAAGCGTTTACGGGGAGGAGAGACAATGCAAGTCAACGTCCAGTACACTCCCACAAAAGTCGGAGATGAACATTGGGTTTTGGGTATTGACAGCAATGACGGCAGGTATCCTACGCTTGTACTACCGCTCTCAGGCACAACCAACCATCCGTGTCTCCTCTCCATCCCATCAATCGTTGATTTTGGTCGCTCATCCGTCAACTGTACAGCACAGACAAAAACACTCACAATTTACCACAGTGGCGCTGAACATTGCCCAACATCCATTGACATCGACGCCATCAACATGAATCCACAAACAACACAGGCATTCACCATCACAAAAACCCCCAAACTCCCCCTCACTGTTACAGCAACCAAGCACGCACAAATACAAGTCTCATTCCGAGCCACACAGGCAATCCATCAACACGCCACCATCGAACTCAAAACAGACGTCAAAGCCCAGCCAACAGTATCCATCCCCATACAAGGAAAAGGTCACGCGACAAACGAAGAGAAGGAGATCTTCCAGCAAAGAAAACGCCCCACCGTCGATTATTTATTCGTCGTCGCCGACACCAAATCAATGTCCTTCGTCCAACAACAGCTCACACAACACATTCCACTCTTCCTCCGCTCACTCACACAACAAAATGTCGACTACCGCGTAGGCGTCATCTCCACAGACAGCACGACATGCAAAGATGGCCCTCCCTGCACAGAAGGCCGAGCACCAGGTTGTCTACATGGGACAAAGTCAACATTCATCACATCATCCCCCCCGAACGCTGCACAGCTGCTCAAACAAAATCTTCTCGTCGGGAACACAGGAAGCACAGAGCCACAAGGCCTCGAAGCGACATATCGAGCGCTCACACCACCGACTCTCAATGACTTGCAATGCAATAATGGGTTCATTCGAACAGATGCGGCACTATCGATCATATACACTTCCAACACAGATGACGTCTCAGCGAAATCTCAGTCATTTTTTGAAGACTTCTTCTCCAAGCAAAACAAACAAGTCATCGTCTCGGCCATTGGGCCTTCGATTGTGAGTGGAGGTGCTTGCCTTGGTTCATGCAGGTACCATGAACTGGCCAACAAAACAAATGGATACTATCAGGGTATTCGTTCGACGGACTGGGGGAATATGATGGTTCAACTCGCCAAGACAGGCATAGAACTCCGCTCACAATTTGCGTTATCTCAACGTCCTGCTCTGCAAACTCTTCAGGTACGTGTCAATGGCATCGTCATCCCACGAAGCGAACAGTATGGCTGGGAATACGATACTTTGACCAACAAGATTGTGTTTTCCAATCGCGCGATCCCAAGCCCCGGCGCGACAATTGAAATACAATACAAATCCCTTTGCAAACCGTAGCCATCCAAATCCCCTCACTCTTTCCCAAAAGCGAAGCGCTTCAAAACCGACGAAGTCGGAACACAGACGATGTGATAACATCGTGGGTCTGGGGTCGTAGACCCCAGGCGGGTGTGGGTGGCAAACCCACGATGCCAAGCGAAGCGCGGCAGCCAGAGCCAAGCGGAGCGCGGCAGTAAGGGCGAGTGGAAACTCGCCCTACTCTCAGCGAGTGGTAACTCGTCCTACTCTCAGCGAGTGGCAACTCGCCCTACTCTCAGCGACTCGCCCCACTCTCCCAAAAAACATAAGCTAGTCAATGGGTATGACAGTGTGATACAGTCCCGACTCAGAATCACACTTACACAAAGGAGAGTGAAATGACGAACGTCCCAGTCATCACCCGCTGTTCACTGTACACCGCGATGCTGTTTCTTGCCATCTCGATACTAACCCCGAAGCAGCCGGATGCATGGAACAAAACCCACACCATTCTCAAAAAGAAAAAGAATGGCCAATCGTGCAGAGCCAACAAAGAGTGCCGAAGAGGTTCGGTGTGTATGCGCTACAGAGGTCGGAAGATCTGTGCCATCAAAACCAACAAAGGCAAACGCTGCGACAAACGAACCTACAAACTTTGTAGTCTTGGTTTGACTTGCCGCTACTTCAAAGGTTACGCGAGATGCGTCAAAGTCCACAAAATAGGACAACGCTGCAACGACGCAAGATTCGACATTTGCTACACAGGTTACTTTTGTCTCGACCAAAAGCTCGGTCGAAAACTCAAACTCCTACGAAGCAACCTCTCACGAGTGCTCGGTCGATGTGTAGGTGTTCGTAAACTAAATCAACGATGTGGAGCATTTGCACTTTGTGGTGCAGGGTTCACATGCAAAAGACGTGTTTGTAAACCCATCGAGTCGTTCAAGAAGAGAGCACTTACCCCCGTCAAAACCATCGCAGGCAAAGGCGCCAACAGAGGCAAACAGTTTGGCAAGAAGATGAAGAAAAACCTGCAAAGGAGTTACAAACGACTCAGACACCGAAAGCGCCAGAAACGCGAGAAGGCCATCCGCAAAGCCAAACGTGAGAAAGCACAAAAGTCTTCCAAAAAACGACTCAAAGCCCAAAAGAAAGAAAAGAAAGTCAAACACGAAGCTCGAAAAAAAGCCCAAAAGCGCGTCAAATCCCAGATCAAGGCCAAAAAAGCACGAAAACAAGCGCAGCTCAACAAAAAAGCCAACAAACGAAAAGCACAGCAACGCAAAAAAGCACTGATCAAACTCAAAAAAGCACAGCAAACTTCTAAGAAGACCAAAGCCCAAAAGCTCTCCAAGGCCAAAGCACAAAAGTCCGCCAAAACACGCGCAAAAGCCCAAAAGCTCATCAAATCAATCCAAAAAGCCAAACAAAAAAGAACCAAGGCACAACAACTCTCCAAAAAGAAAGCCAAAGCCCAAAAGCTCTCCAAGAGAAGAACCAAAGCACAACAAGCTTCCAAACAGTACATGGAGCGACAAAAGCTCTCCAAAATGAATCCCTGGCAAAGACAAAAATACCTCGCGCAAAAAAGAGCCAAGAAAAAATTACAAGCCGATCGACAAAAGTTCAGCAAACTCCCACCTAAAATGCAGCAACAACGGACACGACAAAAAGCCAAGAAACAACAGGCAAGCAAAAAACAACGAAACACAAAATCTCGACAACGCACACAGAAAAAGAAAAAAATCACAGCGCAAAGTAATACAAAAGCCAAGCAAAACCGACAGGGCCGCGCCAAAGTCAACGTACAAAAAAACAGAAAGTATCGCTCTGCTCGCCAGAAAAAGAGCAAGTACGACAAAATGAGCTTCCCCAAAAAGGTCGCATACAAAATCAAGAACGGTATCAAAGGAGCCGTCAAAGGTGTCTCAAGCTTCTTCCGCAAAGGCGCCCAAAAGGCCTACAAAGCAAAACAAAAGAGCGCAAAAGTCTATCGCAAAAAACGACAGCAGATCACAAAAAGCACACGTTCAAAAGCACAAAAACTCAAAAAGAAAAGTCAACTCGCCGCCAAATACGCCAAACGCAAAAAACAACGCGTTGGCAAACAAGGCAAAGAGAAACTTCAAAAGTCCAAGAAAAAATCACAACGTGCCGCCAAAGCCACAAAACAAGCCAGCAAAAAGGCCGCCAAAAAAACCAAAGACGCCGCCAAAAAATCACTCAATGTCAGTAAAAAAATAGCACTCGCTGCCAAAAAAGCCGCAACCAAATGGGCCAGAAAATCCAAAGGGTTGATCCAATCACTCATCGTCAAAGGTGCCAAGACCAACGCCAAAAAAGCATTCGGCATGATGAAGAGCAAACTCACAAGCAATTGGAGCAAACACACCAAACAAGCCAGTACGCTCATGTCCAGAGGAAAATCCAGACTGATGAGCCAATTCGGGAAAGCCAAACGTGGCTCCCAATTCAAAAATCTCACCAAAAAAGCCATCAAGCGTCTAAAAGGTGCAGGTAGTGGTGCAGCTGCGTTCTTGGTCTCCATGGTCCTCGACGCCGGTGTCATGTACGCTGTCAGCGCCATCACCTGCAAAGTCAAACAAAAAGATCTCAAAACAGCCAGCGGCAAAAAAACCACGACCTTCGGCAATTGCTTTGCACATCAATCAGCCAATGGAACCTTCGAATACTTCTATGGATTATTGATAGGTGGTCTCGTCATGGACGCCGCTACCTACACAGTCCTCGCTCCCGCAGTTCTCGCATGTGTCACCGCCTGCAGTATCATGATCCCCGGCGCAGGACTCGCGATCGGCACCGCCTGTGTACCCGCCATCCAAACTGTCGCACAAGAAGTCATCGACCAAGCCATCAAAAACAAAATCAAAGCCAAAATCTGGAGCGGTGGACCACGCCTCTACCAAGACTTCTACAAATTTTACGGTGGAAAATAACTCCTTACAGAGAAACACTTGAACGTCTCCTTTGAGCTTGATACCGTCATGGATGGTCCAACGTGTGTCAACGTCGAAAGGAGAATGCATTGGCCAAGATCTTATGTTTATCGGGATATGACGCGGAAAGCCATCAACGCTGGCGTCGTGGCCTTCTACGCTCCATGCCCCAACATCAGTGGACAGTCCTCTCGCTCCCACCTCGCTTCTTCAGTTGGCGCTCTCGGGGAAATGCCCTCACCTGGGCCTTCTCTGAGCGTGAAACCCTTGAAGCCGAATACGATCTTCTACTCGCGACTTCGATGGTGGACCTCTCGACACTTCGGGGCCTTGTCCCCGCGCTCACAAAGCTCCCCACATACGTTTACTTTCACGAGAACCAATTCGTCTATCCGATCAGACAAGTCGCACAACGTGAACGCCTGCACTTCTGTATGCTCAACCTCTACACGGCACTCGCCGCCGACTCGATCGCGTTTAACTCATCGTATAACCGCGACACTCTCCTCCAAGGTGCCAAAGCCCTCCTAAAACGTATGCCCGACTGTGTCCCTCCCGGCATCGTCGAATCTATTGAGGAACGATCGACAGTCCTCCCTGTCCCTCTCGAAGAACGATGCTTCACAAAAGAACAAATCGAAGCCACTGCGCGGCCTTCTATTCTATGGAATCATCGCTGGGAGTACGACAAAGCCCCCGAACGCTTCTTTCATGCGCTATTCGCGCTCTCCGAACAAGATGTCGACTTTGAGCTGCATGTCGTTGGTCAACGTTTTCGCAAGAGCCCCAAGATCTTCGATGAGGCCAAAGAACGCCTCGCCCCATACATCGAGACATGGGGATATCTCGAAGACGCAAACGCCTACCGCGCGCTCCTTCGACGCTGTGATATCGCTGTCTCAACGGCACTTCATGAGTTTCAAGGGTTGGCGTTACTCGAAGCTGTCGCCGCAGGATGCCGCCCTCTCGTCCCCAACCGCCTCGCCTATCCTGAGTGGATCCCCCCACGCTACCTTTATGACTCATTCACAGAAGACGAAGACAAAGAACAACGAGCGCTTGTCGCAGCTCTTCAGAAGGCGCTCAAGGCGCCAAGAGAGAGACACCACGTCGCGTTGGACACGCTCTCTTGGACAACACAAAAGTACGCCTACGCACAATGGCTGGGTGTATAGCCCCGTCCTCCCCCACAAAGCTGCCTTGTCAACATCAGATAAGTCCGTGTATGTTTGAAAAAAAGATTGCTTGCGCAAGTGATTCCTCATACTCTTCCGTTTTTACGAAGGAAAGAAATTGACACATGGATGAGTGAATGGACTTGCCCCCAAAGACGTAATTTTACGAGAACACCTAAAGTTCAGGGGCTCTGTATCCTGCTTCATCCACTAGACACTCAAAGCAAAAGGGTTTTTGTATGCACATACAAGAATACAAACCACAAGAAACGCTCACACTTTTTGAGCCAGATTACCAAGAACGCCCAGAAGACGGTTTTCCATGGTTTATCCTGCTCTTTTTGTCCATTTTTTACATCGCCCCGATCATGGTGTCGCCCCCCATTGCGTTTCGGATCCTGTGGTATGGCGTCTTAATCTTCATCACATGGAGTGTCATTTTCTCTTCGGTATCGACACAACAGTGGATCAGGTTATCCCTCTCCAAAGACGATTGCCTATGGGAATGGCGAGTGGGGAAAGAAGAAGAAAGTGGCTCTTTTTCACCACAAGACGTTGAGAGTTTCTCATTTGAATTATCGACATACCAGGGCGCATCCGAAGAAGTCTATCTGGTCCTTTGCTTTTCTTTGCGCGACACAACCTCCCTCTCAGCGGAATTAACAGTCGATGGAATTGAAACAAGAGACGAGGTTCTCGACTTTGCCAAACGAATCGCGCAAATCCTCAATATCCCATGGGGGAACATCGACGCAAGTGATCCACTCAACTTCACGTTGAGTTTTGATAGAGCATACACAGAAAAGACATGCAAACATCCAATCGATACATTCGATGAGCCGGAACAAATACTGCTCAAACGAAAACACGGACAAGATGACAAGACCGAACAAGACACAGATTCATTACAGCAACTTTACGAAAAAGGAGAAGCCAAAAAAGACGCTCGACTCGCAAACATCATCACGACACCTTGGGATCCCAAAAAACATACATTTGTTGGGGAGCTTGTCGCATACAAGCCCGAAAAGCTGCTCGTCCTCGAACACAAAACGACCCCCTTATCACTCGTAGTATCTGCAGCGAAGTTCGGTTTTTACAGCACTCTCTTCATGTTTATTGGTGTCTATGTCCTCGGGATTTTTGGCATCAGACTCCACCTCGATCCAGTATGGCCATTGAAGGCAGGAGTGGGTGTCTTTTGCTTTTGCAGTATCTGGAATCTTGTTTCCTGGAAAATGGGTCGATATCCCCCCGAACGATGGACCTTCGTATTTGGTGAGCCCTCACTCACGTACGAACATGGTGACAAAAAGATACAATACCCACTCGACAAAGCCACTGGCATTCTTTTCGAACGCACAATGACCCAGTACACGAGAACAACAGGGACAAAACACAACAGGGGAACAGAGACGTACTACACGTACAATGGAATTACGTACATCACAGGTATGCCCGGTCATACAAAGCTAGAAGTTTGTGAAACAGGTGAGCTTACAAACAACGCACAAACAGTATACGATGATGGGATAGCCTTCGCGGGGATGCTCTCAAATACACTCGCACTCCCCCTCTCCTTCGAAGACGAAGCATGAAAGTCTTCTGTCTAGAACGAAATCACGCTGGTAGCCGGTTTTGT
The DNA here is from genome assembly GCA_002731275.1 of Deltaproteobacteria bacterium. GTDB lineage: Bacteria > Myxococcota_C > UBA6777 > UBA6777 > UBA6777 > UBA6777. The sequence continues at coordinate 19,459 of PCBK01000188.1, read as the reverse complement.
CCGGTTTGTTTTGTCCCCATAACCAAGTTGCCCATATTGATTGTTCCCCCAACACTTGACCTCATGATTATCCAACAACGCACATGTAAAACCAACCCCCAAAGAGAGCTGAATGGCGCGTCTTCCGGTGCCAATGGAGACCGTAGCTGAAGCTGGTTTATTCCGGTTGGTTGTGTCACCATAGCCAAGCTCTCCGCTGGCATTCTTCCCCCAACACTTGACCTGACCATTATCAAGAATGACACATGTATGACTCTCACCTGCAGCAATGTAAGTTGCCGTTCGTCCGGCTCCCAAATCCACAAACGCAGACGGTGGACTCAGACGCTGTGACGTATCGCCATACCCAAGTTGACCACTGGAATTGTGTCCCCAACACTTCACTTTGTTGTTGTTGAGGAGCACACACACATGGATGGATCCCTGCGTAATTTGCTTTACGGAGAGACCTGTTCCTAGTGAAATATACTTCGAATCAGGAACTTTACGTGTGGTCGTGTCTCCATACCCCAGCTTCCCAGCCAACCCAGACCCCCAACACTTGCTCTGACCATTCGTCAACAAAACACAAGTATAACTGCTACTCGTGTGGACTGTCTGGACAGAGAATCCAGTCGTCACATAGGACGCAGGTGGCTGCAAATAGCCAAGAATCCCTGCACTTGCATACCCAAGTTCTCCATATGTATTGCTCCCCCAACATTTTATCCTGTCGTTACTCAACACAGCACACATATGACCACTTCCAACGGAGAGCGTTTTCGCAGTCGAACCAACCGCAACGGATGTACTCGGTGGCGATGTACGCTCCATACGATCGTTATAACCGAGCATACCTGTGTTATTGAATCCCCAACACTTGATTTGACCGTTGGCCAATATCGCACAACTCGAAGCTCTCCCGGCAGAGACCTTCGATACAAAAGTCCCCACACTCACATTTTGTGTTGGAGGCTTTGAACGATCTATTTTGTCACCATAGCCAAGCTGTCCATTCAAATTGTGTCCCCAACACTTGATATTTTGTCCGACGACAGCGCAAACATGTTCATTACCTGCTGCAATCTCGTACACCAACGTGCTGCACTTTCCAGATTGACATGTACCAGAACAGACCAATCCACACGCACCACAATGTGCCTTGTCAGTGAGCAAAGAAACACACTTTCCGCCACATAATGTCTGCCCCGTCGGACATACACACTGGCCGGACTGACAACTCTGCCCAGTACCACAAACCTTTCCACACGCACCACAATGTGCCTTATCAGTCTTTGTATTCACACACTGTCCACCACATAGGGTCTGTCCCGTCGGACACTGACACGTCCCCGTTGTACACGAAGTTCCACCACTACACACAAAACCACATGCACCACAATGAGTATTATCCGTGTCGGTGTTGACACACTTTCCACCACATAATGTCTGTCCCGTCGGACACACACACTGGCCAGACTGACAACTTTGCCCAGCACCACAGACTTTTCCACACCCTCCACAATTTGTTGTGTCAGTCTTCACATTCACACACTTTCCATTGCACAATGTCTGTCCAGTTGGACACTGACATGTGCCAGAGAGACAAGACGTCCCTCCTGTACAGGCTTTTCCACACGCACCACAGTGGACATCGCTGCTCTTTGTGTCCACACAAGCCCCACCACAAGAGGTTGTCCCAGCCGGACAAACACAGGCACCATTACTACAAGATTGCCCTGTGTGACATGTTTTCCCACACGCACCACAATGTTTTGTGTTCGACTTTGTATCTACACATGTGCGACTACAATCCGTTAAACCAGTTGGACACTGAAATGTACATGCCCCAGAAAGACAGACTTCATCAGAAGCACAAGCCTTTCCACATCCACCACAATGACTTGTACTGCTTTTTACATCGACACAAGAACCGCTACAATTTGTGGTCCCTGAAGCGCACTGCAAAACACAGCTCCCCTGATTGCAGACTTCACCTGTCTTGCATACCTTCCCACATTGTCCACAGTGGGCCTTATCCGACTTTGTATCCACACACTTACCACCACAATTTGTTGTCCCCACACGACAATTAAGCAGGCAGTTACCAGAGACACAGACTTCATTTGTCGCACAGGCTTTTCCACATCCACCACAATGTGAACGGTCCTTTTGCAAAGACACACAAGACCCCGAACAATTGCTAAGACCTGCACCACATACAAGAGTGCACTTACCTGCCTGACAGGTCTCACCGTTTGCACAGGCTTTTCCACATGCGCCACAATGTTGTTCACTGCTCTTTGTATCCACACAAGCACCCCCACAATTCTGAAGGCCAGCACTACACTTCAACACACAGCGACCATTTTCACACGACTCCCCAGAAGCACAAGCCTTTCCACATGCGCCACAATGACTTGTACTGCTCTTTGTATCCACACAGGCATCAGCACACGATGCTGTCCCGCTAGGACAAGCACACGCTCCGTCTGTACAGGACTGCCCGGTATGACATGATGTACCACAACGACCGCAATGTTCGGTGCTCGTCTGGGTGTTGACACATGTACCATCACAAAGTAACTCATCCGCCCCACAAGAAGAAGAACATGTGCCTTCTTTACATTGTTCATTCTCTTTACAAGAAGTGCCGCAGGCTCCGCAGTGTTTGGCATTGGATTTTGTGTTGACACATTCTCCGCCACAGTTGCTTTTGCCATCCTCACAAAAAGCCTTACAAGACCCCTTGTCACAGGATTCCCCTTCTTTGCAGGCGGCATCGCAGGCGCTACAATGCTTGGCATCACTTTGTGTATCCACACACATCTGTCCACATTGCGTTTTGCCAGCGCTGCACTCCGTGACACATTGTCCTTCATCACAGGTAAGCTCATTCACACAATCACCACCGACCTTACACACTGCAGGTGGTGGACCACATGCGATGCTCAGTGACATCCATATACCGAGTAAAAACAGGAACAGAAAATACCGATGGGTGTATCGTTGGTTCATGGGATCTCCTTCGGCGCATATCGAGCGCGCTGGGTATGAGACCTCCCCCAAATTCTCGAAAAAGACTGTTCTGGAAAGGGTGAATTTCCGTAGAGAGCGCAAAAGTCACTTGAGAAGTGTGAAGAGGTCAACCAAGTATGACGAGCATCATGCTCATCGGACAAACGGCCTCCCCGCAAAGCAATCGGTGTACCAACATCCCATCAAAAAAGAAAAAACACATCACCAAAAAAATTGCACTGCGCAGTCAACATGCTAGAAAAAAGTTTGAATATTCTTAAAAAATATACGTATGCACCCTTCAACAAGATTGTGGAGTAAAGCTTCGGACAGATGGAGCAATCACACTCCACAATATTCTTACAAGATCGAGCAGTTTATCACTCATGTTCAAAGAGTACAAACTCCTCTTGTAACATTTCGATTTGACCAAGGATGTCGATTAGACGATGACCAAGAGGTGTGAGATGATATTCTACTCGGGGAGGGATCTCGGGGTAGGCTGTTCGTTCGATGGTACCAAATTCAACATTCTTGCGTAGACATTGATTCAACACTTTCGTTGTCAATCCTTCAACACTCCGCACCATCGCACCAGGTCGACAAATATCATTCGAAAGCAAACGAAAGACAGTCATTGACCACTTGCATCCACAAATCGTTTCAACCAACCGCGCGCCTTGTTCGGGTGGGCTTTGTCTAGAAAAAAACAACGTCTCAGAATCTGCCATGACCAACTCCAACACACCAAAGAAACAGAAAAAGCAGAAAAATGCGCACAGGAAAAATAAGCCTCTTTCCAACAAAACACAAGTAGACTTTCCAGAGGGCACTCCAACAACCCCTACAATCCCCCAACTCCTTTCTCTCCAGCCTTTGGAGAAAAAAGGGGTTTTTCGCCGACATATACGTGATTTAGCTAGAAATCTGCTCCGGCGGACGTTGCACTTGTGTCTCCGCAAACTCCCCTGACTCCACCAAATCATCCCCATCTTGCAGGCGGATATAGCAAGGCCATATCCTTGCATTCCCTTCTACTCGCTTATTTGCAGTGGGTTTTTTGCGTCTTCACTTGCAACATACGCCTCAACAAACTCTCCACCCTGTCACTTCGTGACTTCCCTCCTCTCAACTCTTTCGAGAGAAGGGACTATTCTACCGATATACACGTGGTTTTGCTTGAAATCTGATCCGGCAGACGTTGCAGTTGCGTCCAAAGCAAAGCTGTCCTATGAGGACGTTTGCTTCGTGCGCTTTGCAACATATGCCTCAACAAACTCTCCTCCCTGAGCCTTCGGCTCTTCCCTCCTCTCAAGCCTTTCGAGAGGAGGGACTATTTACTCTACATACACGGGGGATTCTAGAATATTGATCCGGCGGACGTTGCACTTGTGTCTCCGCAAACTCCCCTTATTCCACGAGTTCACCCCCTCCTTCCTGGCGTATGTCGCAGGCGACATCCTTGGAAAGCTCGGTTGCTTTCGTACTTTCAGTGGGTTTTTTGCGTCTTCACTTGCAATCATCCGCCTCTACAAACTCTCCACCCTGAGCCTTCGGCTCTTCCCTCCTCTCAAGCCTTTCGAGAGGAGGGACCATTTATCCGATATACTCGAATATTTGGCTTACATCGCGATGTATCGTTTGATATGTATCGCTCCCCTTGTCGACCGAAGCAAAGCGTAGGTCTCACAGGGGGAGCTGGCGGGCGAAGCCCGTCTGAGGGGGTCTTGTATCGCTCCCCTTGCCAAGCCGAGAATATCGAGGCTTGAACAGCAGGGGGAGCTGGACGACCGCAGGTCGGACTGAGGGGGTCTTGTATCGCTCCCTTTGCCAATGAAATTGGACAGGGGGAGTTGGACGAGCAAGCTCTCGGACTGAGGGGGTTATTCTTTCTTCATCGGGCTTATTGCTTCGTACACTTTACAACATACGCCTCAACAAACTCTCCTCCCCAGATTCCCTTCGTGCTGGAAGTCACGACGCGCACCGCGAGAGTGCTGCTTTGCAGCAGTCGAGCATAGGCGGGAGCCGACAAACCGCCGCATAGCGCTCGAAGAGCGCAACAAAAGCGATGTGATAACATCGTGGGGTCTGGGGTGAAAGCCCCAGGCGGGTGTGGCCGGGGGCGCGCACGCCTGGCAAACCCACTATGCCAAGCGGAGCGCGGCAGTCGTAGAGGCAAGTAGGCTGGGGAGGAAAGAGGAATCAGAAGCAGATGGCTTTGTAGCTGACTTGGATCGTCGAGCCGGCCTTGGGTGCAGTTGAGAAGTCGATACTGTTCGAGGTCGCGTCATACACCCATGTGCTTGCGCCTGTTGCCTGAACGGCACCGTTCACTTTGACAACAATCGACTTGGGATCGGCAGCACGGCTCAAGAAGAACTTCTTGCGTAACGAAAATGTCAGTGTCCCAATTTTCTTAAAATAGTTCGACCAATCAGAGAGACAAATCGACTCAACAAAGCCCCCTGTCTTCGTCGCGACATCCGCATATCGTCCACCAGAATACCCACCATCGAAGTTGCTGCTGCTGTTTCCTGACTTACAATTTAGGACCTGTTTATTGGTGGGGTCAATCCCAATAATCGCATGCAGTCGGAATCTATCCGCTCTGGGTCCACCCTTCAAGTTACGGAAGAAGTTGAGATAAAATCCCGTCGAGTTCGTCGACTGATCAGACTCATCTGAGACCACAACAATCGTCAGCGTCGCATCTTGTCGCAAAAACCCTTTATTGGCACCTGTCGAAAGAGGTGGTGTCAACGCCAAGTGCGCCGCTTGAAGTCCAGACTCAGGAGCATCCCCAGATGTCCCTGGTGTCGCGTTGTTGCGGAACACTGCTTCTGGATTGGGTGTCGTCGGTGTGATGATATTGGGCGAACCACGTAATGTACCAGGAACAGGTCTCGCGATCTTCCGCACATCCGTCGTCGTCACACCAATATGATAATCCGCATTGAGCGTCTTCGCCCACTGCAAAAAGATCCCCAGGTTCTTTTTAAGGGTGTTCTGCTCGGCTGACATCGAACACGAATTGTCAATGACAAATAAGATGTCGGCCTTCTCGTTACTCGCTTGCTTGAATGTATCCGTCTGGTCCGCCGTTGTCGTCACAGCCGCAGACAAAGCAACACTGACCGGAGACAATTGGGTCAATGAGTGTTCGATATCAAGTGTCGCGTTCTCCTGTTTAGGTGTCGCACCCGCTTTGTAACGAAGCCCAATCTCCACTGTCTTTCCAGATGGGATCTTAAAGGGAACTGTCGGAGACTTCGTGATCTGAAATCCACCAGATGGCACATTCTTGAAGCGCACCTTTGAGACCGTGACTTCTCTTGGACATGTATTGTAAATCAAGACCGATTCATTTTTAGATGAACAGTTGATCGTCGTCAATCCAAAATCAATCACATCTGGAACCACTGAAACACATCCGGGAACAGCGAGTCCTGAGAGCTGCGCGACCCGATTATTAGGTGTCCCGTTGGTACTAACGGTCACACTCCCAGTCAACGGAGGATTGCTGTTGATCCCCTTCTTCTCGTGGATAGGTAGAAAGGTCACATCCATCGTAAAGGCGTTCCCGGCCTTCACAATCAATGGAGGGTTACATGTACCAGATGAACACTGTGCAGGTAGATTGCTGATCGAGAACACCTCCGGCCCAAGATAAGGAGGAAAACCACTCCTGTCCGTCGCGACACCAAAACGTGTCACCGTACAATCAGCCGCTCCAGTGTTGTACCATTCGAGTTTTTCGACCCTCGCACGTCCAAGCACACTCAAACCATAATTGATCGTCGAAGGCCGCGCGACAAGATCACAAACTTTCGGCGCAAGCCCCTCGCCCGTCAAAGCCACGTCGACAATCTTACTCGCCGGATCGTTACTCTTGAGCCTCAATGTCCCCACATCATTCACTGCATCGACAGGTGTATACACAACACAAAGCTTGTCATTTCCGTTGGGTTGGAGCGTGATCTTCACAGGTGCTTTTTCGAGCTTGAACTCAGCAGACGTCCCAGCCACAAGTGTCGCAGGTTCGACCTCAAGTGGTTGATCACCGACATTCGCGATGGTCACACATAAGATCTTCTTGATAGGTGCCTTCCCAAAAGCCAACTTTGTCGGTGTCACCTTGATCTTTGGTGCCGAGACCTTCCCAAGTAATTGGACCTCGATCACCTTCTTCGAAGGATCATTACTGTGGATCTCAACAGTCCCTCTGTTCTCAACGACTGCGCTGGGCTTGTATTCGACAGCGACGTCCTTGTTGGCGCCCGGTTGGATATCGATATTTTCGAGGACTGGCATAAAGAACGCACCACTGGAACCCGCCTTAAAGGTAATCTGACTGATCTTCAACAGCGCGGCGCCCCGGTTCCTCACCTTGAATGTCTTCGTCACTACCTTCCCGCTCTGCACAAAACCATAATCAAGGGCATTTGGCTCGACCTCAATCGAAGGTATCGCGATCGTCCCACTCAGTGGCAAAATAAACGGATCTTTGCGGTTATTTGGGTTGGGATCTTCAGGTGAACACCCACCTTTACATGTAAACAAGATCTTCCCAAGGTCGGGCTTACGCTGTGTTGGGGAGAATTTGATCTTAAATTTGAAGCTCTCTCCAGGTTTGACTTCAAGGGGCGTCTTGGGCAGCCCATCAGGGAACGTAAAGGCCGGACTGCTACTGGCGTCCTTCTCAATCTTCTCGATATTGAGGACCGCACGACCTTCATTTTTACCAACCACCTCGATCTCTTTGTCCTGGCCTTCTTCGAGACCACCGAAGTTCGCAGGGTTAGGCGTCAGTGTCAGGCGCTGGTTGTTGAGCTGTGTGAGTAATGGAATGTCCAACTTGCCCTCTGCTGGGATCGTCGAATCACTCACAACCCGAAGGAGACCTGTAGGCGGCGTCCCCGCTGGAGCCTTGTAGGTAATCTTGAGTGTAAAAGATGCCCCCTCTTCAAGGGTCATCGGGAGCGTTGGGAGTGTATCCTGCAGCAATGTAAAGTGGGACTTACCAGTGATCAGACTGACACTCTCAATCTGAATGGCTCCAACCTTCGCAGTGATCTTCACCTCCTGGGTTTGCTCCTGCCCCTCTTGTGCGTCGAAAGAAATGCTCTCGGGAGCTGCAACGAGATGGCGCGTTGAACCGAGCCCACCTGTCTCCTGACAATCACAACCCACAAACAATGTTACAAAAAAGATCAACAGATGAAAACATCTGTACAAGACTTGACGCTCTCGCATATTCCTTCCTTTCAACGACACAAAGGGCCAAACCAACTCTTTCTCCGAATGGTCTTACCCCGATTCATTCGATCATATAGCCACTGAAGATACGACATCTTCGTCATTTTGTACAGGGCTTTGGAAGGAACTGTCACGCGCCCCTTTTTGCTTGAAATAGTCTTGCTCCTCGACCATCGAGACAGGCGTAAGCACAAACTAATCCTTCTTCTATTGATTCACTTCAATCATCACATTGCCTTTTTTGTGGCCTCGGTCCACATAGTGATGTGCTTCGACAATGTCCGTCAGAGAGAATGTCCTGTCGATGACTGGCTTCAGCTCACCCTTTCCAGCCATCTCAATAATCTTCATGAACGACGTGATTTTCGGGTTAGGCGTCCCATTGTCCACAGAGACATAACGACCACCATCCCGAAGCGCGTGCTTGCTCGCCTCTTTCACATCCGAGGTCTTTGTCTCACCGACTGCATCGAGGACAACATCGTACTCTTCGAGTTGGGACACAGCGTCTGGACTGGTGTAGTCGATCATTTTATCAGCCCCAAGGTATTCAACGAGACCGAAGTTCCGAGCACTACATACAGCAGTCACTTCTACACCGATGTGCTTTGCGAGCTGGAGGGCGGCAGTCCCAATACTCCCGGAGGCACCGTAGATGAGTACCTTTTGACCAGGTTGGATGCCTGCTTTTTCTGTGTAGAAGTCAGCGATCAAACCGCCATATGGGATGGCTGCTGCTTCCTTGAATGAGATCGAGGAAGGTTTTTTTGTCAAGAACCAGTCTTCTGGCAGACAAATGAACTCAGCATACGAACCAAAGCGTCTCTTTGTCGGAGACTTTGAGCCATATGCGACCACCTCATCACCCACTTTGAACTTGGTGACATTCTTTCCGACTTTATCGACAACACCCGCACAAACCATCCCCATGATTGGATTGCGTGGTTTGCCAAAGCCAAAGATCATCTGCAAGACCATTCTCGGGAGGAACGGAAATTCCAATCCCCTGATAAGGCTGTCACTCGCCGTCACACTCGTGAAGTGAATACGAATGCGCACCTCATCATCTTTTGGTTCGGGCGTTTTGACCTCTTGCAACTCCAAGACTTCGGGAGCACCATACTTTGTGCAAATGACTGCGTTCATGAGTGATTGTTCGCTGAGGGAATATTGACCGTTCAAGTTTTGCATCGCTGGGACTCCGTATATGTGTGAGTGAAGTTGAGCAACCTTGCTCGTTGTTTCTGAATACAGGATACGAAATACCAACAGACATTCGCAGAACCGAAAGTACGGTTTGTCAAAAAAGATCAAAAAGGTACACAGTCGTACTAAAGTACTATCCACACAAAAAAGGACCCCCTCCCCAAAGAAACCCCTTATCATTCAAGCGTATTGCTGCCGCGCTCCGCTTGGCATAGTGGGCTGGCTGCCCACACCCGCCTGGGGTCGTAGACCCCAGACCCACGATGCTCACACATCGTCTGTGTTGCGCTCTTCGAGCGCTGGGAACGGGCATTTATATTCTGGGAACCGTACAGACAGGGTTCCGTTTGTATTCGTTTGTCAACACGTAGCACATTATTTCGATGTTTTCAAAAACAAGCTCAAGACGGCCTTGGCCTTTGGGGATGGGTTCTTTTTGAGGTAGCTGATGTACTTCTCGCGCCGTACTTTGTTGGATGGGGGGATAGCTCCGTTCTTCAGGAGGAAGGCGAGCATATTCAGGTCTTTTCTCACGAGAGCCGGGTACAAGACGGTCGCGTTATCTCGGTTACGGAGCTTGATATCTGCGCCATGTTTCAGGAGTGCCTTCACAAAGGAGCTGTCGCCATACGCAACGGCGATGTGAAGTGGGTAGATCGTTTTGGGTCCCTTCGTCTTAGGATTGAGGACGAGGCCTTTTTTGATCAGCACCTTGAGGAAGGCAACATCCTTATGATGGACAGCATAGTCGTAAAAGTCGGCGTTCGTTTTGGAACGGTACATATTGGCGAAGGACAGAGTACAGACGAGCAAGATCAGGGCGTATTGGGCCAGCGCGCAGATGGTGATGCGTATCGTTTTGTTCAGTTGGTATCGACAAAGGAGCAGGTTAAAGAATCCCAGCATCAAAAAACTCGCGGACCACAAGAACCCGATGGACAGGATAAAGGGCCAGGTAGCATCACCTGAGACGACGCTCTCGACGGGGTAACCAGGGAACAGTAACCAGATGATCGGGACAGTGGTGTAAAAGACTAGAAGTCCGGGGATACCGATCAAGATGAAGGTAAGAAGAAAAGAGACCAGAGAGGCGATCGAGGCGAAGCGCATCGACGGAGAAAAAAGAAAACCAATCCAGGAGACAAGGCGATTGATGATATGTTGAATCGTTTCCATGGGACTCACGTGCTTTCCGAAAGAGAGAGGTTGCCGTTCACAGAGACAAAAAACCGACGATACCATGCTTTTCATGCTTGTCAACGCAAAACCCCGATGGACCACAGCATCGAAGACATCCACAAAACTCCAATCCCCCTGTGACAACATCCGAGGAGATGCGTCAAGCATACAGTTCTGCGGCTTTCTGTATCTCTTCGGAAGCTGGTGGTGTCAATGCTCGCAGAAAAGACTTGTCTTTGGCTCTCACAGCAAGAGCTTCTTTGTAAAACTGAAATCTGGCGCAATTTGTATAGGAGGCGTTTGTCAGAAAGGGAGCATTTTCACATGAGAAGCCAAATGGGAAACGCTTGGGTGGTATGGGGGATTGGTACTGAAGAGGATGACTCACAATGGAACCGGCATACCACATATCGGTTTGTTCGGACATGTATGTGCGCAATTGCCGAGAGATAATGTGATCCAAAATGAGCAGTTTGAAGCCTGAGCAAGGGAATGGCCACGGAATAAGAGTCGTATCTGAAGCCCTTGTGTTGATGTCGGGCTCCTTATATTGAACATCCTCAAACCAGCCGAGAGCTTCGTATTCATGTTGTTGGGACTCATCACAAAACAAACGCCACTCCGGATCGGAAAACTCGGATTCAGGACACGAGATGGGATTCTTGTACAAAAACACATCCTCAAGGGAGGCGAATTTCAGTAGCCTTCTGTTGGGTGTCGAGGTCCATCTGTACCAATACTCACCAACCTTTTGAAGCCTGGTGTTGTAATCTTGGAGATGAGTGCAAACAGAGAACTCACAAGGCCCCCAATACACGAATGAAAGTTGATCAGCAAATGGGCTCTTTTTTATTTCAAGGTAGGTTTGATAGGCGGGATTAAGGAACAAATCATCCAATTGCATACGTACTCCAGATTTCAGGACATGATACCAAATGCTCTAGCTGGAGTGTACGTTTGTGAAGGGGGCATTGTTCAAAATAAGTCATTTGCATAAAACGTCGATTTCCTCGAAGCCAAATCGATGAATCCTTCTGAAAGCTCGAATGTCAGTATGTATTTGCCAAATGACATCATCGTTGAGTTTGCACAAACTCCTGATGCTCGATTCTTCGCAACACTTGCTCATAAACTTTCCAAATTGTCATGATTTCAATTCCCTTCAGCATTCGTATCGACCTCTCCACCAAGCCCACCGATATGAGCATTGGAAGAGTTTGGTTCGAATCAAAACACATCCCTCCGAAGACATCGAAGATTGACTCCCTCAAAACTGGGCATCTACACAAAAATAAACCTACCATCATATCAACACACAGGATTTTTCAAAGACGTACCGGCTCGTCCGGTTACTACAAATCCGCCATATTCTGCCATATCCATTCAATCATTTCCTCTCTTGGATGCTCTGGCTTAACTTCCATCCCAAGTTGATTTGCGAGTTCAATTAAGTGGTCAGTACGTATTTCCTTCAACAGGTCGCGCCGTACTTTTTTCGGCATAGCTTCCGACAAGATCAAGACTTCATAACCTTGGCGACTTATATCCCGATTCCCACGCAATGTGATCCTTTCAAGACTTTCCAACTTATTTGAATTAGCCAATGTTTCAAGACCTTTGTCACTTATTTTGTTGTGGGAGACATCGAGAACACGCAAATGTCTCATATTGTTCGAATTGACGATTGCAGTTAGCTGTTTGTCCCATAGTTCATTTTCGCTTAAGTTCAACACTTCTAAATTGCGTATCGTTGGAGAGCAAATTAATGCTTCAACTCCTTCACTTCCTATGTGGTTTGTTCCAAGGTGCAGAATTCGAAGATGACTTGTATAAGGAGAGTTTGCAAGTGCGATAAGACCTTCATCCATAATCTCATTGTCCATTGCTTGAATTTCGACAAGCATCTGAGTTCCTGGAGAGGCTGCAATTTTTTGCAGAATCCAATCTCCGCCACTTCGAGAGTTGAATTCAAGCCGAAACTCGACAAAAGGAGCAGCTTCATGCCATTCGAGAAAGCGTTCAACAGTAGTGACGGTCCACTGTAGAGTTTCAAATTCCTCCAAGTGTTGCGTGCAATATGGGATCCAGAGTTGTTGATGAATATCAGGCCGAGCTCTGTAGTTTTCCAAAAGTAGCGTACGAAACTCATACGTCCAAGATTGATGATCTCTTTCATGTTCCGCAGAGCTCAAGAGCTCTCTCAACTTTGCGAATGTCTCTGTATTCTCGGATTTATCGACATTAAGTTTATGTATTGTCATTCAATTCATCCCTTTGCGCAAGCTCACGCTGATTTTACTTTTGCGCTCTTGATGGATTCCAGGGTCTTTGGCTCACCCGGTTACGTTTATGTGAGGTGAGGTGGTGATGTGTCGCTGACTTGGTGATGAAAAGCACGCAACCGTCTTTAAAGCACATTCATCAATCTCGACTTTGGGTTCCAGTTTGCAGCAAGGACTCACTGTGCACCCTCAGGCCGGCTGTCATGAGGAAGACGATGTTCCCACCTCCCCAATAACCAAGCTCATCGGCATTTGAAACGATGGCGGGTTTTGCGGTAGAAAAAATGGGCAGTGGGCCAAACGTCAGCCGCAGCGACTTGTCAGGCGACGGCTTACTACACATAGCTGAAATCCGCCACGACAACTGCGTGGTCGCTCGTTGCCTTCTTCGCTGATTCATAATCGTAGCTCATTGCCTCTACTTCCCACTGAGGACTGTGGAATATGTGGTCGTATCGACGTGGATACCGTCCGGTTACAACGTGCGAAACCGCAAGGGGAGAGCCCTCGATGCCCTCGCCAATATTCTGCAAATGAACCTTGAAAGAATCAAAGAGCGCATGCTGAGGTGATTCACCGAAAATCATTGCGGCGCATCGGCCTTTATCCCGATTGTTGAAGAACTCGACCTCAGCCCAGTTAAGGCTATCAACTTTTGGCTCGTTGGCATCGCAACATAGAAAATCAATGGACTCAGATTCGAGAAAATCGGCGAGTGAGGCAAAATTTGACGACTTGGCTTTTTTGTAATCAACGCCAGTAAGTGAATGAAAATTTAAGGTTCTGACAAAAGTTCCTCCCACCTCGACTTCTGCTACAAGGGTGCGCTCCGGAAACACCGACCGCTTCACCAAGTCGGATTTTACGATTGCAGCCCCGAAGGCGAGAGTAGCCACACCCATACGGCGATTACGGCCTTCGTTCTTTCCAGGCCGTCGATACTCCAAGCTAAATGCAGAACCTGTAGGTTGAAGATGAGTATGCAACATAGAAAATGCGAATTCCGAGACTTCCTGAAGATGAACGATAGTCGGTGTCCGAACCTCCGAGCGCAACAGTTCTAGAATAGCCCCTGTGTCAGAATTGATCCGAATGTTCCACTGGATTATTCGAATGTGCATTGGTCTACCTGCCGCCTCACTTGTTATGATCAAAAGTGTCCGGTAATGAGATTCAAGAAGGATTATCATAGTACGGAGGGAGAAATCTGTTCAAATCATCAATAATCCACTCAGGAGTTTCACCATGACATTTATTTATTGATTGACCATTACTTGTAGCTCCGCTCCTTTTTAAGATACCAACAAAATTATCAGGAACTTTGCACCATAATGCTGTAAGAACAGCTTTAAAATTGAACCAACCACGATGGCAATTATCATTTCTCATCCTATCTTCCAGTTCCTCTAACAGTTCAATGTCCAATATTTCATCAACAGTTGGAATCCGATAATATGCTTTAATGTCTACGCTTGGATAAATGTGAATCAATCGCTCAATTGCATAGTAAGAAATTCCAACCAAGCAGATCATATAATTTGATAGGCCATACCCTTGATGCCTAAGCATTAGCATATCTTCTTTGAGTTGTGTTGCAGCGTAAGCGGCATCATCTAACCGAACAAGCTTAATCTTATTATTGACAACAAACTCCATATTCTTATAAAACTCATCATGTTCTTGTTGTTGAGCCCCCGGATAGAACAATATGCAAGAAGGTTCTCGATGCAAATTTAGTTGAGGTAGAATGTAGCTACCACTTTCATTTTGTTTACACTTAACTTGTATTGCGTAATCATCCCCCCCTACAAAATTGCGAATAGCATCAGAAATGTATACCAATGCTTCGTCATACATCTCACGTGTAATAAGTCTCAAATTGTGAATCAACAGATCAATAACAGCTTCAGCAACACCGCCCCCTCTAAGATAGCTGTAGAAAGATTCGATCCTTTCCAATTCAACTAACTCTCCAAGCTTATTGGTCTTACAAAGTGTCTCGGGAAGAAAAAGAGCATTATTCATTTCAGATTTTTGTAGAAACGAATCCCGCAAGCCTGTTAGGTGTCGTAACATATTGTCAGACAAAGAAAGAAAAAGATTTCTACCTGTTTCCGGTGTAATGACATCAGAATTGTACACATCAAGAAATAGTTTTTTTAGACTAGCTACTTTGCTATCAACTAATTCGACATCTTGTAATTCGACATCTTGTAATTCGACACCTTGAAAAATAACTTCCTCCAGTAGTTTATAGCATCCTTCAGAAGTATATTCTTCATCGAAATCATATAGTCGTGGTAGTTGATGTAGATGATGATGAAAGTTCCGGATTAACCACCACCAATCTCTAGGAGCTTGCTCCGGCAAAAAGCGTTGTGCGACCGTAAAAAGATTGTTAACTATTAAATCATCTGATAATTGGTTGTTCATGAAAACTCCTCAAAAATGAATGTATAGCTAAAAATAGTTAAGAAGTTATAAGATTGAAAGAACAAATTGAAAGTTACGCCCGAACTTGCTATTCTATTGAACTCATTCAATGTTTGTCCGCTTTTTTGATGCTCTTCACAATAGTTGTTCAGATATCAACAGAGTATGTCCAAATATCGCACACCTGTCAAGTGATATCTTGAACTCACTCGCGGAGGAATTTCAGTCAAAAGTCCTCTCGCTTGCCTGTGAGCAAACGCCAACACCTCAAAGCCCCACAAAACCTGACCTACAGGCGATCATTCCCATTCAGAAAGTACCACACCTGAATTTTTGGGGTGACACCGTGTCACTGAACACAATCACAGCAAACACACTCAAAAAGCATCCCAGCAACATGACACCAAACAACACCCCCCCCAAATACGCCTCCCCTCCCCCAAAAAGATTCACGCCCTCTCCTCTCCACAACCCCAGTTCGGCTCCCGACCCACAAGAAAGAGCATCACCGAACGTCACAACCACATCGATGTCACCACATCAATATCACCCCAGCTCACATCACATCGCCCTCGTGCATATCGTTTGTATTCCGACTTCGTCGGTGTTCGGAACGTTATGATTTGTATTGTTTTTTGATGGCATCGCACAAGTAGGGAGAGTTGGCGATGAGTTCGTATCCATGTTCATTGATGGGATTGTCGGAGATCTGAAGTTCTTCAAGGTGTTGAAGCTTTAGGGAGTTGGCAAGAAGCTCGGCTGACTGATGACCGAGCAAATTTCCTCTTAGGTCGAGAAACTTCGTGAGTTTGAGGATGGGGGATTCGATGATGTATTTGAGCTCATCATCGCGACAGTCGGTATATGAGAGGTCAAGTCCAAAGGAAATGAATGGTGCATACTCACTCATTTCTTCGAGTTCATCGAGAGAGCCGAACGAAAAAAGTGGTGATGGAATGAGTTCTTTGTGCTCCTCACAGTATCGTCGCCAAAGCTCGATATTTTCTGGTGATTCGGACGTGTCCACGTAGTAGAGCAAGTCCCAGAAAGTCCTTCTCCAGAGATCGTCGTGGTTTGTATTTGCAAGAAGAGTCCTCAGCTCGGCGCTCGTGTTTCTTTTGCTCATGTGGCGACCTGAAATGTACCATGTTTACCGAGCTTGAATGTGAAGAGCTTGACCTGGATGAAAATGAAAGAGAACGTCCAAGTCGAGTGGCGCGGCGAAGCCACGTCCGCTCAAACGTCTTGTTGGCTGGCGATGATTTCGAGAATCACTTTCCAGGCCTTCTCGAACGGGTCATCCTTTGCCTTCCTGCTCACACCTGTTCCTTGGCGGTGAACATTTTGAATCGAGCCATCCTTGAGCCTGTACATCACTGATCTTAGCCCGACGTCATCATAGCACATATCCTTGGGCTTGGCTTGAATCAGTAACCCCCGCAGAGACTTGATACGGCCCAGATCTGCTTGAGAGAGGTAACCATCAGTTTTCACCTCTTTTTCGCCAGCTTCCGCAGACCATGAAGTGCTGACCTTCTCATAATAGCCGCTATCGGTAACTCGAATTGTGAATGAGGCTAGGTCAGCAGAGAAAGTCGCTGTTGTATCTGCCACAAGTATCTCGGACTCTTTCATCATGCTGCGCACCTTACCAGCCAACTTGTGTGTGTGGAGGCGTCTTGTCCTGACACCTACGAATCCGCACATAGAAGTATTGTCGACCACTGCATACTTCTATATGTTCCAAGCCTTGAGACTTTACATAAGAACGTCATCAAAGTCTGAGCTTGCTTTCGGAGCAAACCAGAGCCTCGACGGAAGAAGGATATTTGGAAGGAAAACGAATTATCTATGAGATCGACGTTTGCTTGCTCTTACTGTAAAAAAAAGCGAGCATGAAAAACAAAAGCCACGACAGGTCAAAGTTGTTGGTACCCTTTGCAGAGCACACACAGCCAGGAAACGTTTTTGGCGTTGAGGAGCCATCCTTGTTCTTTCCGTTTGGCTCTTGAGAGGTTCCACCATCAACATCATGGCCTTTTTGTCCATCCGCTTGAGAGCCGCTTTCAGTTTCCCCATTCTCCGATGGAAATGGGTTGCATAGGTGCATAGCTATGCTCTTTATACCACGAAAATCAGTGATGACTTTGTTCGTACGACAACCAAAGCGACAGAGATCCAATACGTCACCTTTGCAAGTCGGTGTGCAATTTTTTCGACATCCACACTCGCGACCACAGGTTTCCTCAGTGATCCACCAAACTTTGCTATCTTTGCACCAGGCTTTCTTTTTTCCGCATGAACAGATACATGCTTGTGACGTTTTCGCGAAAGTCACGAGGCAAAGGAAGAAAACGATGAGCAGAAAGAGATATTTCATGGTGTTGCCCTTTTGCCAAAGTGCCGTTCTTTTAACGCTCTCCACTTTTTCATGTATTGAGGAGTTCCTTTTTCAGACTCAATGTCCTTACAATCTTTCTGGAAATTCATCGACGCTTTTTTATACGAAGAGGACACTCGCAATGCAATGGGCTGTGCCCATTTTGCGTAATCCAAGTGTTGACGTCTAGTGATTGTTGGGCTCTTGAGCTTGGAGACATATAAACGCTTCTTTTGCTTGTGTTGGAGGGCGTTTCGGTTCCGAGAATGTCTTCGAAGTCTCCTTCAAGACCTCAGAAGCTGCTTAAAACACGAGTTTTTGCTCATCCAAAGCCTTCTGAGCAACACCCAACGCAAAAAAACCACGTCCAATCCCACCAAAAGCAACCCAGAAGACTTCAAAACATCTTTTTCTTCGCCTTGCTCTCCTACCAACGGATCAAAAAATCAATTTCATCCGTTCCAAGCAACTCAGAAGCCTTCAAGTGAGACTTATGACGCGCCTGAAGCGCCTTGGAAGCCTTCAAGTGAGACTTTTATCGCGTCCAGAGCAGCTCCGCTCCCTTTACACGATCAAAAAAGAGCATCCAAACCTACACCGAACACAACAAAACATCTTCTTGAAGTCATCCAAGCAACCCCAAACACCAAAAACATGTTTTTCTTGGTCACCAAAGGTCACAAGAAGAAAGCTTTTCCAGCCTGCCCCAGCTCAAGAAACCGGATTCACAGGAGGCGCAGGTGTATCATTGTTCTTTTTGGGACGCCCTCCTGTCGGACGAATGCGGCTGACAAGTTCAGTGTTGCCAACAAGGCGAGCATAGTTCTCAAGGAGATGATCGAAAGAAATGAGCGCGTTGCGTGCCTTCGACAACAACTCGCGACGCTTGATTTGCGCCTCTTGTGTCTCCTTCTTCTCGATGTTTGTCTTGGTGATCGCATCACCCAACTTGCCCGAGAGCCCCTTCAACATCCCCTGCAATTGACCAACCTCCCATTTTGGCATGAACGAATTGGTCGGTTTGGGCATCTCTTTGAGCTCAAGAGAGATCTCATACGCGCTCTTGAGCGTCCGCGACAAAACCACAGGATCACTTGCGATTGGACCATTCAAACCAAGGGTATTCAGGATCTCTTCACCAAAAATCCCCCCCAAAGTCTGCTTCAAAGAAGATGTCCCCTCACGCGTCTCCACATTCACACGATCGCGAAAATTGATCGCGTCAATGTCTTCGCCAGACTCCCTGATCACATCACGATCAGCTGCAGCCAACTCATCGACAATATGCTTAACCAACGAAAACTGATAATCCAAAAAGGTACTTGATACAGGCTTCGCGTCCTTCGTGCTCTCCACAAAAAGCCCATCCAGGCTCTTCGACAAAGACGAACCATACGTCTTGTGGATACTCTCAGCGTTGTTAAAACGCTTGATGAGTTGATCGACTATCGCAGATTGTGCCATAAGTATACTCTCATATCCCCCTGGATATACCGGGGCCAAAGGTTATTCAGAAACAAGAATGTACACCTGAGTATCATAGGCTAACAACACATGTCAACCACCATATATAACTTAGGTAACGACACCCCCTACGATGTGCTCGCGAGCTGTTGGAGACTTGAAAACTGCTCCGGCAGACGTTGCACTTGCGTCCAAAGCAAAGCGTCCTATGAGGACGTTTGCTCCGTACGCTTTGCAACATATGCCTCAACAAACTCTC
>PCBK01000187.1 GCA_002731275.1 Deltaproteobacteria bacterium | reverse complement strand
GTAAACAACCCCCACCTTCGGCGTAAGCCTCAGGAAGGGGCTTTTTGATTTGCGCAGTGTCGAAAGGCATACAAATCCTTCCGTCTTATCCGCACTGGACCGTTTACAAGCCCTCTACACGCTACCGAACGCTCCAAAAAGCATTCCTCACCTTTACTTGCCACATATTTTGCCAGAATGTTCGCTGCTGCATTCGCATCTGCATTCACCAAACGTCCATCTGACGCTCGAAACAACCCTCTATGTACTCTTTTTCCTGCGTACACTTCGTGTTTTCGCACTTCTTCGCCATCCAGAAACGAACACTTCGACGTGTACGACTCATTCTCTTCATCGTACTTCAATCCGCACTGTTCACATTTCGAACGCAGTTTCCGTTTCAGTTTTTCGAATGCTATCGATACAAAATTCTGGTTGTTTCTCTTTCCCAAGTTGATCTTTTGCTTGATGCCATCGGACATACCGACAACAATCCTGCCGATCCCTTTTTCGATGCATCGCAATACAATGTACTGAGCCGCCCGATTGAACAGGTCATCCATTTGATGTTCTCTTCTTCGTGAGAGTCTTCGCATCCTTTTTGTCGAATGTTTGGTCTCTTGTTTGTCGTAAATCGATTGCAGTTTCGCCTTTTGTTTGTTGTACCACTGGTTTTCGCTTTTTATTTCACGTCCATCGATGATATAGGACGCACCTGTGGGACTTTCAAAGCAAGTCATCAGATTATCAACGCCAAGATCAATGCCTAGATATTTCTTGTCGCAGACGTCTGACTTGACAGGCTCTATCGCATAGACAAATTCGACATCAAACTCTTTGCCTCCGAATCGTGGCTTGATTCGGACTTGTTGGAACTTCTCGATATGTAGCAGATGCTTGGGAATCGGGATTTTGAGCGTTTTACATGTTGGTTTGTACTCCTGTTTAAATCCTTTGGAAAATCCGATCAGAGCGAAGCCATCACGAAGACGAATGCGGGTGCCATTGATCTCAAGAGTGGCCATGCCCTCTTTGGGTTTGTATCGGGGAAGTCCACATTTTTGCTTGTGTTTGTCGCTTGCAAGTTTGGCGAAAAAGCTCTGCATGTCGGTCGTTGCTTTTTTGATCGCGGGTTGACCAACATCAGTTTGCAACAAAGCGTAATTCTCGTTCTTTCTGGATTTGTGGTAGTTGTCGTTGTAGGAGAGTAGGCAGTGTTCGGCGAAGAAATGCTGTCTTGCGTTGTAGAGAGCAACATTGTAAAGTCTGGCAGCGTGGAAACACATCAAACCGACAAGTTTGTGTTGCTCTCTATCAAAGATATGGACATTTTTTGTGGTAAGTAGCATATTCCCCGAACTCCTCAAATATCAATAGAAAGAGCATACACCATACTGTTTTTTTGTCAAGCAAAAAACAAAACAAAGCAAAACAAAAAACAAGGAGAGCGGGATTCCTCCCCCACTGAATCCGCGAACAAAGTTCGCTGTCGATTCTGAAGGGGTCTCCTCCCGCACCAACCAGATGACAAACGTTTTCAAACATTTCCCTAGGCTATCCAAAGACAAGGCGGGTCCGATACACCAAGACAGAACACTTGTGTGCAAAATCAGCCACATCCCAAAAAACGGTACAAAAACCGAGAAATATCCTTGACCCTGTCGTTACAAGTGAAGTATCCTAGGCGAACACTAGAGTTCAGATGAATGACATAATCGCGTGTAAATGCAAGCACATATTTGTTGAGACCTATTCAGCCCAGTCTCAGTCCACAGAGAAGACCACCAAACAAAAGCGTACAGTTTGGGCAACAAACCTTCACTGATGGCGCAAACACAAAGGAACACGACATGAGTTTATTTTCCCCACATTACCGCACAAGGCGACTGACAGCTTGGTGCATCCGCTTTGGGTTGCTACTATCCCTCTTCTCCTTCGTCGCATGTGGCGGTGAAGTCGTTGTTTCACAAATTGATGGCTGCGAAAACTGTGATGAAAATCGTTGCCTAAAGACAAGCGACAACAAAGGTAAATGTGTCGAGTGTATCAACGACGTTGCCTGCCGTTCCTCAGCAGACTCAACCAAAAAATGTTTACAAAACACATGTGTTTGTGGCTCAGACAAAGACTGTGCAGATGGGCAAGTTTGTGGACCTTCTGACAAAGGGGTCGCAGGATGTGTTGAGTGCAACACTGACGATGAATGCAAACTCAAAGGCAAATCCTCCTGTCTCTACAACGAATGTGTCGAATGTAAACCCGGCGATACAGCAGCCTGTTCACCAGATGGACAGACAGCCTGCAAGCAAGGTCAAAAGAATTGTAAAAACAGCGGTCAATGGGGAGCCTGTGAAGGTTGGACAGTCTGTAAAGACGGTGAACGTTGCGTCGCAGATAAATGCCTCCCCCCCTGTCCAGATCCCGCCCCTTGTCAGGATGGTGAGAACAAATGTACCACCCCTGGTACTGAATTCCCCGGCAAATATAAGAAGTGCGTGAAAGATGACACTGGGTGTAATGTTCTCGCAGACACAGAAGATTTCTGTGGCAATAAAGACGTTTGTATGAAAGGTCAGTGTACGCCATTCACCTGCCCCGATCCTGAATGTAAAGAGAATGAGACTCGCTGTGTTGGCGAGGATAGCCAACAAGTATGTGGTCGTGATGCCAACAATTGTATCGTCTGGCTCGAAAAGACAGCTTGTAAAACCGAAGAAAAATGCTTCAAAGACACCATCAACAAGTGCGCAGCATGTGACCCAAAAACAACAACAGACTGTTATGATGGAGACGCAAGCACCAAAGACAAAGGCCTGTGTAAATCAGGAACCAAAACCTGTAAAGATGATGGTTCGGGCTATGAAGACTGTAAAGATCAGATCCTTCCCGCGACAGAGTCCTGCAACGAAAAAGATGATGACTGTGATGGTCAGGTTGATGAAGACTTCAAAACACTTGGCGACAGCTGCACCTCAGGGAAAGGTGAGTGTGAGGCCACAGGTAAATTCATTTGTAAAGCAGACGGAAAGGATGTTGAGTGTAGCGCAACAGCAGGTACACCAGCAGCCAAAGAGCTCTGCAACGGCAAAGATGACGACTGTGATGGCGATATCGATGAGGACTTCCCTGATCTGCAAAAGAAATGTACCGCAGGCAAAGGTGAGTGTGCAGCAGAAGGCAAATACGCCTGTAAATCTGACGGTTCGGATGTTGAATGTAGCGCAAATGTAGGTACACCACAGACAGAAACGTGCAACAACAAAGATGATGACTGTGACGGTGCTGTTGACGAAAACCTTGTCCAACAGTGTTACACAGGAACCACAGGTTGTACGCAAGTTGGTGGCTTCTACAAATGCGATGGCGCTTGCAGCTTTGGTATCCAAAACTGTGCAGGTGGCCAATGGACCGTCTGTGCCAAAGAAGTCCTCCCCTCTACCGAAGTTTGCAATGGTAAAGATGATGACTGTGACGGTACTGTCGACGAGAACAACCCTGGTGGCGGTGGCAAGTGTGTCGTCTCAGGAACACATGCTCTTTGTGCTGACGGAGTCCAGGAATGTAAGTCCGGCAAACTGGAATGTAAGCAGGTCAATCAGCCCAAGTCCGAAGCATGTAACGGATTGGATGATGACTGTGATGGTCAAATCGATAACGGCCGCACTGTTTATGACTGGTACAGAGACGCTGATGGCGATACTTACGGTGATAAGTCTGTCGCCTTCAAAGGTTGTATCAAAGACAGCACCACACTTTGCATCACAGGTGGCTCATGTCGCTCCCGAGCAGGGTACGTAACAAACAACAGAGACTGTTGCGACAAAGACGCCAACGCCAAACCAGGCCAAACCAAGTACTTTACCGTCGCCAACAAATGCGGAAGCTTCGATTACAACTGTGATGGTAGTGCATCACATACCAAAAAACTGTGCTCATGTAGTCGCTCGATTACCTACTACTACTCAGGATACGCAGATTCACACCGCGTTGATCAAGCGTGGAGCCGTTGGTATACGAGAAGTACTGTCACCAAAACGTACACAAACCCAACAAGTTGCCAACTCAATGTAACAGCCAGCATCCAACCATCATCAAATCGTTCTCATAGCTGCTCGACTTCTTGGTGTTCTAGCAAAGTTTTGCCTGTTTGCGTCACAACCAAAAGATGTACAACAACATGTACACTCAGAAACACAAGCGCAGCTAGAACATGGGTACCTCGATGCTCTGGAGGACTGTGCATCATGTGGCGTCGTAGTTCGTACCAAGCAGGTTGCACATTTGCTCTTGCAGGAACCACTCCCAAATGTGGTGAAACAGTTTACACTGCAGGCTCTATGTCCAATGTACCCGAATACAAACCGGGTGGAATCGCTCAAAAAACGAGCACAGGAGGTTGTGAGGGAGGACGTTGTAAAGTTGGCTGTGAATCGCGAATCAGCTACCACTTCCGTTCAAGCAACACCACGTACGGTGTTACAACTCTAGGTTCCTCTTCCAAACTCGCCTGCCGCTAGACTCCAGCACCGAAAGGACAGTCAACTCCAGAAGTTGACTGTTCGACTCCCTTCCCCTCTACCAAACCGAGCCATCTTTAATGAATCCCACGCATTACTCGATACTTACGTTTACGCTCTACATGATCCTTGCCTTTTGTTTGGTTGGATGCAACCAGGGGTATTGTGAGAGTTCGCCTCCACGAGCCTGCAAACCAACACTCAAGGGCTTCAAAATCATCATCGACCAAAGCCAAAACCAGATCTTTTCACCATACAACCCAACTTTCGAAGGTTACTCTCACTGGACGAAGCAGATCATAGGATTAGGTGGTCATGTCATATTGAACTCAAACCCTCTGAAAAAATTGTTATCGTCGGTGAAAGCTCCATCAACGATTCTTGTCTTTGGTATCTCCGCAAAACATCCAAAAAACCCACCAAGCAAAGAACTCATCAACTTTGTTGCAAACGGAGGCGGGTTGTTGGTGCTGACTGAACATGATAATTTGTTTGGCATCACAACTTACCTAAACAAAGTATCAAGTTACTTTGGCATCAAGGGACTTCCAACGGGTGTCTTTACGAAGAGAAAAGACACAGGTAATGTTGTCTGGATAAAAACCCAACTTCCTGCTTGGAACACAAATGACATAAGATTGTACTATGTGGCTCCCTTACACGTGACCCCACCAGCGACTCCGCTTCTGAGGTCGAAGTACAGCCAAAACAAAAAACACAATGTCCTTGCAGCGTACAGAAGGTACAAAAAGGGAGTTGTTGTCGTGATTGGGGACGCAGAGTTCCCATGGAATGGAAACAGTCAAATGGGGCTTTACCATCGAGACAACAAAGCTTTCACACAAAATCTATTGATGATGCTCGCACACAAACACTCAACCCAAAAAAAGTGCACGCAAACAAAGATAAAACAACAGCCAACAAGCCGACCAATCAATAGGAAAATGGCTGCATTTTTAAATCCTGAAACAGGGCTATCACCAACTTATGAGTTCAAAGAGTTTGCAACTGCTTTGCAAAAGCAAGGATACACAACGTTTTCTCCATCCTCTCCCTCAGCGTTACAACACGCCAAAGTTGTCGTCATACCACAACCAATCAGTTCACCTTCCAAAGAATGGCTCAAAGCGATCAAAAAACATCCTAAGGTACTGCTACTTTCAGATGGCATGTCGGACTTATTCAGAACGAAACCAAAGATAAGACAATTGTTCAAACGTCTCCTCAAAAAACCGGTCATCCAGCCCATTCCTATCAACCAAATCGCACAACAATTTGGACTCCGCTTTCACGTAGGAACTTTGCTATCAAACAACAAACTCAGCTATTTGATCAGCGCAAAAACCAAAGCAGGGAAAGAACTCAAACTATACCGTTCGACAGGATTGGACTTCACAAACACAAACAAATGGAAAATCATTGCAAAAACAACCAAGACAAGCTGGATGGTTAGCACACTGATGCCCATTCACCACGCTGACAAAAAAGATGAAAACCCATTTTCCCCTCCTTCCAAAAAGCGTCCATTGTATCCAATAGCCGCCTTCAAAAAGAACATATTTGCAATTGCTGACATAGAACCTTTCACAAACACCTACTTTACGACTTCAACAGGTCGATATTTCTACAAGTTCTTTCTACAATGGCTACAGAACAAAACCTCAACATCCCCAACATCATCACCCACAAACACACGCTCCGCCCCATAACGCTTAAAGAAACAATCCACTACTCTTGATTTCGTTCATCTGATCGCATATTGTACCCAACAATCAGCAGATCAAAGAAACGAAACCAAGAGGGTTCTGATGAAAAAAGCTATCCTATTCATATTTTGTGGCATTTTCCTATCTATCATCTTCCCATCCACCGGATGCATAAGGATTGGTGACAGCCATCCCTGTGGCAAGACAGAGAGTGGAAGTGATGTAGAATGTAGCCCTGGATTTAAATGTGAACGCAATTGGTGTGTCCCACTTAACTGGAACAAATCAGGCGAAAATATCACCAACGCCGATTCATCAGGAGGCCTGGACAAATCATCGGAATCCTACCAGGACGGAAGCATTTCAGATGGAGGAGCACAAGGACCGGAGTCCAAGAATCCAGATACATCCATTCCTGAACCCACACCTGAAACGACTTGCAAAACATCTTGCACGTTGGGAGCAAGCAAGAGTTGTTACCCACAAGCCACCGGATGCAAAGACGGCACATGTGTTGGAAATTGTCGACTCGGAACACAATACTGCTACGAAGAAAAAGGTTGCGCAGTGTGGAGTGATTGTTATGACTTCTCCTCCCCTGCGAAAGAAACATGCAACAACCAGGACGACGACTGCAACGGAAAAATCGATGATGCCTTAGTGAGAGAATGCTACGATGGTCCACAGGGGACTAAGGCTCAGGGCGCATGCAAAAGCGGACAGCAAACTTGTACGTCCGGTTCTTGGGGCACGTGTAATGGGCAAGTGCAACCCACAACAGAGCTATGTGGTGACAATGTTGATAACGATTGTGATGGGAAGATCAACGAAGAATGTGTTGAGACATTCGCTGGCTCAGCAACAGCTGGCTTTAAGGATGGTCCCATTGGACAAGCTACATTTACACTCCCAACCAACGTCACAGTAGGCCCGAATGGAAATCTTTACATCTCAGATGAGGGATGTATTCGAACGATCTCTACAGCAGGTATTGTCTCGACCTTCACGGGAGAATGTGGCACAAAAACACATAAAGATGGTCCAAAATCCCAAGCACGACTCATCCAAGTAGGTGCAATGGTTTTTGACCAGCAAGGCTCTATCTACTTCACAGACAACATCAGCCATACCATAAGAAAAGCAAGCACAAGTGGAACAATCACAACGCTTTCAGGTGTGTCAGGTAGCTTCGGTAAAAAGAACGATGGTCCTCAATCGCTTTACAATTCGCCTGTAGGTATCGCACTTGATGCTTCAAGCAACATATATGTTGCTGACTCTGGCAATCATATCGTGCGCAAAATAACCCCGAACAGTTCTGTCACCAATTTCGCAGGAACAGGAGTACGCGGATACAAGCAAGGTCCAGCAAACACCGCACAATTCAGTTACCCTTTATGCCTGTTGTACACTCCACAGGGCATTCTCGTCTGCGATGAAACCAGTATACGTAGGATTCTACCAAGCGGAGAGGTACAACTCGTCGCAGGCTCGTCCCAAACAGGCCAAAACGACGGTCAAAAAGAAAATGCCCAATTTGACTCTCCGTTCAAAGTAACAACGGACACCACAGGAAACATCTACGTATGTGATGTCAAGAACTTCAAAATCAGAAAAATCGATACGAATGGAAATGTCACAACCTTTGCAGGAACAGGGACAAACAATTACAAGGATGGACACCGAACGACCGCTGAATTCACAGAGGCTGGGGGGATTGCAATTCACAATGGCTATCTGTACATCACGGATTCATCTAGTCATCGGATTCGTCGTATCTTGCTCCCGTAGATGGCACCTCCGCCAAGAGTGAACACAAACGACACATAACGAAACATACGACAGAGACGCTACAATAGAGCGTTCACACGTCTCTCCCCCGCAAAGCACAAACCATATCCACCGACCATCAAACCAAAAGTGCTCCCCCTGCTCCCTTCGTCTCCACGCACTTTCACGAAAACCCCTTGCGTCAAACCATCCCATCTTCCAAAACCGGTTTGCAATCTCACTCCGTAGAACTTATTCTACAATCGAATCAAAAAGGATAACGATTGAACGATATCCTCTACGTGCCAACAGGAGAACAACATTGCCACTCGACACGGAGATCATCATCCTCGGTGCAGGATGTGCAGGACTCAGTCTCGCCGTACAATTCCAACAACAACTCGATCCACCTCCCACACTCACGATCATCGATCCCAAGACCTCTTTTCCGCGTGATCGAACGTGGTGTTTTTGGGATGTCCACCCCCACCCATTCAGACACAGTGTCCGTCACACATGGGATCGATGGAGTGTCCACCAATCTGGCGAAGTCGTTGTGCAAAAAGATTCACAGATGCGTTACCAATACCTGCCCTCCGATGCCTTCTATGAAGACGCACGTGCGATCCTCGATCATCCCAATGTCACCTTTCTCATGGGCGAAACCGCCACAGACGTCAAAGAGACCGAGACCTACGCCGAAGTCCACACGGACAAACAAACACTTCGTTGTAAGTGGGTCTTCGACAGCCGTCCCCCAGATCTACCGGCCACTCCAAACAACCCAAAAGATATCCGCATCCTTCAACACTTCAAAGGCATTCACATCAAAACCCAACAAGAAGTCTTCGATCCAACCTGTGTCCGACTGATGGACTTCGACGTCGATCAATCACATGGCATCCACTTTTTGTACGTTCTCCCCTTTTCCAAAACAGAAGCCCTACTCGAAGCGACGTTTTTTACACCACAGCTCCTCGAAAAGGACGCATATGATGTGATCCTCAAACAGTACGCAGAGAAAGAGTTTGGTCTCACACAGTGGGAGCTCATACACGAAGAGTTCGGGATCATTCCGATGTTTACAGAGCCCTTCAGTCGGGAAATAGGGAAAAGAATCGTAGGGATAGGGACACGGGGAGGCGCACCGAAGCCTTCAACAGGATATGCTTTTTTACCGATACAACAGGATGCAGAGCAGATCGCGAAGATCTTTAAGGAGGGAGCACAAGGCAAGCGAGACTGGCCAGCCCTGCGCACAAAGAGGAACACATTTCTCGATCGTGTCTTTCTGTCTTACATCGCGAGACATCCAGACAAAGCACCCGGAATCTTTTTTAGGTTGTTCAAAAAAACAACCCCCCAGACGCTGCTACGTTTCCTTTCAGATACCGGAACATTGGCTGACGACCTACGCATAATGACAGCCATGCCGAAGTGGCCTCTGATCTTGGAAACACTGCTCAGCCACCAAATATGGTGGAGACACAGCTAGCAGCACCCAGGGGGCTGAGGTTGACGACCCCAGTGACGGGTGGCTTCACAGAAGGATTTGGGCACTAAAAATTGCAACCCGTGCCCAAATCAGACTCGTAAGATATATAGCCACAACTTCATTCATCCAGACGACATCGCTTCATCTGCTCACCACATCGAGACAGAATCAGTCAACACACGGATGACAAAAATGGTTGTGGACTTCGTTTATTTCAATCGTATCCTTTTCGGATTTTTTCTATCAACGCACCTGACAAAAGAAGAAATCAAACAAAATATACATACAAAAAAGAACGCGTCACACAAAAAAAAGAAGAAAAAACAAAAGCATTCAAACAAACAAAAATGAAAACAATCAATACATTCAGAAACACATCAAAGACACACACAAGAAACCAAAAAATTCATTCTACGTCAAAGAAACAACAGAAATAATCAGAAACCACCGACAAGACAGAACAATTTACGCAGCCATAAGCTCCATACGTTCCTCAAGCAGGATACGTCTGAAGCCCGCGCTCACGTCTTCGAGGGTTGTATGGAGCCAGTCCATACGCTTTGGATGGAGGCAGATCACATAGCCGACACCCTGGGCAAACCGAAAGGGCCAGACTTTGTGTTCATCTTGGGCAAAGAGTCTGTTGACATAGGGTTCAGAGTCATAGATGGCCTGCTGAACCTGAGAGGGCGTGTAGAGGGGATCATTTCCCGGGATCATCGCGATCTCTTGGGCATTTCCTTCGGCACCATACTCAGCCAGGACGCGTCCCCATGAGTCCGCAATGACGATCGATTTTGCGCCAACACGATACGCGCATTTTCGCAAAAAGTTTTCCAAAGAATACTCACGATTGACCCGAGGGTCCCTTCGTCTTTCACCAGAATGAATCAACAACTTTTTCATCACAAACATCCTCCCATTCAAACCTTCGCGTTGGTGTCTTCATGACCCGTCTGCGATATGTTTGTTAGTATATTTGATGCATAATTATATGCAAGTTTTATACAATTAAATCTCAAAATTCACGAAATCATTACGTTTTTCATTTTGGTCCGTTTTGCCCCAGGTCGTTGATTTTCGCCCCTTGGATTTGCTATCAAGACGGATGCGATCTATCGTTCAGACGAGAAATCCCGACATAATCTCGCCAATCAAGAAGGAAAACACTCGATGAAATGGGAAACTCTGATCACAGCTGTCTGTTGTGTGGCCTTCGCCACAGGGTGTACAAGTGATCCCTACAAAAGCATGAAAACACCGAAGGCGGCCAAACGCACTTCGCCCCTCTCAGGCACGGGAACCCCCACCCCAAAGCGCCGAAAACCAGTGATCGATTTTAGTGATCTCAAGCCCGCCAAACGGGACACTTCGGGTGATCCCCCGATCCTCGATCAAACGATCCCAACGAGCATGCCCAAAGTCGATCCGCTCAAAAAGCTCCTCAACAAAAAATCCAAACAATCACTGCTCCTTGGAAAGAAAAAAAGCCTCAGCTTTGGAGCAGATACAGGACTTGGCAACGGTGGCGGCTTCGGGCTTGGCCAAAAGAAATCAGGAGGCCTTCTTGGTGGCTCTCCTGGCCTCTCCCTCGGTGGCCTCTCACTCGACTCCAGCCTCAACCCCAATCTCCCCTCTAGCGGCCTTGGGGATGACAAAGATACGGACACTGATACGGACACGGACACAAATGATCCCCCCTCAAGCCAGCCGACAAGTCAGCCTTCCAGCCGACCAGTCGCGACGACAAAACCTGTCGCACCTGTGCAAAATGATCCAGACACTGACCTCGTCCCCAACCCTCCCAAAAACGAATATCCAAAGGATGGGATCATCGCCAAGATCAACGAACGCCCCATCAAAGCCATCGACTTTGAACGTTCACTCGTCCTGCGAGAGAAACTGTTTATGCTACAAAAAAGTCGTGCACCTTCAGCCGAAGAGGTCCTCAAGCTGAAGAAATCCACGCTCAAGGCGTTGATCAGCCAAATCCTCCTCTACCAACGGGCCAAACAACGAGGTGTGACTGTCTCTGACAAAGAGAAGTCACTCGCGCGACAACAATTCATGAGCAGCCTGCCCCCCGGTCAAAAAGTCGAAGACTTCCTCAAAGTCTCCAAAATGACCCGCGCACAATTTGAGCAACGATTTCTTGAGCAGGTCGTCCTGCAAAAATACATGAAGTTGCTCGCGACAGAGATCCAAGTCCACCCCTCCAAGCTCAAACGACTCTACAAGGAGACGATGGGCGATGGTGAAGTCAAAGCCCGACATATCGTCGTCACCCTCTCCGAAGACGCCTCTGAAAAAGACAAAGCGGCCGCAGAATTGCGCGCCAAAAAACTCCTCGCGATGGTCAGACAATCAGGCGCAGACTTCGCCAGTATCGCCAAAAAATACTCACAAGACCCCAGCAGCGAAGAAGGTGGCGACCTCGGCTACATCAAACGTGGTGAGATTTTGAAAGACCTCGAAAAGGTCATCTTCTCCATGAACAAAGGAGATATCAAAGGCCCCATCCAAAGCCCCATCGGACTTCATATCGTGAAAGTCGAGTCCAAAAAGCCACCCCCACCCTTCGCAAAAGTTTACCCACAACTCTTGCGCCAATTCCAAATGAAGAAGCTCAAAAAACGCCTCGAATCCATGGCCGAACAACTTCGTACTGAGAGTGATGTTGAGATCTTTGTGAAGTGGGGAAAATAGGCAGGAGAGAATAGACTACACGACTGTTCTAGGGATATGCTGACCAATCCGCGCAACGACCTCGTAGTTGATGCTCCCAATCATGGAAGCGAGTAAATCCACAGACAGCTTCTCATCCCCCTGCTCACCGATCAACACCACCTCATCCTCTTGCTTCACCCCTTGTATATCCGTGACATCGACCATCGTCAGGTTCATACAGATCCGCCCTCGAATCGGTGCCCGCTGCCCTCGAATGAGCACATACCCAATATTGGAAAGACCACGATCATACCCATCGTAGTAGCCAATGGGCAACACTGCCAGTTTGATATCCCTGGTCGTACGGTATGAACACCCGTAGCCAATATACTTTCCAGCGGGGACGTCTTTGATCAACGAGATAACCGTCTTCCAGGACAGCACTGGTTGTAGTGGGAAGCTCGAACGACCATTCTCCAACAAAGACACATAGGTCTCACGTGAAGGCCACAAACCGTAAGAACTTAGCCCCGGACGTACCATGTCAAAATGTGTCGTCTTAAACAGCATCGTCGCCGCAGAGGACGCAGAGTGGATGATCTCAGGCTTGATGCCATGATCTTGGAGCGCTTCAAGCTCCTTGTGAAAGGCTTCGAGCTGCCCCATCGCGTAGCTGTGATCCGTTGTATCTTCGATATTGGCGAAGTGTGTCACACCGCCTTCGAGATGGAGATGGGGTGAATCACTGACGAAGCGCGCGAGGATTTGTAGATCACGTTTGTTAACACCCTGCCTGTGAGTGCCCGTCTCGATCTTGATGTGTACACGCACAACGCTCTGCCTCGCAGCCGCCGTTCGTGCGAGCGCTTCGGCTGTCTCCCAGCTAGACACGAGCAAACGAAAGTCGTTATCTACAACCCGCTCAAGTGCCTCAAAAGGCACATACCCCAAAATCAAAACTGGGATGTCAGGACACACCTCCTTGGCAAGAAAGGCCTCCTCAAGAGAGTGGACACCAAACCAATCCACGCCCGCCTTCTCGAAAGAGACTGCCATCTGCTGAAGACCATGTCCGTATGCGTTGGCTTTGATCGGGACCATGATCTTGACCCCTTCGCCGACATGTCTGCGGAATAAGCCGATGTTGTGTTCAATCGCTTGCTGATGTAACTCGATCCAGGTGGGATGAATGCCTGCCATGATGACTCCATTGGTTCCTCAAGAAAAGACCACATATAATGATGGATTCAACCAAATCGATGTGTAGAACTCAATTTTCTGACACAAAGCCACGACTTTCTTGATGGTGACAAATCGGAGTATTAGGGATGAATGTGAAGCGAGAGAGGAGCGTGTGTGAAGATCTGTGAGGGGAGTGTCAATCAGGGAATGTAATCAGCGCGACGATCCATACGACAGCGATTATCAGGGTGAATCCACTTGCGCTTCCAGCGACGTCCGTCGGGACAACGAACCCGTTGGATTTTGAGGTTACCACGACGAGAGTAACAGGGATACACGACGCGACGTACCCAACAGCCATTGGGACGATAGTAAGTTTTGACGATCTTGCGTGAGCTGCGACGGTAAATGTAGCTGCGGCAACCAGTCAATGGCATCGTACCCAAAAGGGCCAAAATGAGAATGCCGATCACCAGGATCACTTTGCGTGGAACATTACGATTTGTCATCTTCTATCCTTTTGCCTTGAGGGCCAGAGGCCGTTATGGCTGCGGGTCTTATCACATGTATGATCTTTTTTGAAGTGTTGAATCAATTGACATTGGGCTGCTGTTGACGTAGCGGGCATCCACATCTCATCCCAACACGCCCATTAACATAATCGTTTTTGGACAAAGCCGCAACTCTTGAATGAGCCGTAGGTGTTTGCTTCATACCTATGGACATACCAGGACAAGTGTTGGTTTACCCAAAAAAGAGTTTTTTGTGCATCACTCCATTTCGTGTTACATACCGTCCGTTGACGCATGGGACGAGCTATGGCATGATCAAACCATCTTTGGGATGTTTACGCCGAATAAACCGAATGCTCCGCCCATCCCAAAGAAGAATCCCAAACCTGTTCATGTATTCAGCCAGGAGCCTGAACAATGCGCCACTTACTTGCCATACCCGCCCTCACCTGCGCTTTCTTGTTTGCAGGTTGTCCTTCCAAGACCACACAGGTCAAAAAACAACCCGTCAAGACGGTAAAAAAAGAAGACAACAGTCTCCCTCCCCCCGAAGGTGGCGGTGATCTTCCAGGTGGCCCAGAAGACGTCCCCAAAAACGTCGTCACCATGAAGTTGAAAAAAGGACTGCCGCTCGTCGCCTATCTTCATGACGGCAAGATCATGAAGAAGAAAAACCCCACAGGGAAAAAGTGGATCAAGACTCCTATCCCCTATCAAGGCAAAGTCTCTTGGTATCTCAAGGTTGATCCCAACGGAAACAAACTCGGCCGCTTCATTTATATGCAGCTGATCATCGCTTGCTACGCCGGACAGGCAGGCTTCAAAAAATCAGCCTTCCTCTCCCTGCGTATTCTCTTGCGCCGTGACGGAAAAGAACAGGAACTCTTTCGCTCAATGCTCCGCGCCTCTGGAAATCGATACCAGGGATATACGCTCGTCGACCGCGAACTCTCCTCCAACCCTGACCTCAAAAAAGGCGACGTCTTGATCTTCCGTGTCGTCCACAAAAAAGGCGCAAATGGCGTCGTGGGAATGGCTGGTGGGACGGACTTCAGAAGCTCCCAAGTCCACTTCTCCCACACCGACAACTACAGAGGCTTCACACAGTAAATATCCGCCAACACCATCAGCACAACACCCACAAGAAGGACCTCAACCCTTGAGCCAAGGTAGCAAACCCCCAACAGCACCACCTTCGATCTCCAACTCTCTGTCGTTCGACGAGTTGCGCAACGCCATCCAAGAAATCGCGACAGATACGAACGGAGACAACGAGTACCAAAATTTTCTCGACTTTATCGAAGATCTCCCAAACATGCGCCCGAATGAGATCTTCGATAAGCTGGGAAGTCATGGATATGTCGCACAAAACGAAGCCAGACGAGCCTTGTCTCTCATGGCCTACAGACACGTCCAACGTATCTGTCGCATCTACCTCGACAACATCCCAGCGAGCGAGCTTCCGGCCAAGAGCAATATGCTCCTGATCGGCCCCACAGGGAGCGGAAAGACTTACATCACAGAGCTCCTGTTTAGACACATCCTCAAACTCCCTACAGTCCTCGTCGATATCACGACGTATTCAGAGACCGGCTACGTAGGACAAGATGTTATGTCTATCCTCACGAGATTGCTGTTTGCCTCCGAAGGTAACCTACCGCTGGCTGAAGTCGGCGTCGTATGTCTCGATGAATTCGACAAAATCGCGAGTGGACAAAACAACGCAGTCTTCGCAGGCGCAGGGACGACCAAAGACATCAGCGGTCTGGGCGTGCAGCGCGAGCTGCTCAAACTCCTCGAATCCGCAGAGTTGACTGTCCCCACGGAGTTCTCACACAGCAGCTACCAACAGCACGTGTTGATGTCGACTCGCAATATCCCATTCATCGCATGTGGCGCGTTCTCCGGTTTTAAGTTGATCACACAGCTCTACAATCAACAGCCGAGTATTGGCTTCCACAACGAGAACAAAGAACAACTCAACCACGATATCGCCGTCAGCTTTAGGCAAGATGAAGTCGATCAAACCAGGCACTTCCAACAATATGGTTTCCTACCCGAATTGATCGCGCGTTTTGATCGCATCGTCCCCTTCAAAGCGCTCGACGAAGAAGCCCTCTCCTCAATCCTCAAGCGCAACCTGATCTCTGCCTACGAACGTGAATTTGAACTTGAAGGCTTCAACCTTATGATTGACGAGAGCTTGCTCAAACACCTCGTCAAAGAGGCGATCAGAAGAGAGACAGGCGCACGTGGCTTGAGAGCAACACTCTCGCGCTATCTCGAAGAGGCTGCTTTTGAAACCTTCTCCTCACCAGACGCAAGCAATGTCCGCGTCTCGTGGGAGCAAGGCAGACTACACGTCGACAAATCCTGAGGAATCAACTCTACCCCCACATTGTTGTCTCCTCAAATGGATCCCCCACAAGACATCCCTGACACTTGGAGAGAATACTGTGATCAAACACTCCATCATCCCCATCGCCGTTGGACTTGTTTTGACTTTCTCTGTGGGTTATGCCAGCGCCAGCCCCCCGTCGAAACGAACGACCGCACAAATATCACGCAACATACAACACTCACCAAAGGATCTTTATACCTTTCGGCAATACATCGAGAAGGCCTTTGGTCGTATCCTTCGTGGTGCACCTATCAAACAAACGCTGTCCTTGTTTGACACTCGTATGCTCGAAACCAAGGCGAGTCAACAAGCCCTCAAAGCGCTCCAGGCGCGCAAAGCCTTCAATGTACACCTTCAAAGCATTCGCTTTGATATCATCCTGACCCAAAAAGGGAAGCCACAATATAGATTTGTGGGTTTACTCCAGCCACACAAACCATCCCCCTTGGTCGAATTTATCGTGGGAAGAAAACCCAAGGCTTCATCGACATCGCTCCACGCAGTGGGCCCAACAGCCAAACAGGTCAAGAAGACAAATCCATTTTTACATAAAGGCCTGATGTGGCTTGTACGTGCGATCACGAGTCCCCGTTGCAAGCAACTCCCAATGATCCAAAACGTCCCATCAAATCTCCCCAAGACCTACAAAATGCACCAGCTCCTGACCGCAAAAGTGTCGAAGCAGAGGATGCTCATGAGCACCTGTCGTGAGCTCAAGTCGCTGTCGTTTGATGGGCTCATACTGCAAAGTGATCGACTGATCCTTCACGTAGAAGATCAAAAGAAAGTCGTCAAAGGGCTCCTCTACGTCGACAGTAAGATCACGAAAAACGGATGGAAAATGGAGGGGCTTCGGCACTTCTTTTTCAGCAAGTGATCCAAAGGAGTTGCCCTTTCCAGGGGACAACCTTCTCCTTCAAATGACTCTCAAAGGCTCTCTGTACCGATTGGATCTCGTCCTTCTCCATCTGCCCAGCCAGACGATCAGCATACGTCGGTCGACCTGGATGGCTGGAGAACCAACGTGCGATCAACGACGAAGTCAAACAGACCTGTGTACTCGTCAACTCCTCTTGAACCTGCAATGAGAGTCCTGCCTCTTCGATATCCTCTCTCACCTTCTCGGCATTCCACAAAAAAGAAGGCTCACCTTCGTCTTCGTAAAACGCCTCTTCTGCGTCTTTTAACTTTTGATAAAGCCCCTCCCCCAACCAAGAAGGCTGAAGCAGCTCGTACAGCCGCTGTGTCTCACGAGGCACGATCTGGGACATCACGATGTGACCATCTTTACGCAGGAGTCGACCTATCGAACGAAAGAGCGCTGACTTGTCGGGCATCTCAGAGCAAGCATTTCTCGCGATGATGTGTTCAAATTGCAGCTCACCAAATTGCGATTGAATCACCTCATCGATCGTATCGAGAGGCGCGACAAAGATATGCGGTTGTAAGAGAGACGGAAAAACAGCAGCCTGTTCACCAAGCCTCTTGGCCTGTCCGAGATCTTCAACGCGTGTGTAGACACCACCCTCCGGAACCTGGCGCAGAGCTTCCCAGGAGAGCAGGCCAGACGCCCCATTCAGATCGAGGATCACGTCGTGGCGCATGGGCTTCATCGTATCAAAAATCCGCTCACGAATCGCCGCGATCCGCTCACCTGCTTTGCCAAGAGTCCGCTGTATCCAACGTTCAGAGGCGCCGTCTTTTGGACCATATGTCAACTGCTCTCTGTGTTCACTCTCGCTCTCCATCACGGCAGCGAGTTGGGCCTCACGTTGGCGTGCAACTTTCTCCTGGATCGCCCCTTCCCACCCTTGCGTCGAAGGTTGGTAGAACACCTGCCCCTGTAAGGTGTTGGGTAAATATTGCTGGGCAACCCAATGATCCCGATAGGAGTGTGGATACAGATACCCACTACCGTGACCAAACCCTTTCTTGTCACGAGAACCATCCTTGAGATGATTGGGGACTTCCCCTTCCTTCTCCTTTTGGATGGCGTTGAGTGCGTCAAAGTATCCCATCGTGGTGTTGGATTTTTCGGTGTTGGCGAGATACAGCGTCGCCTGCGCCAGATGGAAGCGCCCCTCAGGCATCCCAACACGATCGAACGTCGCGGCGCAGGCTTCTGTGACGACGATGGCCTGCGGATCAGCGAGGCCGACATCTTCACTCGCAAGGATCAACAGACGCCGGAAGATAAAACGCGGATCTTCTCCGGCATAATCCATCTTTGCGAGCCAGTACAGTGCCGCGTCAGGATCTGAGCCTCTGATGCTCTTGATGAATGCGCTGATCGTGTCAAAGTGTGCGTCCCCTTCTTTATCGTACAACACAGCGCGGCGCTGAATCGACTCTTCAGCGACAGAGAGGGTGATCACACGTGCGCCATCTTCGTTGACTGGCGTTGTCTCGACGGCAAGCTCCAACGCATTCAAGAGCGCTCTGGCGTCACCGTTCGCGACATGGAGCAGGTGCTCTGCTGCGTCGTCATCGATCGTGACATTTTTGAGGCCAAACCCTTTGAGTGTATCAGTAAGCGCTCTGTCGATGACTTTTCTGAGGTCTTCTGGTTCGAGGGAGCGTAGCTGAAAGATACGCGAGCGAGAGACGAGGGCTTTGTTGACTTCGAAGTAGGGGTTTTCAGTGGTCGCCCCGATCAGGATCACGGTGCCATTTTCAACCCAAGGCAAGAGCGCATCTTGTTGGGACTTGTTGAAGCGATGCACCTCATCGACAAACAGGATCGTGCGTTGGGCATGTTCACCAAGTCGGCGCTGTGCGAGGTCGACGTTCTCACGAATATCTTTGACACCTGCGAGGACTGCATTGATCGCGGCGAAGTGGGCCTTCGTGGTGTTGGCGATAATCCTCGCGAGTGTAGTCTTTCCAGTGCCAGGGGGACCATAAAAGATCACTGAGGAGAGTTGATCGGCCTGGATGGCCCTTCTCAAGAGCCGACCGGGTCCGATGATGTGGTCCTGTCCGACAAACTCATCGAGCGTTTGTGGACGCATTCTCGCAGCGAGTGGTGCTTCGGACTCGGCGATTTTTTGGCTTCTCCAGGCGAACAGGTCGTGGCCTTTTTTCATGCTCTCCTCTCGGGATTGGGTGTCAACAGATCACATAGCGCAAAGGATGTAATGCCAGGGAATTGGAGACAGTCAAGAGCCCATCGCAGGAACATTGACCCTGCGATGATGGGTATGCTACAACCCTAGGCCATACAGCAATGTTGGCGTGCCTTCTGGCCACCACCTACTACGTCAAATACGAAAGGTACTAGCACATGGACTCCGTCGTGTATGCTCACTTAATCATGAGCCAACAAAGCGATACGGCCGCGATCCTGGAGATGTTAACTCAATCCCGTGGCGTCGTCCTTATCGTCCTCATCCTGTTGATCTTGTTCTCTGTCGCTTGTTGGGCCGTGATCATCATTAAATGGTACGCTATCTATCAGGCGCAAAACCAATCGCAGGATTTCCTCGATTTGTTTTGGGGGAGTAAGCGGCTCGATAATATCTTCAACGAGTGTGAAGATCTGACACGCAGCCCCATCGCACAGGTCTTTCGCGCAGGCTACATCGAGCTGAACAAAGTCCAACGTTCGGCGCAAGGTGGGACCGATCAGACGATGGGCAATGCACTCGGTGGGATGGAGAACGTAACACGTGCGATGAGACGTGCAGCCAACACGGAGATGACGGAGCTTGAGAAGTACATCCCCTTTCTGGCGACGACCGCATCAGCGGCTCCCTTTGTCGGACTGTTTGGTACAGTCTGGGGGATCATGAAGTCCTTTATCGGGATCAAAAACTCAGGTAGCGCTGGATTGAACGTCGTCGCCCCTGGTATTGCGGAAGCACTCATCGCGACAGCCGTCGGTCTCGCCGCGGCGATCCCCGCTGTTATCGCGTACAACTACTTTCAGACCAAGATCCGCAACATCGATTCG
This sequence comes from Deltaproteobacteria bacterium, assembly GCA_002731275.1. Taxonomy (GTDB): domain Bacteria; phylum Myxococcota_C; class UBA6777; order UBA6777; family UBA6777; genus UBA6777. The sequence continues at coordinate 20,351 of PCBK01000187.1, read as the reverse complement.
GAGATGGGGAACTTTGAGAACGACTTCTTGAACATCATCAAGCGTCACTTCCTCAAGTAATCCAACCGGATAAAGGAGCCACTCTATGGGAATGAATGTTGGAGGAGGCGGTAGAGGCGGGCGCGGACAGGACGCAGTCTCAGACATCAACATCACCCCTCTTGTCGATGTCATGCTCGTCTTGCTGATCATCTTCATGGTCACCGCGCCACAGATCCACCACGGCACGGACGTCCCCACACCGGACACCAAAGAAGACAACGTCAAGACCCCTCCCAAAGAGGAAGAGAAAGCCACACTCAACGTCGATTTGAGCGGTATGATCCAGCTACGGAACCAAAAAATCCCGCTGGACAAACTCGAAGAGATCCTCAAACAAGACAAAGAGTTGCAAAAAGCCAGTGAGCTGTTCATCAAGGCCCACCCGGACTTGTACTACGGCAAGATCATGACGATCATCGGGACCGCTAGACGCTCCGGGATCAAAAAAGTTGGGCTCGTCGTCGTCCCCGAATACGTCGCCCTGCCCGCCCAACCCAAACAATAGCACCACAGAGAGGAAAACACCGATGGCCATGAAAATGAGCGGTGGCGCACAAACCTCGATGTCCGACATCAACATCACCCCTCTCGTCGATGTCATGCTCGTCCTCCTCGTGATCTTTATGGTCACCGCCCCCATGATGTCCGCCAAAAAGACGGAGGCAAAACTCCCTCCCGTCGATACAGGCGAGACGATCAACCTCTCAGAGGATGACCTCATCCTCGAAGTCACGCTCAACAAAACGATCAAAATCTACGGCTGTGATTCATGTATCGAGATGAACATCTTTAATCTCCAAGCCAAAATGAAACACAACCAAAAAGCCAAGTCCCAGGGCAAGCTCTACATTTACGGCGATCAACGCCTGAAGTATCGCTTCATCCTCCAGGTCATGGATCAGCTCAACAAAGCTGGCGTCCCTCGCGTCGGCCTCATCACCAACCCCACCGGGCTTGATCTGCTCAAAAAATAGATCGTTTTGTGATAAAATTCGACAAATGATATGGGGGTGTCCATAATGGAGATGAATTCTTCAATCTCGCGTATTTGCTCAGCACTTTGAGCAATCCCCCCCCCAAGGATGGACCCAATGGGAAAGCGGAGGAAAAGATGAACACAGGCGGAGACACGAGTCTCATCATCGGCATTATCGTCTCATTTGTTTTGCACGTCGGCGCAATTGGTGCCTTTACAGCGGTCAGTAGCAAAGACGCGAAAGCCATCCCTATCAAAGCCGCCACAGCGGTCCTCGTCCGAAAAGGCACGCCACGCGACAAACGACTGCTCCCTCGTATCCACCAAGCGCCAAAGGCAGCGGCTCCCAAACGTCGCGTCGTCCCCAAAAGACGCAAACCCCCCAAGCGAAGACGCCGACGACGACGCAAAAGCTTAAACCTCGATGACATCATCAACCGCGCCAAAAAACACATCAAGTCCTACCGTAAAAATAATGAAGAGGACGACCCACGCGCGGATAACTCCATCCCTCCAGGTGTCGAAAATGGCTCCGTACACGGCACCGTAAGTGATCCAGCGCTCGCGCGTCTCGGCTCCATGTATGGCTTGAAGATCCGCGTCAAGATCGAGGCCAACCTCAACATTCCACCCTTTTTCAAACCAAATGAGATCAAAAAACTGAAAAATGCGATCGAGTTGGTTATGTTCATCTCAGATACAGGTCGGCTGAAGAGAGTCAAATTGAGTAAGAGCAGTGGTGATCGTCGCTTTGACAACGCTGTCCTCGCCGCAGTCAGACGAGGCTCCCCTTACCCAGCACCACCCGCCAAGCTCCGCACCGCCATCAGAGATGGCATGGAAATCGGCTGGTAACCCCCTCTCCTCTCCGCCCAACAAACCTTCACAGACACGACTCAATCCAACATGAGGCAAACGATGCACCCTCGTTACTCAATGATATCCATGATGTTGCCATGTTTCATCCTATGGATGGGGCTGCCCCAACATACGGCACAAGCCAAACGCGCTCGCGCATGTCTTCACGATAGGGACTGCCACTCAGGCCAACACTGTGTCCGCAGGAGATGTGTCAGACGACCATCATTCCGCGTCAATCTAAAAACATCGAAGCAACAAGCGTATCCACTCGCGATCGCCCCGGTCAGATGGTTTGGTCCTACCAAAAAACACAAGAAAAACCTGATCATCCATAAAGTTGAAAAACAACTCAACGCCAACTTCCGGCTCCTCGTTGGAACCTTTAAGCTGCTCAAGCGCAAGTCCTTCCAAGAGCGCCCCCCATACAATGGCATTGACCTTGGCACATTCACCTTTGCGCCGTGGCAAAACATCGGCGCGAGTGGACTGATCAAGATCGGTATCCGCGCAAAAGACAAAGATAACCTGCTCTTGATGTGTCGCTTTTACGATGTCGATGGTGGCAAAATGGGCGTGCGCATCCAGGCCACACGCAAAGCGACAGAGTTGCGTAGCGTCCTGCACAAATTCTCCAACAAGGTCTACGAATACTTGCTCAAACGTCCTGGTATCTTCAACACGATGATCGCCTACGTCCGACGCAATCCCAAAGGCGGAAAAGACATCTGGATCATGGACTTTGATGGACACAACAAACGCCGCGTGATCAGCAACGGCGCGCTCAACCTGCAACCCTCCTGGTCCCCAAGTGGCCGCTACCTCTACTACACATCGTATCTTACAGGGCGCCCCTACCTCTATCGACTGGACCTCGTGACACGACGGATCAGACGCATCACTTATGCCAAGGGAACATACACAAGCCCCCGTCCCTCACCAAATGGTAAGACGCTCCTCTTCAGCTACACCGTCGCAGGAACCAATAGAGACGCTGATATCTACATCTCCAACCCATTGGGCCGTGGCATGAGGAGATTGACAACCTCATGGGGTATCGACACCACGCCCACATGGTCCAAGGACGGGAAGAAAATCGCCTTTGTCTCCGAACGCTATACGCAACCACACATCTTTGTTATGGATGCCAATGGCAAAAACCAAGCCCGCTTGACCTTCAAGGGAAACTACAACCAGGAACCACGCTGGTCACCGAGCGAAGACGAGTTGCTATTCACCGCACGCGATGAGTTCTTGAAGTACGATCTCTTTGTGATCCGCTTTGAGAAAGACAGCTCGGGCAAGGTCAAAAAGGTCTGGCGCCGCTTGACCCAAAATCAGGGCAATAACTTTGAAGCCTCCTGGTCGCCAGATGGGCGCTATGTACTGTTTGTGTCCACACGATATGGAGAGCGAAAACTCTTTATCATGAACGCAGATGGTTCCAAGCAAAGATTGTTTCTGCGAGGTCGCGGCGATTTTCAATCGCCCGCATGGTCTCCCATCCTCAAAAAGCAACTCTTGCCTGGAGGACGAAAAGGACGTAGCTTTTACGCCAGGACCAAGTTGATCACCTCGAAAGAGCGCGAAGACAAGGCCCGAGAAAAATATGCCCAACGCAACCAAAAGCCCGCACCGAAGACCGCTGAACAATTGGCTGATGAGAAAGCCAACAAAGAGCAGGCGCAGGCGCGCTCAAACGCCCGCACCGCGATGAAAAAGGTGGACGACGTGCTAGACAAAGCCGACAAACTCCTCAAAAAGCCCTCAAAACATCGTTCTGCGAAAAAAAAGAAGAAAACCACAGCGGCTACGTCCAAAAAGAAGAAGCAAGCGAAAAAGGCCAAGACGACTCGTCAAACGCCTCCTGCAACCCGCAAAACATCACCATAATCATCCAGTAACAGGTGAAAGACATGAACAAATACATTCAGAAATCGCAAAAGCTCATGATGACGTGGGTCGGTGTTCTTTGTTTGGCTTGGCTCGTAGCACCTGCCTCCTCAGAGGCACGCCTCAAGATCAAGCTCCAGGACGGGATCAAGTTCAAACAGTATAAAATCGCCGTCCCAGCCTTCAAAGCGATGGGTGGTTCACAGCAGATGGCCAAAAAGATCACCGCGATTCTCCGCAACGATCTGACCCTCTCAGGTACGTTTAAGGTGCTCGACCCCTCCTCTTACCAGGAGAAGGCCGAGAAGAGCGGTATCGAGCCCAAGACCTTTGACTTTGAACCCTGGGTCAAGATCAGCGCAGAAGGGCTTCTCAAAGGTAGCTACACCCCGAAAGGAAGCGGTTACCTCGTTAAATTTCGCTTTTACGAATTGGGCTCCAACAAGCTCGCATACAAAGAGGACTTCACCATTCCCAACAAGGCCACATTGCGTTGGTATCTCCACCTCTTTGCGGACAGGCTCTACAAATTTTTGACCAAAGAGCGCGGCATTTTTCGCACCAAGATCGCCTATATCCGTAACTACAGAGGCAGTCAAGAAGTCTGGATGATGGACTTCGACGGTGGCAGCCCTCGTAAACTCACAAACAACGGCTCGATCAACGCATTGCCTGCATGGTCCCCCAACGGCCGATATATCGCCTACACATCCTGGAAAAAACGAAACCCTGACCTGTTCATCCAGGACGTACGCACAGGGAAGTCGCGAAAAATCTCCCCCTTCAAAGGGTTGAACACCGGCGCTGCATGGTCTCCAGACAGCCAACGTATTGCCTTCTCCGCATCAAGAGGCAAGTCCAGTATGGATATCTACGTTGTCAACGTCTCTGGTGGTACACCTGTCCGATTGACCAAAGCCAAGTGGGGCATTCGCAATCTCTCCCCAACGTGGTCTCCTGACGGCAAAAAGATCTCCTTTGTCTCGACCCGATATGGTTCCCCACAGATCTTTGTGATGGACGTCAACGGCAACTCCGCCTCAAATATCCAACAACTTGTCACCAAAGGGAAATACAACCAATCTCCCAAGTGGTCGCCCAAAGGTGACTGGATCTTGTTTACAGGACGTGATGAGCGCAATGTCTTCGACCTCTTCCTCGTCGATCCCAAGACCCGCAAGGTCAAACGTCTCACCCAAAACCAGGGCAACAACACAGAAGCTTCGTGGTCTCCGAATGGACAGAATATCGTCTTCTCTTCGACGAGAGACGGCGTCTCCAAGCTGTTTATCATGACCAAAGAAGGCAAGTATGCGAAGAAACTCACATACCTGTCGGGTAAGTACCTGACCCCCACCTGGTCCCCTTGGCTCAGTAAGTGACACACCCGACACGGAGGAAATGATTGTGAAAAGGTCAACACCCATACTGATGATTCTGTTGCTCTTGGGCATCGCGCTCGCTGGCTGCCCGAAGAAAGCACCGACAAACGCATACAAAAAAGCCATGGACGCGCTCAAAAGGGCTCGTGCAGCGCGCGCGAGTGACTGCGCCAAAGATGAGCTCCGCTCCGCAGAGAATCTCATGGCGCGCGCCAAAAAGTACATGGATCAAGGCAAATACGAAAAAGCCAAGACCGCCTTTGACGCGGCACGCAAACAAGCCGAGAAAGCCAAAGAAGAAGCCGAGATCAACAAAAAAGATTGCCTGAAAAAACTCAACCCTCCCAAGACACGAGCGCTCCCAACACCTCCGACGATCGTTACGGCGCCCGGGGAGAACACGACGGACAACAGGCAATCCCTGCAGACCATCTACTTTGACTTTAACCGCTCCCAACTGACCGAGAAAGCCAAGGGCATCCTCACAAGACACGCTGACTGGCTCAACAAACACCCCTCAGCGAAGTTGGAAATTTCCGGCCACTGCGACCAACGCGGGAGTGTCGAGTACAACCTCGCGCTGGGAGAACGACGCGCGATCAAGGTGAAGCAATTCCTGCTCAACCTTGGCGTCAGTAACAGCCGCATGTCCGTCGTCTCCTATGGACACCAAAAACCAGCGGACCCCAGGCTAAACGCAGCTGCGTTTGCCAAAAACAGACGCGCTGAATTCAAAGTCTCCAAGTAAACCACATGTTTGACCCCACCCTCTACCCCACACTCCAAGACGCCGTCCATCTCTATATCATCCAGCCTTCGCAACACACGGACCCAAAAGAGGTCCAAGGCTATCTGTCCTTGCTCTCAGAGCAAGAGAGAGAACGTCACCAGCGCTACAAATTCGACAAACACAAGCACCAGTTTGTGTTGACGAGAGCCCTGATCAGACGCACGCTCTCATCCTACATGGACTTGTCTCCGAAGGATTGGCGATTTGATCAGAACGAATACGGTCGCCCAGAGATCGCCGAAAGTCTTGGGCTCCCGCCACTGCGCTTTAATGTCTCACATACAGACGGCTACATCGTCTGTGCCCTTACAAAAGAGTTGGATATTGGAGTGGACGTGGAAGGGACACTGCGCGTCAAAGAACCGATGAGCATCGCAGATAGGTTTTTTTCTCCCCACGAGATTCAGTGCCTTCACGACCTCCCAGAAGAGCAAAGAAGACATCGTTTCTTCCAGTATTGGACCCTTGGAGAGGCATACATCAAAGCCAAAGGTATGGGCCTCGCGCTACCACTCGCACAGTTCACGTTCCATCTCTCCACTCCCCCCATCACGATCTCATTTGGTCCAGAGATCGACGACAACCCATCAGATTGGCAATTCGAACAACTAGCCATCTCCGATGCCCATCTCCTCGCCATTGCGCTCAAGCGCGGAGGGCGAAAAAATCTCCCGATCATCTACCACACAACCTTTCCATAGTCCTAAGCTCCCCGCGCAAAAACGCTAAAGCGACCCATACAAATTTGGTCAAGCTCAAAAAAAAATGGTCGTTTGTTTTCAACATGTGATCATGTGTGATAATTTGCACCTTGATTTGTATCAACTCCTTTTGCCTCTATATGGAGGCTTCTTCCAGCCTGGTCTCAGACTGTCTGGAGGTCGTGGGATTACTTTGCTGTGCCTGGAGAGAACTCATGCTCAGAGCGGGAATAGACCTTGGGACCAATTCCTTTTTGCTGACCATTGCGGAATTGGAAGAGGGAGATTTGCAGTGCGTTGTGGAGGAAAAACTCTTCAGTGTCAGGCTTGGTGAAGAACTAGAGCCGGACATGAAGATCAAAACGCCAGCATGGATTCGGGCAATGGACGCGCTCGCGTACTTTCAGGAACGACTTCAACACCACAACATCCCACCAACACATGTACGTGCTGTCGGGACAAGCGCTCTTCGACGTGCAAGTAACGGAACAGCGTTTGTGGCAGAGGCCAAAGAAAAGTTTGCCTTCGAGATTGAAATTCTTGCAGGCCTGGAAGAAGCCAAGACGAGTTGGCGTGGAGCTTTGAGTGGGCTCGCGTTACCTTCGGAGAATGCCCCTTGTCTGATCGACATCGGTGGTGGTAGCACGGAGTTTACGTGGTCTGGTGGGCAAGAAGTCGCGAGTTTGCAGATGGGAGCGCTCAAATTTAGAGAAGCCTACATCCACCACGATCCCCCACTCCCCGAAGAACTAGAGCAAATCAAACAACACACACAACGCCTTCTACATACACTCCCCCCCATCCCCACACCGAAGCCGATGCTTGCTGTCGCGGGGACCGCGACAACACTCGTTGCGATCGCCCGTCAAATTGAGCCTTACGACGGCGACCTCGTCCACGGGCAGCTGCTCGTATGCGAAGAGATCGACCGTATACTCGATCAACTTATGGCGCTCCCTCTCGAAGAGAGACAGACCCTTCCAGGATTGAGTATCGCCAGAGCCGACGTCATCATCCCTGGCATCGTCATCTTGAAGACCACCCTGGCCCACTTGGGTGTCAAGCAAATCCTCGTGTCCGACCGAGGCATTCGCTATGGCATCCTCACACCGAAAGTCGAGCCCTCATGATGAGGTTTATCTCTATCATTGTGCTTTCTTGTCTGTGCTTACTCACCCCACGTCACTCCGAAGCATTTTGGTCTCCGGGTCTTTATTCTGGCTATGAGCTGATCCCCGTCCCCAAACAAATCATACCAGCAGGCTCTGTCACTGTATCCATCGAGTTTATCCACCTTTGGGAACATTGGGATCATATCGCGCTCGGCGTCAGCGCCGGCCTCGAATCCAACTTCGCAACAAGAGCCACCCTCGCGCCTAGATTTCTGTTCGAATACCGGGGTGTCTTTCGCCTGTTTACAGGTCCGGTTCTCGACTTCGGCAATCCATACGCCCTGTTTGCTTGGCGACAAGGTGCTTCTTTGGGGTACAGGACGACAGGACGGTACAAAGAAGACCGGAGCTTTGCGAGGGTCAAAGGTGGCGCGTTTCTTTTTGTTGCGGTGGATTATAGACTGCGATATGGGGAACAAGAGACGGGACAGGAGTGGCGTTTTTTGTTCGGCGCGCGCATCGAAACAGAGCTGTAACGCTGTCGCCTCCGCACAGATCTTAGACGTACTCTTTGCGGGATTTGTGAATGCGATCGAGGACTCCGTTGATAAACGAACGGGACTTCGCATTGGAGTAGCGCTTACTAAGCTCGATAGCCTCGGAGATCGCAACAGCGTGGGGAATATCTTCACAAAACAGAAGTTCGTATGCGCCGAGTCGCAGGATATTTCGATCAACCTGCGCCATCCTCTGAAGCCGCCATCCACGTGCAGACGCGGAGATAGCTTTATCGATGACAGTAGAGTGTTCGATGAAACCTTCGACCCGAACGAGGGCAAATGCATGCGCCTCAGCGGGTTTTCCTTCGGGGGGTGCGGCGATCTCGATGGGTTCGAGTGTCAACACATCAAAGGCTTCCCACAGATGCGGCTCTTGCATGGGGTGAGGACGTTTTCTTTTCTTAGCAAAGAGCGCTTCCCAAATCGATGGATCGTCGTATAAGCGCCAAAATTGGTTGAGCGCTTTGTACACTTCGAAAGAGGGAACACCATCAATTGCATAGAGAGCCATCAACGCAAGCTCACGACCTTTTCGGCGACTAGACATTCGCATCCACCTGTTTGAGCAAATTAACCATCTCAATGGCCGCAAGAGCTGCTTCGTCACCCTTGTTGCCCATCTTCGTTCCAGAGCGCTCGATCGCCTGTTCGATACTGTTTGTCGTCAACACACCAAACGCCACAGGCACACCTGTTGAGAGCGTCGCGTTGGTCACACCACTTGCAACTTGGCCAGCGACAAAGTCGAAGTGAGGTGTGCCACCTTTGATCACGATCCCCAGCGCGATGACCGCATCAAATTTACCACTTTCAGCGACCTTTTGACAGGCAAGTGGGATCTCAAATGCACCAGGGACTCGAAAGATCACGATGTCATCTTCCGAAGCGCCATGTCGTACGATTGTATCGACAGCACCTTCAAGCAGTTGTTCACACAAAAATGAGTTGAATCGCCCAACGACGATCCCGAACTTCATACCAGTCGCAACGAGATTTCCTTCAATTACACGTGACATCTTTTCACGGCTCCTTTATTTCGAACATAGATTGGGCTGGGGTCGCACTGGGTGACTAAGAAGACGGCTCCCAATGAGGTTCCATCGTCAGCATCAGATCATCGCCAAGCTGTGTGTGGGCAATAGGTGTAAGACGAATCGCCTCGGACAACTTGTTGGGGCTGGGGAAACGAAAGGCGGAGATACCATCTTCCCCGATCAGCCATGGAGTCACAACAACGTAAAGGCGATCGACGAGTTGCTTTTGCAAAAAGGCCCCGTGGATCTCCCCACCTCCCTCCACAAAAATATCGAGATACCCAAGCTCCTTCAGCACAGACAACACCTCTGTGATATCAGGACGTCCCGACTCATCTTCGGCCACCTGAAAGACTTTGACACCTCGTTCGAGAAGAGCGCTGTGTTTGTCTTGATCAGGCCGTGTGCAGATGACGATCGTGCCTTCTGCGAGGGGGGCAGTGTAGAGTTTGGCAGTGAGGGGTGTCCGAAGTGTGGAGTCAAGGACGACGCGCAAAGGGTCGCGACCTTCGACATGACGGACATTAAGAGAGGGGTCATCGGCGATCACAGTGCCTGCGCCGACGAGGATCGCGTCGTGCTCGACGCGCATTTGGTGTGCCCACTTACGGGCAGGCTCACCGCTCAACCACTTTGCATCGCCTGTGTGCGTCGCGATTTGCGCGTCGAGGCTCGTCGCGACTTTCAACGAGACACGAGGTCGACGTTTTTGAATGGCCGTAAAGAATGCGGCATTAAGAGCGATAGATGCTTGCTCAAGGACACCTGTGGTGACTTCGATACCAGCCTCTTCAAGCAGCCGAATGCCATTGCCGTTGACACGTGGATCAGGATCTTGGACGCCAATCACGACGCGCTTGATCCCGGCCTTAATCACGGCAGCGCTACAGGGTGGCGTGCGACCAGTGTGAGAACATGGCTCTAGATTGACGTACATGGTCGCGCCGGGAGCCTTGCCTCCAAGAGGAGCAAGAGCTTCGACCTCAGCGTGAGGAAGTCCTGCGCGGTGGTGATAGCCTTTTGAAAGGATTTGACCGTCCTTTACGATGACAGCACCGACGAGGGGATTGGGGCTGGTCAGCCCACGTGCGCGGTTCGCTTCATCGAGGGCGATCTGCATAAAATGCTCGTCGTTACTCACCCTTGGACTCTCCTTCCTTTGCAAGAAGATCTTCAAGCTCTACCATAAACTCTCCAACATCTCGAAATTCCCGATAGACACTTGCGAAACGAACGTACGCAACTTGATCGACTTCTCGGAGAGCGTCCATGAGCAGCTCTCCAACCTCTCGACTTTCGATCTCTTTGTCGTTGCGCTCCATAAAATGTTTTTCGATGGAGTCAACAATCGAGTCGATCGTCTCTATGCTGACAGGCCGCTTTTGACAGGCTTGCTGCACACCCTTGAGGATTTTCTTTCGATCAAAAGCCTCTCTACGGTAGTCTTTTTTCACGACCATGGGCAGAAGATCTTCGATTTTTTCGTAGGTCGTAAATCGACTTTTACAATGTTCGCAACTACGGCGTCGTCGCACAACATAACCGTCTTTACTGCTACGAGAGTCTATCACTTTGGTATCGGTAGCTTCACAAAAAGGACAACGCATCGTCCGTCTACTCCGGTTCAATTCATATCACGAAATGGTGACGTCACTTGAGATGCCGATGACAGGAAAAGGACGCACCCCCCACTCACAATTATCCTTGTGCCCCTTCAAGCAGCTGAGGATAAAGAGGGAATTTAAGAGACAAATCTCTGACCTCATCACGTACGCGTTGTTTCAAAGCCTCATCATCAGGTGCGTGGAAGACCTCTGTGATCCATGACGCAATCTGCGCCATCTCTTCCGTCTTCATGCCACGGGAGGTCACAGCAGGGACGCCCAAACGAATCCCACTTGTCACCTTCGCGGAGTTGGTGTCGTATGGGATCATATTTTTGTTGACCGTGATTCCAGCGCCTTCGAGGGCATCTTCACACTGCTTGCCGTTGAGACCGAGTTTGCTGACATCGAGCAGCACGAGATGGTTATCAGTCCCGCCTGTTAAGATCGTCACCCCCTTGTCGATCAGCGCAGAAGCGAGGGCCTGTGCGTTATCGAGCACTTGTTGTTGGTACGTTTTAAAGGAGGACTGAAGAGCTTCTTGAAACGCCACGGCTTTGGCCGCGATCACGTGCATCAAAGGTCCCCCCTGCATGCCTGGGAACACCGAGGAATTGATGGGACGTTTGAACTCTTTTCCACACAAGATCATCCCACCACGTGGGCCACGCAACGTTTTGTGTGTGGTGGTCGTCACAAAGTGGCAGTGAGGGATGGGATCGTTGTGCACTTTTGCAGCGACAAGGCCTGCGATATGTGCGATATCAGCCATCAACAATGCGTCAACTTCATCGGCGATCTGACGAAAACGAGCGAAATCGATCTCGCGGGGGTATGCGCTCGCCCCACAGACGATCAATTTGGGTTTGTGGGTTTTCGCCTGCTCAAGGACGTGATCGTAATCGAGACGATGTGTCTCTGGATCGACGCGGTAATGGACGACGTTGTACATTTTTCCAGAAGAGTTGACGGGGCTTCCGTGGCTGAGGTGCCCGCCATGTGACAGTTCAAGTGTCAAGATGGTGTCGCCCGGTTGGAGCATCGCCATATATACAGCCATGTTCGCCTGTGCACCGGAGTGAGGTTGGACATTTGCATGTGCGACGCCAAAGAGTTCTCTGGCGCGACGAATCGCGAGGATTTCGATCTCATCGTAGTGTTCACACCCACCGTAGTAGCGAGCGCGGGGATAGCCTTCCGCATATTTGTTGGTCAATGGTGATCCCATGATCTCCATGACTGCACGTGAGACAAAGTTTTCGGACGCGATCAACTCCAAACCTTCTTCCTGGCGACGCAGCTCAGAACGAAAATGTCCAAATACATCGGGGTCTGTCTTGCGAAGGGCTTCATACATATTCACTTACCTCTTTTGGGTGGTAGGTCTTTTCAAGACATGCGCTTTTTTTGCGCATGTTATTCACTTTCTTTATCGATGAGTCCGACACGACGCGCATGTCTTCCGCCTTCAAAATCCGTATCAAACCAGGCCGAAAGAATGGCTTCGGCCATCGACAATCCGGTAAAACGCTCGCCGAGTACGAGAATATTTGCGTCGTTGTGCAGGCGTGACATACGGGCACTTAACTCTTCTCGACAGAGGGCGGCACGTACACCTTGAAAACGATTGGCTGCGATACTCATGCCCATCCCGCTTCCACAGATCAAGATCCCTCTATCCACAACACCACTCTGTACAGCTTTAGCGACAGGTGCCGCATACACAGGGTAATCGACAGAGCCTTCCTCTTGGGGGCCATGATCGATCACCTCATAGCCTCGCTGAAGGCACCATTCTTTGACAAACTGACGAAGCTGGTTTCCTGCGTGATCCGATGAAATCGCGACTTTCATAGCACGTACTCCTTCTCCATATCAGACGTTCGAGAGACACCTTGAGGAAGCAAATCCAACCCGGCATATACAACAAACACTCAAAGAATGGAAGTCCCCCACTCGAATCCAGAGAGCCTTCAAAGCCGATGGATGAAAAAAAGAGTTTGGAAAAAAGAAGAAACATCGAAAACCATTCGTTTACTTTTTTCAGATGTGTGGTGTTCCATTTTATCGAGAGAACGATTATAGTATTGTGGCACGTACGATCAACACGACCACACTCTCGCCAGCGTCACGATTGATCATCCTGCCTACTCATCGTCATTCTTAATGAGGTCTGCACAATGCGACGATATGGAATCATTGGAATTTTTTGCTTTTTGTCTTGTTTGCTGTTTGCCCAACATGTCCACGCCTACACCTACATGAACGGAAACCCGCGCTGGGCTTTCTCAAAAATGCCTATCCCCTGGTACGTCACATACACGGACAAAGCCAACTGGAGTGGGCGTGATCTCGCTGACATCAAAAAAATTGTCCAGGACGCTTTTAACACTTGGGAGCAAATCGACTGCTCTTTCATGATGTTCAAATACATGGGGACCACAAAGGTCGGCGCGATCAAAGGTGATGGTGTCAATGTGATCGAATGGGTTGCCTCTTTGCCAAACGGCGCGTCGGCTTCTGCCGTAGGACTGGGCGGCCCTATCTGGGGCGGAGGTGGTGCCGTCAAAGAAGGTAACGTGTGGCTCAAAGCAGGCACACGCTCTGACAAAGCACAGATGATGATCCTCACCCACGAAGTCGGCCACGCGATTGGATTTGGACACACGACCACAACAAACGCCATCATGGCGCCCGCCTACAACTCCAAAACGCACCTCACTGAAGACGACAGAAAAGCCCTCTGCAACGCCTACCCCATCTCCTCCAACACCTGCACTGAGAGCTCCCACTGCCCCGCAGGGCTCGTTTGTAATGGTGGTCGTTGCGGAAAATGCGCGACAGATGGTAACTGCCCAGACAAACACTACTGTGATCGCGGAACATGCTTCCCCTCTTGCGACAAAGACAGTGATTGCGACCCCAAAGGCCGTATCTGTATGAACAACCGCTGTACAACGTGTAGCAAAGACGAGGACTGTGGCAGCGACCGCTTCTGTGAGCAAGACCTCTGTAAAGACAAATGCAAAACAGACGCTGACTGTGACGCAAACAGCGAGTGTCGTGAAAATGGACGCTGTATCCCACGTGGTGGTTGCACCGCCACAAAAGACTGTAAAGAAGGTGAATACTGTTCGAACGGAACATGTATTGGTCAAGGTAGTCTTGGCAAGCTCTGTGAAGGCGCCAACGACTGTGGCGATGGACAAAACTGTGTCATCCACGACTGCTCTGAGGATCTCGAATGTCACGAAGGATATGTTTGCGACACAGAATCAAAAGCTTGCATCAAGCCGGGCGACAAAGACAACAAAGCGTCGATTTGCAGTATCGCTTGTAAAGAGGACGGCAAGGAAACGCCTTGTCCAGGCTCCTTTTCGTGTAAAGAATGGAGCGCAACAGTCTCCTACTGCTTCCCTCCCAAACGCGAACCACAAACAACCAACCCCGAAGATCCAACCAAAGGAGAAGGTTGTGGATGTAGTGCACAAAAGGCCTCTACACCTGGTCCCTGGATTGTCTCGCTCATGGGCATTTGGTTCTTTTTGTTGTTAATTGGCCGCGAAAGACGACGCAGTTGGCTCTCCTTTTTGACCCTCCGCACCAAACAATAGCCTTCCTTCACAGCCCTCTCTTCACGGACCAGCTCCCATGTCATTTTTGCAGCTCCTGATCCCCAAGTGGAAGAGTTTTCAACGCCCCAGTAAGGGCACAACGGGGCACTCCCCAACAACCATTCTCTTCTTTGGTCTCCTTGGCGCAGGATTCTGGTGGGCTATCTACTCAGGTTCCATGTGGCTGTGTCAAAAGTGCATTCAAATTGAGGACATTGGAGAACTGCTACTTCAAAAAGTCCTCTCAATGGCCTTTTTGACGTTCTTTTCCATCTTGATCTTCTCCAACTTGGTCACGGCTTTTACGACATTCTTTTTGTCCGATGATCTGCAGCTGCTCAACAGCAGCCCACTTCCTCCGAGGACCTTCTTCTTGTCGAGATGGTTTGAGACGATGCTCCATGCGTCTTGGATGATCGTGATCTTTGGGTTTCCCTTTCTGCTTGCATATGGTCAAACATTCGGCGTTTCATGGACATATTATCTCCAGCTGCTTGTTGTAGGGCTTCCCTTTCTGATCATCCCCGCCTCTGTCGCGACGCTCTTTGCGTTGTTGCTCGCGTCTCTATTTTCAGCCAAGCGCAGTCGTGATGTGCTGCTCTTTTTGTTCGTGATTGGCTTCATCTTCTTGTACGTTTACTTTCGACTCCTTCAACCAGAGCGATTTTTAACCCCCGAACATTTTTCCAGCGCGGTCGACTTTTTGGGAATGCTACGCAGCCCAACAGCCTCTCTCCTTCCAAGCGATTGGGCGGTTGCGAGCATCTT
This sequence comes from Deltaproteobacteria bacterium, assembly GCA_002731275.1. Taxonomy (GTDB): domain Bacteria; phylum Myxococcota_C; class UBA6777; order UBA6777; family UBA6777; genus UBA6777. Next base: position 5,017 of record PCBK01000187.1, on the reverse strand, counting down.
CCCCTTCCTCAGTAAGCGTGCGATGTCCTACCAGCCAATCCAACTTGTGGCCTTGTATTCGACAGCGCTCGCGACGACGATTCTCGCCTTTTGGTTCCACGAATGGCTTTATCCAAGTGCTTTCTCACGGGCCCAAGAAGGTCGAACTCACCAGACGAGAAGAGCGCGAATCATCGACAGCTTGATAGACCTCCTGATCCGTCCCTTCTCCACACTCGATCAGAGCATGCTCTCCAAGGAGTTTAAGACCTTCACCCGCAACCCCGGCCAGTGGGCGCAGTTGCTTCTCCTTGGTGCGCTTGTTGTCGTGTATGTCTTCAACTTTAGCAGCTTGAGGCAGATGTCATCCCTAAAAATGCATGGGATCTCCTCAATGGTTGCGACTGCAGGAATCTACCTGTTCAATCTGATTTTATTGGGCTTTGTTGTCGCGGCGGTCTCCGTTCGCTTTGCGTACCCATCTGTCAGCTTGGAGGGTCGCAGCTTCTGGATCATCAAACAGTCTCCAATCTCAATGCGCCGTTTTTTGCTGGCAAAGTGCTGGAGTGTGTTTTTGCCACTTTTTTTCATGTCGGAGTTGATCGTGATCGCGACCAATGTGTTCATCAAGTCGGATATTGGGCATACGATCATTGCGATGTGCACAGTCCTCTTGATGACCTCTGGGATCACGAGCTTGGGCATTGGCTTTGGCGCGATCTATCCACGCTTTGACATCGACAATCCCGCAAAAATCGCGACAGGTTTTGGTGGGGTACTGTATATGATCTGCAGTATCTTTTGGATCATCTTCTGTTTGGCTTTGACGTTGTTGCCAGTGCGTCACCTTTTGTGGAGTCAGTTGCGAAAGCAACCAGTACCTCTTGCACACTATGGACATATGCTGATCTGTTTTGTGTTGGGTCTCTTGTGTACGTTTATACTCTTCAGAGCGTCTATACACATAGGCGCACGTTCGTTGGAAAGACTGGAGTAAGCAGGTATTTACAGCTCCATCCAAGCCGCGTGCACCACAACGATAGACAGTCTCTCTGGCAAGCCTGTCTTATTGCAAAAGATGTGAAGACGAGGCCGAACATAAGGCCTGAATCTGCGAAAAATACAACATCACTTTCACCCCTTTACTTGGTGAGAGGCTCACAATACTCTTCCCCCCTCTCGTAGGAGGTCATTATGCGACCCTATCCGCTCCATATGATGGTGCTCTTTTGCAATCTCATTCTTCCAGCTGTAGCCTGGGGATTTCAGGTTCAATCCACCTCTGAACAGACAGGTAACAAAGTCGTCAGGTGGGCCAATCAACCCGTGACATTTGAGATCCACAAGGATGGAAGCAAGGACGTGACGGATGGCAGTGACATTCAGGCTATCAAGGACGCGTTGAATGCGTGGACAGTCCAAGGATGCGCGCTGCAATTTGCGTTCACGACTTCAGAGAGTACATCCTACGCTGGCCGACCAAAAGACCCCAATAATCCCACAGGGGACAAAGACAGGGACGGAAAGTCGTTGATTCGATTTGAGACGGCCAATTGGGAATGGAGCGAAAATATCCTGATGCAACGTTCCATTTACTTTACCCCGACAACAGGCGAGCTCAAGGAGGTCGATGTGTTGTTTAACAACGTACATTACACATGGGCATCAACACCAACAGCCAACGCCGTCGAGATCAAGACCGTCTTGTTCTATCAAGCTGGTTTTTTGCTCGGTCTTTGGTACTCGGAGTTCAAGAGCGCGGTCATGCACGAGTCGAGGGACCGACAAAACGGACCCATTACACTTGCACAAGACGATAAAGATGGGATCTGCTTTTTGTACCCATCCGATGGATGGAAAGAGCAAGCACCTCCAGCGCCAAAAGAGTTTGGACCCGAACCGATAGCCCCCGAACCGACTCCCACACCAGACACAAAAACGACGACACCACCATCACAGCAAGGTTGTCAGTGCAACGCCTCCTCCTCAGATTTTGACTTCGTGTATCTGCTCATGTTCATCTTCATTGGTGCTTCCGTTCTGAAACGACGTCCTCGAACCTGATATACACCTCCCACGTCATCCTACGAACACAAGAGACACAACCCAGCCTCATTTTCGAAACGAAAGAACAAGCATGACCATTCGCTACTCAGAATTGAACGCCATCCAACAAGAGTTTCAGAACTTGATTGGTGCGCAAGTCCAGAAGATCACACAGCCCTCACATCATGAGATCTATTTTCAACTCCGTATTCCGGGATGGACTGCGCAACTCTTGATCTCGATGGAAGCAGGTCAGGAGAGAGTGCACCTTGTCGAACAAAGACCTCCTTCCCTTCCGACACCACCGACATTTTGTATGGTCCTACGAAAACATCTCAAGCACGCACGACTCATTCACTGCTCTATACATGAGAACGACAAAATCATCTTACTGGGGTGGAAACGAGGAGAAGAGCAACACACGCTGATCTGCGAATGTAGATCACGAAGAGGACAGGTCTTTCTGTGTGGCGAAGCCCTGCGCATTCAACATGCCTTGTTGCCTCTATCATTCCAGCGGGGCTTGAGACGAGGAGACACTTATCTTGCCCCAGACCCCCTTCCACACCAAAAAGAACAACCTCCGACGCCCCCTGAATTTGCAGAACCTCTAGATGAAAAGCTGTCTCTCTTCCCACACAACATTTACCTCGCAAGGCAAACACAAACACACAACGAAGCGCAGAGATTCACACAGTACAAACAACTGTGCACCAAGACTCGCAGGCGAGATCTCAAGAAAAAAAATCGTCTGCTGACGAACCTTGAACGCGATAAACAGCGGTGTTATGACGCGCTCAAGAGAGAAGTTGACGCGGAATTGCTGAAGGGAAATATGCACGAAATCAAGCGTGGTGATACCCATGTATCCGTTGTTGACTACTATGATCCAGAGTTGAAACAACGCGATATCAAACTCGATCCAGCACTCTCCCCACAGGAGAATCTGGAAAAGCTGTTCAAAAAGATCAAACGCGCCAAAAAAGGACTCGACATCATCTCACCACGTATCGAAGAGGTCGAAGAGGACATCCTCCAAATCGAAGAAGAACTTGAAGAAATCGAGAGCATACAAACAGCCGAAGAGCTCGTCGCCTACCTCCCCTCAGAACAAAAACGACAGGTCATCAAGCGCAAAAAAACCGATCAAAAGAGCGCCCCTTACAAAGAGTACAAAGCACAAACAGGCCACAAAATCCTGGTAGGACGCAACAGCAAGGCCAACGACGAATTAACATTCCGAGTCGCCAAAGGAAACGATATTTGGCTTCACGCCAGAGGTGTCGCAGGCTCACATGTGATCGTCCCACTCCAAAAACAGGGGACGATTCCCCAAGATGTATTGCTCGACGCTGCGACCCTTGCAGCTCACAACAGCAAGTCGCGAAACCAAACTCACATCGAGGTGATGTACACGGAGACGAAGTACGTAAAGAAGCTCAAAGGTGCCCCTCCTGGCCAAGTCACAGTCCAACGTGACAACAACATCACAATCCGGATAGACGAAGAGAGATTAAAAAGGCTTCTTGGTTCGGTATCGTAAGAGGATAGTCTCCCTTACTCGTGTGGATATCTGTGTCGATTTTGAAAAGAGTGTTGCCGAATGAATGAGGTTGTGCTATAGGATCACCCCTTGGGTAACAAACATCCACTTGCCTTTCCAAGAAGAAGGCAAAAAATGCAAAGTTTAACCACTCTTTAGGAGAATTGAAGATGAAAAAATTCCTCGCTGCTCTCGCTTGTGTTCTGTTCGCATTGACTATGACTGCTTGCCCCAAGAAAAACAGCAAGCCCGAAAATAGAGCAACCAAACGCACTGCTCCAGCAAAACGCGGAACCACCAAACCCGCAAAACGCGCTGAGAAAAAAGCAGACAAAAAAGAAGAAAAGAAAGACGACAAAAAAGCAAAAGACAAAAAAGAAGAGAAGAAAGACGACAAAAAAGCAGACAAGAAAAAGCCTGCAAAACGCTAAGTCTTTCCTCTCATTTTCCTCTTCTCTCCCTCCCTTTCCTCCCACTTTTCACCCAACATACACGAATATCTGATCCGGCGGACGTTGCACCAGCGGACGGCCGCTAGACCCCGGTTGAACCCCTGCGGGGTTGTGGCTTTACCATTGACAGAGCCCTTCTTGCAGAGGCTTCTCTTCGTGGCTTATTTGCCTCGTACGCTTTGCAACATACAACCGATATATACGGGGGATTCTAGAAATCTGATCCGGCGGACGTTGCACTTGTGTCTTCGCAAACTCCCCTGACTCCACGAGAAAATCAGATCTCCTTGTGATGGGTTGTGTTTTTGTGTTGAGGTGGGACTTTGAGTCCCGCCGCAATTCAGATCGATGCGAAGCCTTGAAGGCGAGCGTACCTTTTCTATAGCACCGGGTTTCAACCCGGTGACACCAAACAAACGAATCCAACCAAACATTCATGTAGAATGAATCCCCCCAACGAACCTTCGGACCGGGTGCATCCAATGGAAACAAATATCCTCACATGGACGGATATAAGGGATACGAATGGCCGTATACCCAGGTTAAAACCTGGGCCTATGAAGAGGGTACGCGATGCCTTCGGCCTCGCGACGATTGGAATTGGGCAGGTCTAAAGACCCACCCTCAAAAACAGCCCATCCAATATGCATGGAAGATACCCGAATTCTGATTTGCTTCGTGCGCTTTGCAATCATCCACCTCAACAAACTCACCTCCCTGTCGCTTCGCGACTTCCCTCCTCTCAAGCCTTTCGAGAGGAGGGACCATTCAAACGATATATACGAAGATTTGGCCATAGTGCTGATCCGGCGGACGTTGCACTTGTGTCTCCGCAAACTCCCCTGATTCCACGAGTTCATCCCCTTCTTCCAGACGTATGTCGCAGGCGACATTCTTGGATTCCCTTTTGCTTTCGAGCTTGCAGTGGGTTTTTTGCGTCTTCACTTGCAATCATCCACCTCAACAAACTCTCCACCCTGAGCCTTCGGCTCTTCCC
>PCBK01000186.1 GCA_002731275.1 Deltaproteobacteria bacterium | reverse complement strand
TGCACGCCCTGCGGCTCGTCCCGCTGCACGCCCTGCGGCTCGTCCCGCTGCACGCCCTGCGGCTCGTCCCGCTGCACGCCCTGCGGCTCGTCCCGCTGCACGCCCCGCGGCAAGACCTGCTGCACGCCCCGCTGCTCGTCCTGTAGCAAGACCTGCTGCGCGTCCCGCTGCTAGACCTGCTGCACCTGTTGCTCGTCCCGCTGCTCCTGCAGTACGTACTGCTCCTGCAGCACGTACTGCTCCTGCCAAGCGCGAAGCACCAAAGACACAACCAGCCAAAAGATAATCGAGAAAGTTCTTGATCTTTTGATCTTTTGCGTCTATAAATTCCCAGCCTAAAAATCTAAACGCCAGGATGACTACGTTATCCTGGCGTTTTCTTGTCAGAACACACTACAGTGTTCACTTCCAACTTCCATATACTCCTTACCCGTACCCGGGAAGGTATGGGTCGCCGAGTCCAGAAGGAGGCACTCTTGAGTCTTAGAAAATACGAAACTTTTTACCTTCTGAGATCAGACTTGTCTGAAGACGTCCAAAAACGTATCAACAACAAGATCTTCGAAACTATCTCAAACGACGAAGGAAAGCTCTTGCAGGTGGAATCCTGGGGAAATCGCAAAACTGCATACCCAGTCCTCAAGCAAAACAAAGCTCTCTTCTTTTTGATTACATACGCAGGACAACCTGGCGTCGTCGCCAAGTTGACTCGTTTGTTCCGCATCACTGAAGAGGTTGTGAAATACCAATCTTTGAAGGTCGCTGACGAAGTCACGGCAGAAGAGTTGGAACAAGACGTTGTGTTCACCGAAAAAGCGCGTGACGAGAACGAAGGACGTGGTCGTCAAGGCCGTGGCCGTGGTCGTGATCGTGGTGACCGTGGTGACCGTGGAGATCGACGCGATCGAAGAGATCGTGATGATCGAGGCCCCTCTGAGGCAAAAGCGAAAAGCGAGCCTACAGAAGAATCCACCGAAGCAGCCACCGAAGGATAATCAGCTCGCGATGCCTCACCATCGCGCCTGAATAGGAGAGAACACAATGGAAAGAGTTATTCGTCGTCGTCGAGGCTTCGGTCGCAGAAAAGTTTGTCGCTTTTGCGTCGATCCTGAGTTGAACATCACTTACAAAGATCCTTCCTTGCTCAAGTACTTTGTCACTGAGCGTGGAAAAATCATCCCTCGCCGGATCTCCGGAAACTGCGCTCGTCACCAACGCCAAATGGCTCGCGCTATCAAACGCGCTCGCGTCCTTGGCTTGATGCCATTCACAGTCGTCACTAGCTAACACATCACACGGGAGGAAATAGACGATGAAAGTCATCCTGAAAGAAGAAATCAAAGGCTTCGGAAAACCCGGTGAAATCGTGAAGGTTGCAGATGGATATGCAAGAAACTTCTTGCTCCCACGTGACCTCGCAGCTGTGGCTACCGAGAAAAATGTTCGTCGCCTTGAGCACGAAAAACGTCAGATCTTTTTGCGCCAAGAGAAAGCAAAAAGAGAAGCACTCAAGCTCGCTGAAGAACTGAAGGCTACTTCCGTCACGATCACACGTCAGGTCGGTGAAGAAGATCGTATCTTCGGCTCCGTCACCACACGTGACATCGGCGAAGCGCTCCGCGAAGAGAACTTCAAGATCCACCGTCGTCAGATCACAATGGACGACTCGGTCAAGAAACTCGGCGTATATGAGTGTCAAATCAAACTTCATCCCGAAGTCACTGTTCCCGTGAAAGTATGGGTTGTCGCTCAGTAATTCCCCCTCTCCCTCTACACGTCTTTCACTCCCCTGTTCCTATTTTTCATCACCTCACGTATAATCTTCCCCCCGCATTGCACCTTCTTGTTGGTCTGCATAAGATCACATGGGGAGTCTTGTATGTGATAAAAAACACTCCATTTTCCAGGCACTATCTTCATCCGGAGCAACCGAGACATGGCCAAAAAATTCAGCAAAGACAAGAAGAAACAAGAACTCAGCCTGCACGATCTCCAACGCCATGTCCCTCCCCATGATCTCGAAGCCGAAAAATCCGTTCTTGGTGCAGTCCTCCTCCACAACAAAGCGATCAATGAGCTGACCACCTCGATCAAAGGCCAGGACTTCTATCTCGACAAACACCGCTTCATCTTCGAAGCCATGAAAGATCTCGAGATCGAGAGTGAACCGATCGACGTCATCACCCTCGCCAACAAACTCAAATCACGTGACCAGCTCGATAAAGTGGGACAACTTCCCTATCTGTCCGAACTCGTAGACCGCATCCCCACAACGGCAAACATCGCTTACTACGCGCAGATCATTCGTTCCAAGTCGATCATCAGGCGCCTGATCACGATCGCCTCCGAGATCGTGATCGAAGCCTACTCTAACGTCGAAGATGTTGGTGAGTTCCTCGACACCGCAGAGCGCAAGGTCATGGAGATCCGCCAAGAGCGGGAACAAAAAGACCTCACTCCCTCCCACGAGATCGTCAAGGATACCTTCAAAATCATCGAAGGCCTCTACGAAAAGAAAGAACTCGTCACAGGGATCCCAACAGGCTTCGATGACTTCGACAAGATGTCCTCCGGTCTCCAACCCACTGACCTTATCATCCTCGCAGGACGTCCTAGTATGGGGAAAGCGCAACCCCTCGACGCCCACATCAAGACCCCCACAGGTTGGACACAAATGGGCGACCTGGAGCTCGGACAACCGCTGGCCTCCCACGACGGACGCCCCTCTGTTGTCACGGGAATCTATCCCCAAGGTCGTCGAGCCGTTTACACACTGACCTTCGAAGATGGCCGCCAAACAGAAGCCTGCGCCGAGCACCTCTGGCACGTCTCTCACCCATCCTGGGACACACACCGCATCCTCTCCACAGAAGAGTGGATGTCTCTTCAAGAACAGCAAGAAGGGCCCTTCTCCATCCCACTCTCAAGTGGAGACTTTGGCGAAGAGAGCGATCTACCTCTCGATCCTCATGTCCTCGGTAAACTCCTGACCAACCCCTACACCTCGCTCGCCTTCCAGCTAAGCGATCCACAAAAACAACGCGATCCAGCACACTCTCTAAGTGGTGCAGACAAACGCATCCCACTCGATTATCTCGAAGCTTCACGTCCCCAACGTCGCGCCCTGCTCTCAGGCCTACTCGAAGGTGGTGCCCAAGCGCACACGACTTCACCAGAGACTTACACCTTCACCACCCCCCACGAGCCTCTTGCGCTCGACACGCTCCAACTCGTCCGCTCACTCGGTGGGATCGCCTCGCTTGCTCCGTCGTCCTCCCAAGTACAAGAGTGGAAGATCACGCTCAGACTTCCGACAACGACACACACACTGGCACTTAAGAGCATCGAGTACAGCAGAGACACACAGACACAATGTATCAAGGTCAGTCACCCAGATGCTCTCTACATCACAGATCAGTACATCGTCACACACAACACCTCACTCGCCCTGAACATGGCGAGTAACGCAGCGGTCCTCCACGAATTTCCTGTGGCGATCTTCTCTCTTGAGATGAGTAAGGAGCAGTTGATGATGAGGATGCTCTGTTCACTCGCACGGGTGAACTCGGGTCGTCTTCGTACAGGGCAGATGAAGGACAATGACATCCCCAAGCTGACACGTGCGGCCTCTGACCTCGCCCGTTCAAAGTTGTACATTGATGATGGTGGTAACGCGAGTGTTCTCGAAGTCCGTTCAAAGTGTCGTCGTCTGAAAATGATGCACGGAAAGATCGGTCTGATTGTGATCGACTACCTCCAGCTCATGAGGGGTGACAAAAACGAGCAGAGCCGGGAACAAGAGATCTCCGCGATCTCTCGTGGTCTCAAGGGTCTCGCAAAAGAACTTCACGTCCCTGTCCTCGCCCTCTCACAGCTCAACCGCTCTCTCGAACGTCGTCCAGACAAGCGCCCTGTTATGTCTGACCTTCGGGAATGTGTCGTTGGTGACACCCTCGTCCAGCTCGCGGATGGTCGCCAACAACCCATCCGTGATCTTGTTGGAACAACCCCTCAGGTCGCGGCAGTGACACCAGATGGTAAGATCATCCACACCTTGAGTGACAAGGTGTGGAAAGTTGGCAAACGCCCCGTTTTTCGTCTCACTCTCTCTACAGGTCGCACACTCACAGCAACAGGTAAACACCGCGTCCTCACTGACAATGGCTGGAAACGCATCGCTGAACTTCAAGAGGATGATCGGATCGCGATCCCAAGACAACAGGATAGTGATGAGCTGCGCAAAAAAGCGCAAAGTGATCTATTCTGGGACGAGATCCGCTCTATCGAAGATGCTGGAGAAGAGGATGTCTACGATCTCACAGTTCCAGGTCCAGCGTCGTGGATTTCAGATGGAGTTGTAAGTCACAATTCCGGAGCCATCGAGCAGGACGCAGACGTTATCATGTTCGTTTATCGGGATGAGGTCTACAATGAAGACACTGAAGATAAAGGACTCGCTGAGCTGATCATCGGTAAACAACGGAACGGTCCAATTGGTACAGTTCGTATGCGCTTCTTCAACGACTACACGCGCTTTGATAACCTCTACCCAGAAGATCACTGAGCCAGCACGCCACAACGAAGCTGTATTTTGTCCGTAAGTTTGGTCTTTGCATCAGGAACGATGCCACACAGACTCGCGAGAGGAACACAGAGGGCAAAAAAAAACCGGGTCTGTGGAGGACCCGGTAAATTCATCAAGAAGCATTGTGGGAGATAGTAGCTCTACACATCAAGTGCTCACACCAACCTGGTAAAAAGGTGCGAAATCAAACGTATAGGCCCCTACCAAAGATAGAGTTTATGTCGGAGACTCTGGGAACCTCGGTGTTTGCCTTTGACCTGGAATGAAAAAGACACACACAAGGGACAAACAATCCTGACTTGCACGGTTGTTTGTACATCACTCCAACACAAATGTTGTTGCAAAGTAAATTGGGCAACACACCCCTCTGTAGCAAAAACCACGCCTCCTACACCAAAATCAAAATCATCAATGAATTCTTCCAATTCATACTATCATCGCCAAAATGAACACATATTCATCCACGTAGGGTGCGAACTTTGGTTCGCAAGTGCCACCAAGAACTCCCAACGAAGAGAGCAAAAAGAGTGATCAGGAATGATGGACGGGAAATGATGGACGAGAGAGGACAGAGGAAGATCGTGGAGAAGTAGAGCAGGATTATTTTCGAGTGTGCTGGCCAAATTGTCGGTCAAGTTGTCGGCGATATGATTGGAACATGGCCAATTCACGAGAGGGGATCTTGCGGTGATAAGTCTTGTGATAATCGAATGGATCAATCACACGACCACGACGCGTTTCCAATTGGTAGTGCAAGTGTGCAGCAGTTGAACGTCCAGTGTTTCCGACGAGACCAATGACAGTTCCCGCAGGAAGCACAGCACCACGACGAACCTTGGGCATCACCTTGGACAGGTGCAAGAACAAACCGTGGATACGTCGTCCCTTAAAGAATTGAACCTTCACACATTGCCCGTTGTATCGCATGTTCCAGTTAGTGCGAACGACACGAGCACGCCAGGGCAAGTAAATTTTGGCACCTTCAGGCGCTTTGAAGTCCACACCTTTGTGACGTCGGCGCATCTTGAGAATCGATGTGACCTGCTCGTACTCTCTCATCGGCGTGTTGCGAAGCTGAAGCTCAATGTCACGACCATTTTTGTCGTAGTACGCAGCAAATTTTCGACCGCTCTCTTTGAAGCGGTAAAAGTGGAATGTTTGTCGATGCTTCAAACTCTTGTAGGTCATCGCCTGGATCTCAAAGCGGCTTTGCTCCTCGATAGGCTTGTACGCAACACGAATGTAGTCACCACGGCGAAGATCACGACGTAGATCGAGACGCCAGATCAACAAACGAGCGGCGAGTGCAGACAAAAATTTCGCATCTTCACGGCTCAAAGAGTCCCTCATCGAGGATGGCAACGCACCACGGACAGTACCTTGGTAGAAACGAAGCTCGCCCTCACGTGCGGTATTGTTCACGGGAGGTTGGACATGATGTTTTTGAGTGGGTTGGACAGTCGCCCTGTGAAGGGTAGGTTTGTCCGCTGTGCGCAAGTTCTTCTTGGAATGACGGGGCCAAAAGACCAGCCCAACCAATGCCAACATCAAACCAGCGCTGATCAAAACAACCAATGGACTCGGGGTTGCCCGATGTGTTGTAGAACGATTGCGTCGCATCATCTTCGGCCATCTCCTTCTTTTCTTTATGAAATCTATTCATGTGAGGGGGTATGTGTGACTTGTTATGCGTAAGTCGTCATTTGATCCATCACCAATCTAATGGAGGACGCTCTACAAACGCAAAAAAACGACAATGTTTCAGAAGATGACCAACCCCCTCACCCTCTTTCCTCTCTACTTTTGAAAGACCTGCGCGAGCGCTTTTTTGTTCGCCTCGACTGTGCGGGCAATATCTTCATCACTGTGAGAGGCAGACACGAACAACGCTTCAAACTGCGACGCAGGCAAAAAGATCCCCTGCTCCAACATCAACTGAAAGTACGTCGCAAAAGCCTTTGTGTCCGTTTGTTTTGCGGTCGCAAAGTCCACAACAGGCTGCTCGGAGAAAAATAGACAAATCATCGAACCAAAACGATTGATCTGCAAAGGTAAATCGAGCTCTTTGAGGTTCCCACGAAGCCCCTCTTCGAGCTTTTGACATTGTGCTTCGAGGCCCTCGTAAAATCCGTCACGTTGCAATAGCTCAAGGGTCTTCATCCCTGCCGCAACTGCCAACGGGTTACCTGAGAGCGTTCCCGCCTGATACACAGGTCCACTCGGTGCGATCAACTCCATCCACTTGCGCTTTCCACCATACGCACCGACAGGCAATCCACCCCCGATCACCTTCCCAAGGGTCGTCAAATCAGGTTCGACACCACAAAGCTCTTGCGCTCCGCCTGGTGCGACGCGAAATCCAGTCATCACTTCGTCGAAGATCAACAACGCGCCCTCTTGCTCAGTCAACGTACGCAACCCTTGCAAGAACCCATCAGCAGGTGCAATAAGCCCCATATTTCCGGGAATAGGTTCGATAATTACGGCAGCAATTTGTGAGGCATTTTGGGCGAAGAGTTCTTTGACCCCTTCGAGATCGTTGTACTCGGCGAGGAGGGTATCGGCAGCCGTCCCACTCGTAACACCAGGGCTACTAGGCACACCAAAGGTCATCGCTCCAGAGCCTGCGGCGATCAAAAAGGAGTCAGCGTGGCCGTGGTAACAGCCAGAGAACTTGATAATCTTGTCGCGCTTGGTGGCTGCACGTGCGAGACGGATCGCGCTCATCGTCGCCTCCGTCCCAGAGTTGACGAGCCTCACCATCTCGATAGAGGGGAAGAATTCGTTGATCTTTTGTGCGATCCTGACTTCATTACTCGTCGGCGCACCGTAACTCGTCCCAAGTGCCGCTGTTTGCTGAATCGCTTCGACAACCTCAGGGTGTGCATGGCCGACGATCATCGGCCCCCATGAACCAACATAATCGATGTATTGGTTTTCATCTTCATCCCAGATGTACGCACCCTTTCCGCGCTTGATCCACGGCGGCGTCCCTCCAACAGCCTTGTACGCTCTGACAGGTGAATTCACACCTCCAGGCATCCAATCCTGCGCACGCTCCATCCACTCTCGACTATTTGATAATGTCAAACTCATCTATCTTCTCCTTCCAGGGTTCACTCATAGGGGCTCACGCACAAAGGACCACGTCCAATCGCGGAGGATCGCACAAACGATGCACGAATGCCCTCTCAGTCGTCAAGAGACCACATCTGAATCGCCTTGACAAGACCGTCAAGGCCGGGTTGCTTGGCCTCCACTTCAGGGACCAAACCAGCCGCTCGCAGCGCCTCACTCGTCGTCGGTCCAATCGACGCACATACAAAACACCCACGCACACGTTCCACAAACGCAGGCGAAAAGATCTCCACAAACGCCCGCACAATCGAAGGACTCGTAAATGTGATCACGTCGAACACCCCAGCCTCAACCTGCTCCGCCCACGTTGTCACATCGACGCTCCTTTGGGCCATCTTATAGAGCGGCAGACGCACAACAGTTGCCCCAGCCAGCTCAAGCCCTGCAGGCAATACATCCCTGGCCTCCACAGAGCACGGAAATAGATATCGTCGCCCGCTGACATCGTCCTGTAGCAAAGAGTCGAGTAATGAGGCCGCGTGTGCGATCGCAGGGAGGCGATCTGTTTTGACACCGTACGCAGTGAGCTGCCGCGCTGTCGCGCGGCCCACACAGGAGACCTCATAGACAGACGAAAGAGACGAAAAGTCGGGGAGCCCTGGAGTCGTCTGCCAGTGATGATAAAATGCACGGACTGCGTTCGCGCTCGTCAACAACAAACCGTCAAAGGATTCGAAGTGAGCGAGTGTGTCCTCAAGTCCAGGCGGAGACAACATCACACACTCGACGAGTGGGACAAGAGAGACCTCCCAGCCAGATGCTTCGAGCTTTTGTTGAAGCGTCACGGCCTGCTCTCGTTGTCGTGTAATCATAATGTGCATGTTGTTTTTGTTCTCCTTCTTGCTTTTGTACGCAAGCTACCCTACCCTCCCGTGCAGACACAATCATCATATCTTCTTCGCCACACCCTCCGTGCCACAAACAGCATATCGAGGGTTCTCTGTGGCACAAATACGAAAGGTCTTTTTGATGAAGATACACCACCTCAATTGTGGGACGTTATGCCCGATATGTGCGCAGCTGCTTAACGGTACAGGTGGCTTCTTTGCCAGAGGAGAGCTCGTCTGTCATTGCCTCCTCGTCGAATCAGAAGACGGTCTTGTCCTCATCGATACAGGGATCGGCCAACACGACATTGATCATCCACGCCGCTTGGGCGCCTTCTTTGATCTACTCTCTGGACCTGTGTACAAACCACAAGAAACAGCCATCGCGCAAGTGAAGGCTTTGGGATTCCAACCGAGTGATGTTCGCCACATCATCCCAACCCACCTTGATCTCGACCACGCAGGTGGACTCGCAGATTTCCCACATGCCAAAGTCCACGTCCACAAAAGAGAGCTGGATGCAGCGCTCAGCCGAAAGAACAAACAGAGGTATATCCCCCGCCAACTCGCCCACGATGTACAATGGGAGAGCTACGAAGATGCAGGCGAAGACTGGTTTGGCTTTGAAGCCATCCACGCGCTCAGAGGTTTGCCACCGGAGTTTTTGATGATACCAACCTTCGGACATAGCCAAGGACACTGTAGTGTCGCGCTCAAACGCGGTGAAGACTGGCTCCTCCACTGCGGTGATGCTTACTTCCACCGCGCCCAAATCTATCCCGAGAGAGGGAAGGTCCCGTTTGGGATAAAACTATTCGAATCCTCCGTGCAATGGAAAAAATCCATGAGGATCGAGAACGCCAAGCGTCTTCAACACCTCGCTCACACCCACCAAGACGATGTCACTTTGATATGTGCACATGATCCTGTTGATTTTCAAGGCTGCCTACCTACAATAGAGACAGCCACAGAGTGATCCACTTCGTAGCCAATGACACAGATAAGCCTTTTTCTTAAGATGACCTGAGGAGGAGAGAGCAGCGTGAACTTCCAATTGACGCAAGAGCAACAAGACATCCAACAAAGAGCCGCCAACTTCGCAGCGGAGTATGTTGCACCTTATGCAGCCGAATGGGATCGTGATGAGACCTTCCCAGCCGACGCGATCAAAGCCTGCGCAGAACACGGCCTGACAGGCCTGACCGTCCCCAAGGAGAAAGGTGGGCATGGTGCCTCCTCCATCTCTTACGCGCTCGCCATTATGGAGCTCGCAAAGGCTTGTAGTTCGACCGCCGTCACTGTCGCTGTCTCCAGCATGGTCGCTGAGACCATCTCCCATTACGGCACACAAGAACAAATCGACAAGTACATCCCCAAAATCCTCAGCGGAGAATACATCGCGGGCTCCTTTGCGCTGTCCGAACCCGGCGCAGGTTCAGACGCAGGAGCGCTCAACACCAAAGTGCAGTTTGAAGGGGATGATGTGATCATCAACGGTGAGAAATGTTGGATCTCATCGGGAACACACGCAGGCGTCTTTGTTGTATGGACCCGTACAGGCGAAGGCGAAGGAACAAGAGGGATCACCACCTACCTCGTCGAGCCCGAAGATGAAGGTTTCCACATTGGACGAAAAGAAGACAAAATGGGCCTACGTGCGAGCACGACGGTCTCTTTACAGTTCGAGGATTGCCGTGTCCCCCAATCGAGGAAGATGGGCGAATCAGGACGCGGATTCCGTATCGCGATGACCGCACTTGATGGTGGACGGATTGGAGTGGCCTCACAAGCCCTCGGGATCGCGATGCGCGCAATTGAAGAGACACACACCTACCTCAAGCGCACCCAAGACACACTCAACGGCGAACAGAGGCAGTGGCTCGCAGAGATGACGAGCAAGGCTTCCGCAGCCAAGCTGCTCATCCTTCGTGCAGCCTGGCTCAAGGACCAAAAACGTCCCTTCTCCGAAAAGGCCGCGATGGCCAAAGCCTACAGCACAGAGATCGCCAATGAGATCTGCCAACGTGCAGTCGCTCTCCTCGGCGAAGCCGGATGTAATGAAGAGACTGCTGTAGAGAGACTCTTCCGCGATTGCAAAGTCACCACGATCTACGAAGGCACCAGCGAAGTCCAACGCATCGTCATCTCCCGCTCCATCCTGAGGGATTGAGACCTGACACAAAACCCTGTATGCTGTGTGTTATTGTCCTTGTAAGAGATCGCTCCCACAACGTCATTCGAAAGGAACGCTCATGGGTCGCAAAGCCAAAGGGAAGCTCCCCAAAGTGGTAAAAAAGGCCCTCAAGCAGAAAAACAACCCGATCGAACAAGAGACCGCGATCGCCCCCTTTCGCTCGGCAAATCCTATCACACAAAAACCACCAGAGCTCGTCCAAGCCCCCCTCGCCTTACCTCCCTCACCGCACGCAGAACCACCCCCAAATGAGCTGCCCGCTGTAAAAAAAGAAGAACGTCCCGAAGTGTTCGAGAAGCTCGGTCAGCAAGCGCTGCTTGGAGAGCATCCAGATGGCGGAAATGAGTTTTGGATCACGCTCAAACCACAGATCTTTGGCGGACTTCAGCTGCGCATTAGGATGCATGAGGGCAAAGTTTCGGCGACGATGATCGCCAAGACCCTCAGCGTAAAACGCACCCTCAAACGCCATCTCCCGGCGATGAAAACACACCTTGAACAGCGAGGTTTTCAGGTCGAACAGGTCGATATCGAGTTGGCTTCCGCTTCCAAAAGAAAGTCCAAACAAGCCAAGACTGCGCTCACTTCAAGTGAAGAAGACGAATAGAGAAGTATGTAGGGGATACAGGTAGGCAGAGTAAACCTAGAGGGCAGTCTTACGTCACTCAGTCTTTGGGGACCATCGTCGCCGAGACGTTAAAGGTCGACTTGTTTTTGGGGATCGAGAGTTTCATGTCTTGTGATTGGTGACCGTCGAGTTTGAGACGTATGTGGAGTGTCTGCCCAGCCCTCGCACGCAAAATCAACCCAGACGCACGAGCTTCGAAGGACTCAGAACCACCAACAACTCGCCACACCTCCGTATTGGGTGGACGTATCATAAAGCTCACACGGACGATTCCCTTGTCGATATGCTGACCTTTTCGACCTGATTCGATGAAGCCCGACTTTCTTTGCTCAGGCAAAGGCTTTTTCTGCGTTTTACCAAAGAGCTCAGGCAAAATCATCAAGAAGATCCCGAGCAACATAAACAAGAACGCAACTCCAAGAATACCGAGAGTCCGCCGTTCTTTGCGGTTAAACTTTTTGAATGGCTGACTCAACGCAGAGAAAGAACCTGTAGGGGACTCAGGGAGCGCAGCGGGGCCAGCATGTGGACCTGTACGAGCAGGAGGTGGAGCACTAGGAGGAAAGGATGGTTTGGGGATCGATTGGTATTGTCCGGTTGGTGAGACGAGTGGTGGAAAACTGGCAGGAGGAACGGGTGTCCTGGGCTTTGCGGCGTTGACTCGGGGGTAAGGTCTTTTGCCGTTGCTTTTGATCTCAGTGCTCGCGTCAACATCTTCATCGAGCGAGGGGATCGGCACCTCAGAGGTTTTCCAGACATCACCAGAGGTGACCATCTCGACTTCACCGGTGTCATCGGTTTCGCTTGTGCGAATGGCCCCATCGTGCTGGAGCATTTGCATCGCCGCGTCTTTCTTTTTGTCGTCCTGTGCGTAGAGTTGTTGTGCTTGTTGCACGAGGTGGTTCTTTTTTGCGACGACAGTTGCGGCGTGATCGGGGATAAAATCCTCGTCTTCGTGATACTCCTCAAACGCCTCAAGGTCGTCGATCATCTCAATATCATCGATCACCTCAGCAGAGTGGAGGATTTCTTCCTCTTCGAGCACAGACGGGCCTTGTGTCAGTTGAAAGTCATCGCTTGAGAGGATCGTGTCGGACATACTCGGCGCCTCTGGTTGAGAGGGCTCTTTCACAGGCGTGTGCTTGGCGGTCATCTCATTTTCGACGAGACCACCAGAAGCAGGTGGAGGCGTTTTGGACTTGGAGCCGCCCTGCAAAATGGAGAGCGCGGGCAGGGAGGCGCTGGTCAGTCGGGGCTCTTTTTGATGCCAATGGGGGAATTGCCCCTCAGGATCGAGTGCCGGCGCGAGCAGACTCCAGACCTCGGCCATGTCAGAAGGCCTCTCCTCAGGTGTCTTTGCGAGTAGACGTGCTTGTAATTGCCGCAGACCAGAGGGGAAGGATTCGTCCAACTCTGGAGCCGGGATCAACAAGTGCTCAATCCCCAACTGCTGCACGTTTTGTCCCTGAAAAGGGGGTTTTCCAGTCAACAACTCATAGAGGATCACACCGAAAGAGTAGATGTCGAGGCTTGGGGAGTTGGAGGCGCCTCGAAACTGTTCGGGTGCCATGTAGATCGGTGTCCCCATCAGCCGAGCGCCTGTTATCGACTCGGAGCTTGCGGCGAGGTGAGCGATACCAAAGTCGAGAATCTTGACGAGGATACGCCCCATTTCACGCGCCACAAGGAAGATGTTATCGGGCTTGAGGTCGCGGTGGACGATACCTTTTCTGTGGGCGAGTGTGAGCACCTGACAGATTTGACGACAGATTTCGCCGACAAGCTCAAGTGGAAGTGCGCCTTCCTCGGCAACAAGATGTTTGAGGGTGTTACCTTCGAGGTATTCCATCACGATGTAGGGACCGACATCCTCTTCGACATCAAAGTCAGCGATAAAGACGACGTTTTCGTGTTGGAGTTGGCTCGCGGCTTGGGCTTCGCGAAAGAAGCGGGTGACGACCTCTTCGTGGTTCATAAAGGCGGGGTGGAGGATCTTGATGGCGAAGGGGACATTGAGGTGGATGTGTTCAGCTTCGTAGATGCTGGCAAACGCCCCCGAACCGATCGACTTAACAAGACGATACTTACCAAGGACTCGACCAATCAGCCAATTCCCTCGGTCTCTATCATCTGATCTTTGAGAGTCTTTCGAGGACAACTTGTACTCTTCCTTCATTGAACCCACTACCGTTTGGGATAACACGCAAGTAAGCAGCTCGTGATGGAGGTGTGTGGTCTCCTAGATCCGCTCAATCTCTCGTGCAGAATGTGAGCGCCATCACATTTTGCCACGTCGCATAGTAAGCGATTTGGAAGAAAAGGGGAAGAGTCTGTTCTTTCGGACCCAATCTCTTTCATCCAATACGTCCACTTCGTCTTGTCACAACCTGTATCACACACACTTCCTTGGCTTTGCCTCAACGCGCGTGTGGTGTGTGGGTGCGCAACCACGAGAGACACTCTCCCACGAGAAACAACGAACCCACAATCAAAATGTCCTCATCCTCTTTCTCACAAAGCAGCCTTGTGAGCGCTTGTGAAGAGGAGGAGAACCACCGGGTTTTCACCTGGATATTGGCCTCATGAGCGGCCTCCAACAGCGCCTCTTTTGACATCGCACGTCCCCCAATAAAGGGGCACAGCGTGAGAGAAGAGGCAACAGGATGAAGTGTCCGCAACATCGATACCACATTTTTGTCCTCTGCGCATGAAAATAACACGCGACACGTTTGGTTCTTTCGCGAAAATTCATCCGCGATCACCTCACACGCTTGAGGGTTATGTGCGCCATCCAACCAGAGTGTGCCTTCTTGTACCAAAATCCGTTGCAGGCGTCCAGACCAATCAACACTTTCCACCCCGTCATGTATGGCACCAGAGGAGATCGACCAGCCAGCTCTCTGTAGCTCACATGCTGCGGCGACTGCGAGGCCGAGGTTTCGATGTTGAAACCCCCCGTGAAGTCCAGGTCGCAGTCCCTCAAAGCGCCGCTCTGCCGACCACACATTCACCTCACGACACGAGCGGGCATCACTGGCCTCCAGACCAAAATGCTGTCCATACCATGCCCCCTTCCCTGCTCCAACCTCCCTTGCAACAGCGTCGATCGCCTCCTTTACATCAGCTCGCTCCACGCCAGAGATGTAGGGCACGCCTGGGCGGAGAATACCGGCCTTCTCACGGGCAATTTTAGCGAGCGTATCACCAAGCCACTGTGTATGTTCGAGTCCAATGGACGTGATCACAGAGAGGCGAGTGGGTAGAAAAGTCGTCGGGTCGAGACGGCCTCCCAACCCGACTTCAAACACAGCGATATCGACCTGTGTATCTTTGAAGAGTTGGAACCCCACAGCGGTCGTCACCTCGAAAAACAACGCGGGAGGGGTCAGTTGGCGCGCTGCGCGCATCGTTCGTTCGAGGACAGGGACCAAGATGTCAGCAGAAACAGGTGCCCCGTCGATCCGAAAGCGCTCGCTGTATGTGTGTAAATGAGGGCTCGTGAAGAGTCCGACCTTCAGCCCCGCGTGACGCAAAATGGACGCCAAGAACGCCGCTGTGGACCCCTTTCCGTTGGTCCCCGCGATCTGCACAGCGGGTACACCGTCAGTGGAGAGCCCAAGCGCGTCAAAGAGGGCCTGCATACCTTCAAGGCCACGACGTCGACCGCTGCGGCGCATTGAATAGAGTTCGTCAAGAAGTGTTTGGAGTTTGATCTGTGTGGAGGGGGTGGGGGCAGTCATCCAACGGCCTAATGTCACAGCTCGATACGTTCACCGGAGCGGAGAACACGCCAACCCTCTTTCATCAGAGGCTTGAGTTCTGTAACCATCTCGTCGTGAAAGGCCGGCTTCAGGTGAAAAAAGAAGACAGGGATATCTTGTGTCAGCTTGCGCAACTCTTGTGAAGCCGTGCGCGGCGTCAGGTGTCCTGAGAGATCCGCGATCCACTGCATACGTGTTGGGAAGGCAACATCGAGGATGAGTCCTTTGAGATCCTGCTGTGAGGAGGCGACATCCCATAATCGATGGGTGGGTCCGGTGTCCGCGCTGTAGAGGAGACTTCCATTATCCCATGTCACCAGGAAACCACATGTGTCTACGGTATGATTGACAGGTACAGGCAACACAGTGAATTGATCGACCTTGATCTTTTTGAGGGGTTGGATTTCGATCAGCTTCAAGACGGGCGCGTTGGGGTGGGGAATACGTGTGAAGTCTGGCCAAATCTTGTTGTTGAAGTAATGGCTCTTGAGCGCGTGGATCACATCAGCAGAGCCGTATATGTTGACGGGGGTGTCTCGCTGCCCTGTAAGTAAATCGGCCATCAGACCGAGATCTTTGATGTGATCGAGATGGGTGTGTGATATGAAGATGTGGTCAATCGCGAGGATCTCATCGAGGCTTAACGCCGAACAAATGGATCCGGCATCGAGCAAAAGCTTTCCTCCAAAAAGAAATCCAGAAGGCTTGTAACCGAGCAACTCACCACCATCTGCTCCTAGAACGTGCAATTCCATATGCAGCCTATCCTCTTATCCTTCTTCCGTATCAATCAACACAGCAAACGGTCAACAAGCTCCACTGCAGTTGTTATGATATGACATTTTCTTGAAACTCGTTCATACCATGTTCTTCACAGCACTTCAAGAACTTAACTCTTCTGCGAGCGCAACGATTTGTTTTGGTTGGATGACATTTTTAAAAAAGTACACGGCGGCTTGTGTCTCGGGTAATTCGTCCTCAGAGACGCGCAACTTCGCAGGTACAACGAGGATCAAGTTGTCCGGTCCGTACTCCTCAATCGCTTCTAGTTTTCGCACGAGAGAACGCTTGTGCCAAAAGCCAACAAGCTCCAACAACACCTTGCGACCGTCCTCATGAGTCAACACATAGTCGACAACGAGCAGGTCCTTTGCGCCGAGCTTGACGATCTTTGAGGAGGGTTTTAGTGCCCACGCAGACTTGTAATCTTTCCACCGTTTGCGAAAGTAGGACTCCTCCTCCGTGACATACTGGCCTTTGTCTGGAAAGTGGCTGTGCAGTGTCCCATCACTCTCAAGTGTAAAAGTGTGCAGCTCACGTTGCTTTTCCTCCCATCGGATCTCCACTTCGAGATTCCAATCTTCGCACAACAGCAACGCAGGCAGGAAGCTGGCCATTTGCAGCCCGTACTTTTGGGAGAAACGAAACAGCGACCCTGGACCGTCGATCACGATAAAGTATCCGTCATCTGTAGGACGGATATCGGCGATCAGGCGAAAGAACTTCACATAGCGAATCAACTGTCTGAGGCGCTTGGTGTTGGCGTTGCGCAACATGATCCGCATCTCACGCGCCCGAAACAACACAGCTTGCGCGAGCGCGACATTGTAACGACGTAGGAGCTTTTTCGGGGTGATGCTCTTAAACGACTTCAGAATGTAGGCGTCTTTCAAGTCGGCGTACAACGCGGCGTTCATTTGCGCGACGTCGAGACCAAATGATTCTCCCGCCATGCGCAGGATATCTTCTCGTGTCATCTGATGATGAAGATCCGGTGTAATCGCGACAGGATGGTGTTCGGCTGAGAGTTCAAAGACCTTCTGTCGAATCTCACGTGGATCGACCGGAGCGGCCATCTCAAACTCCGAACGATCCGCGAGTAACTTGGATAACCCCCGCTGTAATAGGTAATCAGTCCCATCGCCAATCAGATCCTTGATCGCCTCTTCGAGTTCACCCTGTGTTTTGTCGATGTGTTCGTCGTATAGTCCAATCAGGATCTCTGCTTTTTCGAGCAACTTCTTGGACTCTTTGATGTACCGGGGTTTGATCTCCCCCTTGGACTTGCGAACCCGTACGAGATCGAGTGTCAGCATCTCATCTACCTCCGTCGAAAAGCTTATTCATCGCGATATGCGTCGTGTTCGCGTCTACGGTCACTTACAAATGTCTCGACAGTTTGTCCTGTCACGATCTCGTACAAGATCGCCCTCTTCTCTGGTTGTTTACGAAGGATCCGTCCGAGGCGTTGGACGTGCTCACGTACACTGCCGGTCCCGCTCAAGACGATCCCAACGTTGGCTTCAGGGATATTGACCCCCTCGTTGAGGACACGTGAGGTGACCAGACAGGGATAGGTCCCATCGTTGAAGCGCTGTAGCAGCTCGCGTCTCTCCTTGGCGTCTGTCTGGTGAGTGATGGCCGGGATCAAAAACTTTCGACTGATCCGGTACACGGAGTTGTTGTCGTTGGTGAAGATAATCACGCGATCTTTGCTGTGAAGGCGCAACAACCCCTCAAGATCCTGCAGCTTCGAAGGCGCAGAGAGCGCGAGTCTTCGCGCTCTCTGGTAGGCCTTCATGGCGCGGCGGCCATCGCGACTTCGACTGCTCAAGCTGACAAAATGCCCCCACCCTTTGGGTCCTGACATCCGGATATTCTTCTCGCGCACAAAGGAACGGTAGATCTCGCGCGCTTCGTGATAGCTTTCGGCTTCTTCTGGGGTCAGATCGACGACGATACGTTCGACGTGGTAATCGGCGAGGTATTCGCCTGCGAGTTCGCGAATGGAGCGGTGGTAGACGACATTTCCAACGACCTCATCAAGCAGCAGGTGACGATCATCAGGTCGCTCCAGTGTCGCGGTCAGACCGAGACGAAAGGGAGCGATGATACAAGACGCTGCGTGCATATAGCTTTGTCCGGGCAGGTGGTGGACCTCGTCGAAAATCACGAGGCCAAAACGATGCCCCAGTCGATCCATATGGATATAGGCCGAATCGTAAGTGCTGACGGTCAGGTCTTCGATCTCGTGGTAGCCCCCGCCGAGCATCCCAACAGGGACGTGGAAAGCCGAAGAGAGGATCTCATACCATTGGTTGACAAGATCGATTGTGGGAGCGATCACGAGCGTAGAACGTTGTGTCTCTACCATCGCCATCTGCGCGACGTAGGACTTTCCGGTCCCTGTCGGTAACAAAATCAGCCCCCGTTTGCCTGCCTGCTTCCAGGCGTCGATCGCTTCGCGTTGATAGTCTCGGGGTTCACGGACCATATGTTGACGTAAGGAGAGATTTTGGTAGGTCGCGACCTCGTCCTCATAGGGAACACCGAGGCGGTGAACCCAAGTACGTACAGTCCTATAATCACAGCCGCGTGCACGGTAACGATCGACGCGACGATCCCACACCCACTCATCAGGTATAGACTTCTCTTGTTCGAGGGTTAATGCCTCTGGAGTCTCAAGTAAAATAGTTCCTTCATCGAAAATGATACGCCACATCAAACACCACCTGCTCTCTCTTTGACGACACAATTGCCCACAGCATGCGCACACACGCCATGTATACGCAAAGAATGGAATGTGGACAACTGTACCATCTCTCCTACCAGCGACAAGCGTTTTAGCCCAGCGCAAGAAAAATAACCACAAAGCCCCCAATTCACGCGACAAAGTATACACATGGACACGTCACATCCCGTCAAACTTGCGCTTTTGGATGACCTCCGCTACAGTAAGAAAACGATAAATAAAGAGACAGGACAACCACTTTGCGCAACAACAACAACCCGTGTCTTTCAGAGCCATGTTAGCCTCTTTTCATCCTTTGACCATACGCCTTTGTCTGCTCTTGCTGCTGTGCTTTTCGCTCGCACAACAACCCACACACGCGCGCAGCAAGCGAGACAAACAGACGACAAAACGCCACCCCAAAAAGCTCCTGACCTTTCCCAAGGCGATGCAAGCACAGCTCAGCCGCTTTCAAGCCTTGCGCAAGCGGCATCTCCCTCGCGGAGAAGATACAAGACGCCACACATTCCCAGATGCCCTGCTCAACGGTTGGCTCAAACTCTTGTGGTCACTCAAAAAATACAATCACACGCTCACAGGTCGACAGATCAAAGCCTTCAGGCGAATGTTGGCGCTCAAGAGCGACGTCGATCGCAATCGCTACTACGACTTCCCTACTGACCTGTCCAACAAGATCATCCACAGCATTCTCTCCTGCGATCGCATCCTCGCGATGAGACGACAGCGACATCGTAAACCTGCACCCCGTACCACCAAACGCAGCTCAAGACTGCAACCTCTACAGAGACATGCAAAGCTGTGGCCTTCGCGTAAACGCAACAAGCTCCTTCCGCTCAAACAAGCCCCAACACGTTACACCAACATGGCACTTGGTGACGAAGGTTCACTCGCCAAGTGGTTACCCAAAAGAGAGGCATTTTTGTCCAAAGACGCTTCCCACTTGCCACCTTTGGTGTTTACCCAAAAAGATCTGAAGCGCTTTCGGGGACCAGCGCGATTTCTGTCATGGCCAATCCGAGGGGGTCGGGTGAGTAGTCGCTTTGGCTGGCGACGCGATCCATTCACCAAGAGGCTTCGTATGCACAAAGGGATCGACTTGCGCGCGAGCTTCGGCACCTCAGTGTACGCTGCAGCCCCAGGAAGGGTCGTGCGATCGGGCTGGTTGGGTTCTTGTGGGATGGCGATCTTGCTACGCCACGTCAATGGGTACTCGACGTATTATTGCCATCTCTCACAAATCCTCGCGTCACGTGGTAAGTACGTAAAGCGAGGGCAATTGATCGGAAAGATTGGCTCAACAGGCCGCTCTACAGCACCTCATCTGCACTTTAGCTTGCTCCGATATCGACGCGCCATCGATCCGCTCCCTCACATCTCTTCCAAATGAAGAAACCACCCTCTCCTGTCGGCTACGAAATAGAAATTCCTTTGTCAACATGGACATTTCACCGGTTGGAAAGGGCTTTGACGCGCTTGACACCCTCCGCTCTGTATGATATCAGTGTGAGACTTTGTAGACGCGGAGAACGCCCTCTGCGAGACTTCATCCACATCTAAATGCATACCCTCATCGAC
Organism: Deltaproteobacteria bacterium; assembly: GCA_002731275.1. Lineage (GTDB taxonomy): Bacteria > Myxococcota_C > UBA6777 > UBA6777 > UBA6777 > UBA6777. The sequence continues at coordinate 16,157 of PCBK01000186.1, read as the reverse complement.
GAGGTTGACGGAAGAATCGCACCATGCTGATATATTGCCCATCGACAGGTTTGCCACTACCCGAATCCTATGTATCCCAAACGCCTTCTTACTCCGGTGACGCTATCTTTCCGGACCTACTCGAAAACCAGAAGGCCAAGATCCGGCTCACAGCCAGCGATGGAACAAGCTCGGTCCACCAAGTAAATTGCTCAATTGTCGTCAAAGGTGACCAAAAATACCCCAACCTGAATCGCCAAGAGATCGTCATCTGCCCCCAAAGTGGCGAAGAGATCCGACTCGTACGACTGCTCGTCATCCACGATCAACCACGCGCTCGCGTCGTGCTACGTCTGCCCCCCTCGTACCGCAACCGCTCCTACAAAGTGCTCAGTTGGTGGTTTGAGGCGCTCAGCCACTCCCCGAGACATCTCATCCCAGATTACGCGTCAAAGCCCGAACTGGAGTTTATGTCCCTCGGCGACGCCCCTGCGAAAGCAGACACGGAGAGCAAACAAACCCCTGTCGCTTCGCCAAAAACACCTGCACCACGCAGTCAAAAAACGCCACCACCGGCGAGCAAGAAGACGCCTCCCCCTGTCGCGTCCCCCAAAGGCACAAAAGACCTCCCAGCGTCGATGTTCCCAGCACTCTCGACACCATCGTCTGCACCAAACACGCCATACGAAACCCAACGTATGCCCAATGTAGAAGACGCTCCAGGAGACGATCTCGACAGCGATCTTGGTGAGAGCACATTGATGGACGCCTCCATCGTGCCCAGCAAAAATCCTCCCCCTCCCATTTCATCAGACAACCTCGTCGCCCCTGTCGCTCCCCCAATGGGCAACAAAAAAGGACGCCATATCCCCAAACCCACCGTAGGATTTGGGGAGCATGTCCTAAACAACATGCCCAACGTCTCGGAAGACAAAGAAGCACCCACAAAACTCTCTCCCAGCCCAAAAGCAACAGGAAAACGCAACACATCTCCGATCGGCGCATTCGCAGATGAACACGCAGGCACAGTCCAACGTCCAGCGATCGACGGTAAACTCCCCCCACAAAAGACCCCTCCCAAAGCGATCCCCTCTTCCTCAGTCGATGATGCACTTGGTAGTATGTTCTCCTCTGATCTCCCTGATATCTCAGAGAGCTTTCCCGCCCCCTCCTCCCCCCACAAAACAACGGAGATGCCGACACCAGACATCCCCGATGACATCGACGACTTTGAAGACGATGACGATGAGTACAGCGATGACTTTGAGGTGATCGATGTCGACGACCTTCCGGACGTCAACGAGATCCCAGACATGCCGACAGTAGCACGTCCCGCCCCCGAAGCGCTCGCGCTCTTGCGCAATGAAAAGAAACATCACGAACACACCGCCGTTCGCGAGATGAAAGGTGATGGGATCAGCGTCTCCGATGAAGCCGCCACTCCCAACCCCTATAGAGGAGATATCGAAGACTGGAAAAAAAGTAAGACATCTTACTGGTTTGAAGCCGATCTCAGCACGCAAACAGCGGCCCTCGCGTTTCAATTCCCCGCCGAATCCTCACGAATCCTCGACAAAGGTGGCTCACTGCGCTTTCACTTTCAGCTCCACAGGCTACCAACGTACCCTATCATCGCCGCGCTGCTGATCTTCGAAAATCATGAAAAAGAGATCCAACACGTCCTCCAGTGTCCCATGGACATCGATGAAACAAAGTCTTTGATCTTCCTCGATCTGTTGATGCAAAACTTCTCCCTGAGGATCGACCTGTGCGACAACGCCTACAACGTCTATCGCGACATCCAGGTCCAACAACCTCTTGAAGGCAACGTCGAGTACATCATCAACGAAGCACGCACCTGGAAATCCACGATCTCCAGCTCACTCGACTTCCAAGACGCTATCAAGAAGTTTGAAGACCCAGAGTACGACCGACTTGGCAAGATGACACACAACTTTAGCCAGGACACCTTCCACACGCTGGAATCACCTTCTATGGCACGACTCGCTGCCGGGATCGTCTCTTACTGGAGTAGCCCCGAACAGTTCGATTATCTCGTCGCCGTCAAATCGTTCCCACTGTCCTACTTCGAGAGCATCCAAAAACGCGTCCTGCAAGCCTGTCTGGAGTTTGGTATCCATGTCTCCGACGCTTTGCTAGAGAGAGCGATCCAACTCGGTTTTGGACACTCCATCTCCGAGCTGCTACGCAAACTTTTGAGCAGCTTTGCAGAGGTCAACCTCCAAATCAAATACACCAACGACCTCGACCCTTGGGACAACCTGGAGAACTGGCAGCAACTGTTCAACGCCTGTGACCAACACGGGATCGAAGTCGACGCGGCGATCGAAGAGCTCGCCGAAGCTGCAGAGCGACGTTGTCACGAAGAGAGCGATATTCCAGTTGAGTCCGTCGAAGAGTTTGAGGTCTTTGAAGACTATCAAGAGATGGAGCCACAAGATCTACTGGGCTTGCTCCACGACACAGAGCACCGACTGGACGCTGCGATCGCCTTGGCCGAGAGTGGCCTCACGGACTACATCGAAGAGGTCGCCTCGATCTTTCCACAACTCCCCAAAGAAGAAGCGACTGCGTTTACTGAGAGCTTCATCCGTTTTGGTCCTGAAGCGGAGAGTTACCTGCTCTCATGGCTCCCCCTTCCACAAGCGTACCAACGAGAAGCTGCGATGCTCGCGCTTGGGAGCTTTGGCTCGGTCAAAGCGATCGAGCCTATCATCAAACGCTTGCGCTCAGGAGAAGAGTGGGAAATCGCAGCCGAAGCCCTTGGAAGAATTGGTCCCCCCGTCCTCTCCCACTTGGGGCGTGAGATCAACAACAAGAACTGGCTCATTCGGTTGCGCGCAGTGAAAGCGCTCAGCAAACTGAATCACCCACAAGCCCGCGAGCTGATAGAAAAGCTCTCACGTGACCCCAACGAAGTCGTCAAGTCCGAAGTCACCTCCATCCTCAAACAAACCTCCTGATCCCTCGGACCTTCCTCCCCCACATCAAAGCACACAAAAGGAATCCTCTGATGACCACTCATCCCCTCGCGTGGGATAACCTTGGTGTTGTCCCTTACGAAGAAGCCTGGACAAAACAAAAATCTCTGCGAGCCCAACGTATCGAAGGCAAGATCCCAGATACGATGCTCTTACTACAACACCCTCCAACCATCACCCTCGGTCGCTTGCGAGGCGAAAAGAGTTTGCGAAAGCCGATCGAGACCCTTGAGACGGAAGGTGTCCACGTAGTCCGATCGGATCGCGGTGGAGATGCAACACTGCACGCCCCTCAACAACTCGTCGGCTACCTGATTGTCCACCTCAGAGACCGAAAACTGCCACAATTTGTTGAGGCGATCGCAGGGGCGTTTTGCACTTATTTTTCGTCCTTCGGACTCGACGCGTACTACGACCACAAATACCCAGGTGTGTGGATCGGCAACAACAAGATCGTGGCTTTCGGATTTCACCTCCACCAAAATGTCACGATGCATGGATTCGCGTGTAACATCGACACCGATCTGTCCCTGTTCGATCTAATCATTCCATGTGGACTCAACGACAAAGGCGTCACTTCACTCGTGAAGGAGACACAAAAGGACATCGCCATCGAAGATGTCGTCACGCCCATCGCGGTCTCGATCGCGGATGCGTTAGGACAACGTCCACACAGAGGACTCACACCAGCAGAGGGAAGCTAAAGCTTTGAGAGGAGAAAAGAAAAGGTAAGCCGAAGAACATCGGCACGATGGAGGTGTTGGAATCTTTGGTCGTTGGCCCAAAAAGCAAAAGGTACAAAAAAAGCAGGATACATGACGTAACCTGCTTAAAAGCTGAGCTGTCGCTTCTTTCACAAGAGAAAAGAACGTAAGGTGTCCCCGGTTCCCTTTCCAAAAAGTGAAGAGCGAGGCAATGCTTATTCAGACGCACCACCATCAGTAGCAGTGGTTTGCTCTGCAGCTTTTTCAGTCGTCGTTTTGCCGTCACCACAAGCGGTGAACGCGACGGAAGTTGCAGCCAAAGACATTACCAAAAACAAAGAAACCATCAACTTTTTCATCATATTGCTCCTTTAGGCCCGGACTAACCTACAATTTGCCCACCATGGGCTCGCTCTACTTGCCATTCACGTACAAGCAGAATCAACATTCAACTGGAAGCGGTACTTCAAAACGAATATGAAGTGTTCGTTGTCCGCTTACAACTTATGTTCCTTTTACAGAAACTTGAAGAGCGGACTTACCATATCTGTAATCATTTCTGCAAGAACTTTCAAATCTTTTTGTGCTGTTTTTGTTGGGATGTGTTGAGCTTATGACCGATCATCGGCGTGTAACGCACGGGCACAAGGTACAAACCATCGTAAGGCAACGTTTGTTTAGAGAGTGTGGCCTTGACTCTTCGGCTCGTTTGCTCAAAGCTCCCAGGAAGAATAGACACGCTCTCGTGGTGATGTTTTCGTCGCACCAACGCGAGCCTCACAGTCTCGTGGCTACGCAATCCAGAAGGTCTCGCACGTAATCTCCAAGAGATCGTGAGTTGCTGTGGGACGTCTCCTGGCTCATAGTTGCGAATCAACAACTTCCAGCGGCCAACGCGCTGGTTCCAGGTTGGTTGTGTGTGTTGTTCTTGGGGATCTTGAATAAACCAAAACGCGAATCGACCGATGCGAGCCTGACTTTGTGAGGGGATCTGCACTTTAAGCTCTCCACCGTTGATGGAGATCCAACGACCATCTGCAACAACCTCGTAGAGGCAGCTGCGGTTGGGGCCATTGATCGCCCCGACAGGGCACCCTCCATCACAGGGAGCCTGTGCGCCTCCCAAACAACATCCCATCAAAACAGTCAAACACGATTTCAACCAAACATTCCTGAGCATCTTTTCTGTCTCCAAACACATAGATCGTCTGCATACACTTGCCTCTTTGTTTTGCCAAATGGACAAAGGATTCGTCTATTTTTCTGCAAAAAAAGAGCGCAAGTGTACGAACAGAGTACATCTGCATGGGGGGAATTTGATGAATGGAGTTTGAAAGTTTTGTGAAAGGAAAGATGGGGGGATTAGAGTTTTTCTTTGAACTTGGGAGCGGGCTTGAACGCGACAGTGCGGGAAGCAGGGATGTCGATAGTTTCGCCAGTGCGTGGGTTGCGTCCCTTGCGAGCGGCACGTTCTTTGACAGTGAATGTTCCAAAGCCTGGGAAGGAGAAGCGGCTCTCTTCGAGAAGTCCATTTTTGATAGCTTCGAAGGTCTGCTCAATCACTTGTTCTGCAAGCTTCTTGGTGAGTTTGTCGTTGTCAGTGTTCGAAATAACTTGATCGATCAATTCGGATTTAGTCATGGCTCTGGCCTCCTTACAATGATGGATTGTATCCACATCCATCACGACTCTGTGAAATCCCCATTTACGGGTTGGAAAGATGGGGTCTTCTGTTGAATGAAAGCACGGATGAAATACCCTATGCTCATTCTCGGAAGTTACCTACCGAAACATACCTGTCTGCATGTGGTTGTATGAATGCTACTCGGGCATGTTAAAGAACGTATTCCCTGTTACTAGTGGAAACACTAGGGTCCATAACATCCACATATGCCACTGTCAATAACAATCTTGAAAAATGAAATGCGGGAGTTGCTTGGGACACATAGAGTATCGCTGCCTCATGAAGTTCAGAAGGCACAACAAGCCTCCACACACACATCACTTTTCTTATATATATAGAACAGTTACAATCACCATCCGAGAAAATATGAAAAAAGAACGACATATTCCCTTACAGCGCTCTTCACAAAGAGCAGTTCACACAATTGTCACATAAGCCAAAGAGACTCATGTGGGTGGTGAATGATTCTGTTTATTGTTGGTGCTTTTTTTGTCTATCGGCTCACGCACACAACGATCGCGGAAGAAGATATGTAGGGTGTGTGTCAAAGTACGTCACACAAAAACACGAAGTTTCGGAGGGAGTCCCCTACCATAGGGTGTAAACATCTGAAAAAGAAGGACATACAAGGCAAAAAAAAAGAACACACGCGAAAAAAAGGGGTGGGGAAAGCGTCTGTCAGGTGCGCCCTTATTGCATCTACGTTGCGGATCTGCTATCAATCTGGTTTTGCTTGTGCCTTTGGAAGCCAGGCGTATCAGAGAAGAAAGATTTTTGTGACAGAAAAAAGGTAGGTGGCGATGTTCGTTTCTCTCACCAATCCGCCTCAAAAGAAGACATTGTGGTACTTGTTCCTTTGTGCATTGTGGTTATGTGTGGGTTGTACATCCCCGTATACAACGGTCCGACAGAAGGATACGATTCCAGAGTATGAGGCATTCATCAAAAAGCATCCAGAGAGCCAGTATCTAGGCGCAGCCAAGAGACGCCTTGAAGAGCTTCATTACCAAAAGGCCGTCGAAGCCAACACACAAGAAGCCTACAAAGACTATCTACGCGCCTACCCACAAGGCCGATTTCGCAACAGAGCCATCACACAGCTTGAGCTATTTGCCTACCGTAGAGCGAGAAGACTCGGTGGCCTACGCCACTACCAAGCCTTTTTGCGGCGCTTCCCCTCCGGGCAGTTTACACAAGATGTCAAAGAACGGATCGAGGCCATCTTCTTTCGTAAAGCCAAGGAGCTCAAGAGTTACAAGGGAATGCGCGCATATCTCAAGCACTTTCCCAATGGACGCTTTCGAAACCAGGCGATGACCCAAGAGCGCGAGTTTGCGTGGAAAAAAATCCACAACAAGGTCTCCGCAGGAAAACTGCGCTCCTTTATCCGCCAATATCGCTCAGGCAAATACATCCCCGAAGCGCGTAAAGAGCTCGATGAATACGTCTACCTCGACATCGAATCGACTGGTAAGTGGTGGCTGCTCAAAAAGTGGCGACGTGAACACCCCAACCACAAATGGGCCGACCGCGCCAGGAAAAACATTCGCATCTTCCGCCGCATCTATCCAAGGCTGGAGAAAGCCCGCCGGCTGATCTCCGCAGGAGAAGCCACACAGGCGATCCGTATCTACAAGAGACTATACCGCTCCTACAAGCGAAAACCCATCATCGCAAAGCTCCTCAAAAAAGACATTGAGAAGCACAAACTTGAAGGGGCTGTCTACAATTAAACCCCCATGTAGACACCTTCCCAAAAAAGACAAGACCTCCCTCACCACACCACACGCACTCATTTTCTCCTAACAAATCCACTCAAGATCCGCTATAATCCAAAAACACAAAACATTCACAAGTGCTTACGCTCTGTGCATGTCGACACAAACACATCATTTCATTACACTTTCAGCCCACAAGGGCTCATCGAGGTAATAAATCATGAGAACATCGATAGGTTGGCTCATACTGGCAGGCGCGCTATCGCTCTTCTTTGTGGGTTTTGGTGGTGACGCCTCCTCCTCCCACCCGCGCCACATTTTTATGGTGAAAACCATCGATATGCTCACAAACAAACCGATCGCCGGGGTCAAAGTCACTTTGACAGGACATCAGGTGGTTGGACTCACAGACGCACAGGGTGTTGTGCTCTTCTCGCTCCCCATCCAAGATCCCGACAAATGGTTCGACGTACAGTTTTCTCACCCTCGTTACCTCGGTGTCACAGAAGGCTTTGTGATCCCAAACCGCAGCCGGATCCTCGTGGGTAAGCTCCCCGCTCTCAACCGATTGAAGGAGGCCGACGCGCTGATTCGCGATCACAAGACACTCGATCCCCACAGAGAACAGACCTTTCTTCCGCAGCTTGCACGCCCCGCATCGGGTAGCCCTCTCAATGGTACCCCACTCAGTGGCGTCACCTACCCCATGCCCGCCAACATCAAAGTGGACAAAGGTGGCGGCAACATCGTGACCATTCCTCTCGAAACCTATCTCAAAGGTGTGTTGCCCAAAGAGATCGGAACATCCTTCCCAGAAGAAGCCAAAAAAGCCCAAGCAGTCGCAGCCAGAACATACACAGTGCAATACACACAAGGGGGCAAAAAAGCGATCTGCATCACGACCCGGTGCCAGGTCTGGAGCACAACTCGTTACGCATCCACGGACAAAGCAGTCGATGACACCAAAGGGATCGTCGCCGTGTATCAAGGGACTCTCGCAGGTGGTTATTTTGCAGCGAGCTGTGGAGGCCAAACTGTGGACAGTGAGAAAGGAGGCTGGAGCTATCGAGCCTTTTTGCGTGGTGTGACGTGTATCGAGAACAAACAAGGAAAATGCAGCGCAGTGTGTACACCAAGTCGTTGTGGCGCAAACACTCGCTGTCCTTCGAGTGACTCCCTGTGTTACGGAAAGTTTGGACACCGTATTGGTCTTTGCCAACGTGGCGCCCAGGCAATGGCCAAGTGTGGTAAGACCTTCGATCAGATCGTCAAACACTACTACACAGGGATCGATCTCGCCAACATGAGCGCACCACCAGCCCCCACCAATGATGCCAAATTCCTGGAAGAAGACATCCCTGACGGCACCAAGATCAAGACGGGACAATCCTTCACCAAACGCTGGCGCATGAAGAATACCGGCACCAGCACCTGGAAAAAAGCGGATGGCTTCAAGATGGTCCATGTCAGCGGCCCAAGCTTTGGCTCACAAAAGGAGATCAACCTGGCTGCCTCTGATAGCATCGCGCCTGATCAACACAAGGACTTTGCGATCAAAATGACAGCACCTGCAGGTCTTGGGCTTCAAAAATCGATCTGGCAGCTCACCCACAACGGACAAAAATTTGGTCCAGAGGTCTGGGCACAGATCGATGTCGAAGCCGCTCCGAGTTGCAAAGACAACGACAAGGACGGATTTGTTGTCTCCGGCGCAGGATGCCCTGGCCCATATGATTGCAATGATAACGACAAAGCCGTCCACCCCAACGCAAAAGAGATCTGTGGCAACGGCAAAGATGACGATTGTGTCGGAGGGGATGAGACCTGCCCTGTACAATGTGAGGACAAAGACCAAGACGGTTACTTCGCCCAAAACGACAAGTGTCCAAAACCATACGACTGCGACGACAATGATAAGACGATCTATCCGGGCTCCCGAGAGATCTGTGGTAACAACAAAGACGACGATTGTCAGGGGGGTGATCTGACCTGCCCAGGAGAATGTGTAGATAACGACAAAGACGGATACTTCGCAGAAAAAGCGGGATGCCCAACCCCCTATGACTGCAATGATAACGACAAATCCGTCCACACGGGAGCGACCTGTGGTGGGAGCGGAACGTGCGTCGACGCAGACAAAGACGGATATGGTGTGGGGGCTGGTTGTGTAGGGCTTCAAGATTGCAATGATAACGATCCAACCATCCACCCCAAGGGACAAGAGATCTGCGGAAACAACAAAGATGACGACTGCCAAAACGGCGATGCCACCTGCACAGGCAACCAAAAGCAGCTTGGTGAGAGTTGTCAGCTCCACGCTGACTGTGCGACAGGCTTGTGCGCAAAACGCGGTTCACAACAGCTGTGTGTCCAGCCTTGCAACGCAACGACCCCCTGCCCTTCTGGGTATGATTGTGTCGAGAATGCCGCCTGTTGGCCAAATCAAGACAAATGCTTACAGGACACAGATTGCGGAAAGAACGCGTTCTGCAACGAGGGGACGTGTGTTCAGGGCAAACCCAAAGGTTGCCAATGCAACACAAGCGCCCCTGCTCCCTCAACATTTGGATGGATGTTTGTCTGTTTACTCGCTCTCTTCACAAGACGTCGACACAGGGCACAAGGTCAGTCCAAGGAAAAATAGACGCCCCCCTCGCTCTCCCCTTATTGGCTCTTTGCTTTCCACAATGTCCGCACAGGACGAAACCCTAACAAATAGTTGGCTGTTGAACGTGGTGCCCAGAAGCGCCGGTATACAGAGCAATACGTCACACTGGAGAGCCACGCACAGCCCCTCATCACTCGATTGACATGCTCATGCCCCTTGATCGGATCCTTCGCGGACAGCTTATCGAGATGTGTGTAACCGTCATAGACCCACTCAAAGACATTCCCCAACATATCGTACAAACCATACACATTGGGCTCTTTTCCCTCGACAGGATGGACACCACAGCGTCGTTCTTCTTCCTTCTGGTGACGCTCCCATACGCTACGCTGACTTATCCTCTCGGGACATTGAACGCCTCCTTTGTAACGGACCAAGCTGCTATCAGCGTACCAGGCAATCCTGGCGAATGTCGAATGATCCACCCACTTGCTGATCGCAGGTGTATAGAAAGGTTCATCCCCTCCTCCACGTGCCGCATGTTCCCACTCTGCCTCTGTCGGTAGTCGATAGCCGGAGCATTGGTAGTACCTCTGCCCTCGAAAATACGGAAGCACACGACAAGAGACATTTCGCTCGCTCCCCTCACATAAGTAGCAAGAGGCGAGACCATGCTTCCTTGAGAGCTTGTTACAAAACGCAGCGGCTTCGTGCCACCTGGCATTCTCAACAGGGCAGTTTTTCCCACAATTCCGGAAATGCGAGGGGTTGTAACGCATCAACTCTTCAAACTCGCCCTGTGTGACCTCGTGCTTCCACATCGCGAACATCCTCGTCAATGTCACGAGATGATGGGGACTCACAGCCTGATGCTGATCAGGCGATACTGTCGATGCTTTTTTGGGCCCCATAAAGAAGCTGCCTCCAGGAATGTACACCTCATTCTCTCGAAGCGCGACCTTTGGCGGCAGGCGTACAAAAGGTGGGCGATAACGAGGTTTTTTGGGCTGGGACTTTTTGACAATGACGGCTTTCTTGGGCTTCTTTGCAGGACAACCCAACAGCAAACACATCACACCAAATAACAAACAAACACTCCACACTCGTCGCATCGATGCCAGACTCCTTTGCGAATACGTAAACTCACCAGCTGAAAAAGAACCCACGTCAACAACGATCATACCGAACATCGTCACGTCAGATCGTGTAAGAGGGTATACGATTGATGGAGGGGTGGACAAGTACTGAAGGGGAGATTTTCGGTTTGTTTTGGAAGGTCATACAGAGGGAAGCGAGGAGGACTAGCTGATGGGAAGGGGCTCATCCTCTCCAGAGAGGAGATCGTGGCGAAGAACGTAACGCAGAAGATCGATATCGTTCTTCAGTTCGAGCTTTTCAAGAAGTCTTGTGCGATAGGTGTAAATGGTCTTAACGCTGAGCGCAAACTCCTCCGCGAGCTCTTTACAACTCTTGCCCATCGCGAGGCCACGCAGGACCTGAAATTCGCGATCTGAGAGTTGAGAGAACGCCTGCTTTCCACCGTTGCGTGCGACGTGACGAGCAATACGATCGCTCACTTCACGGGTGATGTAGGTACCACCACGTGCGACTTCGCGAAGCGCAGCAGGCAACTCGTGTGGTTCCGACGTCTTCAAGAGATACCCTTGTGCACCTGCACGGAGTCCTCGAAGTGCATACTCTTCGTGGCGGTGCATGGTCAAAAACACGACGCGGAGTTTGGGGAAGTCATTCAGCAGCTCACGAACCACGAGCAACCCGCTGCCTGCAGGCAACTCAATATCCATCAACACAACATCGGGGTTGTGTTTTTTGATCAAGCCTTGGACTGCATCGCCATCGCCAGTTGCGGCCATCACGCGCAGATCTTTCTCGGAGTCGATCAATCGAACAATCGCTTCCCTCACCAATGTATGATCATCTACCACAATCACTTTAATGACTTTGTTCTTTTTCTCTGACATGGAGCATTCTCCTCTCAATAAGCACATCAAAAAGACGTATTGTCTCGTTTTGTGCGTGTTCTGTTGCCGTATACATGAATTTTTTCTTACATCTTTTGAAAAAATCCTCTCCTACGAGAAATGTGTCTCTTATATACACAAGAGAAAAAGTGTATGTCAAGCACATCTTGCAAAAAAAAGAGCGTGAAACTGATCTCTTTTAAGATTCTAACGGACTAGATATCGGATATATTCCGACAAATGAATCGGTGTACTATTTTTTTAACAGACGACAGTATCGGCTAAAAAGTAAAAAAAGACCCATGCACAAACATACAGAATGAAGGTCTCATGCTGTGCAAAAAATAGCACAAAAAATGTTGTCATGGATGTAGATAGACAGGCAGGTAGGAACACCACGATTTTGCAAGTGAGGGCTCGAAAGCTTCGGATCAGTGCTCCGCCGTTTGGATGTCTCTTGTAGGATTTGTGAACAGGTTGGGATGGGAGACTGGCTTACTCGTCACTTTTGTCATGGATCCATTGTTGGATCGCGTGTGTGGTCTCGCTCCACTGATTGAGACGCGTTTGCAGGAAGAGAGAGAAAACTTCAGTCATGATATCTTCGATTTCTTCGAGAAGATAGAGTCGTTCAGATAATCTATCATCGTCTTCTTGGGAGAGGACATCGGGGATCTTGAGTCCACGCAGCTGCAGATCATCCCCTCTCACAGAGAAGGACCAGCCTTTGACGCCTGTCACCACTTTGAGTTTGACTTCGCTGGGGATTTTATTTCGTTGGAGAGCGACCGCTGCTTCTGGTGAGGTCGAAGGATCGTATCCACTCAAGAGGTGACGATTTCCTTCCCCGTAGAGAGGCTCAAGGACGATCTTATCATCGAGAAAGATCTCAATCTCTCCGTACTTTTCGAGTTGAAATGTGCTGTTGTTGCGTTCGCTCTCAAACCACAGCCACAGTAAAAATTCGCGCCCGAGGAAACGAGATGCTTCGATCCGTTGTAATCGGCTCATTTTAGACTCCTTCTTACATTATCGATCATAACAGGATGACGTGACGTGGTGTGGTCTACTCATCCTCGGGAAGTTCTGCGTAAGGTTCGGATTCGAGGTCGGCCATTTTCAGCAGATCATCCTCGGACAGACCAAGCGTTTCAGCCCATGTGTACGCAGAGAATGGGACGAGGGAGAGACCAAAAGTCTTCTCAAAGAGTTCGACCATATACTCGTTAACACGGGCAGAATGGGACCAAAAACGCAGTACTTTTTGATCGGGATGCCAGCACAAATCGTAGACAGAGAGGCTGGGAAGCAGTTGTTTTTTGAGCGAAAGTTTGACTTGCTCTTTGAGCAGATCGCGTTCACGCTTGGTGATCTTTTCGCGGTCATTTTCGAGCAAAAATTGCCGCTCGGCTTTCAGCAAATGGGCTTTCAACAAGGTCGGAGGGACCTTCCACCGATCGATGCGAAAGCTCAATAAGATGTATTCGAGCTGGAAGACCTTCTCGATCTCGAAGTCGACGTCGAGGAGATCTTCGATACAAGCCCAACCGGAGACCTCTTCGTCTTCGTTGTCGAGTGTTAATTCGGGGATCGCGTATTGCTGAATGCGTTTCAGCAGGGTCTCGCGAAATTCTTCTTCAGGCAGATCGCCTTCGACGAAGTAACGGGCATAGGAAAGATTGCCGTTAAAAACGCCCATCAAAACCTCCTCGTGTACGGGTTGGATGCTCACATTTTGCACAAGCACTTTCAGCGTCGTGCGATGTGATGGAGCGTGTGATGAACAGCCCGCCAAAACGGACCAAACATGGACTGTGTCCAAAGGGGACCCAGCCTATCAATTTGTATAGGCCTTGTCCAGTATATGACAAGAACAAATGTACAGGGACAGGCAAGTGCACCTATCGTCGACTGCACACATTGGCTTCATCGACAAAACTCGCGGTAGGCCTCTCTGAGTTCTGTAATATCCATAGAATGGGGAACATCTTTGGCCAGCTTGCCACGAGATAGGAACAAAAATCGTTGGCAGCAGTGTGCGGCGTGATGAAGGTCATGTGTCGTCAAGAAGATCAGGCGGGGTGTCTCTTGCCAGGAGACGAGCAGCTCGATCAGCTGTTCAGCGCTGTGTGTGTCCAGTCCAGTAAAGGGCTCATCAAAGAGCAACAGCGAGGGTTCATGAAGGAGGGCTCGTGCGAGGGAGACGCGTTGAAGGAGTCCTCGCGAGAGTTGGCCAAGTGGCATATCCAGCCGATCTTCGATATCAAATTGTTTCGCAAGCGCGGCGATCTTCTCCTCAGTATCGGAGACATTGTACATCTGTCCATAAAAACGAAGGTTTTCTCGCACATGCAACATACGGTAGAGGAAGCTGTGGTGTCCAATCATACCGATTTTGTTGCGGATCGCTTCGCGTTCGGTCAGGGAGTGTTGTTGATCGAGCGTAAAATGCCCACTTGACGGACGCATTTGTGTGGAGAGCATCTTGAGCAACGTGGATTTACCAGCACCATTTGGACCGAGCAGCGCAACAACTTGATTATCAAATGAACCACTGACCTTTCGCAAAACACGCTGATCTTGGTACTCCTTGGTCAGCTTGTGCAATTGCAAGCGAGGCTCCATCAACACACCTTCCTTCCGAGAAACAGGGATAAACAGATCTTGCGAGGCGCCTGACCATCAGCGATGGAGACAACGCCGGCACGCAACCAGACGCAGCAAGCTAGCCAAGTCAGCCACAGAAGTCAACGCTTTCGCAAGATTTTCCGCTCCCCCACGAGAAGGGAATGACACGACAAACACCCTTGACAAGAGCATGGGACGGGGTACAGTGCCCACCATCACCTCCCCCAAAGATGGCGAAGGTGAGCCTAGACAAGACAGGTCCCCACAGGAGCAGACCTGCCTATCCCTTTGACCAACTTAGATTGTGAGGAAGCCCAGATGTCCTTCGAAACGATTGCCTGGAAAGATGACAAAGTGGTTATGCTCAACCAACTCGTGTTACCCCACGAGGTCCGCTACGAAACATATGAAGATTTTCGCGACGTCGCCGCTGCGATCAAGAACATGGTCATCCGTGGCGCGCCTGCGATCGGGATCGCCGCCGCGATGGGTATCGCCCTCGGCGCCAAAGACCTTAAAAACGACGGGTTTGAGAGCTTTCGCAAAGGCATCGATGAGATCTGTGAGGTCATGTCACACACTCGCCCCACCGCGGTCAACTTGTTCTGGGCCATCGAGCGTATGAAGCGCTTTATCGACACACGCAAAGACCAAGACGTCCCCACATTGCAACAACTCCTGATCGAAGAAGCCCAAAAAGTCCTCACTGAAGACATCGAAAACAACAGACGACTCGGCGAATTTGGTGCACAATTTGTGAAAGATGGTGACACCATCCTCACCCACTGTAACGCCGGCGCACTCGCGACAGGTGGATATGGGACCGCAACCTCCGTCATCCGCGTGGCCCATGAGCAAGGCAAATCAGTCCGCGTTCTCTGTGACGAAACACGCCCCTACCTCCAAGGTGCACGCCTCACAGCTTGGGAACTTCACCAAGACAACATCCCCGCCGAAGTCATCACAGACAACATGGCTGGACACTTCATTAAAAGTGGTGAGGTCGACCTCTGTGTCGTTGGGACAGATAGAACCGCTGCAAATGGTGATGTCGCCAACAAAATTGGAACCTACATGGTCGCACTCGCAGCCCACGCAAATGATGTCCCATTCTACGTCGCGGCACCGACTTCATCGATCGACATGTCCCTCTCCACAGGTACACAGATCCCCATCGAAGAACGTTCCGCCAAAGAAGTCACACACATCAAAGACCACCAACTCACACCAGATGGCGTCCCTGCACGACACGTCGCATTTGATGTCACACCTGCACGCTATGTCACCGCGCTGATCACCGAAAATGGCGTCGCCTCCCCACCATACGTCTTCACACTCCCCACTGTCATGCCCAAAATCTGATCTGGCCGACATTTGCTTCGTACGCTTGCAACATACGCAAACAAATTCACAAACGATATGTACGAAGATTTGGCAATATTTGGGGCAAACGATATGTACGGGGGATTCTAGAATTCTGATCCGGCAGACGTTGCACTTGCGTCCAAAGCAAGCGCCCTCGTCGGGCTGATTTGCTTCGTGCGCTTTGCAACATATGCCTCAACAAACTCACCACCCTGAGCCTTCGGCTCTTCCCTCCTCTCAAACCTTTCGAGAGGAGGGACTATTCACCCGATATATACGGGGGATACTTGAATTCTGATCCGGCGGACGTTGCACTTGTGTCTCCGCAAACTCCCCCGACCATCCTATGTCATCCCCTCCTTGCAGGCGGATATAGCAAGGATATATCCTTGGATTCCCTTCTACTCGCGAGCTTTCAGTGGGTTTTTTGCGTCTTCACTTGCAATCATCCGCCTCAACAAACTCTCCACCCTGAGCCTCCGGCTCT
>PCBK01000185.1 GCA_002731275.1 Deltaproteobacteria bacterium | reverse complement strand
GAGAGGAAGGGGGAAGGCCGGAGGCCAGGGGGATGGAGAGGTTTGTTGAAGGGGTCGTTGCAAAGTGAATGAAGCAAATGACAACCGCATATGTTGTCCGAGCAATTGAGCGATTGGAGGATGTCGCTTGCGACATACGTATGCTCATGAGGGATTACAGTCGTGTATTCGGGTGCATTTTGCGAAGACACAAGTGCAACTGCCCCTGGAGCAATCATAAATGATTCCCCTCACGATCCCGAAGAGCGCAGCGCTTATTTTTCGTATGTCGCGGTGATAATCGTTTTGATGCCACCACGTACATAAAAGTCCCCAACAACGGTCATACGTCGGGGTGAGATTTTCGCGACGAGATCGTCGAGGATGCGATTGGTCACAGCCTCATGGAAGGAACCTTCATCGCGGAAAGACCAAAGATACAGCTTGAGGGACTTTAGCTCGACACAGAGGTCATCGGGGGTATATGTGATGTAAATTGTCGCAAAGTCAGGCTGCCCAGTTTTGGGACAAACACAAGTAAACTCAGGACATTCAAATTGGATTTCGTAATCACGTTCGGGCTTGGGATTTGGAAATGTATCCAGATCTCGATTGGGTGCGCTGGGCATATTGAGAACCTCACACAAAAAAAGCTTTGGAAAACATAAAAGAAAAGCGCCATCGAGAGGCGCCAGGGGCAATCAAAAATGGGTCAAACAAACAATCTATTCAGTCGGTGGTGGGCGAGGATTGAAGATCTCACCTCGATAGAGTGTGATGTACTTCCCTTTCTCGTCAACAGCCACACCTCCAAGGACAAGAAGAGAACCGTTGTTCAGCACCATCGCCGAATGATAGAAACGATCGCGGCGTTGTGCAATTGATACAGAATCTTTTTTCAAACCTTCGCTGCTCGAACCAACGAGGAAAACCTCTGCGCCGCTAGCCATAGTCGTTCCATCAAAACCACCAAAGAGCATGACACGTCCATCCTCAAGCTGGTTAATCGAATGGAACACACGCGCAGACTTCATCGTCAATGTCTCTTCAAATTTCCCAGTCGCAGCGCGCACCTCCATCGTGTTATGCACTTTTGAAGGTTCAAAGATAGACGTCTCTTTGGTCTCCATCCCGCCACTGATCAGTACCCTCGCACCAGCATCATCATTCAGACGAATCATCGCCGGAGCGACACGTGCAACCTTCATCGCATCTCCAGAGGAGACCTTTATGGTGCTGTCGTCATCGGAGAACTCAAGGAAGAGTGTGCTGTTGAGCGCCTTCCACTTGTCGCTTTCAAGGGTCGCTCCTCCCGCAACCAAGATCTTACCATCAACGAGCCGGACAGCGCCGTGCCATGCGCGACGGTCGGCCTCTTTGATTTGTCCTTTGCCGATATCAGTCCCGTCCGCTTCAAAGAGCTCCCACTGTGTATTGATCGTAGGCTTGCCAGCATCCCAATTGACACCACCATACAAGAAGACATAGCCCTGGTTGGGCGTCACAATGGCCGTGTGGAATGCACGTGGCTCGGAGAGAGTCGCGGTCTTTTCGCTTGCGACAAGCTCATTCTTCTCATTTACCTCAAAGACCTCAACGCTCCCGACAGAGACGACATTGCCATCCTGCACATCCAAGCCACCCGCGATAAAGATGCGACTCCCCACAAGTGTGGCGGTGTGAAATGCCCGCGCGTTTTTCATCTTGGGGCCATCTTCGAATAAGCCCGTCTCAGGATCAAAGATCTCGGTATGATTGGTCGTTTCGGAGAAGTTGCCGGGACCATCGATAATCGCTCCTCCCGTGATCAACAAACGACCGTCGGGCAGATAGGTGATACGATGTCCAGCACGGATACGTTCCATGCGACCGGGCTCTGTAACATTGGACTCGGGTCTAAAGCGAGACAACGTCGAAAATTGTTCCAGTGGGCTGAAGAAGAGATAGATGTTGCGGGGCTTCCCACACAATTGATAGATCACCTGTCGACCTGAACCCACGATATTATCGTTCTCATCAAAACCAACAACGCGCAGATCAAAGGGCAAATTGCTCTCTTCTTTTTTGCACGCGATATCGTTTAAAGCCAGTCCATTCGTATCCGCGGAGATCTCAGTCTTGGCACCAGATGGATCATCCAACGCCTGACCTGCAAAGCGCACTTCGAATTTGGCGATCTTTTGGTAGATCTCGCTGCCATCATCCCCAGAGGGGTAATATAACACGACATCCAGCTTCGCAGGAGAGCAAGCAGTCGCCCCCAACGTCGCCAAAACCAAAAGCATCAAAACACTACGAACTATCCATCTGATCATCTATTTACCTCATCAGACCTGAAACAAAGATGCTTACCATGTATCTTCCACATCCACCACATCCCTCATCTCTCTAATTTTACACACAAAAGAGAACACAAGAGCACCAACAGGTGAGATGCAATCGGACCTAGAATGCCTCATTTTACGTGCAAACGCAACCAAATGCGAAGTTTTGCTTGCAGCAAAGATCAAGAGCGGCTAGCCTGATACCTGTTCATGTGTACAAAAGTCGCCCGAGCAGCCATCATCCTTATAGAGTCAAAGGAGCCACCCATGAGCCGAATGTGCCCACGCGATAACAGCCCGATGAGAGAACGTCAGATCGACGACAAACTGTCTCTGCAACAAAAGCACAAAGCACAAGACATTCGTATCGATGAGTGTCTCGACTGTAAGGGTATCTTCTTCGACAAAGACGAAGCAGAGGCCGCGATCGGGGCGGATCAAGCGCTCCTCAACCTCAGCAGCAGCTTTAAGTTACCTATGCCCTGCAACAAATGCCAAAAAAACAGCAGCCCCGGCAGCACAACATGCGAGCATTGTCAGGCGCCCATTGGCATCGTCTGTCCAGGCTGCCAGAAACGCATGTATCTCATCGATGTCCTCGGCATCGAAGTCGATGCATGTGGACACTGTCACGGTCTATGGTTTGATGCAGGTGAGGTCAAAAAATTACAACGTCGATACAGAAGACAATTCAGAGATCTCGACACCACCCCCGAAACAACCTCTCCTCCACCACAACGACAAACAAAAACCCAAACACAAGACAACAACGCAAAGGACGAGAAGCAACCCACGACCTTCACGTGTAAGTCGTGTCAAAAAGAGATCCTCCCCAAAAATGCCTACAAAACCAAAGAAGGTTACTACTGTCGCAAGTGTTTTCCATCACAAGAGGGCTCTAGCTGGATCGCAGCAGACCCAGGCGACCCAGGCGAAAGCTCCGTCACCTCCAACCTGATTACGGCTTGGGCTACCATGGAGATCATTGACGCTGTGACGAGTCTCTTTGGCGATGAGTCATAATCGACCCGAGACCTCCCCGACAAGCTCCACCAAGACGCGACAGCTCGCTCCTCCTTCACCCATCGAAACAACACACAAAAAATACGAGAAGACCGTCACATCATAGGTATCCACAGTGCTCGCCTCTGTTCCCCCCTCCCCTTGACCCCCCCTACACCATTTGATACTTTTTTCGTATCGTTTTGTACACGCACGATCGATAAGGCTCACACAAAAAGCCACCCACACCACAAAGTGCTTGAGAGGACAAAGGCAAGGTCCATGATCAATCCACTCGACAAACAACTCGAGGAAAATGGTATTCTGTTTGGTAAGTATCGTCTACTCTCTAAACTTGCGGTAGGCGGCATGGCCGAACTCTTTCTCGCCAAACAAGCTGGGATCGCAGGGTTTAGCAAGACCGTCGTCATCAAATGCATCCTTCCCTTCTTCAGCCAAAAACAAGACTTTGTCACGATGTTCCTCGACGAGGCACGCATCGCCGCCCACCTCAATCACCCCAATGTCGTCCAGATCTACGACATTAGCGAATTTGAGGGGATCTACTATATGGCGATGGAGTACATTCCAGGACAAAACCTGAAACACGTACGCAAACGACTCGCCTCGCAATCCCGCTACAAAGAGAATATGCCCTATGGCCTACTCGCAGGCATTTTCGCCCAAGCCGCGGCAGGCCTAGAACACGTCCACACTGCGAGTGATGACCATCACCAGCCCCTCCATCTCGTACACAGAGACATCAGCCCCAACAACCTGATGCTCTCCTACGAAGGGATCTTGAAAGTCGTCGACTTCGGTGTCGCTAAGGCCAAATCACAAGAGCACGAGACCGAGGTCGGTGTCCTCAAAGGTCGTCTCAGCTACATGTCTCCAGAACACCTCTCAGCCCAGCCGATCGATGGGCGTTCAGATCTCTTCGCGCTTGGAATTGTGCTCTACGAGATGAGCACTGGTAAACGACTGTTTAAACGACGCAGCGAAGCGGAGACCATCCAGGCGCTCCTGACAACACCGATCCCACCACCGAGTCGTATCAAACCAGGCTATCCAAAAAAGCTCGAAGACATCTTGCTCAAAGTCCTACAACGCAACCCCTCAGAGCGTTACCAATCGGCGAGAGAGTTCCGGCTCGCGCTCGAAGAATTTATGGAGGAAGAAGGCCGCTACTACGGCGTGAGACAGCTCGGCGATGCCATGCAGCAACTCTTCCCCAACGAGATCGCAAACGAAAAGAAGGGAATCCGCCCCTCCCCTGTGACACAACAAGATCTCCTCAACCTCGCCCGCGGCAGCTACCGCGTGATGCAAGATAACCACTTCTATCAGGGCAGCTACAACTCATTCCACGACAACCCCTCGCCCAATCCCACGCAACCACAAACATCCCCCACACAGACAACACAACCCAAAGGCCCAGCCACAGCCTCCCTTGGTTCGCCCTTTGCGATGCCTCCCCAGCAAAAAATGTCAACCGCCTCATACAACCCACCAGGACAGGCTGTCTACCAAGACGAAGACGCCACCAGCATCACAGGCGAGGCAACACAAGTCGGACACACAACCGAAGAGATCGATGAGAAAACGCAAATCGAAGTCCAGGTAGCCTCAGCCGACGGTCTCCAGGCGATTCAGCCTGTTGCCCCCCCCATGCCAGGGAAGAGGGATCCCGAACAGACGAGACCACTGCATCCTCCCGTTTCGCCGGAGCTTGTTGACGAGCCAGAAGAGCCGTCAAAAAGGAGTGGACTGCTGATCGTCCTTGTCGCGCTCTTCTTTTTGGGCGCTGGTGGCGGTGGTGCGTATTGGGTGATCAACTATATGCCCTCTTCTCAGCCTCCGACATCCGAGCGCAGAGAAGACCCCCCCCCAGAAAAGCGCAGAGCTTCGAGGACCAAAAACAGAACGTCCTCACACCTCTTCAAGGCAACCAATTTTTCAAGGCTGCCAACGCCCTTGAGGTGCTCAAACAACATCCACAAGCCTCAGCGCACAAAACGTGGCTCAAACAAACACAAACACACATCGATCAGGGCATGCAGCTCGAACTCGCCCAAAAGCTGTACCAACAAGGACGCGTTGAAGAGAGTCAAAAAGTCTTCGGCAAATTGACGAAGCAACTCCCCGTCGAGGCACTCACCAAGCGCTTTCCGCAAGCTGCACCACTACAAAAATTACTGTCGCAAGTCAAAACCAAACAAACCACACAACGACCACCACCTCAACGCGCAAGAAAAGCTCCACCAAGAAAACGAAAAACGCGACCCCGACGACGATACCGAAGAAGAAAAATCAAGTTGCCGGTCAAACTCTACGTGAAAGTTTACACCAACCGCGGTGGAAGACGTCGAATGACAAATGAATTGCCCCGCTTGATGAGGAACATCGAGCGCAAAGCCGCGCAGGAACTGAGACGCTCCGTCAGAGGTATAACGCGTCCATGGTTTCGCTTTGTCAAACAGCGATTCTCGCGCTCCCGACGACAGAAATTTGTCTTTTACCCACGCGCAGCCGTCTATGTGATTCGTAGAGGGATCAAACGCGGAGACAGCAAGAGCAAGGTCGCCAACACCCTCGTCAGCTATCAAAAACGCTATCGCTTCCGACGATACAGAAACAAGTAGTCCTCTCCCCTTACACACTCAACATCTGCACAAAAAGCTTCTCATCCGGCCTTTACAACGGTTTGCCCAAAAAATCACCTTGACTTTTTGTCGATGGGTATTAGTCAAAGAATACAAATTGATGGAATAGACACGACAACATTGTTGTTATGTTGAGCGTCCAAAAGCCAGCATGGACAACACCCCAACAAAACAATCCGGGTGTCCTGTGTTGGCCGAATGTTCACACAGTGTGTAGACAACACACGACGACATTCACATGTTCAGGCCGGGGAGATGAATACGCGTCCCACGAACTCGCGTCAGAGGGTTCATCATCGCCCCCATTCTGCGTCAAGTCCGACGTAGATGTACGGTCCCATGTTGTTAGAAAAAGGAAGAAGCATGACGGAAAGTAAGTCTCTGCAAAATGTTCAGGATCAAATCGAAGAAAAGAGCCAGCTCATCCGCAAGTTGAAGCAAGCGATCAGCACTGTTGTCGTTGGACAGAGCGCATTGATCGAACGTTTGCTTGTCGGTTTGCTCGCCAACGGTCACGTCCTCGTCGAAGGTGTCCCCGGTCTGGCCAAGACGACCCTCGTCAAGAGTCTCTCCGAAGCCATCGACACGGGATTCAGTCGTATCCAATTTACACCAGACATGCTGCCCTCTGATATCTTGGGGACAGAGATCTACCAGCCACAATCTGGCGAATTTACGATCAAAAAAGGTCCTATCTTCTCCAACATTGTGCTCGCAGACGAGATCAACCGCGCGCCCTCCAAAGTCCAATCCGCGTTGCTCGAAGCCATGCAAGAGAGACAGGTCACCATCGGTGGTGAATGTTTCCCCCTCGAACAACCCTTCCTGGTCATGGCAACCCAAAACCCCATCGAGCAAGAAGGAACCTATCCCCTCCCAGAAGCACAAGTCGACCGCTTTATGCTCAAGCTCAAGGTCTCTTACCCCACCAAAGAGGAAGAGAAAGAGATTATGAAGCGCATGGCTCTCGGGAAACCCGAAGAGATCAAGCCTGTCGTCACGCCCAAAGAGATCCTGGAAGCCCGCGCGCTGCTCAAAGACATCCACCTCGAAGACCGTCTCGCAGGCTATATCGTCGACTTGATCGTCGCGACACGTGATCCATCTGCGTATGGTCTCGACCTCGGTCGGTACATCCAATTTGGTGCCTCTCCACGGGCCACCATCTTCCTCAACCAGGGTGCCCGCGCGCTCGCATTCTTGAATGGTCGTCCCTACGTGACACCACAAGATGTCAAGTCGATCGCGTTGGATGTCTTGCGTCATCGTATTCTGCTCTCCTACGAAGCTGAAGCCGAAGACATCGAGACAGACACCATCATTCATCAATTGTTGGATCAAATCGAGGTGCCATAATGCTCTCTCGAGACCTTCTCCAACAGATCAAATCCATTCACCTGACCACCTCCTACCTCGTCAACGAAGCGATGGCTGGCGAATATGCCTCCGCCTTCAAGGGACGTGGGATGGAGTTTGAAGAGGTCCGCGAGTATCGCCCTGGCGATGACGTCCGCACGATCGACTGGAAAGTCACAGCTCGTATGGGACATCCCTTCGTCAAGGAGTACAGAGAAGAACGCGAGCTGACGATCTTCTTGATGGTCGATATGTCAGGCTCCGGACGCTTTGGTTCACACCACAAGTCCAAGACCGAGCTGATGGCAGAGACCGCTGCGGTCCTCGCCTATCTCGCGAGTCGTAACAACGACAAGGTCGGGATGATGCTGTTTACCACTGAGGTTGAGCGCTTTATCCCTCCCAAAAAAGGCCGCGGACACGTCTGGCGTCTGATCCAGGAGATCCTGACCTTTGAGCCTGAACACAAAGGAACCGATCTCACTGTCGCGCTTGACTACGCAGGACACCTTTTACGCAAGAAGACGGTGTTGTTTTTGATCTCCGACTTTATCGATGACCATTACGAACGAGCTCTGACATTGGCGAGCAAACGTCACGACATCACCGCGCTGCATGTCGTCGACCCACTCGAATTGGCGCTCCCCAACGTCGGGCTGATCGAGCTAGAAGACGCAGAGACAGGTCAAATCGGCCTGTTTGACACCTCGGACAAGCGCGTCCGAGAGCACTTCCACAAACGCGCCTTGCACATGAAACAATCGACCCGAGAGACCCTACGTAGGGCGGGGATTGACGAAGTCGAGATCTCGACGACGGGTTCATGTGCCGATCCGCTGATGCGATACTTTAGACGTCGAGAACGTCGTCGCTAACGAGTGGACAGCTTACAGTGGAGCCACATGGTCTCATGTGGTCGTCTTCTATCCTTACAGACTTCATTGAAAGTGAAAGATGCGTGAGTAACAATGGGATTGACCATACTCAGTTTATTGATCGTGGTATTGATGGGGCTCTCGCTCGGTGCGATCTTCTCCATATGGATCGGCGGCCTCGCGATGGGTCTCTTGTTTTTGTTGACCTGGCCCCTTGAACGCTGGCTCTCCTTATCCTTACAGTTCGGAAGACTTCGTCTCTTATGGTTCGGTCCTATCGTATGGCTGGCCACAGGAGGCCTGTATCTCTACACGTTGTTTGGCACCCCTGCCCTGCAACAGAGAAGGACCAACGTCGCGTTCAAACCGATGACACAAGATGTCGTCGCGACCCCCAATGTCATCTTCCCCAAACAGTCGAGCGGTGTCCTTCGTGTCGAGAAGGACACCTTCACATACGAGTTAACCCTGCGCTACCGCAAAGGTGTGAAGCTACAAATCCCTAAGATTACGGCCCACCCGATCTTCAACGGTCCCTTTGTGATGCCTGCGGACAAACCACCCAAGATCCGCTTCCACAAAAGCAAAGATGGGATCGAGACCAAGGAGTGGGTGATTACACTCGTTCCCGTCTCTACAGGTCCACTGCACACGCCGCGATTTGTGATCCGTTATCTCAAAGATGGCAAGTGGAAAAAGATCGTCGTGGCTCGTATCGCTGTCGATGTCAGTGAACTTGGGAAACCACAGCAGCTGCTCGCATCCTTGCGGGACATGAAACCTCCAACGCTTCCAGAGCGCCCGGCGGACCAGCTCCCGTGGCTGTGGATAAGCATCTTCGCCACGCTGCTGCTTGTCAGCCTGGGTGGTTCGATGTTGCTACGTTACCAACAACAACATGCAGCCCCTGCGCTCCCCCCACATGAATGGTTTGAAGTCGAGTTCGACGCGCTCAACAAGCAAAAGCTGCTCAAAAAACAGATGTTCAAGGTCCACTACTATGCGCTCTCCGAGATCTTTCGAGGCTATCTCGAACGCCGCTATACCTTCCCGGCGTTGGAGAGCACGACAGAGGAGATCATCCAATGGTCCAAAGAGCACGACATGCTTGAGCAAGACATCTACAGAGACATTCGCAAGTCGTTGCAGTGGATGGACAGCGTCAAATTTGCGGGCCGTCAACCAGCAGACGATGAGATGGATGAGCTTGAAAAGCGCTTACACAGCATTGTCCGCCGTACGCGTCAAACCGCTGAAGAGCTCAAAAAAGTAGAAGAACAGCAGCGCGAAGCCAAAGGTGAATCATGAGTCAATTTCGTTTCGCAATCCCCCAATTTTTATTGTTGTTTCCGCTGCTTTTGTTGATCGCCTTCATCTTTCGTCGTTGGCTTGGACGCAAAAGCAGCCTCCTCTTCTCCACACTCCATTCGTTTGAGGGTGCCCCTCGCGGTTGGCGTGTCAAAGCCGCCACAACCATCCCCCCTCTGCTACGTTGGCTTGCCCTCGCGTGTGGTTTACTCGTCATGGCACGCCCCCAAACCGTCGAGCGCAAACAGTGGTTTGAATCGACAGGTGTCGATATCGTCATGTCCCTCGACACCTCGGGCAGTATGCAGACCATCGATATGGACCCTCGCAAAAACCGCGTCTCCGATGTCTATACAGAGACGACCTTTCAGGGAACCTATCAGGTCGGAACAGCCAAAAAAGGCACGTGGGATCGACTCGATGTCGTCAAAGGTGTCGTACGCAAGTTCATCAAGGAACGCCGTGGAGATAGACTCTCTCTCGTCGTCTTTGGGACAAACGCACGAACACTCACCCCACTGACACACGATCTCAACGCCGTCAACAGCATGCTTCAGCTCGTCGAGATCGGGATGGTCGGTCAGGCGACAGATTTACAGAAGGCGATCCAATACGCCCTCAAGCGACTTGTCGGGATCACCGCGGAGGATGTCATCGAATGGTCCAAGACCCGCGCAAAGGACTACATCCTCCAACAAATCCGCACAAAACGCTGCTCCTTCATCTTTGATAAAGATACCACCAAACGCATCGCACAAGCCAAACTCGACCCCGAGATTGTCAAGGCGATGCGTGCGAAAAAACCACGCTCCCAAATCATGATCTTGCTCACAGACGGAAAGCACACCGCCAAAGAAGGCGAAGAAGGACGCGAAGACGTCCTGCAAGCAGCCCGTGAAGCCGCCCTTTACAACATCAAGATCTACACCATCGGGATCGGCAGCAACAGCCCATATACTTTCCGCCGCATCAAGCGACAGGGACGCAACAACGTCGTGCGTATCCCCAACGATTCATACGATAAAGACCTGATGCAAGCCATCGCACGTGTGACCAAGGGTCAATTCTTCTCGGCAGAGAGCAAAGACGCCCTGCGCAACGTATACAAAGAGATCAACAAACTCGAACCCAACCGCTTCAAGGTGCACAAGTGGGACGACATCAAAGAACTCTACCTGTGGTTCTTGCTCCCGATGTTAGGACTCCTCGCCCTTGAGCTTTTGTCACGAGAATTGTTGTTCAGGAGGATACCATGAGCAAGGCCACACAAGAGCCCCAGTCCAACACACAACCCCAAGAAGGCCACCTCTCTCCTGGATGGATGATGTTGGCCTTTTTGCTCCTCGCGATGACACCGGTGAGCTATCTGCTCGAACTTCACGGACAGGCTGCCCAGTCACTCGCACCAGACATCACCTTCGAGCGCGATTGGGTGTTGTCGCTGTTATGGCTTGTACCAGGTATCGCGATCTTGATCAGCCAGTACAGACAGCTTCAAATCAAGAAACTCTACAGCATCATCTCCCCTCGTCTCGCACCACAACTCGCGAGTAACAAGAGCCCAGAGCGAAGACGCTTCAAAGGTTTTTTGCTCACGCTCGCGTGGCTGTTCTTGTTTGTCGGCCTCGCCGGTCCACAGTGGGGAACCCACGTGCGTATTCTCAAGAGAAAAGGTATCGACGTTGTCGTCGCCGTCGACGTCTCGGAGAGTATGCTCGCCAAAGATATGCCAACCGCGCTACGAGGTCGTATGCAACGACGTCTCGCCCTCGCCCGCAAAAAAGTACGCTACTTGATGGAGCTGCTCGCAGGAGAACGCATCGGGATTCTCGCATTTGCAGGACAGCCTGTGATGCTCTGTCCCTTGAGCACAGATTACAACACCTGCGCTGTGTGGCTCGATTCCTTCTCCCCACGCTTGATCCCCTACGGCGGAACAGCCCTCGCGAGCACGATCAAACGGGCCATCCCGATGTTTAGTACAAGTGGGTACAACTCACGCGCGCTGATCATGATCACAGATGGTGATGACCACGAGAAAGATACACTCAAAGCCGCTGAGGCCGCGAAGAAGAAAGGTATCAGGGTCTACACGCTTGGACTTGGTTCGGACAAAACAGTGACGATTCCGGCGAGTCAGTTGCCACCTCCGCTGCCCGGTGAACCCAAAGATACGCGCTCGATCATCACGCGACTCAACAAAAAATTGTTGCAGAAGATCAGCAAGAAAACCAGCGCCATTTACAGACAGGCAGAGGTCACACACCGCGATATTCGCGCGTTGTACCAACACGCCAAACAAAGTCTGCAAGCCAAAACACACAAAGCCCAACGACAGATCCTACGGGAGTCCCGCTTCTCCTTCTTTGTGAGCATCGGGTTGATCTTGTTGTTGTTTGAATTTGCCTTCCGAGAAAGGAGGGAGTCCTGATGAATACGCGTCCATTACTGCTCTTACTGTGTGCTTTTTGTTGGCTCCTCGCGTCAGGTTGCCAAGAACTCTCTCTTCAAAAGGGTGCAGAGAGCCAAGTCTACCAACAATACGAACAAGGCTTGCGCTTGTTCCGCGAGAAAAAACACCCACTCGCGCTCAAGTCCTTCCTCAAGTTACAAAGTAAACATCCCGACCAGCTCGAACTGATGTACAATATCGGTGCGACCTATCTCGCGATCGCACAAAACCAGGCGGCCAAAGATCAAAGTCGACAAAAAAACTTTGACAAAGCCGAACGCTACCTGAAAAATGTGCTCGATAAAGGGAGCGCCGCGCTTCGCCACAAAGCGCACTACAACCTCGGTGTCTTGTACGCCAAAAAGAAACAACTTGAGTCGAGCTATTTTCACTTTCAAAGCGCTGCGAGTATCGCCAAGAACGAACTCAAGAAGGTCGATCCAGACGCGGACAAAAACAAAGATCTGCTCTCCATGTTGCTGCGACAACGCGATCGCAAGCGACAAGAACTCAATCGCACAAGGGTCTTTCGCTATGAGCCAAAGCTCCTCACACTCACCGCCGCGAAAGAGTACAAACAACCACTCAAACAGATCGCACTGAAGGCGACCTTCACCCACAAAGCCTCCAACGAGATCCAGCATGTCTGGGGTTACCCCATCGGTGGCGACCGCTGGCAGATCCGCTTTGTCCCAACACGTAGCGGTAAGTGGAAATACTCCCTTCGTACG
The DNA here is from genome assembly GCA_002731275.1 of Deltaproteobacteria bacterium. Lineage (GTDB taxonomy): Bacteria > Myxococcota_C > UBA6777 > UBA6777 > UBA6777 > UBA6777. Next base: position 32,762 of record PCBK01000185.1, on the reverse strand, counting down.
ATCGCGACGACACTCGCAGGCAGCAAAGAGAAGACCAAGGTCGACAGCCAACTGCGCGATGCAGGTCTCTTCAAGGTCCTCCCTTCCGCACGCGCCGGACACCTTGTGATCGCCCACAACAACCACATCCGGCTCGCCTGGAAGAAAAAACAGGACAAACTCAAACTCAAAAAGAAAAACAAAAAGGCTGCCAAAGGCAAACAAGCCCAAAAGAAACCCAAGAAAAAAGAGCCCAAAAAGATCGTCCGTGACGAGAAAATCCTGCGCTGGAATGGATTGGCAGTGCCAGGATTATTCGGCCCCAAAGTCAAACCAAAGGACTTCGCACGTCACGCCAAGTTGCTGCGCTCCTTTGCGCCAACAGCGCTCCATGTGGACTTCCCACTCGATAAGATCTTCGACTGGAAACAAGGCTATCCCACCCCCAACGAGGCCTACATCAAGGCCCTTCAGGGACGTCTAAAAGCCTTGCGCAGAAATCCCACAGACCGATGGGCATTTGTCTACAAGTTACAGACGAACAAAGCCTTCCCCGCCGCCTCACTGCGTCAGGCGCTGCGGTATATCATCGCACGCTTCGGTCACGTCGACCAGATCTGGTCCATTAAGGACATGCCCGCAAAGACACTCGACACGGCTGTCGATGTCCTGCTCAAAGAAGATCCCTACAGCCAACCCATCGCCGTGCAACAGATCAAAGACAAGTGGCAGACACAGTACACGATCATCTCGGCGAAAAAGAAGCTCGCACAGGCTCCTAAAAAGGCAAAACAAACCACATCCAAGACCAAGAAAACCGCGAAGGATGCGAAAAAGGCAGCCAAAAAGAAGCCTCTGCCACCACGTCTTCGCTTTTTGCAACACACCATCCACCCGCTAGCTCTTGGACGCTCACTGCAAAAACGTCTGACTCACCCGTGGATCGCTGATATTGCGTTGCCCAAAGGCGTCTCGCAAAAAGGTCTGATGCGCTTGTGGTGGCAGCTTTATATGAGCGGTGTTGCCTCGACATTGCAGCTCAAACGCCTCCTCAACACCGATGAGTCCAAGACCATCGAGACATGGTTGCGCAAAGCGCAAGAGCAAGAAAAACTCCCTCTTCACCCCCAAAAAGCCCATAAGAAGAAGGCAAAAGGCCAAAAAACTGCGACCTCTTCGAAGAAAGCAGGAAAACCGTCTCCGTCCAAAGCGGGTCAAAAGGGAAGCGCTCCCCAAAAAGGCCAAAAGAAGCCCGCGAAGAGAAGTGCCACACCGAAGAACACATGGTTATCCAACGCCTTCTTGCACTACGCGATCGTACGTCACCGATGGAGCCAGTTCCTCGACTCCATTCGTTTCTCAGGTTTCATCAAGCCTGACATGGTGCGCGTGAGAGTGCCAGACAACGCCCCTCCCGGCTCGTCTGCCAAGCCGATGTTCCAAAACAAACAGAGCAAGGCCAAGCAATACCTACAACGCAATCTCTCCAAGGCATTGCGTATCAAAGACCAAAAGCTCCGTAAGAAGGTGTTTCAACAAGTCCTCAAACGCTACCGCGCGTTGCTGAAGGCAGAGAAACAGCAGACAACACCTTCATCTCGCCCCACGTCCAAACCGGGCACAAAAGGACCCGCGAGCCAGCCATCCTCCAAACCGACAGCCCCCAAGGTGAAGTTCAAAGATGTTGGAATGCGCGGATTCCTCGCGAGTAACGGTCTGACAACGCTGTTCCTCGCGCCGTCGAGTAAGTTCAAGAACGCGCCTATGATTCGCTGGCGAGATAGCCGATGGGATCTGGATTTTGTGTGGTACAACGCGCTCACTGGTACGTATCTCAAGAAGAAACAGCTTCATCAGGTCACTTCATTGGCCCTGACCGCGCCTAAAAAGGAAGCCCACGTCGCGAAGGTGATGGTGCAAGATCATCCCCTTCACAAGCCATACCTTGTGCGTATCCCACAAAAGCTCCTCAAGATGGAGAAGGACAGCCCTTGGCGTGCGAGAGGCTGGCAGTTGATGGTCCAACCCCCCAAAGGACCCAAACAGATCCTCAGCTTGCTACGTGGTCCCAAAGGCTACGAAGCTCGCTTCCGTCCTGATGTACAGGGGATCTGGAGCTTCTATATTTTGCGCAAAAACAAACGCCTCGACGGGATCTGGAAGTTCCCCGGAAAGCTCAAGGTTGTGCCCTCAAAACTGCCGGGTCCGATAGGCGTCCATCCTCGCACGAGGAAGCACTTTATCAGTAAAAACCGCCCCTTCTTCTTCTTCGCCAAACCCGTCCCAGGTTTGCTCTCGCCGACGTGGTCTCACAAGGCCTTCGAGCAAACACTGGCAGCGCTCCAAAACCGATATATCGGCGCGAGCGTCTTGCACATCGATCTGCCCCTTATCCCTTGGAAGAACGCAGCCGACAAACGCCCCTTCAAAGCCTCTCGTCCACTCTGGTCCAACGCCGCAGAGCTGGTCCTCTCCATGATCGAGAAGCGACTGTCAGCGCTTCACGAGAAGGGCTTCCAGATCTCACTCGGAATCGATCCGGCACATTGGAAGGGTGTCTCCAAAAAAGAGCAGATGGCCCGCTTGAAGTATCTCCTCGATCGCTTCGGCACAGCCTACCCCCTGCTGTGGTTTGTCGACTTACGTAAACGCGGGAAGTTGCCGAAAAAAGGTGCTCCGATGGCGTGGATGAAGCAGGTCTTCACCATGTGGTATCGTCTACGTTATCCTCTCCCTGCTCCGAGTAAGAATCCACGAAAAGGACGGCGAGTCTTGACTCCACCGCCCATGCTTGGCGCGTTGATGGGTGCGCCACGTTCGGAGAAGGAGCTCAAACAGATCGCCCCTGCGTTCGACATGTTGTGGTTTGACGTCAAGAGTTTGCTCCCAGCGCTGAAGAACTTCAAACTGTACGCCTTCAAAAAGCCTGTCATCTTGACGTGGCAACCGATGTTGGAGAAAGATTTCACCTTCATCACCAAGAAGAAAACCAAGAAAGGCGCTGCCAAAAACAGACAGTTGCTTCGATGGGCGCGTTTCTTATGGCAATCACACCTGTTTGGATTCTCCCACGCAGGGCGCCCAATCACAGCAGCTCTCCGTCCGCTCGACCCGAAGAAGCAGACAAAGTGGAAGCCTGCCGCCTCGGAGCGCGTCCCGGCGATGATGAGAGCGTTCTTCCAGACGTTTGACTGGACACAGATGGCGCCCATGCTTAAATCCGTAAAGGTCAAATCGTATCAAGCATTTGGTGCGGAGACACCGTTCAACCCCAAGGGCAAGAACAAGCAACATCACTTGGTGTTGTGGTCCCGCGCGACGGTACGGCGCCAATTAGAGGTCAAACGCAACTTCCCACTCAAAAAGCACCGCTATATCTGGCTCGATCCACTCACAGGGAAACGACCCTTATCCGCGCAGCTGTTGCCACCGATGCCGACCAACAAGCAGCCAGATAAGATGGAAGTGCCCTTCCGTCCTGCGATCTTGTATATCTTCCGTCGCCCACCACAGCGCGGTCGCAAGAATCAGCAGCGACAACAACGCAAGCAAAAGAAACAACAAAAGCAGTTGTCCAAAAGACAACAGATCCGCAACCGACTGCGTCGTATGCAAGAAGACCGAAACAAATTCTTGCGTAAATTACTCAAAAAACAAAAACCCAAATCTGTCTCAGGCAAACGAGGTTAGTAGGCCAGACAGACGAGGTGTTCGCGTCTATACATAAGAGAGGACAAAGATGTCGTCAGATATCCTTCATCATCTTCCCCTGCGCAGGTGGAGCCTCGCCTTGTTGTTCGGTGCATTTATGCTCTCGGGCATATGGACGAGTCAACAAGCTCACGCCCAACAGGGTGCGATCCAGCTCTTCTCCCAAACGTCCACATACCAGCCGGGTAAAGCGGTCACTGTGTACGTTTACTTCTTCCGCGTCCAAGCCCCCTTTGGCTTTTTTAGTTCTCTCTCCCGCCACATTGGCTCATCCAACGACATGCGCCTGCAAAAACGCAAGCGCATCGTCGGTTTTCGCGAACAATTGCGCGACTCGATGGGATTTCCAAGAGGTGAATTGAGCCACGAGATTTACAGGCTCCGCTTGCTCCCCAAGCGTACAGGTGGTGTGTTGCGCTACGGCCCCATCCAATACAGAGGGCTTCAGAGCAACACGCTCTCCTTCCAAATGGCCGCGGCCTCCTCTGCACCGCAAGTTCAAACAAAGATGGTGCTGAACAAAACACAACTCAAAGAAGGCGAAGACTTGCGCGCGACAGCGTTGATCCGCTGCCCCACGAGTTTGTGTGACTACCAAAACGTCAACACGAACTCGATCATTCAGTATCTTCGCAAAAAAACACAAGTCTCTTCGAGTGAGGGGTTGTGGACATCCAACCGCATCGTCACACCACAGATCAGCACAAGTGGTCAACAAGTCGAGATCCGCTTTCGCTATCGCTTCGCTCCACTCAAGAGCGGAAAACTCCAAACCCCTGCAATCAACGTATCTCTCCCTGTTGCTGAAGTCATCGACCAAAGCGCAGCGCAGACTCAGATTCGCAATTGGTTGATAAACAAGCACAAGTTCTCAAGTCGCAAAGCCGCACGATATATCAACATCCGACCAGCACGTGTCGCGCTGCTGAGTGTGCGCCCCTTCACGATCGCGCCAGTACAGCTAAACGTCAAAGCCGCCGCTGGCTGTCGTGGTAAGTGGAAACTTGTAAGCGAAGTCATCACGATCGATGGCAAGAAACCCTACTGGCATGTTGGTTTGCAAGGACGCGGCTTCATCTTGCAGGCTGACACCTTCCTCAGAAGGACGCTGCGCAAGGCGATCAAAGACGCGAACCTAACAAGTAAACTCAAGCTCGCACATACACAGTGGATGATGCCTGACGAGACGATCTCAGGACGTGGCGCGGTCCACTTTTACTTCACCTTTAAAGGTGGTCGGACAGCACTCCCAGCCCTCAAGATGGCGTTTGTCGATGACAACAATAAGTCATACACGCAAACGACAAAGGCGCTCGCGGCCAATGTCAGGATGAATCCTGCGTCGACGAACTTTGACTACACCATCCAAGCTCGCAAACTCTACCTCTATCACGATCAAGCTCCAGATAAGCAAAACCAACGACCTGTCGATGTCTGGACGTTCAGACTGTCGACTGGATTTCCGACCTACCACGTCCTCTCAAGACGCTGGGAGATGAAGCAAGGGCTGACATTACGTACAGAGCAGAAGATGAAAAATATCGTCGAGCGCTCACGTGGGCAACGCTTTGGTGGCGCGTTCTTCTCGATGAGTTCGCGAACACTGCCGATCGTCGTCAGCACTGGCGAGACCCTCGCTCGCGAAAAGAACGATCTGCTCGCCCAATTCCCAAGAGTCCAATGGGGCGGCGGGTGGGTCGTTCCGTATACAGAGACCAGCAAAGGGCTCACGATCCAGGCCAGCACAAATCGCAAAAAGTACTTCTCAGGTGAGTCGATCGAGTACACACTGCTCGTCCGTTGCCCAAGCTCTGAGTGTCGACAAAAATCCCCAGGGTTCTACAAACAACTCTTCCAGAGCAACATCAAATTGCCAAACTTCGACAAATTCAATGGGATGAGGTTGACCAAACGCTTTGAGCGAGAAGAGAAAAAGAACGGCTGGACGCACTTTGTCTATCAAGTCCGATTTAAAGCTCCCCAAAGCAAACAAGTCGAACTCAAGAGCGCAACCCTTGAGCTGCCAAGGCAACTGCTCGGCAGACTCAACAATAAAGAGAATATCTGCTTCTTCCGAAGTGGCCGCTCTGGTGAACTCCTGCTGAGCAGTATAGCTCGTGACCACTACAAAGTCAGCAGCCAGGAAGACTGCTCCATTGGCACACAATCATTGCGGACTGCGCCCCTGACCATCCCGATTGAGCCGCTCCCAGAGAACGCCAAAGACGTGAAGTTGATCGGGACATTTAGCTTGAAGGCCAGCCTGCAACAGCTCAGCTATCCCAACAAGCGCGCCACGACGGTCGACAAACCATTCTATCTCGTCGTCGACATCACAGGTTCAGGTGATCTCAAGACCGCACGAGAGCTGCTCAAAGATCAGATGGCCGATATCGCCAGAAGACTTCGCAAAAAGAGCGTAACCGCCGACACACAAGAGAGCAACGACAAAGATCTCGAAAAACAGGGCATATACAGACTTCAATTACAGCTCATCGCCGAGCAAGAAGGTGATGTCGCGATCCCCTCCTTAAAACTCAAACACTACCACAGAGAAGAAGGCCTGCTCACAGCCCAAACACTCCCCCTACAAGTCAAAATCGAACCGCGCACAGGACCTAAGGCCATCGTCGCAGCGAGACCAGTCGTCCCTGCTGCTGTCGACAACACCAAGCGCACCCTTCAACAAGAGACGGACTTGCGCCCCATCATGATCCTCGGCACACGGACATTGGACAACGATTGGTTTGCGCTCAAACATTGGTCCAACATCATCCTCCTCTTGCTCTCGCCGGTCTGCTTTTTGCTGTTCCTCGGCTGGCACAGTACGGACAAACAACGCCAGGCTGATCCACAGAAAGTCCAACAACAACGTGCGCTCAAACAATTCAAACAAACACTCTCACAGAGCGGAAAAGAAGGACGCTGGGAACAACATACACTGCTCGCGATCCAGCAATTCCTCTCGGAGAGATTGCGACTCAACAAGAAGCAATTGACGACAGCAGAAGTGCAGGAGCTGCTTCAGCGCCATCTCGGTGACGACCTTCCAGAGCCCGCTTTACAGGTTGTCAAGCAGATGAAGTCCCTCGAAAGTTCCCTGTACGGTGGGATGAAGATCGACGATCAGGCGACCTTCACCAAGACACTTGAATCCCATGTGAGTAAGCTACACCGCTTACTCCCTCAACAACTCTCACAATAAGGAAAGCGACATCATGCGCCGTTTACTTCGAAACAGCCCATTCTTGTGGCTTTTCATCGCGACCTTTGCCTTCGTCACACCAGCGCAAGCGAAAGAGACGAAGAAGCCAGCGAGCGTGTTGAGCCAACAACAAAAACGCCAACTCTTTGAGAAAGGCAACAAACTCTATAACAGCGGACAATACGCCGCCGCGATCGCCGTCTACACAAAGCTCTACAAGCCCGGCAAGTGGGAAAATTTTGAGGTTCTTTACAACCTCGGAAACAGCTACTACAGGCTCCATCAATACGGGATGGCGCTCGCTTACTATCGCAAAGCAGAGCTGCTCCGCCCCAACCACGAAGCGCTCTTGCACAATCTCCAGCTGCTCCACAGACAAACCAAAAAAGACAGCACACAAGGCCGAAAACTGCGGGCAAAATTCCTATTTTGGTACTACCTGCTCAATCTCGGTCAGTTGTTTTACGTGATCTTGTTTGTCACGGCCCTCGCGCTTTTACTCTGGGGCCTCCACATCCGACGCAGTCACGCAGGTAAACACAATCTGCGCTGGGTTGTCGCGGCGCTCGCGACCATCGCGCTCGTCTTCTGGACGAGTTTTGGGATCAAATACTTCCAGGAGCGACACACCGTCAGAGGTGTCGTTGTGAAGAACAAAATCACGGTACGATCGGGATATGGCAAAAACTTCGAGGGCCTCTTCTTGTTGACAGAGGCTGATGAGGTGATCATCAAGGAGAAGACCACAGGCTGGCTTCACATTGAGATTACACTTCCAGACGAGAAGACCAAGGTCCCCACCCTCCAATCGGGTTGGGTACCAGAGAGCGCGATCCTGAAGATTTAATGGAGATATCCAACATGAAGAGGTTCACTCTTATCCTCATCAGCGCGTGTTGCTTGCTCTCATCGCTCACAAATGCGTGGGCAGGCAACCACCCTTACTTCTCCAAACACCCCCAACAAGAGAAGAAGCTCGAACAACTGCTGAGACAGACGAAGATGCAAGCGCTTGAGTTACAACCGGCCGATCTATCCGTCCCACTCAAGGATCTCAAGGGGCAGGCATATGACCTCTCGACACAGCGCGGAAAAGTACTGATGCTGAGTCGCTGGGCCACGTGGTGTGGTGCATGTAAGAGCGAGATGCCGTTTAAACAAAAGCTCCGTCAAAACATCACGGACAAGCGCTTCATGCTTGTGGGGATCTCCGGTGAAGACCAGGAGACTGTCGCAGACTTTCACAAACAGGGAAACAACATCTTCGACGTCAGTCTGCTCGATCCCAACAACGTCATGGGGAAGTTCTTTCCAGGTGGCGCGATCCCTGTGACGATCATTGTCGACGGCTGGGGTTGGGTGATCGCTTTACAACAAGGCGCAGCGCGCTGGGATTCACCTCCTTTTGTCCAACTCATCCGCTTCCTGGCCTCCGTCGCACCTCGTAAAGAGCAGCTCAAGGAGAAGGCACCTGCACCTGTCGCACAATTCGCCAAGCAAATGACGGTCAAAAGCAATGCGCCCTTCCAGCTGACCTTCTCGCTGTCGTGGAGAGGAGAGCCTGACAAGTACGCGCGTCTGTCTTTTCGACTCCCCAAACAAAAGGGGCTGCGCATGTTAGGCGTCTCAAGTAGCAGCACATCCGCGAGCAAGAGAGGAAACACCAGAACCTACACGATCAACCTCCAGGCCGAGAAAGCAGGGACATACACACTCGATCCCATCTTGCTCAACTACTGGCTCAAAGATTACGACCAGCACTTCCAAAAGGCGCTCGGCAAGGTCTCTCTCTCCGTGGATGCTGCGGGCTCTGTCCTGGCCCCCAAAAAGAAGATCCCTGTGTGGGCCTACGGACTGCTCGGCGCTGCGGTGTTGTTGCTGTTCGTCTTCCTCGTGCTCGCCAAACGACAGGGGGGACAACAAGACGAAGCTCTCTCCCCCGAAGAGGAGCGCAAACTCGCCCAACAAAAACAGCTTGAGACGTTTGTTGAAAAAGCTGTCTCATCGGCAAAAGAGAAACAATTCGCCGATTTTCTCGACGCGCTTGTCGGCATCCAAAAGATCGTCGAGAAGGAAGAACAACCAGCACTCCGCACTCTCGCAGAGTCAATTCGTTACGGTGGACAGGCTCCCAAACAGGATGTCCTCGCAGAACACACAAGACACACCCGCCAACTCTTGCGCACACCCCACCCACAGCTCGCGTCCAAACTCGAATCGCTCTTCTGAAGATTTCACCCACACATCTCTTCCCTCGAAAAAAGAACGCGTTTCATTTTCGTGATTGAAAAACAGAAACATGTTCTATATATTGTCATGGCACGCCAGAGAGGCGCTGTCTATGACCAATTGAAGGGAAAAGTATGAACGCACAAACCACACAGAGTACAGCCAAAGAACTTCCAGGAACCAGTGGCTGGCCACTCGTCGGTCACATCCCCGACATCTCACGCAAAGGTCTGTTTGAGATGATCGCATCCCACCGCGAGACGCTTGGTGATATCTTTCGTTTTCGGTTGGGTAAAAAAGAGATGGTCGTACTGATCCACCCAGAGCACATCAAACACACCTACCTGACACACCGCGACAACTACCGAAAAGACGAAGCATATGACAACATCCGCATCCTGGTAGGAGACGGACTGTTAACCGTTCAGGATGAGCAGTGGCGCCATCGCAGACGCACGATGCAACCGGCCTTCCATCGAGATAGCATTATCGCAATGACCGAAGAGATGAAGGACGCGACGCTCGATCTGCTCAAAGAGTGGGAGCCACGTTTCAAAGCCGACCAGAGCGTCGACATCTACAGCGAGATGATGCACGTCACGCTCGACATCATCGGACGTACACTGTTCAACCTTCGCCTCAATGACAAAGCCGATCGTTCCGCTGAGGCCTTCTCCATCGCGCTCGAACACATCTCAGAGAGAGGCAACAACCTCTTCAATCTTCCCCTCTCTGTCCCGACACCTGGTAACATTCGTTTTCGACGCTCTATCGAGTTGCTCGACAAGCTGGTGTACGACATCATCGAAGATCGCAGAAAGAACGATAAAGAACACCACGATCTGCTCGAAATGTTGCTCAAAGCCACAGATGAACACGGCGAATTGTTGACCCAGAAGACCATCCGCGATGAGTTGGTGACGATGTTCCTCGCAGGACATGAGACGACTGCGATCGCCCTGAGCTGGACGTGGTACTTGCTCTCCCAACACCCCGAAGTCGAAGCCAAGTTACACAAAGAATGGGAAGAGGTCCTGCAAGGTCGCCCCGCAACAGCCGACGATTTGCCGAATCTTCCGTACTCCAAGATGGTCTTCCAGGAAGCGATGCGCTTGTATTCACCAGTCTGGAGTGGAGGACGAAATGCCGTCGCGGACGACATGATCGATGGTTACCATATCAACGCAGGCAGCATCGTCGTGATCTGCCCCTACTTTACACACAGACACCCGGATTTCTGGGAAGACCCAGAGCGCTTTTGGCCCGAACGATTCTCTCCAGAAAACAGCAAAGGACGGCACAAATTCGCATACGTTCCCTTCAGCGTGGGTCCACGGATGTGTATTGGGAATCACTTCTCGACGTTCGAAGCGCAGATACTCCTGCCTACCATCGGCCAAAAGTACCGATTTACACTCGACCCCGCACACAAGGTCGAGAAGAACTTCCAGATCACTTTGCGTCCCAAACATGGCCTGTATATGTTCCCCCACCCCCGCACCTGACCCCTCCTATCACTCCACCCCCCGTCCAATAAACAACATTTTGTACGAAAATGCTCCCAAAGTGATGTATCATAGGCGAACACGATTTCATCAATAAACGGAGCTGTCTATGTATGTTCTTCAATATGTATATCGGGTGTTGTGCCTTTGTCTTGTGTCGGTGTTGCTCTATGCGTGCACACAACCCTCCCCGAGCAAAGAAAACACAACATCTGAACCTACGACAGGTCTAGAGAAAGTAGAATCGCTTTGTAGCGCCTGCCCAAAACGATGTTTGCTCCAAGACGGCAAAGCCACATGCCTGGAATGCCTCGACAACAAGGACTGTGAGACCTCGACAAAACCGCTCTGTATCTCCGGCAAGTGCAGCGCTTGCGAGCCAGGAACCGTTAAGTTCTGTCACAGCAATGAACCCACAAAGTGCGGAAAAGGAACGCAACAATGTCTCAGCACAGGAGAATGGAGTCCATGTCAGTTTGACGGTGAGATCGTATGTAAAGCAAACCAGAGCTGCGCTGACGGCACCTGTGTAGATGAATGTCCTGCGACCGAGCCAAAGTCATGTGGCCGTGTCTGTGCAAACCTCGAACTCTCCGAAGCACATTGCGGAGGATGTAACAATGCATGCAAACAAGGACAGATATGTAGCGGAGGACAGTGCACCTGCTCAGGTTCATTGACATTGTGTGATAACAAATGTGTCGACACAAGCGAAAGTCGAGAGCACTGCGGGGCGTGTGGAAAGACATGTTCGGATGGCCAAGTGTGTGCAAATGGTCTTTGCACCAACAATTGCCCTAAAGCTTCACCCACAACCTGCTATGGTGCGTGCACCAACACAGCGACCAGTGTCCAACATTGTGGGCGTTGTGGGAACGCTTGTGCCGGTACCAAGCGGTGTATATCGGGGAGTTGTCAGTGTGTCGCGGGCTTGACTGATTGTGCACAACGTTGCGTCGACACACTGACAAACTTCAAACACTGTGGTCGATGTGGGAATGCATGTAAAAAAGGACAGGTCTGTTCAGATGGGACCTGCCTGTTGAGCTGTCCAGCTTCTACCCCTGACACCTGCTACGGCGGATGTGTCGACCACAAAAGCAACGCACAACATTGTGGAAAGTGTGGAAACACCTGTCCAGTCGGCCAAGTATGCGCAGATGGAAAATGTGAAGATGGTTGCGATGTCTCCGGAAAATCCTGGAAGTGGTGTAGTCGAGGTTGTGTCGATCTAAGCAATAACCCCCTACATTGTGGTGCGTGTGGGAATCGCTGTGGAGGGAAGGAGCAATGTTACGAAGGACAATGTCTTCGTGTTTGCCCTATCAACCTCAAGCGCTGTGGAGTGTATATCTGTGTTGCCCCAAGGTCCGATCCTCATCACTGTGGGGATTGCGGAATACAATGCGCAGCAGACGAAAACTGCTGCAATGGGACCTGCACAAAGAGCGACCGTGAGGAGACCTGTGGAGATGGAAAAGATAACAATTGCAATGGCCTTGTGGACGAAGGATGTACTCTTTACAACAACGTCTATGGAACCCAAAACAAAGACACACTGACGGATGCTGTCCTCACGTACTACAACGAGATCTACGTTACAGGTACATTCCAAGGGACGATGAGCAATCTTGCAGGCACAACCATCACCTCGTCCCCAACCTCTCCAAGCGCGTACATCGCCAAAATTTCCATACAAGAGCAGAACAGGTGGGCCTATTCTCTCGGAGGTCACTCATGGACCACCGCTATGTACCCGAGAAGCAACGGTGACCTCCTCGTTGTCGGTGGTTATGATGGCACCATCACCTTTCCAGATAACACACAGGCCCATGGCAAAGGAAACTTCCTGTTGTGTATGTCACTCACAGGAAAAGTCCAGTGGAAGTGGACACAGCGTCAACTGGGTGCAGGCACTCTCCAACTCACAGATGTCTTGGGGGACAGCAATATAGGCGCGATGCTCATAGGACACACCAACGGCAACGTGCTCATCGCAGGCAAACCGTACACAAAGCACATGGCGTTCGTCATCACAATTGATGAATCTAACGCCATCCAGACAGGTATCGCCCAAACCAAAAGGGTGATCCCGCTCCTCGGAAATAGCGACACAAACGGCAAGATGACCAGCCTCAAAGCGACTTACGCAAATAACACACTCACAGTCGCGGGAGAATTTACAGGCAAAGTCCAGCTTGGGAAGCATACTCTCCAATCGAGAGGAGGGAAAGACATCTTCTTTCTGTCAGTCAAGTACACAGGGACATTTCAGTCTTTGCATCAGTGGGGAAGTACGGGTGATGACACTCTCTCAGACATCTTGTTCATCAAGTCCATCAACAACGTCGGTCCCTGGATCATGTTCGCAGGTTCGTATCATGGGAGCATCAACATCGCAGGAACAACCTACACATCCACGACACCAGACGCTGTCGTTGGGGTGTTTAGAGCGAGCACCAAGACGATCCGGACCTGGATTGGGCTTGGGAAAAACGCCGCGACCAAAAGACTTTACTTTGACGCAGACAGCAACAGCGTCCTCGCAGCCGGACAGTTCATCGAGTTCGATCATCACGGACGTACGTACAAGTCGATGAACAGCAAACAGGACATTTTCTTGGTGCGCTTCTTTTTGGAGGGCGCAGTCATCGATCTACCCCTTTTGCAAGGCGTGATTCAAAGCCCGACACAGGAAGAGGTCCGAGCGTGTCACTTTACGACTGGAGACAATCTCTTTCTCGGCCTCGAACTAGACGGCACGTTTATGTACAAAAAAGCCTCCTACCAAGGGATCGGCAAGCAAGATGTTGGGTTATTTATCTTCAAAAACCTCTACTAATCTTCAATGCAATCGCTCTCCCCTCCTCGTTGCGCAACATCAAAACCCACCTCAAACGCGATACGGCCCTTTGGAACGCACATTTGCTCCTGACATCCTCCTGAGCGTATACTTTTTGTGGAACATATCAGATACATCCTTGACTCATACAATGTATGTTTTCCATGAGCACAAGGAGAAGAATGATGTCTATACCCCCTGTCCTTCGCTACATGTTGGTCGCGTTACTCGCTTCTCACTTCGCAGGCGAGGCGGTCGCGAAGACGCCAGCATCTCGCCCAACACCTTCGAGAACACCTATCAAACTCGATGTTACGGACATCCCAACCCCTCAAGGAGGGACGTACAAAAAACCTCCTCGACAAACCAACAAGCTCACAAAAGTATCGAGAGGTTATGTCCACCCCTATCTCAGACGACCAGATGTCAGCCGTTTCTTGCGAGGCAAAATATACAAACAACTCAAACATCGTATTTATCGCGCGATCAAGAGACTCCGCCAAAAGAACAAGTCGTTTCCACGTAAAACAAAGATCTTGATCCACGTGACCTTGCTCCCCTCTGGCAAAGCCACAAAAGTCAAAGCCACGAGCCCTCAGCTCGACAAACGCACTCTCTCGCACATTAACAAGCTTGTCAAACGCTGGCGCTTCCCAACGCACCGAAAGAAAAGTATCTCCCCTGTCATCTCCATTATCATGTATACCTCGACATAGCTCGAACATTCCTCACTCACCCCGCGTATTTGTTACCGTAGATCGAAACCACACCAAAAAGAGGTGCATACATGACAGAGAAACCACCACATATCCATGTAGCGATCAAAAGTTTTGAACACAAATACTGGGAAGATATCGCAGCACTCTTTCAATGTCCCAGATGCAATTGGGGAACACTCCAGCTCCCTTACCAATCCAAAGATGACATCAAAAAGAAGCTCGAAAATCCACCACAAGGAATGCATAGACTCATCGCTGTCCTACCAGAGGAAGATACAGCCATCGGAATGCTCGGCATCCACCCATCATACGGTAGACGTGCGCACGCTGCGTATCTCGGAATGTTTGTACATGATGACTACCAAGGTGCCGGTGTTGGCTCTGCGTTGATGGAGGCAGCGATACAATTTTGTGACCAATGGCTGAATTTACGCAGACTGGAGCTTCATGTGTATGTAGACAATCTCGCAGCACGCCGCCTGTATGATAAGTTCGGTTTCGAACAAGAGGGTATCGCAAAAGAGTACGCATACCGAGATGGAGAATTTGTCGACTCTTACATCATGGCAAGACTCAGACACCGGACAGATTGAACAAGTCAGACAAAACGTTGCTTTTCTCACCTCCCATCCCCAAGTTGCTCCCCAACACTTCCCCACCCAACACAAAGGAGTTCTCCATGAACAAGGAAAAAATCGCTTATTACATCACAACAGGCTTGTTAAGTGCATTGATGTTAATGTCCGCAGGTATGTATGTCTTCAACCACGCAGAGGTCGCCAAAGTCTTTACGACACTTGGTTATCCGACTTACATCATGTATCCCCTTGCCGCCGCAAAGGTGCTTGGTGTCATCGCGATCTGGACCAAGCTGTCCGATACGTTGCTCGAATGGGCGTATGCAGGCTTCTTTTTCGACTTTGTGCTCGCAGCAGCTGCACATATCGCCGTCAAGGATGGTCAATACGCAGTGCCTATCATTGCGATTGTCCTGCTTCTAGCCTCCTACATCCTCCACAAACGACTTGAGCGCGCTGAAAGTGAGCAACCCTCCACGTAGCTATTGCCCCAAACGCCAAAGCATGAGAACATACCGGGCATTGGCAAAAAGAAGACATCATTTTTTGACGAATTCCCCCGTTTTCACAAGGAGATCACGATGAAATTAACGTGGTATGGTCATTCGGTATTTCACATTGAAGGTGGTGGCGCCAAGATCTTGATCGATCCATTCTTTACAGGGAATCCAAGCTGTGAAGTCAGCCACGAAGACATCGACGCAGACTTCATCCTACTTACACATGGACATGCAGACCACTACGGCGACACAACAGCGATCGCGAAGCGCACTGAGGCGACGATTGTCGGAAATTTTGAGGTCGTCAATTACGCACAAAAAGAAGGTTGCCCTAACGCCCACCCCATGCACATTGGAGGCGGCAACACCTTCCCCTTTGGTCATCTCAAGTTGACCATCGCACACCACGGCTCCTCCATGCCTGATGGTTCTTATGGTGGCAATCCTGCAGGTCTGCTGCTGACGATCGACGGAAAAAAGATCTACCATGCCGGTGACACTGGACTCACATATGATATGAAGCTGCTCGAAAAAGAACAGGTCGATCTCGCGATTTTACCTATCGGTGACAACTTCACGATGGGTCCAGACGACGCACTTGAAGCCGTAAAATTCGTGAATCCCAAACTCGTCATCCCCGTCCACTACAACACATGGCCCTTGATTGAGCAGGACCCACAGGCTTGGGGCGCACGTGTTGAAGAAGCCACCTCCGCAAAAGTCAAAGTCCTCACCCCCGGTGAATCTTTCGAGCTATAACTCACACGACTTTTCCCCTCACATACTCCCCAAATACTGCATTCTATATACAACAAAATCAGACCACCTCGACAAGTTGTACAAATATCTTAATAGATGTAAGAAAAAATCAAAAAAACAACTTGAAACAACTCTTTTCCTTCGTTATCATTACTCTTCACAAATGCAAAACATAGACAGCAGACATCTTTATCCTCTGCAGTATTCTAAAGCGAAGATATTTTGGATACTATTTTTGTCAATCATTCCCATGATATGACAGAGAGTGACAACCCAAATGGCACTTCATGCCCAAGAAAAAAGCTCTACCATCCACGTCCTTTTGCTGGAAGATAATCCTGGGGATGTGTTGTTGATCAAAGCGATGTTGCGCAAACAGAGAGGCACAACCTACTTGTTACAACGTGAGGACAGTACAGAAGGTGGGCTCACAACTTTGCGCACACAACCTGTTGATGTTGTCCTCTTGGATCTTGGTTTGATCGACAGTAAAGGGATAGAGACACTTATCGTGATGCAAAAACACCATCGCGATATCCCCATGGTTGTCATGACAGGCATGGATGATGAGCTGCTTGCAACAGAAGCAGTACGCCAAGGTGCCCAGGATTTTCTGGTCAAGGGTAAATTCGATGGATACTGGCTCCACAGAGTCATCGACAACGCCATCCAGCGAAAAGAACTTGAACACTCCCTACACATCCTCGCTCAATTTCCAGACAACAACCCAAACCCTGTCCTGCGGATTTCGGAGGATGGACAAGTTTTGTACGCAAACAAAGCCAGCGAGCAGCTCTGTGCGTTGTGCGATTGTTACGTGAATCACTATGTACAAGAGACATGGCGAGAGTGGCTACGTCAGGCTGCGGTGATGAAAAAAAGCACCACCCATGAGCAAGAGCTTGCGTCCTCCTTTTTTCGCTTTCAGATCGTCCCCCTGCCAGGCAGTCGGCAATTTTATCTGTACGCCGAAGATATCACCAAACAAAAACGAGCTGAACAACAACTACAGCACTCAGCACAGCACGATGTCCTCACAAACCTCCCAAACAGAAAATTCCTATTGGAGACCCTAGCGCAAACACTCACCCAAAAGCACATGATGCGTCCATTCGCAGTGCTTTTTTTGGATGTCGACCGCTTCAAGCGAGTAAACGACGGCTTGGGACACGCGGTCGGGGACATTCTGTTGATTCAGTTCGCAGAACGCATCGGAAAAGGCTTGCGAGATAGCGATATTGTCGCTCGGCTTGGAGGAGATGAGTTCGTCATCCTCCTGAGGGATCTACACGGGCCACAGGACGCAATCCGAGTCGCCGAACGGATACAACAAGCTCTGGAGGCACCCTTCCAACTCGAAGGACACACCCTCTTTGTCACAACGAGCATCGGCATCGCCTTCGGACACCAGGCGTCGAAACGCCCAGGAGACTACCTGAGGGATGCAGATAATGCGATGTATAGGGCAAAAAAGAACAAGAATATGCCCTACGCGATCTTCGACAAGAAGATGCATGCAAAAGCAGTCGAACGCTTACAGCTCGAAGCGGAGTTACGACACGGGCTCATCAATGAACAATTTGTTCTCCACTATCAACCCATCATTGACTGCAACAGAGGCTGCATCTCAGGCTTCGAGGCGCTCGTCCGCTGGCAACATCCGACTCGTGGCTTACTCTATCCAGATCTCTTCGTCCCCCTCGCCGAAGAGTCCAATCTGATCAATACACTCGGTTGGTGGGTTTTTGAAGCAGCATGTAAACAACTCTTGCGATGGCAGCAAGTATTTGACCCGACATTGCGTATCAACATCAACATCTCAAGTCGGCAACTCACAGCCAAAGACGCGCTCTCCACCATCCAGCAGATCGCCTCCCAAAGTGGGGTCTTACCCGAGTACGTCGGTCTTGAGATCACAGAGACCATGCTGATGGAGCAAACCGAAGAGGCCATCTCACTCCTCCAAAAACTCAAAGAACAACAATTCTACATCTGTATGGATGACTTTGGGACCGGCTACTCTTCACTCGCATACTTGCAACACTTCCCGATCAACACACTGAAAATCGACCGCTCTTTTGTCATGGACATGGCAAAAGGAGGCAAACAACGCACACTTGTACGCACTATCGTCTCACTTGCAGAGCACTTTGGGCTTGACGTTGTCGCAGAAGGTGTCGAGCAAAAAGAACATCTCGAAGACCTGAAGGATTGGGGCTGTCGATATATGCAAGGTTACTATTTTTCCAAACCTATCCCTTCCTCTGAGGCTGAAATACTCCTCTCCCACCAAACCCAGTGGCTCCTCGAAAAGCACGCAACGCGCGAAAGTATCTGACTCCACCCTCAAAAAGAGGTCACCATGGCATCAACAAGCAAGCAACAAAGTTCCAAACATCCGAGCAAGTTGATGTCACAAGCTCCTCCCCCAAGGTCCACCCAACTCCTTCGCATCACTTACATCCTCAATACTCTCGGCTGGATACTGTCTTTACTGGTCATCACAGGATGGTATACCCACAACAAGCGCCTGATCCAGGTGATGCCGTCGTTCGTCTCCATGCAATTCAACACGGCGTTGGCGCTGTTGCTCTCGGGGCTCGCGCTCTTCTCTCTGCTACGAGGTCGACGGACGCTCACTGCGCTCTTTGCGACGCTGACATTCACCCTCTCAGCCGCCACCCTTCTCCAATACGCAACAGGCCTCAACTTTCACATTGACGAGTTCTTTGTCTCCGACTTTGTAGGCGTCAAAGTGACCCATCCTGGTCGCATGTCCTCCAACACAGCCATCTGTTATACACTGATGGGGGTCGCGCTCTTTCTCGCACGTCGTGAGACCTTTTTACGAACGATCGTAGTCATCGCGCTCAGCTCACTGGTGTTGGGGATAAGTAGCGTCTCGCTCTTTGGCTATATGAGCGGTATCGAGGGAGCATTCGACGGATGGGGAAACCTCTCACAGATGGCGCTCCACACCTCGACAGGCTTCCTTATCCTGTCTTTGGCGGTCATTCTGAGAACATACGCGCTCCCAGGCTATAACGATGGCAGAGAGTTTTGGTTTTACTTGATCCCTGTTGCGTTGACGCTGTTCTTTGCCGCGCTCCATCTGTCATGGGCTCTGTACGCAACAGAGACACTACATATTCGGCATGAAGTAGAGAGAGCCACCGTCGAGCTAAGCACTTCGCTTCAAAAGACCATCAACTCGCGCCTCCTCCCCATCCGTCGACTCAAACAAAAATGGGCGCACCAAAACACCACACCATCGCTCAAATGGCACCAAACACTCACACACGCTATCGTAAGATTTCCTTGTTTCATGGCGCTCGCTTACAGAAACATCGCCAAAGACACAACCTGGAAGCTGTTCGCACAATCCCAGAAAGAGAAACAACTGATCAACCAGTTTCTCAGGGACCAACACACTCTCCTCAAAAGAGCCGCCCAGACACGCAAAGAGTTGCTGCTCTCGTACACTCCGTCAGGTAAACAACGCAGAACATTTGTCCTCATTACATCGAACAAACACACCTCCAAGACTGCACATATTCTCGTCTCGCTGTTCGACATGACGCGCTTTGTGGACGAACTCTTCCGAAGGCAAAAGAAAGACTTTGCGGCGACCATTTCACATGCCCAACACACCCTCTATCAAAGTCATACACACACCAAACCACCACCCTCAAGCCTCTCGTACAATATCAACACTCCGCTCCTTAGCACACATTGGAATGTACGCGTCTGGTCTCTCCCCAGCCTACAAGCTCGATTCCGCACCTCTTTGCCCTGGCTTGTCCTCGTCTTAATGCTGCTCGTCACCTTTCTCTTGCCCACGATGCTTTCCTATGCGCTGCGTCAGGGACATATCGCGTTACAGCTTCAACAAGCGAACGACGCGCTACAACAGGAAACAGAGCGTGCAGAACAATACGCTGAAAAACTCGAATCATCGAACAAAGAGCTCGAACAGTTTGCCTACGTATCCTCCCATGATCTACAAGAACCTCTGCGTATGATCGTCAACTTCGGCAAACTCATCGAAGAGGAGATCAAAGGCCAGGATGAGCTGCTTGATGAGTATCTCTTCTTCATGATCGATGGCGGACAAAGGATGCAAACACTCTTAAAAGAGTTGCTCGCACTCTCCAGAGTCTCGACCCAAGGAAGACATTTCGTACACACAGATCTCAACAAACTCGTGCAAGAAGTCATGAGAGATATCACACTGGCTCTTGAAGATTCGGGGGCGACCTATACAATAGAGACACTGCCGACTGTACCTGTTGATCCTGGGCAGCTCAGGCGTGTGTTCCAAAATCTCATACTCAACGCGCTCAAATTCTGCCAAAAAGATAAAGCGCCTTACTTTGCAGTCTCAGCAACGCAAAGAGAGAGTGATTGGCTCATCTCTGTCCAAGATCATGGGATCGGCATCGCCGCCAAATCCTACAAGCGGATCTTTGAGATGTTCCAACGACTCCATCGTCGAGAGGAGTATCCAGGCACCGGGGCCGGTCTTGCGATCGCCAAGAAAATCATCCAGCGTCATGGTGGTGACATTTGGGTCGAGTCGACGCCAGGAGAAGGCACATGTTTTTACTTCACTCTCCCCATCACGCAGGAAGAAATAGATGACTCCAGATGATCGTCCCTCAGTGTTACTTGTGGAGGACAACCTTGGCGATGTCATGCTCATCCGCACGTCTTTCAAGAAGGACAAGATCCTTTGTCATTTGAGTGTCGTCCATGATGGACAAGAAGCCCTGGACTTTTTGCAAAGAAAACCCCCTTACGAAAAGAGCCCTCCTGTCGACCTGATTCTCCTCGACCTGAACATGCCCAAGATGAATGGCACAGAGTTTTTGGACGCAGTCAAACACGACGATGTGCTCAAGAGAATCCCTGTCGTTGTGCTGACCTCCTCTGACGCAGAGATCGACATCCTCAAATCCTACGAGTCAGGCGCATCAGCTTACATCACTAAACCTAGTGGGTCAGAAAGTATGGAGGCTATCGTCAAATCGATCTCGCTCTTTTGGCTAAAGGCCGTCCACCTCCCCCCCTCAGCGTAACTCAAGGACAGGTCCACACCTGCATATACTCGCCGTAATGGACAGTCGAGCTGGACGACGTCATCAGATACTTTCCATCAGGACTGAACACGACGCTGTCATTGCTCTCTTTGTTCAGGCTGATGCTGTTGATCTGCTTACCTGTTGCGACATCGTATAATCTCGCGCTACCTCCCGAAACTGCGAGCACCTTTCCGTCAGGAGAGAAGGCCATCTTCGTTCGACTGGCGTAAAAACTCTTCAAGGTCTTTTGTGTCGCAGTATCCCAAATCTTGACCTCGCTGCTACTCGATCCCGTCGCGAGCAGCTTGCCATCTTTGGACAAGGCCACATCATATGCTTTGGTATGTGCCTGCCAGCTCGCGGAGAGTGTTCCTGTCGCCAGATCCCACTTACGTACATATCCATCTGTTGAAACTGTGTACATGATGGTTCCCGCTTCGTTGATCGCTTGATCGTTGGGATACTCGGTCGTTTTGAAGGTGATCTTCTTTTTCACGGTCTTGGTCGCGACATCCCACACCTCTGCGGTCGTGCGCCCAACAGAGACCAAGATCGTGTTGGCTTTGTTCAACGCGACAAAACGACACCCAGAGCCTCCCCACGCCTCCTCTTTCCAAGAAGAAGATGTCTTCGACCAGCCAACGACCCCATCACTGTAAAGACAAGACCAAATATACTTGTTATCATTGCGCATTACGACAGTGTACAAACTTTTTTTGGCGCTGTGGTAAGGGAGAGAAGACGTACTACTGCCAGTGACTGGGGTCGTCGCGGCGCGATGTGCTGGAGAGTCCCAATCACGGATAAACACGATCGTCTTGCTATCTGAAGAGAAGGTCAAGTCCTTACGAGGCCGGAAAGATTGACTCCTCACATTGGGCAGACCACAGCGTTTGACACCTTGTTCACAGACGTTGATCTTTTTGGCCCAACAAGATGTCGAAGCAGGCGTATTACACAACTGTCCTTTGCCAGGATACGTCTCATCGATCTTTCCATCGCAGTTGTCATCTTTACCATTACAGATCTCCGTTGCTGGCTTGACCTCACCGACGCAGCTTCCCCACTGCCCCCCCTGACACGTCTCCGTGCCTGTCTTACATTCACCTGTGTTTTTCCCACATGTACGGGTCTTTCCGTCGACACAGCTGCAACCTTCATCGACCTGCCCGTCACAATCTTCATCGACGCTACCTTCACAGATCTCTGTCTTGGGCTTGATCTCACCGACACAGCTTCCCCACTGCCCCCCTCGACAGGTCTGTGTCCCTGTACGACATAAACCAGTGTTTGTCCCACAAGAACGTGTCTTTCCGTCGACACAGCTACAACCTTCATCGATACTCCCATCACAATCGTCGTCTTTTGTGTTGCACGACTCTGTGCTCGGACGCACCTCTCCGACACAACTCGTCCACTGGGCATTGCGACAAGAACGTGTTCCTTGGCGACATACTCCCTTTCCTGCCGTCCCAGAAGGACCACCGTAGCAGCTCTGTGAGGGAATCTCGTCGATGCTCCCATCGCAATCATCGTCTTTTCCGTTACATGTCTCTGTTGCAGGCTTTACTTCGTCTGTACATGCTCCCCAAACGCCTCCTTTGCACGCTTGTGTACCGGCCTTGCAACGCCCAACACCAGCCGTACCCGCGGGACCGTTGTAGCAAGAACGTGGCGCAAGTCCGTTATCCACAACACCGTCACAGTCGTCATCTTTGCCGTTACATACTTCTTTGGACGAGCGGCGTCCTCCATCGAGACAAGGTTGACAAAATCCCTGAAGACATCGTTCCTGATCGACACAAATACTGTCATCTTTGCACAACAAAATACACACGCCAGCACGACAAGATGAACGCTCAGGAGGACAGTCTTGATCTTGTGTGCACTTTTGACATCCCTCACGATCGTCGACTTGTCCGTTGCAATCATCATCGATATTGTTACATTCTTCGCCTTTTGGAATGATCTCACCGACACAAGCTCCCCACGTTCCATCCACACACGTGCGTTTACCAGCCTGACAAACACCCACGTCCTGTGTCCCTGGACCACCTGTGTAACACGCTTGGGTATCTCCAGAGTTGCAAGTCTTCGTGGGCTCATCATTCCCAGTCGAAGCGTCTCCCCCATGACATTCACCATCCGCGCAGATCGGCTCCGCCTCAACGGTCTTCTTTACACACTCACGACGCCTTGAACATGTGAATCCATCGCCACAATCAGAGTCTTCTTCGCAGACAAAATCACACAACTGGACGTCTTCGCGACAATGTTGGTTACTCGGACAATCGGTGTCTCGCTTACAAACAGCTGAACTACCGCCACAACCTTCTCCAAGTAGAGTGCCGACACTACATAACATCAATACACTGAGCACCACGCTTATACGAGAAAACTTCATCACCAAACCTCTTGTATTCAAAAACAAATAGACGCGATTGTTTTTTGGAGAGAGCCCCATTTGGGTCACTCTCAAGAGCGGACGAAGTCTGTGCAGTGTAGTCGCACACTTTTTGGGAAATGCTGAGAGTACACCATGTGCTATGACACAAAGAAGCACAAAAGTGTTCTAGAAGGAGAGTTTCTTTTGGATTTGTGATGCTTTTGATAGCAAATGGAAAAGAGCATGTCATATATGACATTGTCAACGTACCCATCTCCCAAAAAGGAGCCCCCGATGAAAAAGCTCTCACACATACTCACGATCACTTTTGGCCTATCTCTTTTGACGAGTCTAGGTCTTGTCATTGCAGGACTTACTTTCATGCCAGCCAAGGCAGAGGCTGGTTGCTCCTACCGATGGAAAAGAAGCTGGAGATGCGTGACACGCTACGGCAGACGTCACTGCAGTTGGCAATCCACGCGAAAATACATCTGCACGGGTCGCTATGGGACCTATACAACCTCGTACCGTCGCTCTGGTTCGAGCTATCGCCGCCGGTGTGTATGGCGTACATACAGAAAACGCTACTGTACTCGCTCAAGAGGACGGTATGTTATGAGGCAAAAGTGTTGGGGGTTTTCGGGCCACTGGCGCTGCCCCTATCGAAGAGTTTATGTACCAGGTCGCTACCACTGTACCTATCGAAATTATCGACGAAAAGTTTGCTACTAAATCTCCCCCTGCGTGTCCCCCACTTTAAAAACGCTTGAGAAACGCGTGGAAAGCTTCATAGGTTGCATCAAGTTCCTGCAAAAATTCCTCTTTTTCATCGAGTCCTTCGAGTGCTGCAGGAATCTCAGGCTCAAATTGCAAGAGCGTACGGATCTCTTCGGGGAATTTGGCGGGATGTGCGGTCTCCACACTAAATGTCAACATCGAGCGGGTCTCTGGATGTGCCTGCCAAAAGGACTTCAACCCGGCCCATCCGACAGCACCATGAGGTTCGAGCAAGAGTTTATGGGATTGGTAGGCTTCTTTGATCGTCTCTCTCGTCTCTGCATCTGTCACGCTGACGGCAAATAGATCATCTCGCAGCTTTTGTAGATCGGGTTCTTCGTGGATCGCGCCCTTTTCGTCCATAAACCCACCATACAAATGAACGAGTCGTGCGAGGTTGGAGGGGTGGCCGACGTTCATTGCGTTGGAGATGCAGTTTCTCGAAGGCTCGATCTTGTGGTACTCACCATCTTGCAAGAAGCGAGGCACCTCGTCATTCTCGTTGACCGCGATCACAAATCGCTTGACCGGAAGCCCCATCCACTTGGCGATAATCCCCCCCATCACGTTACCAAAGTTACCACAAGGAACGGATATCACGCATTCTTCTCCGTCTTGGGCGAGCTGACAGTACGTGTAGATGTAGTAAACCATCTGCGGGAGCAGGCGACCGATGTTGATAGAGTTGGCCGAAGAGAGGGGTAGATGGGAGAGAGAGTCATCAGCGAAGGCTTGCTTGACAAAGGCCTGACAGTCATCAAATTTGCCATCGATCGCGATGGCCGTAATGTTCCCGCCAAGTGTGGTCATCTGCTTGCGTTGTCGGTTGCTGACCTCATCGCGGGGAAAGAGCACGACGACCTCGATCCCTTCGACACCGTAGAAAGCGTGAGCGATCGCAGAGCCTGTATCACCTGATGTGGCCGTCAGAATGAGTAACTTGCGCTGCTCTTCTTTGATGAAGCGTGACATCAAGCGGGCCATCGCGCGGGCCGCAAAATCCTTGAAGGAAGCCGTCGGGCCTTGATCGAGACGCAGGATATATTGCTTCTCCTCGACGTGTTCGATAGGGACGGGGAAGTTGTAGGCATCTTCACAGATAGCACGCAACACATCGGGCGCGACCTCATCTTCGAGGAACAGACCGAGCACCTCTGCGGCGATCTCTGCGTAGGATGCGCCCTTCCACTTCTGCCAACAGCCTTCGGGGAAGGAGGGAAGCCCTTCGGGGAAATAAAGGCCACGATCTGGCGCCTGGCCTTTGAGCAAAGCCTCACGAAAGGACGTGTGATTCGCTTGACGATTCGTACTTGAATATTGCATAAGTTCTACCTTTATTTTGCGTCGGGTCAGGGAATACCCCACTATAGAAGAGGAGCAAAACGGCTCTTCTTTTTTGTCGACTAGATGCGAAATACCATACAGGAGATCACGGAGTATACATGATGTTTGCGATGAGTTTTCAGCTACATCAATTGGCCTTTGGGAATGCCCTCAACGCCATTTACAGTGTCCTATTGTTACTGATCTGGATTGCGTTGATCCGCCGCGTTGTGTTGCTCAGACAAACACAACAACAGTGGGAGGAACATTGGGAGACGTTTTTAAACACCCACGAAGAACAATTCAACCGTCTTCAACAAATCGAACCCAAAGAAGAGTACATCGCGTCTCTACAGTCAGCGTGGCTAGGCGACCTCGGCGCCCGGATACGAGCGGGTATGCCACTCCCCGAACCAGAAGACAGTAGCGCCCAACTGCTAGAGCATGCCTTCACAGATCACCCGCTCCTCTCCAACCACACAGAGACCCACGAGCAACGATGGCAACAGATCGCTGGCGCGGCGATCCTCCTCGGTCTACTCGGGACGTTCTTTGGCCTCACCGCAGCCCTCACACAGCTCCCTGTGCAAGGGGGATTGAAAGAACTTACAGGTGGTCTTCAACAGGTCCTTCCACTGATGGGGACGGCTTTCTGGACGAGCGTATGTGGCCTCGTCGCGTCACTCTCTATCCGCCTGATCAACGGAATCTCCTCGACGTTTGGAGAGAGTCGACAGCAGGCCATTGAGACCCTCCAAACGGAGCTCACCAAACGCATCCTACACGAAGTCTACCCTCGCTGTGTTGTCGACACTGCAGAGTCGGAGAGAGAAAGTCTTCAAGCGGTATTTTCGCAAGCCATGAAGGAGCTGCAACAAACACTCCAACCCCCTCTCTCCCATGTCGAAGAATTGTTGCAGAGCTTTGTCCCCTTCCAAGAGGAGATGAGCAAGTCCATCACTCAACTCGAACAGTGGAGAAAAGGTGTTGAGGCGCTTGAACAACAATTTGATCAGATCGCGCGCAAGACAGATCAATCCCTTGAGTCCATCACACACACAGAGAAGCTCCTGACAGAACGTGTTGCAGCGCTGACAAGACAACACCAAGCGCTGACAGAGTCGATCATCAAACTGGAAGAACATGAACGACACCTTCCAGAGAAGATGAAAGAAGTGCTCAAAGGTTCTCTGTTACCAGCCCACCAACTCATCCAACGGGCAAACTTGAGCCTGAACCAATTGTTCGAGCAGCACATCGATCGACAGACCCAAGATAGGCAGGAGTGGCGCCACATGATCGCTGAGTTGGGCGACCGATTTGGTGGCCTTGAGCGGATCAGTCACAGCAATGAATCGATGACACACGAGCTCGCGAGGATGACGGACAGTCTGTTGGAGATCGCGTCTCGCCTTCGTTTTCATCCACAACAACCAGCACAGGACAACGCGACAGAGGCGATCGAGGCTGAGATCGAAGAGTTACTCGAAGGTATCGACGCAACCCAAGAGAGTGGAGGCTCCTCATGAGCCACAAACGCCTTCGCAACAAACGCCGCCCCCCCGCAGACACAGTGCAAGAGCAAAGTTGGCCAGCGTTTACAGACCTTTTGGGTGCGTTTGTCCTCGTGATCTTTTTGACAATGTTGTTCTTTTTGATCAACTTCCGACAAGCGGAGTCCACGGTCCAAACATACGGAAGACAGCTCAAAGTACGCGAAGCACAGCTCAAAAAAGTCCAACAAGAGATTCAAAAAAAGCGCCAAAAGCTACGCGAAGAACGCGCCGCCAACAGAAGATTGCTCGAAGATCTCAAACAGACAGAGCAGCGACTTCGCAAAACAGCCGGCGCCAAAAAGACCCTTGAGTTGATGTTTGAAAAGCTCAAGAAAGAACGCGCAGAGATCGAAGCGGCACGCAGAAGAGCAGAGGAAGCCCTCGCCAAGGCCAGACAAAGTCAACAAAAAGCCGAGTCAGAGCGACAACAATGTCAGCGGCAGATCGAGTCCTACGTCGGTGTACGTCGTCGAATCATCAAGCGCATCTTTGACTCCTTGCGGCAAGAATCAAGCGACCCTTCACAAGTACAATTCGACACCAAAGGCGGTGCCATCGTCCTCGGTGCCAATATCCTGTTTGGTCTGGGTAAGTGGCATCTTCAACCTGCAGGCAAAAAGAACATCAAGCGCGTATGGACCAAGGTCCACCAAGTGATCAAGCACCCACTCAATCGGCCTTATATCGCAGGTATCATCATCGAAGGATACACAAGCAGCGAGGGCAGTGAGCGCATCAACTGGCGCTTATCCACAAGGCGCGCGTATGCAGCGCTGCGCTTTTTGGAACAACATGGCGCCGACTACTGGAGCAAGCGCGGCTTGATCGCTGCGGCAGGCTACGGACACACACGCCCCATACGCAACAAAGATGGCTCTGAAAACAAAACCGCCAGCCGACGTATCGAGATCAGACTCCTGTTCCGCGATCGCGAGAAACTCGAACAGATCATGAAACAATTCACAAAAAGCTCACCTGTACAGAATAAAAAAGAAAAGTAACGCCCCCAAAGCCCTCACACAGCCCCTCAGCCCTAAAGCTTACATTTCCCTGTCCGACAAAAGTAATTATCCTCCGTCCGACACTGTGAATCCGACGAGCAGCTCACAAAGCAGGTTTTTGTCTTGCTATCACACCGAAACCCTTTGGGGCAGGAGTCTTCCGTCCGACATCCCACACAAGTGTGCAGGTGGACAGTCGCCTCAGCGTCGAGATATTGATTGATCTCATCACATGTTGCAGATGTAAAACATTCGTATTTTTTCAGCAAAAATTCATCGCTCGTGGCGAGCACACTGTTCGTATCGTCGGGACACTGATCTTCGCATATCGTCACGTCGAAGCTGATCCCTTTCTGTTTTCGACAATCTTGAACCCGACGACAATAGGACCGACACGCCCGACTTAGGAGATTCCCTTCGACGCTGCGAAGGCATTGCCCATCCTGACAGAGATACCCAGACGGACACTCCGGGAGACACTCTCCGCGACTGCAACCCATGTTTGTAGAGAGTGACACAGCCAGACTCAATGTCAGCGCAAGCCGCAGCTGCATCCAAGATCCCACAATACGCATCAACACATATCTCCTACTGCCATTAGCGCTTCCTATCGATGGAGAACCATAGGATTTTCTCCACCATACACACACGCAGACGCTACACAAAGACCCTCATGATGTCAAGTTCGTGCCTTGACACCGAAGGAAAAGCCTGATGTTGACGGAGAACCAAGCACAGAAAGAGACCAACCTTCGACACACCAACCAACCCAGGAGAGACGCCATCACCGAGATCTTCAGACTTGACTTGTCACGTCTCGCGCACTATCTATAATGCTCGTAAAGAGACGACATACACGTTGAAAAACGTGCCCCTGCAATATTGACCTCCTTCTCGGAGGCGTTGTGATATATCAATGGAGTTCGACAGATGAAAGTAAGCATCGCATATTGTGTAAGATGAAACTACTTCCCTCGTGCTTCCAGTTTGGAAGCTGAGTTGAAGCAAGAGTTTGGCGCAGAGGTCACTCTTCTCAAAGGAGGCGCTGGCATCTTTGATGTCCACGTTGATGGGACGCTGGTGTTTTCCAAGCATGAAGTGGGAAGACACGCAGACCCAGGTGAAGTCCTCCGCGCGATCCGAGAAAAAGGACTCGCGTAAACCTCACTCCGCGCAGTGACAAGGCTGAGAAAGCGAGTCTTCATGACCCCCAGGATTTCCCTCCCATCGGTTTTTTTGTTGTGTGCCCTACTAAGCGGCATCCTCACAGGGTGCCAAGCGCGCCCCTTAACTGAGCAGATCACGACACGTGAAGGCCCGCTCCTCAACTACGGTCGCATGTCCTCCAGCCTTGGCACTGTCAAGCTCAAAGATGGACGGGTCGTCGTCATCGGAGGCTCACCGACAGAAACCCCATTTGCCCCACTTACAGGGACAAAATCCATCGAAATCCTCAACGCACAACACACCCAATGGACCGCCAGCGGCATCAACGTCACGGTCCCCCTCTCTGGGGCCGCCTTCCTCCTACCAGATGGACGTATACTCGCCTTCTCTGCGGTCTACGCCTTCAACAAAGAGTCCTCCTCTCCCACAGACCCACCAGACTCCAAAGAACCCTCTTCTGGTGCAGTGTCAGCGGTCATCATCGATATTGACAACAAACGGGTCACACCGCTCTATCGTCCCATTCTCAACGATCCCAAAAACCCACCTCTCCAGGCCAATGACGGTCCTGCATTTGTCCAACGCGCATTTGCCAGGAGCATTCAATTAAAAGATGGAAGAATTATCCGGATTGGAGGGCGTGTCCTCTATCTTCCTGCGAACCACACAGCGACCTGCAAACAACCCGATGGGCAAAGTGAGAAACGTTGTCGTTATTGTGCTGGAGACGAGTGCAAAGCACACCCAACACAAGACTACGCCTGCACAGAAGTCAGTCAGTGCCCAAGTTGGAGCCCCTCAGCCCAACAGCTCTACCTTCCGCTCATCGAAATCTACACTCCACCAGGACACCCAGATGCCAAAACACTCCTTGGGAGTATCCAGCGTATCAACATGCTTGAAGGCCGCCGACACACAGCGGCAATTGAGCTCAATGATGGACGTGTGTTGATCACAGGAGGACAAGGACCTCAAGGCGACGGAGCCGAAGAGGTGTTCTCCTCTACCTACTTCCTCGACCCCAAAGGTCTCAAGATTGGACAAGGCCCTAGAATGCGTGTCCATCGTGAAGACCATGGCATCGCACAACTACAAGATGGACGCATCCTCATCTCAGGTGGAACGGATGGTGATGGACAAACAGTAAGCGATACAGAGCTCTTTGACCCAAAACTCAACATCTTCCTCAACGGCGATGTGATGAATCTCACAAGAGAAGATCATTACAGCATACAGCTCGGGTCATGGTTGTTCTTATTTGGTGGTGAGGTCAGCAGCAAGGCCGATCAGATTCGCAACTCTGCAGAGATTTTCGACGCCGCGCAAGGATATCACATAGGCTCATTCTTTCTGTTCTCCCGAAAGGAGACAGATGCCAACCAATGCCCAGAAGGGACAGAACGCGGTGTTGCAGGTATCGATGATTTTGCGGCGATCGCGTTGACACAAACAAGCGCGCTTTTGCTCGGTGGTCAGCAAGGTTGTCAGGACCGCGATGGTGAATATATCAGCCCTGGACAGGGTTCACGGCGGACCTTGTTTGTCGAGTTACCACCATCACCATAGCCTCCTTGCGCCCTCTTTGCGAAAGTGCGTATCATGTAGACACAACAGGGCCAAAGAAAAACCACCTTGCCTCTTGCATGTGGTGCCTATTTCGGATACTTCAGAGATCCAATTGATTGATGTAACCTTGACCAGGAGTGATACTATGCCTGTCCTTAAAGATCGCACTGACGCTATCCTCTATCTCCTTGATTACATGGTTGGAATCGACAACAGACTCGACAGCAATGAGTCCAGCCTGTTGATCCAAACTTCCTTCGATTTGCTTGGTGGTGAATTCAAAGAAGTGAAAGAAAAAATCCTCTGGATGGCAAAACTTCGACGTGAACACGATCGTCAAGAACTCTTTGAAGAAGCTTGCACACAGCTCAGTGCGCACGGCAAACTCGAAGAGGATCTCAAACTTCTGCGCCAGATGGCCGCTGCAGACGGTTATATTGACCCTACAGAGCAAGACCTCTTCGAAAAAATTTGTGATAGATTGGGTGTCCCCTCAGAAACGTTACAAGCGTAATCTGCTCCCCATCTTCTCATATCCACAAGGAGGAAACCATGAATCAAATCTCCCGCGTGTTTGGCATCTTACTCGCTGCCACACTCATCCCATTGCTTCCAACAGAGGCTTTTGCGGATACCTTCATCATCACCATCGCTGAAGCGCAAATCGCCCCCAAAAAGAAAAACAAATTGCGCTGGGATACAGGCTTTGGTCAGACTCCAAAACCCGATGCTTACGTCATCATGGAAGTCTCCGGAAAGCGCTTTACCTCCCCCATCATCAAAAACAACTTCAACCCCAAGTGGAATGTCTCCTGGAAGGTTGAATTGCAAGGGAACGAGCGCCTCTACTTCGTCGTCAAAGAGAAAGACCTCCTTGGCGATGACTTGATCGGTAAAGGCAATGTCCTGCTCAAAGACGCCAACAAGGCCTCTTTGTCATTTGGACAGGTGCTTTCATTTACCGTCAAAGCCGAGAACCTTACAGCCGCTAAAAAACGCGCAGCTGCTCCTCCCGTCGTTCGTAAAGTGGTCAAGCGTGTTACGCCAAAGCCCCCTGTCGTCCGTAAAGTGGTCAAGCGTGTTACGCCAAAGCCACCTGTCGTCCGTAAAGTCGAGAAAAAGGCTCCCGTAAAACCAGTTGTTCGCAAAGTCGAGAAACGCGTCGCGCCAAAGCCTCCAGTTGTTCGCAAAGTCGAGAAGAAAGCGCCCGTGAAGCCTGCCCCCCGCAAGGTTGAACCTGCCCCTCGTAAAGTGATTGTGCGCATCAAGCCAATCGCTCCCAAAAAACCCAAAGCTCCCTCTACACGCCCTGCAAGTCGTCCCGCTTCGACTCCCTCCAAGTAATCCCCAAAAGAGCCCCTGTATTCCGATATATACGGGGGAAACTAGAGTTCTGATCCAGGGGCAGTTGCACTTGTGTCTTCGCAAAGTGCACCCGAATATACAACACAAATCCCTCATGGGAATACGTATGTCGCAAGCGACATCCTCTTAACGCTCAACTGCTCGGACAACACATGCGGTTGTCATTTGCGACGCCACTTTGCAACCACCCCTTCTACAAACCTCTCCATCCCCCTGGCCTTCGGCCTTCCCCCTTCCTCTCCATCCTCCGGAGAAGGAAAGGGGAGGGATTATACCATGTGCACGGGAGATACTCGAATGCTGATCCAGGCGCAGTTGCACTTGTGTCTTCGCAAAGTGCACCCGAATACACGGCATGATCCCTCATGATCATACGTATGTCGCAAGCGACATCCTCCACATACTCGATTGCTCGGACAAAATATGCGGTTGTCATTTGCTTCATTCACTTTGCAACCACCCCTTCTACAAACCTCTCCATCCCCCTGGCCTTCGGCCTTCCCCCTTCCTCTC
>PCBK01000184.1 GCA_002731275.1 Deltaproteobacteria bacterium | reverse complement strand
CTTCCTTTCACCAACGCAAAGCGTTGGATCTTCCTTGAAAACCTATCGGTTTTCTTGGATAGAATGGCTGATGACAGCCATTCTGGACGGAGCCACCGAGGGAATTGCTTGCAAAGAGGAAATGGGATGATTGCCATCTGCATGGGTTTTTGGGGAAAAGGGAACAAGGACCCCTCAGGCGACCTTCGCCCGCCAGCTCCCCCTGTGACATCTGCGCTTTGCTTCGGTCGACAAGGAGAGCAATACAAACCCCCCTCAGGCGGCCTTCGCCCGCCAGCTCCCCCTGTAAGACCTGCGCTTTGCTTCGGTCGACAAGGGGAGCGATGCATATCAAACGATATACCGCGATACAAACCAAATGAACGTATTTATCGGTTAAATGGTCCCTCCTCTCGAAAGGCTTGAGAGGAGGGAGGAGCCGGAGGCGAAGGGTGGTGAGTTTGTAGAGGCGTATGATTGCAAGTGAAGACGCAAAAAACCCACTGAAGAAGGAATAACCCCCTCAGTCCGAGCAGTCGCTCGTCCAGCTCCCCCTGCTGTTCAAGCCTCGATGTTCTCGGCTTGGCAAGGGGAGCGATGCATACCAAACGATATATCGCAATACAAACGAACATTCCGTGTATATCGGTTTGATCTCAGTAGGGTCGGGCCTTGTGTCCGACCTCAATCTTCGCGCATATCGGGTAAATGGTCCCTCCTCTCGAAAGGGTTGAGAGGAGGGAAGAGCCGGAGGCTCAGGGAGGTGAGTTTGTTGAGGCGGATGATTGCAAGTGAAGACGCAAAAAACCCACTGCAAATACGCAAGCAAAAAGGAATCCAAGGATATGGCCTTGCTATATCCGCCTACAAGGAGGGGATGAAATGGTGGAGCCAGGGGAGTTTGCGGAGACACAAGTGCAACGTCCGCCGGATCCATTATCAAGCTAAAACCCGTGTAAATCGAAAGAATACCCCCTCCTGGAAGAAGGGCTCTGTAGGTGGTAAAGCCCCCTTAAGGGTTCAAATGCGGTCCAGTGCGCTACGCTGGTGCAACGTCCGCCGGAGCAGAACTCTAGTTTCCCCCGTGTATATCGGGTAAATGGTCCCTCCTCTCGAAAGGCTTGAGAGGAGGGAAGAGCCGGAGGCGCAGGGTGGAGAGTTTGTTGAGGCATATGTTGCAAAGCGCATGAAGCAAATCAGCCACGAAGAGAAGCCTCTCCAAGAAGAGCATTGTAGGTGGTAAAGCCCCACCCCCTTAAGGGTTCAAATGCGGTCCAGTGCGCTACGCTGGTGCAACGTCTGCCGGAGCAGAAATCTAGAATCCCCCGTGAATACAGTTTGATACTCCCTAGGCTAGAGGAGTGTTGTGACTGGGGGGAGTTTTTGTGGTTATGCGTTGAGGTTTTGGATTCACTTTGCTTCTGGGTAAACAGAGCCAATCCACTTGGAAAAAACTTCAACAACACAGTCTGCTGAGTAGTACACATGGATCTCTTTGACTCTTGAATGCAGGTGTATCTCTCTTGAAACGTGTGTGGAGATATCTTTCTTCCCCCAAGAAATAGGGAACAGGATAGCAAGGGTTGAAGACTCCGGAGTATATTTGAGAGGGATGACAGGATATTTTTCCATTGTCTCTTGGGGAAAAAGTTGCAGGAGTGACGGCTTCAGCTCTGCTTTTAACCTTTCGAGGAGACTATCAGGGAAGATAAAACCCCGGTATGCCTGTTTCGATGCAACTGCAATGCTCTCCTGTGAACATCTTTCCTCCAATTCTTTTTCGATTTCGTTAAAGAGATCACCAAATGATGAAGACATTGTGTTTCGCTCCTTTTGCAAACAA
Organism: Deltaproteobacteria bacterium; assembly: GCA_002731275.1. Lineage (GTDB taxonomy): Bacteria > Myxococcota_C > UBA6777 > UBA6777 > UBA6777 > UBA6777. Next base: position 69,364 of record PCBK01000184.1, on the reverse strand, counting down.
GGAATGTGAGACATATTCTCAAACCGCGACATAGTTGTTGTTTTGCCCAAAGCGCACAACAAGCCAGGGACTTCTCTTTAAGGGGGGAACAGTAAAGTTATCAAAAAAGAGAAGAAAAGATCAACTCCATCATCGTGTCATGTGTGTAGTAAACACAGAGCTGTTGTACATCTGTTTGGACGTGTATCTCTCGTAGTTTGTTTTCATCCGAAAAAAAAGGCGACGTTAAAACCGACAAAATCGAGTTTTTCTTATCCATATAGAGTGGAAGCGCGTTCCATTTCTGTAAGTCGTCCATTTGGAAAATGGAGAGAGTGGAAGCAAAAAGCTCCGATTGAAAAGCCTTGACGATTTTGTCCGAAGCTAAGTAGTGTTGCCCGTACATGATGTTCAACTCTGTTATGTCGAGCGTGGATAGATTGAGTGATGTTTCATGTATTTTCTGGGCAATTTGTTTCAAATTGTTTTCCATAACTCGACCATCTTTTTCTCATTTTCAACGAAATGGTAAGGGTGGCATTGGAGGATACCAAGTTGGACACCTGTCACCCAGTGACTTTGTCCTGAGTATACCACAAACACCTGATCCAGGTCGTTTATATATACATTTCCAACGCATATGACTACAGCCATCGACTTCAACGTCTTGAGAGTCAATACGACAACGGTCTTCCCAAGGGCCTTCACCATCTTTGTTCAATGGGGGTTCGGGAGGAAAAGAGAGGGTCATCCACCAATGTCCAAAATCATACACGAATGGTTGGAACGCTTCTCGGATAGCCAAAAACCATTCAGCTATACTTTCATGTGCTAGCGACATCGTGCCCAAGTCGTTCTTGTATGCTTTTTGATTGATGTGTAAGCGCAGTTTGTCGTTCAGCTACGGTGTAATTTGACCTCTGTATGCACACAAAATCATTTTCGTACGGTTCAAAGTGCTTCTCGTATGCGCTCAAAATCGTTTTTGTATGGTTTGAAGCGCTACCAACATACGCCTCAAATCATTTTTGTATGGGGTGAGGCGCATAAAGAGGTCACCTTGTGGACTTCATGTACGGTTTGAAGGGATCTTTTTGAGTGGCATGTGGCTATAGAGGGTACTCTTTTTACGTTCGATGAAGAGGTCAGAAGTATACGCGAGCGATTTGAAGACTGCTCCTCTAGCGTTTTGAATCGTACGAAAATGGTTTGAGGACATCTCTTCCAGCACTTTGAACCGTACGAAAATGATCTGAGGACATCTCTTCTAGCGTTTTGAATCGTACGAAAATGATTTTGAGAGTATGCTTCTATCGAACAGAGGGGATTTGGTGAGGAGGATTCCAATCTGTGGAAGATTCATCGTCTCTTATGGAGAGAATCATCTTGTGACAAGAATCCGAAAAAATGATTTTTGGGGGTTGGATGATTGCGTGGAGCTTTTGAGAAAGGGAGAAGGCAAGTTTGTTTTGAAAAGAACTTGAAGGCATTCACTGAAGGCTTTTGGGCAGCCACGTCCAGAAATCCTCTGTGACGATCAACAGGAACAAGAACGAAAGAACAAACAGCAAAATGTGTTGCAAATTCTCTGGAAGGATGAAAATCCACCCTGCGATTTGCAAGAAGCAAGCACCTTGCTCTCCATACCCACAGAGTTTTTTGTAAACCTGTGTTGAGGCGTGAATATCTTTCGGAGCAAGTTTCCCCTCTTCGTAGACTGTCGCCAACTCCCAACATGCTCTCTCGCTTTTTGCCTGACATGCCCGTTGGTAAAGCTTGAGCATCTTGTCCCTGTCTTTTTCGAGCCTTTGCAACAAGTCTGCAGCTTCAAAACATCCGTATTTAGGAGCGATACGGCAAGCTTTTTCAAACAGAGCAAGTTTCTCCTTGTTGTCTTTTTTGAGTTGTGCAAGCCGAACACAATCTTCCGCAGAATTCATTTGACACGCAAGAGCCGCATAACGAATGAAATCGTATTTTCTTTTAGTTACGAGAGATTCTATGTCTACTGCGTAGTTGCAAGCTAAACTTCTGATGGGCTGGCATGTCGGAAGACATTTTTCGTGATATGGGTTCAAGCAAACTTTGTTGATGATGGACCTGAAAGGGAGAAGTTCTTTGCTTGTTTTTGGCTTTTTTTCTTCAATCATTACAAAAAAACAAAAGGCTAAACTACCTGATCTACAAGCTTCCTTGTAAAATTTGATGGGCAGACTCTTTTGGAACCCGTGGATGAATTTTCCCCACGCAATGCAAGCTGTTATATTCCCAAGTTTGCACGCTTTTCGAGCGTACTTGATGGCTAGGAGTTTTGTTGTCGATGCGTCAAATGGTAAGGGATTAGGGTCATCCCATTGCTGTTCAACAAGTTGCCCCCAATAGCCTGAAAGCTTCTTGCATGCTTTTTGTTCACCTTTTTTGCAGTTTTTTTCGTATTTGAAGAGCCTTGCTTGGATTGATTTTCGGAATATCGGGGGAGTGTATCGAGGTCCCATCCATTTTGCGAACAAGAGTTTTCTTCTGTGGTAGTCAAAAGCCATATCGCATGCTTTTTTGATGTTCTGCTCGCATTCTACATGGAATGTTTTGTGCCAAGTTTCTTTTTTGTATCCGTCTGCTTTGGCTACGGTTGCATCAATGGCAAAACAGAGAAAAAGGAGTAGATAGATGCTACGTGATATGTTTGCTTTTTTCATAAAAAACTCTTTCCTCTTTAATGTGTTGCAGGATATATCTGTTTGTATTTTTTGCGAGACCTTCGCGGGTGTGTGTACGCCTTGCTCACGAGCGAGGAGGAGGGGAAATCCCCCCTCCTCCTTACTTTTCAAAGACATACACCATTTTCCGGTGAAAAATTGGAGCGCTGCTTTTATGAAGTCATGATGTCTGGTTTCCGAAAAATCAGGGCAAGGTCATTTTACCACCGCTTTTTCCATTTTTTAAATGGGTAGCTTGGCCTGAATTTCTCTGCGGCTCTTTCACAAGAGATGAGCAAACCCTCCAATCTTTCATCGCTATAGAGTTGATAGTTCAATGTATCGGCCTGCAGTTGTTTGTACTTGTACTTCAGAAGAGTACAGTTTCCGATGCTAGCCAAGCAGTTGATCTGTGCTTCATTTGTGTCAGCTTCTTTGCAAAGGACTTTGATTTGCTCCTTGTGCTTATCATTCAAGAGTTTCTTGGATTTCTTTGTTTTGTCTATCGCTTTGTCTGCCGTGGCTTTGTCTGCCATGTTTTTGCCATCTTTGTTTGTGCCGCAGCCTTTGTCACTAAAAATGTACAGAGCCAAACCAATGATGGCTGTGACAAGTATCTTGAGAGCGACTCCTGGACTTTGTCCATCAGGATCAACGAAAGTGGTAGGATTGCCAAAGGCATATCCAAAAACGTTGAGTCCAGCATCCAAGCCAAGAGGATCGACAGAAATGTATCGACCCACTTCAGGATCGTAAAAGCGATGCCAGTTGTAGTGTAATCCTCTTGCCAACAAAACACCAGATGAATCTCGACTCTCTGTGTCTTTATCGTACCACTGTCCCGGCAACGCAAGGCTTTGCATCCACCTTGAAAACCTATCGGTTTTCTTGGATAGAATGACTGATGACAGCCGTTCTAGACGGACGCACCGAGGGAGTTGCTTGCAAAGAGGAAATGGGGTGATTGCCATCTGCATGGGTTTTGAGGGGAGGTCTTTAGACCTGCTCCATTCCGAACGATGCGAGGCCGTAGGCATCGCGTACACTCTCCATAGGCCCAGGTTTTAACCTGGGTGTGTGGCCATTCGTATCCTGTTCACCGTCCGTATAGGATTTCATTCATATCTGTTTGATGTGCTTTGGTGGGAGCGTTTTCGACAACCAGAGAATGGCTCGAATGATGGGAATGAAGGGGAAAGTGATAAAGATTCAAAGGTCCTTGGATGTTGGAAGGTTGTAGTCGATGGCAGCTTCTGGAGGTGGTTGAAGTTTGTTTTCACAGTGCAAGCGTCCCATGTCGTAACCATGCTCCAAAAACATTTCGAGCAACCAGGCAAAACGCACTGCAGCCCACGTTTGTTCATCTTTTTCAGCTTCTTTGTCTTGTTGCTTGCTTGGCGTTTGTTCCGGTGGCAAAAGTTTTTGTTCGTAGAACTCTCTTTCTTCGTTTGTCATCACTCCAGCGATTCTTTTTCGTTCGTGTTGATAAAATAGTATCGCGTCTGGAATCGCTTTTTTTTCGAGCGTGGCGAGGGCGTATCTTTCGTGAACATCGTTGAGCACCAGATCAAAAACAATGCCCATGTCGAGTTGTTTGGTTGCCAGTGGAAGGGACAACCCCCTATCAAGAGCTTGTTTCAAAGTAGAGATGGAGCCTTGGTATATTGGTTCAATGAGTTGTCTTTGAAGCAGGATAACATCCTCTGGGACGATGAACAATTCTTCCTTTTTCTGAACTTCCGTGTCTGATTGTTTAGAGCCTGCGCTTCGCTGTTTTGGGAGCATGTAATTGAATTCGACCTCTGGGGGAGGTGTAATGGCTTCTGAGCAAACAAGCTTGGGTAACTCAGCTCCATGTTCCAAGAACATTTCTATCAGCCATGCAAATCTCAAACGACACCAGTTTTCTTCGGCTTTTTGTTCCAAATGGGTAAGTTGTGGTTTACTTGGGGAGGAAAACGTTTTAAGTTCTTCTCTTTGAAGAAGCTTCTCTTCCTCTTGTGTTAAAAAGCCCGCGATTTGATTACGTTTTGCCTTCTGAATTCTCAGAAGTGCTGAGTTTGACTTGTAACCCAACCTCTCCATGACCATGTGTGTTCTTGTTTCGAAGTCACTGGCTTGAAGTTCCCAAACTCCCCTGGATATTTCTTGCGCTTCATCAAATAGAATGGACATAGCTTCGTCCAACGTATATTCACTTTGACGAATGTCAACAATGAATTTGTGGAGTTCTTGTTTGTTCATCAGATTCCTTTCCCTGTACGAGCAACCCACAGATTACCAAAAATCGATGCTGCAGAGTGATCTTTACAAATAGACTCCGGACAGTCATTGATGTATGGAACACTTGGATCATCGGTTATCCGAACTTTGGAAACAGTGATTGGTTCATCGAATTTCCCATTCCAATAGCACCTGTCATTGCATTGCAAACGTTAAGAACTGGCCTAACAAGCACCTGAAGAGAATTTCACGAATTGTCCGAGAGCGGTCGTTGTTTTGGGAGCTTGTAGTCGATGGCAGCCTGTTCAGGAGGAGTAAGCTTCCCCTCGTAAAGCAAAGTCACAAGGTTCTGCTCGTATCGTTCATGCATCTCCAGAAGCCAAGCGAATCTTTGTGAATCCCACGTTTCTCCAGCCTTGACTTCGTGCTCATCAAGCTCGTGGGTACTGCTATTCTCATCGTAGAGCTCTTGTTCTCTGTCAAATTGCAGGTCTTCTTCACTCAGGGGGATACCGGCTTCTTTCGCCATGTAAATGCTCACTTCTCTAGCCCGTTTCTCTCGGAGTTCTCGTTCTTCTTCTTTTGTGAGCAAGCCAACGAGTCTTTTGTTATGGAGTTCTCTGTTGAGAACTGCAATTGGATTAAGTTTGTATCCCAGCCTTTGTAGAACGAGGAGGGAGCGCTTACTCTGATCCCACATGAACTGACTCCAAACACTTTTAATCCTCTCTGGATGGTATGTATCAAGTTGATTTAAGGCTTCTCCAAAGTAAGCGTCATCTGACCTCAATCCTTCAACAATCTCTTTTAGTGTGCTCATATAACACTCCTTTCATGAACGCTCCCGAGGCATGAGAGCAATGGTTAAAATGACATCCAACGCCCACCTGACGGACCTGTAATCCTCCAAGGACACCCTCCTGAACGAATAGAGGTTCCTGGTCTGGTGAGTATCTGTTCTCTCTTTATCCAGCGAAGAGTTTCTTCTTCTTTTCCGTTTTTCCGACAGATGTAACCACATTGAAAACCAAATCTCGTGGGATCAGCGAGCTCATCTTGGTAGAAGCAAGTGAACGGACCCTCATCATCGTCACCTTTCTGTAGCTGTGGGGTGGTTGCGTAACTTGGACGTTTTGTATGATTCAAGAACTTCGCGGAGAATAGGTTCTGGTTCATCCTGAAGGGCTTCTTTAGCAAGACTAACTACAGAATTTTCATCGATGTACTCGAAGAGTTCGATCGCTCTTGCGCGAAGAGTTGGGGATTCATCGGCAAGTGCTTGTCTACACACACTTGTGAGTTCTTGAATGCCAAGGTCTTTTCCCAGCATATGAGCGACTTCGACTTTCCACCTTAACCACTGCTCTGTAGCGAACCATGTGAAGAGGATTTGTTTCAACCCCTGATCGAATTGAGGAACAAGGGCTCTTATATGCAGGTATAGGTTTCTTTTTGCTTTCTCGGGTCCTTTGGCTGCGATTTGCATACAACGTTTTTTCATTTCCTCTCTATCTTCATCGAAAAAGAACAACAGTAAAAGTGGAAACATGTCATCGGTGGCATTGGACGCGAAATCCGAGAGAGCTTTGCGAAGTCGTAAAAGAGCCTCCGTTTGTGGGTGAGCTTTTAATTTTCTTTTGAGTAAATCAACACAATGCGTTACTGTATGTTCTCGATTTCGCTCACATGGATGTGAAAGCAGAGAAATCAAGATCTCTGCTGCTTTTGTGGACGCTGGTTTCTGTGCAAGAAGATATTGGGCCACAGTTGCCTGTGAACTTGCGTTGTAGTTCACGAATTCATCGTCTTTGAAGATTTCTTCGTGAGTAAAGCGTTGGAGGAATGCTTCTAAGAGCAGAATGTTTTCACTTTCGCTGGAGTACGAGAGGTCTTGTGCTATATTCGGGATGCTGAGGGGAGGAACTTTTTTTGTAGCTTGGAGTAGTACAGGCATGACCCTGGGATCGTCTTTGTATTGGAGTAGTTGAGTAAATGTTTCTCTGGGAGAGTGCTCTGCTTCTGTAAGGAGGGTTTCGAGGTCCTCTGAAGATGTATTCTGTTCCTGCACACCCTCTTGATGATGTTCTTTTTCGGGAGGTCGTATTGGAAGCAACTCTTTGAGTTGGTTTTCAGTGAAGTAGGGTTGCCACTCCATTCCGGATGGATCTGTGTATGAGTCTGTAAAGAGGACTCCCGATCTTGTGTATGTCTTTTTGGTCATATCACTTATCTCTGAAAAGAGCCTACATATCGAATAATGAGCTCACTTCTTTCAATGCCTGCGGTTCAGAGCGTTGTTAAAGAGGAGATTTCACTCGATTTCTGGAAGTATCACGTCTATCATAGCTTCAAGGACACTTGTTGCCGTGAAGTAGAAGTTCGTTGTTGTGTGTTTGCCAAACCTATACATTTCCGGCTGAATCGGTTCATTCACGTTATGGTAAGAGTGAGAAGGCATCAAAACAGATAGTGTATCTTCTTCTTCATCGAAAATGATTGGGATGACCAAATTTTGCTGGATGAAACGAACAGGAAACATCGACATGACGGAGAAGTCGAAATCACTTTCCAGCATCCGGATAATGTGTTCTGGAGGAACGAAGTGATGATTTGATTCTATTTGCCCTCTCTCAAGCTCCATAGGCATGATCGATGCAAATCGAACTCTCAACTTTGCTAAAATTCTGGCAAGCTTTTCATCATCCATGTTGCTTTCTTCCGCTCCATGCTTTGGTGGCTTATTGGTTAGACTTGTAGTGTAATCCTCTTCTCCACAAAACACAAGCCAACGCGAGGCGTTGCATCCCCCTTTCAGCAACGCAGGGCGTTGCATCCCCCTTGAAAACCTGTCGGTTTTCTTGGATAGAATGGCTGATGACAGCCATTCTGGACGAATGCACCGAGGGAGTTGCTTGCAAGGAGGAAATGGGGTGATTGTCATCTGCATGGGGTTTTGAGAAAAGGGAACAAGAACCCCCTCAGTCCGAGCGAACGCTCGTCCAGCTCCCCCTACTCAACTTCGTTGGCAAGGGGAGCGATACATACCCAAGCCATATAAGCCAAATGTTCGTGCATATAGGTAGAATAATCCCTCCTCTCTCAAGCCTTGAGAGGAGGAAAGAGCCGGAGGCTCAGGGTGGAGAGTTTGTCGAGGCGTATATTGCAAAGCGCACGAAGCAAATAAGCCATGAAGAGAAGCCCCTCCAAGGAGAGTGTTGTAGGTGGTAGAGTCCCAACCCCGAAGGGGTTCAAATGCGGTCCAGCGCGCTGCATTGGTGCAATATCCGCCGGAGCAGCTTTATAGCCAAATGAACGTATATATCGGTTAATTGCCCCCTCCTCTCGAAAGGCTTGAGAGGAGGGAAGGAGCCGAAGCGACAGGGTGGAGAGTTTGTTGAGGCGGATGATTGCAAGTGAAGACGCAAAAAACCCACTGCAATTCCGCAAGCAGAAAGGAATCCAAGGGTATGGCCTTGCCATATCCGACTGGAAGAAGGGGATGAAATGGTGGAATCAGGGGAGTTTGCGGAGACACAAGTGCAACGTCCGCCGGATCAGATGTATAGTTTCCCCCGTATATATCGGTCAATTGCCCCCCTTCTCTCAAGCCTTTCGAGAGGAGGGAAGGAGCGGAGCGACAGGGTGGTGAGTTTGTTGAGGCATATGTTGCAAAGCGCACGAAGCAAATCAGCCACGAAGAAAAGCCTCTCCAAGAAGAGTTCTGTAAGTGGTAAAGCCCCAACCCCGAAGGGGTTCAAATGCGGTCTAGCGCGCTGCGTTGGTGCAACGTCCGCCGGATCAGATTTCAAGCGAAACCCCGTGTATATCGTTCTAAGGTTGGCTAGAAGAGGAGGATGAAGAGGTCGGTGTTGTATGGGTCTCAGGACGTTTAAGACGTTGTCTTTGGAGTCGTTTTAGTTCTTCTGCAAACTGTTTTCGTTGCTTTTGTGCGAGCTGTATCGCTCGTGAGGTCTTTTTCGCGTTCGATTGGACAAGAGCAGAGGTCGTCTGAAGACGCTGAGATAAACGCTTGAGCTCTTTCGTCCAACCTTGCTTCGCGCTCACACTTTGCTTGACGTAGGCATCGAACTGACGTCGCAACGAGCGCCACTGTTGACGTTCAGCCTGCACACTTTGGAGGTCTTTGGAGAGTGTCTTCATCTGTGTGGAGAACAACTGCTTAAGCGCCTTGAGGCGATTGGAGAGCCGTGTCTGTGTCTGCTCAGACGCTTTGGCCAAACGCTGTGTTGTCAATCTCGTTTTTTGCTGGAGTGTCGCAGCTGAACGATAATATCGTTTCGCGTTCGTGAGTAAGGTTTTGGTTTGTGACGCTGTTGTCTTCGTCTCTTTGGCGAGTTGCTCGTTCTGACGAAGTAGGCTCTGTACACTTGCTAACTTCTTCAACAACATATTTGTCTTCGTTTGTGAACTTGTCGTGCGTTTTGACAGCGCCACCATTTGTGCTTGGAGTGTAGCGAATGTCTTTTGCGTTTGCTGTGCTGATGTCATCACTCGCTTCGAGAGCGTTTTTGCTTGCTGAAGTTCTTTGTGTGCTGTTGTGATGACACGGGCAGAACGCTCAGAAGCACTCAGCGCTTGGTTGACGATCCGAATGGCGCTTTTGGCATTTTGTAGAGTGGTTTGGATGTTTTGCACGGCGAGCTGGGCCTGTGCACGTGTGGTCTTTAGACTCTTTGTGACGTTCTTGGTCTTCATGACGGCTTGTTTCGCCGACAAAAACGCTTGTTGAGAGAGCTTATTGGAGCGTTTTGCTTCACTGTTGGCGTCTTGTGCTTGCTTGACCGCGCCTTTGACCATATGGATCGCCGAGACTGAACGACGTTCAGCCTCGCGGGCTTTGTTGGAGACGAGTTTGAGATCGTGAAGACCTTTTTTGAGGGCAACGAGCTGTGTACGGATCTGTGTAAACAACGCAGCAGCCTCTTTGGCCGTTTTGTTGCTCGTTTTGACGGAGAGGTCAACACGCTGAAGCATCTCTTTGGAGAGCTTTGTGGAGGTCTTTACATTGGTGACAGCGCGTTTGGAGCGGCTGACAGCGATGTGTGCTTTTTGTGCAGCCGAACGGACCTCGTTATTTGCCTTGTTTGTGAGGACAAGCGCTTCACTGACCGCATTTTGGAGATGGACACCAACCCCGACAGCCGAGGGGATAAAGAGCAACGCAAAGATCATCCAGGCTTTAGAAGATTTTTTGATGGTGATTTCACCCATCTTCTCGGAGAGTTTTTGTTCGAGCGCTTCGATCTGCATCGTCAAGGAGTCGATGTGCTCTTGTGTGGTCATCGAGCGCCGAGAGACAGAGCGAGAGGTTTGTGTCTCGGTCTTTTGGGTGCCTTCCTTTGAAGGAGATGCCTGCCCAGAAAATGCCGCAGGTAAGGATGTATCTTGAGCTGGATGTTTTTGGTGAGGTGGGATGGGGATCCCTTTTCGATCAGGGGAGACCGCTTTGGGTGTAGGCTCAAGAAGCTTGGGGGTGTTCTTGGAATCAGGCGATGAGCCTTGATTGTTATCCTTCATGGGTATGCATCTCCGGTTGGCAGCAACAACCTCTGTGTGGGCCTCTTTCTTCCCACATATACTTTTGAACATAAGACGGCCTTATACCCGTCCACAGCGGGCATAGAAAACTGCGTTCAGTATACACAACCTCTCCCCTAACGCAAGCGCACAGCCTCAGAAGACATCCCATCATCGCGCCCAAGCGCTACAAAAAGATGAAACACGTTCACCCAAAAAAAGACCCGAAAACATGATAAAACGAAAGATGAATCGAAACGGTCTTTTTGTCGTCTCTATTGATGCAAGCTCGCAGGATGAGAAAAAGCACGCCTTTTCCCTCCAGCAATCCCAATCAAAAAACCAACAAAGAGCTTCATCTGACGAAAATGATTTCGATGCCACGAACAACAAGACAAGCTACACACAAACCAATAAGCCTATTCTGCCTCTTTGGCATCGTCGCGCTCTTGTTGTTCAATGCGTGCAGTCAACAACATCCATGCTCTCAGCCCATCCACTGCCCCCCCACACAGCTCTGCTCCCAACAGACTTGTATCCCTCTAGAGAGACCGGATCTTGACGCTTCTACGGTGTTGCCTCCAGAGTCACGTCATACTGAATTACCACAAGAAAACACCCCACAACCAGAGCGCCCACAGAGCGACACTCCCCCGGCAGAAACACGACGAGAGCATATAGCGGAACCTTCGACTCGCTGCCTACAAGGTGCCAAGAGACGCTGCTACACAGGTCCTCCAATTACGAGAGGCAAAGGCCCATGCCGAGAAGGCATCCAACACTGTACCGAAGACAACACCTGGAGCACATGTCAGGGAGAGCTACTCCCAAGGCAAGAGGATTGCAACGGCGAAGACGATGATTGTAACGGAATCATCGATGACAACCTGAGACCTCTTCTATGTCAACACCAACAAGGTGTCTGCAAAGGCGCCAAACAACAGTGTGACAGCCAAAGAAAGCGCTGGCGCCCTTGTGACCCCCAAACGTACAAAGCACACAACCAAGCGTACGAAGCCATCGAAACAACCTGTGACAACATCGACAATGATTGCGATGGAGATGTCGACGTTCTCGAACCAACAGCACAATGCTCCCTCCCCAACCAGGATGGAGTGTGTCGCGCTGGACACATGCGCTGTCAAGGTAACGCACGTGTCTGCCACCCCATCAGGACTCCTGCACAAAAAGAACGATGCCTGAACAACAAAGACGACGACTGTGATGGACAAATAGACGAAGCATCCGATTGTAACATCCTATCCACAACAAGCGACATCGTCGATTACGCAGCGTTTGACGATGGAGAGCTCTTACTGGTACAAGATAAAGCCACACCACAAATCACTTGTTACCGAAGCGACGGAAGTTTGCTGCGTAAGACATTCGCACTCGATGCGCACACAACAACGAACGAAAAGATCATCTTTCACGGTGTCTGGCGTCAACCTTCGACCAAACACATCGCGGCGTTATGGACCCGTCATCACACAAAAACCCAACAGAGTGAGCTGCGATTGGCGCTCTACAACACATCTTGCCAACGCATCCAAAAGCCAACACTGATCGTATCTTCGACGATCAAAAACAACCACCTGTCCCATCTCTTTCATGCCTTGCACATCAATACAACTGGACAGATCGCCATCATCACAAATGATGGAGAGGACAACACTGCGCTGCGCTTCTTTGGCACAAAAGGCCAGGTGATCGCAGTGTTCCCGCTGCTCAACAACACACGAACGATCTGTGGCGGTCCTCCCAGAAGCAACACACTCTCCAATCCAGGAGCATTCAGGCTCGCCTTCAACAGTCATGGCAAAGGGCTCATCAGTTGCACACAAAGAGGACCCGCGAGCGCGATGTATACGAGAACATTCGATCTACACTCTAAGAATCCACAAGGTACGTCCTTTACCCTCTTCACACACCACGACTTTCCAATCATCGAACACGCTCTTGCAGTAAAAGACGACGGGCACACCGCAATAGGAATCAACAATACATTCCGGCAGACGTACACTTACTTTCTCGCTCCAGATGGAACACTGCTCGGCTCGACAGACACAGGCCATCCCCTCCCACATCGACAATCACTGTTCGGTGATGATGTCATCCTCCACAACGACGATCCACACGACAACCGAACAGTCTATCTCTCCCGTTACAGCAAAAAAGGCACTCCTATCGCCCACACAGCGATCCCCAAAGGGTTGATGTTGCGCTTCTCCAAGAAGCGCGCATATGGAGTCCATCAACGCCAGATTATCCGCGCAGATGGCTATCTCCAAACAGGTGCAGGTCTCTGTCAGGGGGCGCTCTGTCATTGTCAACCTTACGCCTCCCGTGCCTGCTCAACCTTCCAGGACAGCTACATTGCACCATGCAAGCAAGGCAGACAGCTTTGTCACCCGGATGGTTCGCATTGGGGCGCATGTAAAGGCGAATACGTCCCACACGCAGAGATCTGTGGAAACAACTTTGATGACGACTGTGACGGAAAAATAGATGAATCCTGCGCCAATACAGAGACCATCTCCTTTCCCCGACTCGACGCATACGACATCGCAGAAAATGGTGATATCGCGGCGGCCTTTGTACACGGCGCAAACAGACAGGTCATGGGGGTCTGTTATCGCGCCAATATGACCGTCAAGCGGAGCCTCTTTCGTATCTCAGATGCACACTTTCAAAAAATCGGAGGCTTCACTTCATTAGGAGTGAGGCTACATATAGCACGGAAAACAGGTAACTTTCTCGTGACATGGTATGAGCAGATAAAGAACCAACCACACATCCGCATGAGACTCTTCGACAGACACTGTCAGCCACTCACGCCTCCCCTCGATCAAGGGTATACCTATACCAACACCGCGATGAGGTTGGAGGTGGCGATGGATCAGCAGGGAAATTTTGCAACGATCGGCCACACCGCGAGCGCGCTCGATATACAACAGCGCCCTTACCAGCTCAACATCTACAACGAAAAAGCCCAAGCACAACGAACACTGACGTTCCTCCCCAAGCAACCGTGCAGCAACACAAGCACACTCACACTGCATCCTACCAATGGGACAGGGTGGCTACTCTGTCGATCACAAATTCGACCAACATCGCTCTACATGAGACGATTTGATATACAAAAAGGCTTCATCGACAAAGACTTTGTCGAGTTGAAAATAAACGGCGCATATGCGCAAAGATTCCACAACACAGGGGTCCTCCTCGCAAAGATGAATCACCAGGGCGATGTCGTCGTGACATGGATGCACCGTGAACCTAACATCACCACATATGGACACATGGTCGCCGCCTTCTATACATACAGCGGAAAGTTGAAGACATTTATCTCCTACGGCCCCCAACACAAGAAGTTTACAAACAACGTCAATCAAAACAACCTTATCGATATACCGCTTCTTGGTGATGACTTTATCTTGCAGGCTGGGACGTTGTACGACGGGACTTCGACGTGGCTCCGCTACGCACCAGACGGAACCCAAAAGAGCAAGGTCTCCTACACATTCCAGACAGTAGCGTCCCCCATTTATCGATGGAGAGGGAGCTTGCGTATTGCCAACAAACACACCTATCTGCTCCTCACAGGACCGAATGAACACCATATCAAACGAGATCCCCTGACCTTCCCCTAGAGCAAAATGGCTTATGTCCAAACCGACTACAGTTTCACCATCCACACCCAACCAACTTGCTCGTCTTTTTGTGTTGGGTGGATCAATGTATGTGGACCGAGCTGCAAACGTGGACTCGCAGTTGTCCCCAAGATCAAGAGTTGTCCTTGCCCAGACATCCGAAGGCGTACAACTGAATCATCAAGAGCCCCACCAATATGAAGGGTTTGATGCACGTTTCCCCAAGGATCCATTTTTACGATGGCGACGTCCTGTTTTCCCCGTGTCTTCAGCAATGATGCACCTAATCGCACTTCGCCTGTAAAAGCGATCGCTGCGTAGATGAATCCATCCTTCCCATCGACAACAGAAAGGAGTTGTTCGTTCTCCTTTGAGCTCCCAAGCTGCTTCCCCCACTTGATGCGACCGTCCTTTGTATCGACACGTAGGAAGAAGATGTCGCGATCTCCGGCAGTTTGAAAGAGTCTGTCTCCAACCTTTAGCGCATTGATGAATGTTCCAAGTACAAGCACATCCCCACTCTTGTCGACGACCACACCACGAATGACGTCCTCCGAAAGTCCAGATACTCCCGTCGCCCATACGTACTCCCCTTTGGCAGAGAGTTTTGCGATATAAGCGTCTGTGTCGCTCTGTTTGTCATCTCTTGCAGCCAACGTGTGTGTGCCAAACAAAGCCTTTCGATGAAGCGACCCAAACACTAGACTTCCCGCGACAAACACGCCGTCCTTGCCATCCGAAGCGAGCACTGAGACCAAGGTCTTACCATCCAACCCCCCTGCTGTTCGACCCCACACACACTTACCTTGTGCATCCACGCGGATCACACCTGTCGCGTGACCACGTTGGACAGAGGGCTCATCAGGCAGTGAAATGGACGTCTCACCACACTTCAGGCCTTGGCTTTGGATCACGTTGAACGCGACATACGCACCACCATCCACAGAAGGGACAAACTGCGCTGCGTCGGAACGAAGCAACATCCTTCCTGCGTAATTTGCGATGCCACCAAATCCAAAAACATCCTGCAGCGCCCCTGACGATGAGACTCGTGAGAACAATGTATGCCCATACGTCGTTATCTCGATACTCTTCGAGGTTGGCGCATTGTCCCGAAATAGTGGAAATGTCCCGACTCCAAAAAAGCCCAAAAAGAACACATCACCGGATGCCCTCAGCATCAACCGAGGGCGTTCATCACTTGCGCGACTCCCTGCCACTTTGAGCCATCGCCATCCCTGCTTTTGCCCGTACTTTGCCACAAAGAGATCATCACGACCTGCGGATTGGGTTGTATACGCACCTAGCTGGATCGAATTAGAGAATGTACCCGCCACAAACCAATCATCACCAACCCCTACAATATCCCGAAAGAACACACGCCCACTCCCTGCACGTAACAACACATCACACCGTGCATCTCCAGGACAGCGTATACATTGACCGACGCGACAAAACTCCCCAGCCATGCAGTGTTCGTCTTTTTGGCAGGCGACACATCGACCGTTGGCACAAAATTGCGATTGCGAACACGCCTTCTGACAAGCACCACAATGCGCCACATCACTTCGCGACACACACTTCCCCCCACAACATCGCGAGTCAACTTCACACACGTTCCCACACGCACCACAATGTGTGTCGGACGCAAGCGAGACACACACCCCATCACAGCACGATTGCCCGGCAGTACAAGAGACACCACACGCTCCACAGTGAGCATTTGCGCTCTTTAGATCGACACAACCGTCCTCACAGAAGGTACTCCCCGCTTCACAAGTCAACATACTTTGCTTGATACGAAGCGGCCACGTCACCAAACAGCGCCCTTCTTTCAAAGCGATGGTCCCACTCACCTCTCCAAGAACAGGCAAAGACCACGACGACCCTTGAAGCAAGATCTGCACGCGCGAGTGGGCTGCATCAGCCCAGCTCACCTCCTGCACAGACCACGACTGTGGGCGTACGGAGATCGAGGGTAGCATCTCCCACTTTGCAGAGAACGTCGTGGGAAGCGAAACCGTAGCGCGCAATGTATAGGGTTGTTTGTTATCGATGCTGAGGGTGAGAGGGAGGGAGGTTGTGTTGAGCTGCTCACAACGAGCCTTGTCGGCGCAACCTTCATTTGCAACGCCATCACAATCTTCATCACGCTTGGCGTCGTCACAGACCTCCTCTTGTGGGCCTTGTTCTCCCATGCATCGAGCTTCCCACTGCCCTTCTTCTGTACAGCTCTGTTCTCCGACCTGACATATCCCAGCACACAGAAAGGAGCCGTCCGCCTGTTTTGTACAACCGGCGCGCTGTGTGTAACACTGTTGACGTTGGGGAGGACGACAGACTTCACCGGGCTGAAGGCAGATAAAGAGAGGAGTATAGCAACGCTTGCTGACGGGACAATCAGCATCCACGCGACACGGGCGTTGATCACAAGACCACGAGAAGAGACACAAACACAAAAGAAGCCCACAAAGGCGCCACATCACACACACATCCTGTCCGAAACCACCACAAAAAAATCCAACACACAGTGATCATCATGACGTCTTCGAAACAAGAGCGCAAGGAGGTCATGTCACCTCAGGCGACTGAAGAGACAAAAGCCTGCACAAGGGGGCCTTCACGAGCTCATACAAAAGTGCGACCTTCAGCAGCCATATCGATGAGCATTTGTGGTGGCACAAAGCGCTCACCGTGGGCCTCAGCGAGCTGCTGAGCGCGCTCTACAAACGCTGCGACACCGTAATCATTGATAAACTGAAGTGTCCCACCTTTAAACGGCGCAAAACCCCAACCAAAGATACTACCGACATTTCCATCAGCGACAGATGTAAACACACCTTCTTCGATACAGCGGACCGTCTCAAGGCACTGGATAAACATCAACCTATCCATCAGATCTTGCTGGGAGGCTTTCGGCGCGTCTTCGTCGACAAAGAGTTCGTGGAGTTCGGGCCACAAGTGCTTTGCCTCACCTTTGGGATACTCGTAAAATCCTGCGCCGTGGGCTTTTCCAAGTCGATCGATCGTGACCATCTTTTCGAGCACGACTTCGCCGGGGTGATGTGGCAATGTTTCCCCGACGGCTTCGAGGTCCTCACGGGTTTGTTTGCGGATATGGGCCATCAAGCTCATGCTGACCTCATCGGAGACCGCGAAGGGTCCGACAGGCATACCGGCTTGCAAGCCAGCGGCCTCGATCGCACGAGGCAATTGTCCCTCTGCGAGCAGCGCCATCCCTTCGAAGACGTAGGTACTGAAGACACGTGAAGTGTAGAAGCCACGGCTGTCATTGACGACGATCGGTACTTTCTTGATCTGGAGGACGTAATCGAAAGCCTTGGCGAGTGTCTCAGGAGACGTCTTCTCACCAGTGATGATCTCGACGAGTTTCATCTTTTCAACAGGAGAGAAGAAGTGCAGTCCGACAAATTTTTCGGGTCTGACTGAGGCTTCGGCCAGGCCAGAGATCGGAAGTGTAGAGGTGTTGGACGCAAAGACACCATCTCCAAGCATCTCCGCTTCGGCCTCTTTGGTGACTTTGGCTTTGAGTTCGCGATTTTCAAAGACAGCTTCGACGATCAGGTCACAACCCTGAAGATCTTTGGCGTCCCCTGTCGGAGTGATGCGCTGGAGGATACTGTCTCTCTTCTCTTCGGTCATACGACCACGAGAGACGCGCTTGTTGAGCAGCTTCTCGATCTTGGCTTTACCCTCCTCAGCCCGCTCTCTGGAGACATCCTTGAGCACGACTTCGATCCCCGCAAAGGCTGAGACATAAGCGATCCCATGCCCCATCATCCCTGCACCGAGGACACCTACCTTCTTGGTCTCTTGTCGTGGGATATCTTTGGGGCGGCTCTCTCCAGCGTTGACCTTGTTGAGTTGGAACCAGAACGTGTTGATCATGTTCTTGCTGGTCTGTCCTGTCGCGACCTGGACGAAGTAGCGGGACTCGATACGACTTGCAGTGTCAAAGTCGACGTAGGCTCCCTCGACAGCGGCGTTCATAATGGCCTGGGCTGCGGGGTAATTGCCAAACGTTTTCTTCTTCATGATCGCCGGCGCGATGGCGAGCATCTGCGCGATCGCTGGACGTCTGGGATCACCGCCGGGGATACGAAACTTCTCACCGTCCCAGGGATTGTGTGCTTTGGGGTTGGCGTGAATCCACGCCCTGGCTTTCTCGATCAGCTGTGCTTTATCTTCTGCGAGATCATCGATGAGGCCTGCTTTTTTCGCCGCTTTGGGCTTGAGCTGTTTGCCCTCTGTCAGGTAAGGGAATGACGCCTGAAGACCGAGCATACGAACCATTCGCGTGATACCACCACCGCCAGGGATCAAGCCGAGAGAGACCTCGGGTAGACCGATCTTGATGCGATCAGAGTCGATCGCGATCCTGTGGTGACATGCGAGCGCCAACTCATACCCACCACCGAGGGCGGTCCCATTGATCGCCGCGACGACAGGCTTGCCGAGCTTCTCTAGCTGACGAAGACCGGCCTTCATCGCTTCGGTGGATTCGAAGAGGACTTTGGGATCTGTTTGTTCGTAGATTTGTTCGAGATCGGCGCCTGCGAGGAAGACTTTTTTGGCCGAGGTGAGGATCACGCCTTTGAGGTCTTCTTCTTTTTGGAGGGTCGCGAGCGCCTGCTGAAATCCCTTCCCAAACGCGTCGTTGATGACGTTCACCGAACGCCCTTCCATATCCATGGTCAACGTAACGATATCATCCTGATCTTTTTCATATCGAAATGCCATCTGTGTGCTCCTGTATGATTGCCTATTGAGAAGAGATTACACGCGCTCAATGATCGTCGCGATACCCATACCACCGCCTACGCAGAGCGTGATCAGCCCGGTCGTTTTGTCCTGACGTTCAAGCTCATCGAGCAGCGTGGCGAGGAGGATAGAGCCTGTGGCACCGAGTGGGTGTCCCATCGCGATCGAGCCTCCGTTGACGTTGAGACGATCCATGTCGTCGACGCCCATCTCCCTCAAAAAGCGCAACACGACAGACGCGAAGGCCTCGTTGACCTCCATCAGGTCAATATCATTGATGTCCATACCAGCGACCTTGAGGGCTTTCTTGGTCGCTGGGGCGGGTCCAGTCAACATAATCGTGGGTTCAGTCCCAACGAGCGCAGCGGCCCGAATACGCGCACGAGGTGTCAATCCAAGCGCGGCCCCTTTTTCTTTGGAACCGATCAAGACGAGCGATGCGCCATCGACAATCCCCGAGGAGTTTCCGGCAGTGTGGACGTGATTGATGCGCTCGACCTCGGGATACTTTTGCAGGGCGACGGCATCGAAACCCATCTCCCCCATCATCGCAAAGGAGGGATTCAAACGCCCGAGACCTTCCATCGTGGAGCTCGGACGCATGTACTCATCGTGGTCGAGAATGCATAGACCATTTTGGTCGAGGACAGGGACGACAGAGCGCTTGAATCGCTCTTCCTTCCAGGCTTCTGCGGCGAGCTTTTGAGAGCGCAAACCAAACGCGTCGACATCCTCACGAAAGAAACCTTCGAGGGTCGCGATCAGGTCCGCCCCGATCCCTTGTGGGACGAAGTTTGTCCCTGCGTTGACGGCAGGATCCAACACCATCGCGCCACCATCTGCACCAAGTGGATAGCGGGACATCGACTCGACGCCCCCTGCGACGACGAGATGTTCCCACCCCGAACGTACTTTCATCGCGGCGACGTTGACGGATTCGAGTCCAGACGCACAGAAGCGGTTGAGCTGCACACCAGGCACGTCGATATCCCAATCAGCATACTGTGCTGAGATCTTCGCGATATCCGCCCCCTGTTCGCCAATAGGCGTGACACAACCAAGGACCACATCGTCGACCTGTGAAGTGTCCAGTTCGTGACGTTGTTGCATCTCTCGCATCAACGTCACGACGAGATCGATGGGCTTGACCTCGTGAAGAGAGCCGTTCTTTTTGCCCCGACCACGCGGCGTACGGATCGCATCGAATACGTAAGCTTCTTGTGCCATACTCAACTCCTCTATCATGTAGGAATAGCTATGTTTTGTTCCATGAATGGATGTTCATTTTCCACAGATAGGGAGAAATGTCGAGGCTTCTTTTGGATGGGGTAGGTCAAGGGTCGATGAGTAGGAAGGGCTAGGCTCAATAGAGGGCATCTTCCCACATTTGCGCCCAATATGCGGTGGGGTGTTCGGGTTGCTCTTCGCTCGTGTAGGGGAGGAGTTCTTCGATCTCTCGACGCATCCACAGGGTCTCCTCTTGTGCGAGAAGGTCGTAAAGCTCAGCGCGCGAGAGACATTGTTTGAGCACGAGAGTGCGTACGGCTTCCAATCGCGTCATCGGGTCATCATCGTCTACGTAGCCTCGCAATGGCTCCTCCAGTTCGACCCCTTTGACGAAGCGCATGAGCCAGGGAATACGTCGTCGCATCCAGACAGGCGCGTCATCAAAAGACTGCAACAACCACACTTTCCCCTCATCCATCCCGGCTCTCACAAGGACCGAGACGACCTCATAGCTGTCACGTTCATGTCCCATACGCCAGCGTTTGACGATATCATCTTTTTTGAGCGTCCCACTCGAAGCGAGCGCTCGCAACGCAGCGTAGCGGACGTCTGAGAAGGGAGAATCGCAACAGTGACGAAGCAACGCGACATTCGAAGGCCTGACAAACGCACAGCGTGTGATGGTCTCGATCGCAGTCACGACGAGAACAGGATCCCCGTCGCCGACACACTGCTGTAAAAACTCGACGCAGTTATCTTTCTCAAGAGAAGATGGGCTCTCCTTCCGGTGCTCCCAGAAAGAACACAAGACGTCGCTGGTGACCAACAGCTCCAGGCCGCTATATCCAGACGCTCGACGCACCAAGAGCGCCGCGATCTCCTCTGTCGCCAGACCGGACTTTACGAGGACATCAAAATAGTAACAGGCATCCCACAGGTCTTCGCCACCATGCTCGACAAGGCGATGAAGGAAGCCAGGATCTCCCAATCTTTCGGGAGCGTGTTTTTGTTGCCAGATCAGATCGGGGATCGTTCGCTCTTCGAGGGGGATATGTGTGAGCAAGTCCAGGCCAGCTTGTCTTGGTGCGTCGTCATCCAGCTCGCGTATGCAATCCATAAACCCTCTTTGGTACAGATCCTGTGGGGTTTCTTGTTTCAAAAGCGCAGAGAGGACGCCCCAAGCTCGTTGTGGTGCGTGTCTGGAGAGGAGCGAGAGAGAAGGTTTGTGGGGCCACTTTTGGGTGAGCAGCTCGGCCTCCAGATCGTCAAGTGTGGAGAGCTCTCCAAGCCGAAACAACGCGTCACGCGCAGCATAGCGGTGTTCGGGATAACGCCCGTAAACCTGCTGAAGCCAGGGGATAGAGGTGGTCTCTCCGATCTCCCCGATCGCGTGGAGGAGTGTATTGCGGAGCTGTGGCAGCGCGTCGAGAAAGCGTTCATACAAGTAAGGAAGACTTCTGATCTCTTTGCTATCACCAAGTGCAGCGATCGCATCAGCCACTCCATCCTCTTCGGCTCCCCACGGGAACCCTTCAGGGACGTGATCGCGCTGCCAGAAGGCGGGATCAAGAAATCCCATGAGGCGCTCAAAAGCACCGACTTCTCGATGTCCACCGAGGACACGAACGAGGTAGGAGAGATCGTCGCGATCTTCGTGTAAGCGGATCGCTCGATCCAAATAGGTGAGAGGGAGCGCGAGATACCACTCACGCCAACACTCTTTGCGCTCAAACATGCGCAGATCATCACACAAATAATCCCACGCGGCTGGGAGTTGAAGACCGATAAAGGCCCAGCCAAACATGTACGACAAGGTCTCATCAAAGCCTTCGAGTGGTTGTAACAGACGCTGAAAAATCGAAAAGGTATGCACCTCTAGTTGTGTTTGCCGTGCATGTGCGACCATCATCGCCAACAACTTGCAGCGGCTTCGCACATCATCAAAAGACCAGCAGTCCGCGAGTGTATCGATGTATTCACGCGCATCACAGGGGCGCTGAGGGGCTTCGTCGAGGGCACACAGCACCTCAAGAGAGAGAAGACGTTGGCCCACTTGTAGCAAGATGGAGAGGTGGGGCCAAAGCCAATCACCGCAGCGAAAACGACGCAACAGCCGGACGGCTTCCCACTGGTACTCCCACCAAACAGAAGGGGAAAAGAGATGTGTGAGACTTTCTTTGAGATCTTCTGTGAAGAGTGTGGTATCGTGTTGGAGTAAAAAAGAGATGGCTGTCAAACGGATCGCAGGTGAAGGATGAGAGAGCGCGCTCTCGATCGGTTCACGAGGGACATTTGTATGTTGAGAAAAAAATTCTCTCCAAGCAACTTCTCGCAGAGAGGCATCTTCATGCAAGAGACCTTCATAAATGGAATCGCCGCTCCCTTCCGATGCGGGCTGGGGTGGCAACTCAACAAGGACTTCGTCATCCAAAGACATACTTTACCGACCTTTCCACAAACATGAATGGCTTGCTCATACATGTGCATATTTATGCAGACAACGCACAAAAAACCAAGACGCAACGTCAGTATAGCACAAAGAAAATGTGCCTACTTCGATCTGCATACTTGACAGATCGTCATCGCGCTGGAACACTTCATCTCGATTTCTTTCCAACGGACAGGATGGCAATCCGTCCCAGCTCCTTACATCACTTCTTTGCTCGAAGTGATTGACCTTGCCATTGTCATCCTGTCTGTTTTTTTCTCTCCACAGTCTCCCCTCTATCACGAGCTTGTACCACAAAACGATCTATTTTTTTTCGCGCTCCCCCTTGAATCTGAAAAGAAAAATACCTATCATTATTGTGATGATACAATTCATCTTCCTGCCTGCCCCCCACGCAATCCACGCGTATCAGGGAGACATAGCAACGTTGGTTCGCTGCCTGCCTACATTTACCGAAGCGAAAGGTGCCTGCTTTGACACCTCACAACCAACGGTTCTTGTTCACGGAAGAAAAAGGAGAGTTCATGCTTCAAGATAAAATCAAACTTGACTCAAGCGTTACAATCGGTCCCCAAGTTGGCGTCGATGAGATCCAAAACCTCGCCCAAAAGGGATTTTCAACAGTCGTCAACTTGACGATCAAGGGTGAATGTGACCAAATCCTCAGCCCACAAGATGAAGGTGAACAAGTCGAATCTCTCGGCATGAATTATGTCCACATCCCCGTCACACTCAACAAACTCAACGACAACTTTGTCGATGAAGTTTGTGGTCTCCTCGAATCTGTCCCCAAACCACTTTACATGCACTGTCGCATTGGCCAACGTTCCAGTATTCTTGGCCTCGCGTTCTTTGGCTTGCGCAAAGGCATCACAGCCAAGACAGTCCTCAAACGCTCCAAAGAGTTTGGTATCCGTTGGCGTGCTCCCTACTTCAAAGAGTTCCTCACCAAATATATCCAACGTACCCGCGATATCCGCAAAGAAGTCCTCGCCAGCTCCTGATCGAGGGCGGACACAAGGCCCGCCCCTACGAATAAAACCCACCACACAACACCACACCGCGGGCTAACACAATGCCTACCCCTGCGGACAAAACACCACACCACATCGCAGGCTAACACAATACCTCCCCCTGCGGACAAAACACCGCATCGCAGGCTAACACAATGCCTCCCCCTGCGGACAAAACACCACACCGCGGGCGGACACAAGGCCTGTCCCTACGAATAAAACCCCCGACCACACCGCGGGCTAACATAATGCCTACCCCTGCGGACACCACACCACACCACACCACACCACACCACACCACACCACACCGCATCGCAGGCTAACATAATGCCTACCCCTGCGGACAAAACATCACACAGTACGACATCATGCCTGTGCCTACGGATACAATGTCACACCGTACAGCATAACGTCCGGACACAATGCACGAAGCTACGACATCGACACCACGCAATGCAGCACAACGTCCGGGCACAATGCCTGAACGTACAAGTGAATTCTCCCCTCCCGCCGGCTAAACCTTTGGAAGGGGCTTCTTGAGAACCGAGTTCAATACAGAGACATCGAGTCCTCAGAAGTCGCTTATCACAAATAAAATGTCATCTCATGTTTGTACGCTTACTTCGCGAGAAAACCACCTCGTCCCCTCTCCCCACAACAGTCAGCCACCGACGTTCTTCTTCTCATCCCCACTGCTCGTCCCTGTCTTCTCTTCAGTCCCTGTCTTCTTGGCAGACAAAGGTGTTCCCTGAATTGCCTCAGAGGCTCTCTTGAGAGCACGCAGCGTATCTTGACGAAACCACCCCTTCAAAGAGCGTCCCTGTGTCTCTTTGGGCCAACGCAGACGTAACAACGTCGCGAGTGTCGGTGCGATATCGATGTTGCGGATCGACTCACGCTTCTTCGATGGCTGAATCCCCGCACCAAAGGCAACAAATGACGTCCACAGGTCTTTATGAGAGGGGAGATAGCCGTGAAACGCCAGGTTTTTCACCCGAAATACAGCTGCTTTAGAGCTGTGGTAATTAAAGAAGCTATCAGGCTTTGTCATAGCGATGAAATCGGGGCTTCCAAGATGCTGTGCTGGCGTAGGAAAACCTAATTTGGCGTAGGAGACAGGTGTGAAGATCTTCTCAACATGTTTGCAATTGCGGAACACACGAATGGCACGCTGACGGAGCTTCCAATAACGGCGCTTTCCACGATCCTTACGAATGTACACAAACGCTGTATGGCCATTCCTCGTGACGAAGACATCTTCTTTGGAAGCTCGTCGAGAGTTGACGCTGTGATAGCGACTCAACCCCGCCTTCATCAACAGTCGGCGTGGATCAATCGAATACTTGGCCTCGATAAAACCGTGATCTGAGACCAGCACAAAGGTGCTCTGGTGGAAAATCCCGGCCCGCTTGGTCGCCGCAACGATGTCGCCGATGTGCTTATCAATACGTCGCGCAGAGCGGCGTAGCTTTTTGTTACGTTTGGGGTCCGTCCCCATCGAATGCTGCGCGTGATCCAGCCCCAAAAAGTGCACCATGAAGAGCCGCGGACGTTTCTTCTCTTGGCGGATCAGCTCGATCGTCACCTTCGCCGCTAAACGATCGGTTCGATCTCCTTCTTGTCTCATCAGATAGTGCAGTCGAGACAGAGAACGCACCGAAACCTTACGCAAGACCTTCCACATCCGTCTGGAGATGTGCTTGCGGATCAACCACTTTTTGGTCAACTCTGGGAGATTGTAATAGATGGACTGGGAGCCCTGTGTACCTGGCCACATGATCGCAGCAGGTCGAAGCTCCGCGTCAAACGCAAGGTCGTAAATCGTCGCGCTCTTGCGCGTCTCTTCGACCACATCCCATGAAGGGATCATGATCGTCTTAAAGTCGCGAAACCAACGATTTCCCAGGATCCCATGCTTTGCAGGCGTTTGCCCCGTCACGAGGGACGCATGTGACGACCAAGTCATACTCGGGAAGGTCGTGCGAGAATCCCCCCACCGTCCCTTCTTCGCGAGCTTCCGAAGATTGGGCATGGACAACTTCTTGTCCCACAGGTGACGATACGCCCAACCATCAAGGCTGATCAGAAATGTATACTTTGGCACTGCTGTGTGGACAACTGCAGCTTCTTTCGCCGTGGCCTCAACACCACCCCAAACCCATAACAAAGACACAAAAAAAAGGGAACAGAAAACTCGCTCCCACCGACTTGACATAGACTTCCTCCCTGGACACACAGTGACTCTCCTCCTCGACCCAAAACAGGTCAATTGCGTTGCGACCCCATATCGCAGCGTTCCTCGTTATACAAACAAACTTGTGGCACCTGAGACCGTTCTTTTCAACAGCCTTACGTGTCGAATGGACCAAAGCAATATAAGCACGCTCATCACGAGAGGCAAGAAAACACACTCAAAGCACAATCAAAACGACCACATACAGGGCTACTTAAACTTATAGCTCAAGCTGAGCGAGAAAGAGCGCCCCTTCGTCACCATAAAGGTCGTCTCCTCTCCCTGTGTGAAACGTGCGGGAAGATCGAGCAAATTCTTAGCCTTAAAGTTGATCGAAAAGCCCGACGCCAACGTCTGACTAAAGACAAAATCCAGTTGATGAAAGGGCTGCTCGTACGTATCAGGCGCGCCGAGTGAACCAGCCGAAGAGATGCGCTCTCCAAACACGTTGTAGAGCAGCGCAAAGCGCGTCTTGGTCTCGACATTGTCGTACCCAAGCTGCGCGTTGATCACAAAGGGAGACTGCCCCTGCAAAGGTCGCTCATTCGAGGTCTGGATCGTCCCGGCCTTCTTCGCGAGCACAACCCTCGACCACACAAAGGTAAAGTTGCCTGCGAAGTAAAAATCCTGCAGCGCTTTGTGGAGAAACCCAAAACGCTTGCGCAGATCGAACTCAAAGCCAAAGTTATTGGCGCCTTCTGCGTTGTCGAATGTCACGAGGTTTTGCGAGCTGACGATAATGATCGACTCGATCGGCTGTTCAAAGTGCTTGTAAAACACGCCAAAAGACACGGCCTCACCGATACTGGGATACCACTCCCACCGCATATCAACGTGCGTCAACAGCGCCCTCTTCAGATCGGCATTACCAGAGATCTGTTGTCCACCTGAGACATCGTTAAAGGTCGCCTCAGACAGCTCACGAAAGTCCGGACGTGATACAGTCCGACTGATCGCCGCACGTAGCACCATCTTCTCCGTGACAAACCAGGAGATCAACGCCGCCGGCAAGATATCAAACGTCTCTAACTCCGCAGGCAGAGGTGTCTTGTCTGGATTGAACAGCTCATACGTCAAGACCTTCTGATTCGAATATTCAAACCGCGCACCGAGCGACAGACGTAGCCCCTTCATCAAGGGTACATCACCCATCAGATACCCCGCAAACATCTGCTGTTCAGCGAGGTAGTTATCAGTCTGACGTGTAATCTCTCCAAACTGAAATCCCTCGCGATCCAGATATTCGGGGACAAAGATCTCCCCTGGTGATTTGGAGATCACATCGGAGTTCCCTGCGTCAGGCCCCTGATGCAGGTACTTGTACCGCCTCGTGTCCACCTCCCGGTCCTTGAACACACCGCTCAAACCAGCTTTGAGTTTGGCCTTCAGCCCACCCCACTGCAGGAAAGGCAATGTCACATCCAGCGCGATATCGTGGTTGAGATCGAGCAGCTCACTGAAGAAACGCTGGTTCCCTTCTGGTCTATCGGATAACAGCCATAGATCGGGATTGTCAGGCTCCTGATCGTAACGATACTCACGTCGATCGGGTTCTATACGCGACGCCACAGAGAGCGTGTAGCGCCAATCGAGGCGCAGCTTGTTAAGGCCAGTAAAGACGTGCTCCCCACGGACCTGCTGGGCAAACAACATCTGCTCTACCCAGCGCAGACGTGTCACACGGATGTTCGCATTGGCGTCGTTGTTGTATCCCTCATATTGGCGGACTTCATGATCGGTCAGGCGGTTGATAAAGGACACAAGACGGAGCTTGTGATGCTTACCAAAGTCCGCCCCCAACACCAAAATACCGGCGAGTTTGATGTTGTTGCTGAGCGTATCAAAGGTGTACTTGTTGGCGATGACCAGCTTCTTTCCTTCACCAAGCGCAAAAAAGCTCCGCTCAGGACGTGTCTTCAGCCAGTCATTTCCGTAGGAGAGATAGGCGATGAAGCCGAGCTTTGTCGCGCCGAGATCGAGGCGATTCCCGAGTGACGCTGAGATACCAAAGTTCGGCAAGACCATGCGCTCCGATGTCCCCCACGTGTTGGGCATCGCCTCGCCAAACGTCTTCAACTCCTCCGCTGTGTATCCGTCTGTGGAGAACATATCGCGTTCACGAAGTGGGCTCTTGTCGGACGCCTCTTTGACGATCTTGGGAAGGCTTCTGTAACCAAAGTCGATCCCCAAACCATCTGTCGCAGGTGCGTTTGTGAACAATCCATTGCTAAAGGTCGAGCCGAGCACAACTCCAAAAGATAGCGAGATCGACGCCTGAAAACGCGAGGGGAAACCGCGCGTCAAGAGTTTGACCGCACCACCACCAAACTCACCGGGCATATCAGCCGTATACGTCTTTTGAATGGTGATCTGTTGCAATACACCAGCAGGGAACAGATCGAGCGGCACGACGCGCCTCTCAGGCTCTGTACTTGGGAGCGTTGAGTGGTTCATCAGTGTACTTGAGTAGCGTTCACCAAGCCCACGGATGTACAAGAATTTCCCCCCAACCAATGTCACTCCAGAGACCCGCTTGAGCGCAGAGCCTGCGTTGGAGTCCCCTGTACGTGCCATCTCCTCGGCGCCGAGCATCTCGGAGACGGTGCTCGACTGCTTGCGCTGATTCATCAGCTCCGCCGTGCTCCCTTCGATCTTGGGCGTCGTGATGACGAACTCTTGTAGCTCAAGAACCTTCTCACTGAGCCGGAATATGTGGGCTTTGTTCCCTTTGGGTTTGACGAGAAATCCCTGTAGATTTTGGCTGTTGTATTTTGGATGGATGATGGTGATATCGTGTTTACCGACAGTGACCCGGATCGAGAACCAACCGTTGGTGTCAGAGCGAGCGTCCTCATCACTACCACGCACATAGACACTCGCGCCTTGGATTGGTGACCCTGTCTTTTTGGACAGCACACGACCACGCAGGAGGATCTTCGGTCCTTTCTTGCGCTTGAGCTTGTACTGCTTCATTTTATAGCGACGTATCGCGGCTTCGACCTCGATGTCGCTGGGTGTTTTCCCTTGCTTCAAGGAGATCAAGACCTCTGTGACTTCGCCATCAACGATAGGGATCTGAGGGGTCACGACGACCTTGGGAAGCGCTGTGGTGTGGAGTCTGAGCACGATCTTGCCAGGTAAAATCTTCGTGTAGACGGAGCCATCAGCATCCGTCTTCATCGTTGGACATGTGCGTCCCTGGCAGGTGAGCTTCACGTGTTTTAGTGGCTGGTGGGTCTTGGGCGCGAAGATAATGACGTGCATATGTCCTTCGCCCTTGGCGTACACATCGCCAGAGAGACACAACAACACGCCGACAAAGAGAGTAAAAGATAGCCATCTCATCGAAAAGATGCCTCCATCCATCAAAAGCGAAACATTTAGAGGGATTTCTTGCGGCGTTTCTAGGGACACCACCAGTGTCGCTTGATCCGACAAGACTGCATGGCTTGACGCAACACATTGGCTTTCTGGAATAATTTGGCGGAGCGGAGCTGCTTTAACCACAGCTCGGCTTTGGCGTAACGACCTGTTTGAAAACACGCATACGCGAGGGCATAGACGATTCGTTCGTCACGAAGGAGGCCCAAACGGGACAGACGTGGTACGAGCAAGACGACCTTCTCGAAGGACTTCAGCTCGATCCATAACCCCAGCCGTTGACGAATTTTTGCGGTCTGATCGAGAACACGAGCGTTGAGTTGCAAGGCGCTCCAAAACTTACGCGCGCGACGATACAATTCGGCCGCTTCGACGGTCAACTTGGGTTTGAGCCACGCAGCTCGTTCGAGGATAACGGCTGCCGCGAGGAGCTTTTTGCCATCGAGATAGGCACGTGCGAGTCGCAATAACAGCTCGCTTTTTCCGGGATATATGAGACGCGCCTGCTCCAACAGTAGATACGCGCGTTTGTATTGACGGGCTTGTCGCAACCCCTCCGCGAAGGCGAGATAGTCTTTCAGCTCCGGTTTCTCCGTCGCGAGGAATGCCTTGCTCTCTTTGGACGCTTGCTGGAATAAGCCAAGCTCCACCAACAACAAGATCCGCAGGCGCTTGAGCAGTCTCATCTTGGGGAAGTGCTTTTGACCAAACGCAATCGCAGCGAACGCCTCGGGATTTTTGCCAAGTCGCCAGTTGGATTGGATGGCCATCAAGACAGCAGGTTTTTGTCGCTTGATATCGTCAGGCGCGCGCTTGATCGTCTCGATGACTTTGGCGTATTGGCTCGCGTAGTAGTAAGAACGAGAGAGTGAGAGAAAGAGCGCAGGAGGCGTCTTCTTGGCGTGCTTGATGGCCAACTCAAAGTGGACCGCTGCCTTTTTATAGTCTTTGCCTTTGGTCGCGAGGATACCGTGCAAAGTGTGATATCGATCGAGTTGGAATCCCTTCTCGGTCGTCTTCGCTTCTTTGAGGATATGTTTGGCGCGCTTGAGATGGCCATCGCGGATCAACAGCGACGCGAGCGCGAGGTGATCGACCTTGGGGGTTTTCTTCTTTTTGTCCTTTGCATGGACAACATAGGACGACGAGAACACACAAGGCGCGATAAGTATACAAATCCATACACACCATCTTGTCGGATAAAGAGACGTCATAGAATCTACCCTTCCTCCATCACTGGTGGATCACTGCAAGCGAAAAGTCAGTCTCTGGCGGATCCAGATCTTGACAGGTTGTCCTTTGTACATCGCAGGACGAAAGCGCCAGGACTGGATCGCAGCGGTCGCGACGGACTCGAAGACCCCAGTCGGTTTGGAGCGGAGGACCTGGACCTGCTCGACATTCCCCTCCGTACTGATGAGCAATTTAAACAACACATAACCGGAGATATTTTGTGCGATCGCACGGGGTGGATGTCGCGGTGCGACGCGATGGACAGGACGTGGCGGCTGATCTACGGTCTTCTCTGTCATCACGAGATTGCGCGCATCTTTGGCACCACCAAGGAGCTGATCAGAAGCACCATCCATCCCACCAATCGCAACATTAGGCATCCCAAGAGGGACACTAGAGAGCGCCGTGGAGAGCTGCGGTGCAGGTGCACGTGTCACGCGGTTGCGGCGAGGTCGACGACGCCGTCGTCGACGAGCCCTTCTCTTCGGAGGCTTGCGCTTGGGTTGCTTGATCATAAAGGACTGAGAAGGTCCGTGCTTTTTGTTCTTCTTTTTGACAGGAGGCTGGTTCATGAGCATCAACCCTGAGAGGATCAACCACCCGCCAAACAACATCGAAAAAGAAGCACCGACATGCCGGTTCAACAGGTATCTCATCCGGCTTCCCTCAATGTCGCGACACCAACGTCTTTTGCTCCTGCGAGACGACACTGGTCGACGACTTCGATGAGCTTCTGTGCCTGGATCGTGCGATCGGTGATCACAAGGACAGGCCGCGAAGGTTCGCTCTTCAGAGAGTCGCGGATCCTGCTCTGCAACATCCACACTTTCACAGCGAGTCCATCGACATAGATGGCACCGCTGCGATCGAGGTGAACGCGGATCGCTTTGGTCGACGCACGTGAAGCGCTCTTCGCGCTTGGTCGCTCCAACTCCAACTGCATATCTTTGACAAAGGTCGTCGTCACCATAAAGAAGATCAACAAGATAAAGACCATATCGATCAATGGTGAGATGTCGATACCATCGGCTTCTTGCTTACGACGTCTAGAAAATCTCATATCCGCTCTCCGCGCTTCGTCTTCTTCTGCAGTGGGCATCTGCTGCAATGCAGGCGCTTGCGCTGCACATATCAACTCTTTCAACTGCTCAATCTCACCGAACAGGACCTCTTGTCGACGCTGTAAAACCTGCCCAATGAGCAATCCAGGGATCGCGACGGCCAACCCCATCTGCGTTGTAATCAGCGCCTGCGCGACACCTCCGGCGATCCCACCGGACTGCGTAAACAGCGCCATATCTCCGAGCGCGTCGAATGTCTCGATCATCCCCGAGACCGTCCCAAGCAACCCCGCAAGAGGCGCAATGATCACGATGATCTTGACCCACAATGCGTACCGACCGAGTTCTTCTTCGAAGATAATGAACGCCTCGTCCAGGCGCGTCCTGAGCTGCGTGCTCTCCTCGCGCAAAAGTCCAACCCCTTCGATCGCAGCCGCATCGAGTACACCAGAAGGACGTGAAAGGCTCCCATCTTTGACCTGTTCGATGAGCTGCTCAAGAGACAACATCGTCCCACGCCGCAACGTGAGAAAGCGGAATCCCAAGGCATACCAAAGCACCAACGTGCTCGCCGCAAGTGGCCACATCACGAAGCCCCCACGGTTGAGGAACGTGAACACTTGCTCAAACCAGGTGAACATCTCGTGCTCCTTCGCGCTACACCTGACCGGCGATGATGTTTTCTCTCTCGTCGAGCGGGAACCCTTGAAACTCCTCACCCATCATAGGATTGGAGGTGGGAAACTCACGACCAGGAGCCTTTGTGAAGGCGACGTTGAGGAGACGAAGAGCAGCCCATTCCATATTCCCCAGGATCGACTCAGCACGTCCTGCGAGCAGTGAGCCGAGCAACAACGTGGGGATCGCGACGATCAACCCAAGCTCTGTTGTCACGAGGGCTTCGGAGATACCACCTGCGAGCAGCTTGGGATCTCCTGTCCCGTGGGTGGTGATAATATCGAACGTCGCGATCATCCCCGTGACCGTCCCGAGCAACCCAAGCAGCGGCGCCACAGCAGCACAGACCGTAATCATCGACGCAAAGCGCTCGATAAGGGGGGTCTCTTTGAGGATCGCCTCGGAGATCGCGTCTTCAGCACGACTTCGGCCGCTCTGAAAGATCCCAATCGCCGACGCCAACACACGCGCAGTCGCACCACGATACCCTCGACAGGCTTCGACGGCGTCATCGTAACGACCTGATGAGACGAGCGGTTCGACCTTCTTGAGCAGCGCGTCAGTCCGTGAGGCAGAGAGCACCAAGATCAATGTGCGGATGATGATCAACAACATCGCAAACAACCCAAGCCCAACGATGACCCACGCGATACTTCCACCACTTTGGATGATATCCAGCCAAGTCTTTTCGACTTTGGCTTTGATCTCTTTGCGCAGTGATTCGTAGAGGAAGATCTTCATCTTTTTGGGAGGATTTTGACTGGCAAGCGCCGTGGCT
This sequence comes from Deltaproteobacteria bacterium, assembly GCA_002731275.1. Lineage (GTDB taxonomy): Bacteria > Myxococcota_C > UBA6777 > UBA6777 > UBA6777 > UBA6777. The sequence goes on along the minus strand of PCBK01000184.1, from coordinate 36,440 downwards.
GTCGATGATGCGTCCTGATGCCAGATCTTCAATCGATTGGCACCAGCAGGTGCGAGCGCACCCTTAACGCCGCCACCGATACCATAGCTCGCGATATGACCGATACGAATGATGTCACCTTTGACACGTGTCCCGTTCTGCAAAAAGAAGATCCCCTTCTCCTTGCGGAGCTTTGCGCCACCTCTCATCAAAGTGATACTGTGCCGAAACAACGCTTCGAGATGTGCAGCCCGTTGTTTTGAGCGCTCAGCTTCCGATGTGTTCTTCTTGAACACGGGGGCCTTGAGCTTGATACCGGCTTGTTCAAGGGTGTACTGCGCCTGATCGAAGGTGCGATCCAGACGATCAGCCTTGTCTGCGATGTGAGTCGTCACGCGCTCTGTCTGGCTGAGTTGTTCACGCAATTTTTCGATTTGGTTTTGCGTCCACAAGAGCTTACCTTGTAGCGCCTTCACATCTCTTTGTGCACGGCTGATGCGCTTTTTTGCGTCCGCATCAAAGGAACGAAGACGTTTCTTCAGTGCGCGTTTTTGGGCGTGCAAAAATGCAAACTCCTTCTTGTAAGCGCGCATCAACTCCGATGGCATCGCCCAAGCAGAAGAGGAAACACAACAAAGGGTCCATATCACGATCAAAGTTCTCATTAACGAATACTCCGCTTTAGGTCTGCACATCATCGTGAGAGCGCATTGGGCAACGTCCAAAATCCGACACGGATCTGTTTTCTCATCGCGTCAAATAACGCTTCGACCTGCTTGCTCTGCTCTTTGTCGGTATAGAGTTTGTACTGCCACTGCTCCCCAACCCTCACAGCCCGCCCAAATCGATGGTCGCGTGTTTTGATGTACATCATCACCATGCCGAGACGGACAATCTCGACAAGTTGGGACGTTCCATCGAGCACGATGACCTGTGTGTAGAGGCCATTTTCACGCGCCAGTCTGAGCTCACCAGTGATAAAGTTCCACAAACGGACAGCCGCGTCACGTGGGGTGATCAATTTGCCTTTGAGTTTCTTTCCGATCTCTTGGATCGCCTGCAGTCGCCCCTTGATACGAAAGGGCAACCCTGCACGCATCTGCTGCTCAAAGCGCGTAATCGATGCCAACACGATCGGTCGAAGCGCCTCTTGCGACTTCCCGGCTTGCTCGATCTGCGTCCGTTGCTTCTCGCTCCGTTGGCTGAGCATGTTGAGCTCCATCTGGGCCTTTTGCACACTCAACTTGGCCGCCGACTGTTGCATGGAGAGTGTACGCAGTTGCGTACGCATCGACTCTTTGCGGTCTTCCAACTTTGAAGAGAGCCCCTCAACCTCGATACGCAAACGCGCAAGCGAAGCAGCCAAAGATGCCGGACTCTTTGCCTCTACCGAGTAGGACAACAAACCGAGCAGCACCACACCCAACCAAAACCAACGCGAATGGTAGGTATGTCGTAACGTAAGCTTCTTTTTCATAATGTATATTTGCCTCCGAGGCTCATCTGTACACAGATCGGAAGAGTAGGGAGCATTAGAAGTCGGTCGTCGAAAATGACGCTTCACTCGCTAGATACACAGAAAGCCGTACACTCATGCACGGCAGCTCTTTCTCTCGCAAAGTGAGAAGATATAAAAAGAAAAAATAGAACTTGTCCCCACTCCTTCTTTCCACGGATGCCAAAATACCGTCGCACCTGGATGACCTCATCAACACAGGACTGAGGACAAGTTCACAATTTGATCAATACAAAAGGAACAAAACAATGCGTGAATGAAACATTGAGCATGGTGTCCACACTCAATTCGAAAAAACAAAAGACACTCGTCACGCTCTTTCGAGCATGAGTGATTAGTTCTTTGCAGCTGTTGTCCAGCCTTTGGTCCAATCCTCGGTCCCCATTCCGCCGATAAAATCAACTTTATCAAAGAAGGAATCGCTGGGGATCTTGGCGCCTGTCAAGACAGGGGAGCCGGACTTGGGCATGAAGTTGGGTGCGGTCATGTTGAAGGGGTCTGTCAACATCGGATCATCCGTCTTGTTGTCAGCGTTCAATGTTCCGAAAAAGTCTTCGACCTTGAAGCTCGCGGTCACATCAGAGCCGGGCTCTTTGGCGAGTTTTCCACAACCATTTGCATAGGAGTTTGTCAGGGTCAACTCACCAGTGAGGGAGGTCCCATCGGAGGAAGCGTTTTTGAAGGTCTCGGTGTGGTCGATCGCCACACATGCTTCGTTCCAGCCGATAACAATCGCGTTGGAGATGTTAGCGGCTGTTCCTTCACGAAGAAGCATACCAAGGTCAGATTTTTCCGAGTTAGGGCTACCGATAAGTGTCAAGTTGGAGAGCATCGGCTTGCTGCGGGGAGCGGCGTCTTTGCTGTTGTCGTTGTTGTCAGCTTCGATACCATTGTCACCTGCGTCGTCGTATTGTTGCGCGATCAAGAACTGACCTTTTCCGCGCCATCCCTGTGTCCAGTCGAGGTTATCGTCGCCGATCCCTGTCAACAAGACGTACTTGAAGTTAGCAGTTCCACCGAAGAACTCGACACCATCATCTTTGTTCATGTGGACCTGGATGTAGGAGATCTTGGTCCCTGAGCCAACACCCTGAAAGGCGATTCCGTTGAGCTCGTTCTTTTCACCAAAGGTACGACCTGCAAACTCGACGCGGACGTACTTGAGCTCGCCACTATTGTCGTCATCCTTGTCACCACCGTAGTAACCTGTTCCGTCTTTACCAGCGCCTTCACCGAGCGCCTCACAAGGGGATGTACCTGCGTCACATGGGTTGATCTTGGCCAAGCCGTTGATCACCACGCCACCCCAGTCACCACGCGCCCTGGAGCCAGCGGCTTTCGATGAGGTGAAGACGATGGGCGCGTCTTTGGTTCCGACAGCCATGATCTTAGAGTGACGTCGGATAATAAGCGTTCCGGGAATCGTCGCTGTCTCGCCGTAGATTTTGGTGCCTGCCTCGATGGTCAGGACAGTCTCAGCTTTGTCATCACCGATGAAGACACCACCACTGAGGATCCACTGTTTGTCAGCGGTCATTTTGAAGCTCTCAGTGATCACACCTGTGAGCGTGCAGACCTTATCTTTACACTCAACACCTTCGGGGTAATTGTCGGTGCTTCCTTCTTTTTGGGTGCCACCGTCTGTGTCCGTTTTTTCAGTGTTGTTATTGTTGTTATCACTACAAGCGACGAACGAAAGTGACGCTGCAAGCAACGCAAAGACAAAAGTAACACGCAACATACGATAACGATTCATGACTATCTAACCTCAATATGTTCCCAGATCGGTGTTCGTTTGTTGTATGGAAAAGAACACACTTGGAATGTGAGCAAGGCAACCGATGAAACTTCTTTCGCTGCCTCAGTTGGCTGCATAGATACAGCCACCTTGTGACAGCGCTGTGACATCCAAGTAACAACGTGTGACAGCGCTGTCACAAATGTTGTCACGTTCTAAAAAAACGAATCATTTCAAACAACAAGTCCCCTCCTGGAGCACCCAGTATGTGACAGCAAAGATCTTCGCGTACACACATCACACCAACACAACGTCAAAGTGTAAACTTTAATACACACCCATTGGAGGAAGAGCTTCCCAACGGTGGGGAGTTGTGATACAAAGTGAAACTAAAGTCCCCGTTATGACCGAAAAACATGCTTTCTCATCTTTTGGAATGTACATTGCAAAAAGAGGAGGCACACGAGCAAATACATCCCATGAGGCGTCCCATGAGGTCGTCTCGATTCAGCGCGTTGTCTCGACTTTACCAAAAGTCCGAGAGAGTGCAGAAAAGAGCGTAAGACCGTGAGCACAGAGGAAAAAGTTTTCGAGATCCAGCTCATCCCTTTTGACCAGGGAAAGTCTCCACAGACCCTGTACGCCAAAGCCAGCGATTGGTTTAGCGCGTTGAGAGATGGGCTCCCCTTGCTGCGTCAGACATTGGAGATGACCAACCTGGACGTCAGCCTCTCAGAAGACGGCGAGAGCGGAAAGATCATTGACCCGAATACAGCGTATGCTTATGAGTTTGAGACGATCCCCAAAGAGCGTTGGCAGACGGAGCAGGTGACGTTGGCTGTCGGTGGTCCTCGTTTGTCGTTGGCAGAGGCCTTTGAAACGTGTGGTCTCAACGTCTTTTTGCTCGCCCCTCGTGTGCAACACGGTCCCGAAATCCCCTGGCGCGACTTACTCCAACCATCGCTCTGGTGGGAAGGTCTCAAACTATTTTACCGATATGCTTGGCTACTGCTTCCCATCGGACTACTTTGTGGAGGTGGAGTGTATGCTCTACTACACATACTAAAAATGCCCACACAGCTCAAAACATATGTACCTCTTGTCGTCGGTCTTGAGGGGATTCTTTGGGTATGGATTGGGCTCGCGAGTTTCCAGGGGATGAGGGAGTATCTCTCCCGCGTCCATTGGCAGTACGCCAAACTCCGTATGAGAGGGTGGAAGCTGCTCCTCATCGCGTTCGGCATCAGCCTCGGCTATCTTTGGTTTTCGCGCACATTTACGCTGGGCATCTGGTTACACACCTTTGTCTCTTTTGCGATCTTTGCCCTCTTTTTGTACAGCGTCTTTTGTCTCGCGTCCTCCTCCTTGCTCTCATGGGAAATCCACGGAGCCTTCGACCCCGGCTCCATGCGTCGCTTGATCGCACCTTTGATCACCGTCCTCCTACTGTCCTTCAGCGCTAGCGCGCTGCTCGTCTTCGATTTTGTCGGCGGCATGTACTATTGGTACTACGCCTATGTCAACAAAGAGATGAGAGTGAGTGTGCACAAGCGCCAACAAGAACTCAAATCGCTGCAGCTCAAAACACTCCACGACAAGCACGGCAAGTATCTCGGAATGCTCGCCAAAAGCCAGAGCGATTGGAGTCCTTACTACAACGATCCCAAGCTGCTCAAGTGGAAGGTCAGCCGGGCCATCATGCGCGCAGAAGGCATTGTCCAGGCCCCTGCTTGGTGGTGGAGTTACCTGCCTGATGGCAAACAATTGCTGTGTGAACCCTTCTCATTGCAGGCGTTCTTACGTGTCCCCTACTACTTCCTCAAACAACGAAGGAAGGTCGGCGGCAGCACACCCGCTCTACAAGCCGCAAAGAACTTCATGGACTTCGGCTCCAGTCGAAGAGGCAAACGCTTTTTGCAAACCCTTCATCTGAAACTCTTCGATGAATTGCCCCGCTCCTATATCATGTCACAAGCCTTCACCCCCCGAGAGATGCTCGCGACGTACATGGCGACGTTATGGGCTGGATACTCCTCCAATTACGGGCTTCATCGTATGAGCCTGTACTACTTCGGTGTCGAAGACCCTTCCCAACTATCGTGGAACCAGGCGATCGTCCTCGCCTCCTCCCTCCCCAACCCCGGACACCTCAACCCCTGGTATCTCCAAAGTTGTCGCCAGGGAAAGTGCGCCTCCAAAGCACGCACACGAGCTTACGCGACCTGGAACAAACGCATCGACCAGATCAAACGAAAATTCCGCAGACAGGGGATCAAGATACCCAAAGAATTGCCAACCTTCCGCAATGGAATCCGTCGTCTGCGTGTGATCTCTCGAAAGTGGGATAAACACGATAGTCACCTACGCACGTGGCTACAAAGGGAGCTACAACAAAGACTCCCCCGTGCGTGGGACAGTTCCACGCTCCAGCTCGGATATGACAGACAACTGACAGTCGGCACCTCCAAGAAAAAACACGTCCCCACCGCACCCAAAACACCATCGCCCACATCAAAGCGCGCTCAAAAAGGCAAGAAAAAGCCCACTCTCCACCAAGATGGCCTCATCAGCATCGTCAATGACGCCCTCAAAGGGTATCGTGAACACCTTCCAGCGCTACAGATCGCCTACACACTCTACAACGCCCAAGATGGGATGATCAGCTCACAATACGGTGGTGACCTCTACTACGACCTCTCAACGGCAAAACGTCCCGTCGTCGGTTCGACATTCAAAGTCTTGACCATGACCATCGCGGGTTACTGGCCCGACGCGCTGCCCATTTACAACAGAGGGCACAAACCGCCCCCCACACAAAAAGACAAGACACGTAAAAAACGCCGCTTTCTCTACCAACAGCTCCACGGCTCCAAGGGGACATGGGTGCGCAACAGCCACACGATGCCCGCCTACGTCTCCAAACGTTCGGCGCTGAGGATGTCAGCTAACATCGCGTTCGTTTTGCTCTCACTCCGCTGGACGTGGTTTGTCGAAGATAAGGAGTGGAAGAATATCTTCCACACAGGTTTGCTCCAACTCTTTCAAGATCGCAAAAAGTACACGTTGAAGCAGGCAAGGCGAGCTGTGAAGCGCGGCCTCGCCGACCCTAAAGCTCTAGAGAACACCCTCAAGCAAGACTTGGGCTTCGCACCGTATATGTTAGGGCTGCGCAAACAAGCGGTCTTTGAAGCCGCAAAAGCCGCGACGATCAAACAATTGCTCAAGAGCCGGCGCGTCTCCAAACACACCCTCGCGCGCTTTATCGACGCACACAGCGTCCAGGGCTTCCCCAAAGCCCTACAAGGCGTCTTTTATGGCCATCGACACACTTACATTCTCCGCTTCCGCGATCCTGCGAATCGCCTGGAGGTCTTATCCTGGTGCCGGGCGCTCCGGATGGAGATCGGACTGCGCTATATCATTCATCTCGGCACCAAGATCCTCCAGTACAACCCCAAAGAAGACCACCTCCTCCCTGTGATGACGATGACTTTGGGTGTCAACAACGCCAACACCAAGCAGCTCGCCTCCCTTGCGGGCTTTGTCTCTGCACAACGCATCTCTTACCCACGCTTGATACGTTCCGTCTGGAGGGGTCCACATCGACGGCGCTTGCGACGAAAACATCCCCAACTCCCAACACTCCCAAGCAACACCTTGCCCACCATCAAACAAGCCATGAACGATGTTCTGCGTTGGGGAACAGCAGGACGCGCCGGGCGTCTGGTCGCACAGCAACATGGACACAAAGTGCTCAAAGAATCAGGCGCCAAAACTGGCACCGTACAAAACTATCGTGGGGTAAGCTGTATTGGCTTCATCGAACATCGGGCCGGTGCCCTCTCCATCGGGACGCCCAACAACAGAAAACTCCGAACATACCACCCTCGTCGTTACATGACACAGCCCATCGAGCGACTGAAGACGCGCATCGAAGCGCTCCAAAAACGCATCGAACAAAAGACAGGATCGGCACGACAGCAAGCTCGGCGACAAAAACAACTCGAACGACTCACCAAACAGCGCGATGCCTACAAAGAGAAATTGGACACCGCCAACAAACTCGCGCAGACCTTCTTGAGGATGCCCCGAAAGTGGCGCACAACAGAGCGTCGTTCGGAGTACGCATTACAACGAGCAGCCCGATACGCACGAGGAGCACAGATTCAGAGACGCTTGAGCACGATCTACCAGAAATACGCGCGCGGCGATGCCCGCATGATCACGCTCTACCAAAAATGGTTTGAGCGCTTCAAAGCCTACAACGAACGACGTGTTGCCAACAGCAAGATCCGCGCAGACAAAAGCGAACAACAGGCGTTGCAGGCGTGGCAACAATTCGAAAACATGAAGCGCCAGTACGAGTTTATCAAAGAGCAGTCGGCGATTGCCATCCTACGGGCAAGACACAAAAAGCAAAAGGCGTCTTTCCTCAAGGCCAAAACACGCTACAACCAAATATTGCGCAAGATCACCCACAAAAATGCACGCGTCATGCGCAAAAAACTCGCCGAGATGAGAAGACTCCGAAGAGCGCTGCTCAAAAAGATCCGCAAAACACTCACTCGGCTCCGCTTCGCGATCAGACAACTCCGCAGCGCCAAACGACAAATGAGACGCGCAGAGCTGCGCGCGAAGCGCGCACAAAGTCGACAACTCCGCGCAGCCAAACATAAAGCCAAGATCATCGAACAGGTCGTCAAGAAGACGAAGAGCTTTCGACGCAACCGGAAACGTCTCGCCCACAACCAAAAACGACGTGAACGCTGGCTCAAAGCTTCAAAACAGGCTCTACAACGAAGTGGTGCGCTGCTCGAACGACGCAAACAAGCACTCATTCGTAGCGCGACACTCAAAACACTCGCCAAAAAACAAAAACAAGCGTACGATTCAATGCAATATCGCGTACACAAAACACACAAACGATGGTCCATGAACTCTTCACAGGCCTGTATGCTGCTGTTTCAACTTCTGAGTTACTGGAAACATTACGACGCACAAAAACCAATGGAGAGCCGAAAAATAACGCTGCTACAAGGAAAAAAGTGAAAGCTCTTTTGACAAGGATGTATCATGTATTTTGAAGTGCATATCCCAGAACAAAGTCAGCCCCTCATCGTCGAAGCCAACAACTGGTTTCTCGCCCTTCAACAGGCGACACAAACGCTCGGCCAGACGATCGACATGAGCCACCTCAACTTTACCTTACTGGAAGATGGTGAATCTGCCGAAGTGATCGAGACACACACCTCCAAAACATACCGCATCCTTTGTACAGCACAGGCCCCCACACAGGCAGAGATCTTCGATGGGGGACACTCCGAGACGGCTGTCGATCTGGACTTTTCCCAGCTCCGCCTCTCTCTCACACCACGCCCCAAAGAAGGCTCCTTCAGCCTCGATGGACAATATGCTCCTGGTGCCACTGAGGATATGCTCACTAACGTCTTCATGAAGATGTCCAACCTCCAAGAGTACTTTGGCAGCAGCACACGCGCCGCTCTCCAATACGTCCTCACCATCCTCTCCGAGAGCATCAAGGCCGATGGTGCAGCCGTTTTACTCACAGATCCAAATGATCCCGAACACAAACTCTGGTTTGAAATCGTCACAGGCCCCCACGCCGAGCTGCTCGAATCCCTCCATATCCCCATCGGACAAGGCGCGATCGGCCATTGCGCAGAACACGGTGTGAGCCTCAATCTCGCAGATATACTGGCAGACGACAGCTTCTCCAATGACCCCATCCTCAAAGCTGGTATCCCTGTCGGCCCCTGCCTCTGTGCGCCCATCCAACACCAACAATTACTCAAAGGCATCCTCTTCCTTTATAAAGAGAACAAACAAGACACACCCACACGCCCCTTCGCGGAAGGTGAGTTGAGTGTCTGTGCCTATCTCGCCTCCAGCCTCGCAGAGTACCTCAACTTCGCACAATCCGCACAAGACTGAGAAGCTAGCTTTACACACGGAGCAAAGGCGCTCCTCCAACCAACACTCCACCCTCCCCTTCAAAAGAAAACCTCCGCCCTCAATGCATCTCAAAACAACATGTTTTTCATGTCTTTTCTCAAAACAACTCCAATGGGCACGACATATGCTCTATCACGGGGCGTGACCCAGGAAGGGACACTCTTCAACAAGAAGACAACCCAAGTAGGAGAAAGACAATGAAACAAATCGTTCAAATGACCGCTCGTATCAGCCTGGCACTTATGTTCTTGTTTGTCGCAGGGGTGAGCACAGCCCACGCCCAACCCCTCGCAGGGAAAGCGATCGCGAAGAAGCGACTGAAACGAAAAGCACGCAAACACAGAAAGAAAGCCCGCAAGCTCCTCAACAAGAAGAGACGCATCAAACGCAGAAGCATCAAGCTCAAGCGCAAGAGCAAGCGCATGATGATGAAGAGCAAACAACGCCGCGTCAAAAGCCGCAAGCTCAAGCGACGAAGTAGCAAGATGAGACGCCGTGGTCGCCGAATGATTCGAAGAGGTAAACGTCTCGGTGGTGCAAGAGGTATGCAGATGATTCGCCAAGGACGTGCGCTCATTCGCAAAAGCAAACGACTGAAAAACAAGAGCAAACGCAAAATGCGCAGCGGCAAAAAGCTCGCGAGAAAAGCTCGCAAGGCCCGACGAAACAGCCGCAAACTTCGCAGAAAACATCGCAAGTTGAACCGAAAAATCCGTCGAAATAAGCGCAAAGCACACCGCATGATGAAGCGCGCTCGCCGACAATAACCCTTCTCTCCGGCAAAAAAGACTACCTTCACATAGAAACGAAGGTAGTCCCCCCATGGCAAAAGGCCAGCGACTCACAACCTTTCGCCATGGGAACACAAAACGACCGGGCTCTCTGGGATGCCAGAGAGCCCGGTTTTTTTTGCGTATTGACTGACCATTTGCGATGTGGGAGAGTGAAGCAGATCTTTGACATGAGAAGGAACACTCAAATGGGTAGGCTCCTTGAACAGGTGTGCGGCTTTGCCGTGCTGTTCACTGCTTCGGCAGTTTTCTCCGTCTGACTTCGCTGTGTCTCGGCGAACGAGGAGACAGGAATCCTACAAGTGCTATAAGAAGGCCATGAGAAGGTCGAGCGCCTCTACGACACGAAGTGATGGTGCAGCAGATGGACGAGATGGACCACCGAACAAGCGCCGTGCATCGACATCCCCTACAGCCCCAACAGGTAGCCCAGTGAAGAAAAACGTCCGCGGTAACTTCGGCGATAGGATCGCTCCCCCTCCCTCATGACAACGCAAAACGGTATCCGGTACCATCATGGACCAGAAAGTCAAGTCACCAAAGGCAGACGACCTGTACAACAGCACCATCTATATAAATCAACAACTTACACAGTCGCGAAGCACAAATTTGACCGAACCGCACCCGCTGCAGCCTATCAAATTCGCTCCACCGTCCTCTAGATCGCGTGGTGCAGGCCATTGTAGGGTAAGATATACGCTACCTTTTTGAGTGCTTCTTTTCACGTCGAGCTCGCCTGTTCAGAAAAAAAAGCACACCTCATCTCCCTCTCAACAAAAATCTTGCTTGCACTTTTCCCTCTCTCTGTGATATCCAACCCGCGAATCAAAACGGCAAAAGATCTCGCCGTACATACACAGGGGTCGTGTCACCATCACCCCACTCATCCAAGACATCACTCAGAAATCGAGGTCACAAGGGAGCAAGGAATCCATGATTACAGTTGAAAATGTAGCTCTTTCTTTTGGAGGTCGCGTCCTGTTTAAAGACGTCAACGCCAAATTTCTTCCAGGCAATTGCTACGGTCTAATCGGCGCAAACGGCGCGGGAAAATCCACATTCCTGAAGCTCCTCTCAGGCAAGCTCGATACGACAGAGGGACGCATCCACATCGACGCCAACAAGCGCATCGCCGTCCTCCAACAGGATCAATTCGCTTTTGATGAGTTCACCGTCATGGATACAGTCATCCAAGGACACAAAGAGCTCCACGCCTTGATGAAAGAGCGCGACGAGTTGTACTCCAAAGAGGACATGACCGAAGAAGAAGGGATGCGCGTCGGTGAGTTGGAGTCCGAGTTTGCAGAGCTTGGTGGCTACGAAGCCGAAGCTGAAGCCTCCAGTATGCTCGACGGACTGGGGATTGGGACCGATCTTCACGATCGCTTCATGAAGGAGCTCGAAGGAACACAAAAAGTCCGCGTCCTTCTCGCCCAAGCGATGTTCGGAAACCCCGACATCTTGCTCCTCGACGAACCCACCAACCAGCTCGACCTGCGCTCGATCGAGTGGCTCGAAGAGTTCCTCTTTAACTTTGAAAACACCGTCATCGTCGTCTCTCACGACAGACACTTCTTGAACAACGTTTGCACACACATCGCGGACATCGACTACGGTCAGCTTAACGTCTACGTCGGAAACTACGATTTTTGGTATCAGGCAAGCCAGCTCTCCATGCAGCAACGCCAAAACGAGAACAAAAAGAAAGCCGTGAAACTCAAAGAACTCAAAGAGTTTGTCCAGCGCTTTAGCTCCAACGCCTCCAAGGCCAAACAAGCCACGAGCCGAAAGAAGTTGATCGAAAAGCTGGAGTTCGAAGAGTTCCCTGCGTCCACTCGAAAGTTCCCCTACGTCAGCTTTAAACCCAATCGTCCCTGTGGCAAGATCATCCTCGAAGTCGAAGGGCTGTCCAAAACAATCGATGGTCAGGAGGTCCTCAAGGACTTCGATTTGATCGTGAGAAAAGAAGATAAGATCGCTTTCATCGGACCAAACGGTCTGGCCAAGACGACCTTCTTCCAGATCATCACAGGTAAGATCGAGCCCGACGCAGGGACGTTTAAATGGGGAACAACTGTCACGCCTTCTTATCTCCCCAAGGACAACGACGAGTTCTTCGAGACCAACCTCAACCTGATCGAGTGGCTGTTGCAATTTGCAGCGCCCACAGAAGGTGAGCAATTTGCCCGGAGCTTCCTCGGTCGAATGTTGTTTACAGGAGAAGAAGCCACCAAAAAAGCCAACGTCCTCTCCGGTGGCGAGAAAGTCCGCTGTATGCTCTCCAAGATGATGCTCAGTGAGGCCAACGTGTTGTTGATGGACGAACCCACCAACCACCTCGACCTTGAGAGCATCACCTCACTCAACGAAGGTTTGATCAAGTTCCCCGAAGTGATCTTGTTCTCCTCCCACGACTACGAGTTTATCAACACTGTCGCCAACCGCATCATCGAGTTTGGTGACAAAGGTGTGATCGAACGCGCCATGAAGCTTGAAGACTACGTCAAAGACGAGAAAGTCATCGAGCTTCGCAAAGAACTGTACAGTGGAAACTCCAACGTTCAGCTCTGATCCAATCCCATCCTTTTGATATTCCCTACCTAACAAAAACCTCCCAATCAGCATACTTCCCCGGCAGAAAAAGACGTTCTCTTCTAAGACATTCAGATAACCGTCGAAGATTTGTTACGGTATCGTCACCTTGATGTCACACGCATCGTCTAACAATAGCTGACTTTGATTTCTGACCTGGAAAAGACCAAGTTGCGAACCTACCAAACCTGGTGGTGTGGATCGTGCGCAAAGGAGGACTATCCAAATGCAATTGCACAATAAGGCTTTCCAATACGTTTTCTCGAAATCGTTCGTGTACAATATTCTCTTCGAAGACACAGAGCTGGACGAGCAGTTTTTGGAAGTTGATGAGACATCTTCTGTTCTAAGCATAACAGGTGCAGGTTGCGGAGTGGCTGGTTTGATCAGCGCACGTCCCGAACGCGTTGATGCTGTGGATATCAACAAACACCACTTGAGCCTGACTGCGCTGAAAGTCGCAGCAGCACAACACCTGTTCCCATACTCTCACTTTTACGACATGTTTGGACGAGGCTGGCACCACGAGCCCGCACAGACGATCCGCAAGCTGCTCCCCCACCTGCCCAAGCCCATGCAAAAGCACTGGAAGAAGCGCACAGACATGTTTGAGCGTTCCTTTTACAGACAAGGTCTGACAGCGCGTACACTTGGTTTGATCCGCAAGATGGGTAAGCTCGACGGAGACTGGTTGCGCAGCCTGATCGATCTAGATCAAGAGGCGAGAATGGCCGCAGTCGAGGAGCGCATTGGGCCACTGCTGCGTAACCCTGTCGTCGCGACCTATATGAAGTCCCCCATGCAGCTCGTCACGTTGGGCATCAACTTCGAACAACGCGATCGTCTGCTCAACGCAGAAAAGTCGACACTGACGGACTTCTTTGTCGAGCACGTGCGCCGCGTCGCGTCGACGGACCTCGCGACCAACTGGTTCGCGTGGCAATTCATCGCAGGCGAATACAACCACGAACGTCAGGATGCGGTCCCACCCTACCTTCGTAAAGATCGATATGAACGCTCCTACCAAGCGCCCACAAAGGTCAACTTTCACCACGGCAATATCTTCGAAAAACTCGAAGCAGCAGGCCCCAAGACGTGGTCTCACTACACACTCTGTGATGCCCCTGACTGGATGCCGCAACCTCTGCAAAAACGACTCCTCAACGAGATCCTTCGGACCTCTCGTGATGGCGGTGTCGTCCTTTGCCGCTCCGTGGAAGATGAGAGTATGATCGAAAAGAACGGTATGGAGAAACACTTCCAACTCTACAAAGAAGGCTCCGACGAAGATCGTTCCAAACAATACCGCCGCGTCGACTTCTACAGGATTGTACACTGATGTCCAACACGACCTCATACAACGAAGAGTCCGCCAAACAACACAGAGATTTTCTCAACACATACTATGGCTGGTCTCGTCCGATTTACGATCTCACCCGAAAGTACTATCTTTTCGGGCGAGATACACTGCTCAAACAGCTCGACAAAGAGTCGTGGGACCATCTCGTCGAGATCGGCCCTGGCACAGGTCGCAATCTTCGCAAGCTCCACAAAATGCGTCCCAACGCGACCCTTTCTGGTGTCGAAGCCTGTGATGAGATGCTCGACCACGCACGACCACGCTGCCCCTGGGCCAACCTTTACCAAGGGTTTGCCGAGACCTTCGACTTCTCACAACTCGCCTCCAAACCCGATCGCATCATGTTCTCGTACTGCCTCTCCATGGTCCAAGAACCGGAGAAAGCCCTCGAACATACACGTGACGCGCTCGCTCCTGGCGGCGAAGTCGTGATCGTCGACTTTGCAAACTTCAACAAGATGCCCAAGTTCGGCCAAAAGCAGCTCACAGCCTGGCTCAACGCCTTCCACGTCAACCCCATCCAACATACCCTCCTGTCCTCCTTTGATGCAGAGATCACATACGGACCGCTCCACTACTTCGTGATCGCGCGCATCCGCAAAGAAGCTTAGACAGGCCTCCCCTCCATCCCCATTCTCCCTTCACCGGCTCTGGATGTTGTCTTGTGCGACATCGCGTGGTATCCTGACCTCATCGTTTTTCAGGGAGCAGTCTACCCAAGTTTACAACACACAGGCGGAAGGAACCATGCGTTGTCCACAATGCCAATATGAGAACCCACACGGACAAAACTATTGCGCCCGTTGTCAGCGTCCACTGCTCAGTATATCGAGTAACAATCCCTTTCAGCCTGCCGATCGACTCCCCGATCCAACCTACCAGGGGATGCCGACGCTCAACCAACCTCCTCCAGCACAACAGTACATCTCAGCGCCTGTAGGTGGGACCATGGGATACGGTGAAGACCCAATGAGGGTGGATCCTGAGTTGATGCAAAAGACCGAGTACGACGCGCAAGCAGCGCCTGTTCCACAAGGCGGACTGATCAGCAACACGGCGATGGCTGACGAATTCTTGGGCTCCCTCCCGCCTGCTCAGCCAGCACAACCTCCCCAACCAGCTCAACCTCCCCAACCAACCTATCGCCCACCGCTCCCTGCCCAACAACCTCTCGCAGGTTTCCAAACAGGAGCACAACCACAGATGCAGATGACTCCTTCACAACCACAGATGCAGATGACTCCTTCGCAACCCCAGATGCAAATGCCTCCCATGCAGATGACACCTTCACAGCCACAAATGCAGATGCCTCCCATGCAAATGGCTCCTTCACAACCACAGATGCAGATGGTGCCCTCACAACCACATATGCCTCAAGCACAAGGCCACCCCCATATGGCACCATCTCAGGCCCAGTGGCAACAACACCCCCAGACACCTTCCTACCACGATGACTTCGAAGATGACGATGAGTTCGCACCACGCTCTCCGATGTGGTTACTCATACTCTTTCTCTACACCCTCCTTATCACCGGACTGATGTGGAAGTTTGCGGTCAATCCCCTCACCTACTAAGCTGATTCTATCTATCCATTTTTTGAATACACCATCGAAAATATATCGTTCTCATCGATAACACTTCTCCGTATAGTCTCAACAAAGACACAACAACACACATCGCCGTCAGGCTATTTGGAGGACACAACATGGAACACACATCACTTCTCGACAACGAAGCATTCCAGAGGGACTACGAGGCGCTCAAGCATGTGCAGCTCCACCCAGGGCGACATACAGCAGAGAATGCTTGGCAACACTGTGAACAGGTCCGGGCACGTAGTGCGTCACTTGCGACACAGAACGCGCTCTCAAAAGACGCACATCACAAACTCGACATGCTCAGTTTGTTACATGACATTGGCAAGATCGAAGGGACCGCGAGGCCAGAGAAGTCCGTCGAGTTGATGGAGCGCTACGGTGTTGAACAGCTCGACTGGTTAAAGTCTCTGGTCAAATACCACGACACCAACCTGCCTTGGTACATCTCGGCCCAAAAACAACAGGCACCTTCGGACAAAGCCTGGAGAAAACTCCTGAAGCACGTTGACATCGACCTCTTGTGTTTATTCATGATCGCCGATAGAGTAGACTGTCCGGGCGGCTGGAAAGAGAACAAGGCTTTGATGTGGTTTGTACACGAAGTTGAAAAGCGCAAATTACTCTCCCAACCCCTGTATATCGACGAAGACACAATTAGCTTGTAAAGGAATGGTACAAAAAGAGTATTCGGCAGGGGGAACGCTCATTCGCCATACTCCTGATGGACCTGAGTATCTCCTCATACAGATACGCAAGCATGGCTACGAGCTCCCCAAAGGGCATATCGAGGCCGGTGAATCAGTAGAAGACGCCGCCCGACGAGAGATCATGGAGGAGACAGGGTATACACAGCCGCTCAAACGGCTCTCTTCTTTGGGCACTCTGGAATATAGCTTCGAGAGAGGAGAGGAGACGATCCACAAACACGTCACGTACTTCTTGTTTGAAGCCACAACCTCCCTCCCGACATCCCCTGACAAAAGATCCAAAAGAACACGTGCGGTGCGCTGGTTCAGCACACAAGACCTGTGCAAGCAACCCTTTGTCTCGCAAGCACTCCGAACATTGCTCTGTTCAGCGCTTACCGAACCCCCATCGACATAGGTGTGTTATTGACAGACGCCAGCTGAGCAGGGTTGTGTCTCCTGTTTGAGTTTCGCGGTATAGAGGCTATCTCCAATCGTACTGGAGAGTTTTTGCCCATCGATCGTCACGTCTCCTTTAAAGTACCCACCGATGTAGACATGCCCACTACCATCCAGTCCAATCCCACGCCCGAGGTAGGCGGACTCACCGTCGACACTCATCGCCCAGTCCCAACTCCCCATGCTGTCCATCTTGGCGATAAAAATGCCGCTCTTACCAAGGGGAAAGAGACGCGTCGCGCCAAAGTAAGTCGCTCCCTGGAATATCCCACTGACATAAACACTTCCAGTGGGATCAACAGCGATATGTTCCCCTGAATCACTAAAGGAGTTGCCGCCCTTGATAGCCCAGGCCCACTTTTGCTTGTTGTCGAGCTTTGCGACGAAAATATCTTCCTTACCTTCGCTCGTCAACTCAATACCATCAAATGTCGCTTTTCCCTGAAAGGCACCAGTCACGTAGATATGGTTATTGCTATCAACAACGACATCCTTGAGATAACCACTCACATCTTCATCCACGATCCACAACCACTTACCTGCCTTATCGACTTTTGCAACAAAGATATCCCATCCCCCAGAACCTTCAACTTTACGTTCGCCGAAGGTTGCATCTTTCGAGATACGTCCAGCCACAATAAGAGCACCTGTTGTATCTAGCGCCAAGCTGTAACCATTATCAACAAAGGTGCTCCCAGCACTGATCGCCCAACCCCACTTTCCAGACGTGTCGACCTTCGCAACAAAAATATCATCTAGACCAAGGCTCGTGAGTGTGGTCTTCCCCATCGTCATCTTCTCACGGAATGCACCTGTCACATAAGCATTTCCAGCACTATCAATCACGATACGACTTGCGCTACTGTTTCCTGAACAATCGGCCTTGAGCGCCCAAAGCCACTTGCCAGACTTATCGAGCTTCGCGACAAAAGGATCGGAGGTGTCAGAACCTACCAACTCAATACTTCCAAAAGAGGCCTTGTTCCGAAAAAAGCTGGCAATGTAGACTTCACCGCTCTTGCTCACGACGATCCTTGGCCTGCCGATCGGTATCGTCAACCCCACCGCCCACAGCCACTTCTTTGTGGGGCTTAGCTTCGCAATAAAGTGATTATGGTCAGCTTTGCGCAAATTGACATCACCAAAATTCACACCACCACTGCTAGAGATGAAGCCCATGAGATACATATTTCCGCTCGCATCAGCCGTCACACTAGACACATTCACTCCATCAACCTTCGCGAGGTCAGTCGCAGAGACGGAGATGTTGCAAGCCTTCCCACACGCACCACAATGTTTATAATTGTCTTTGATATTGACACAGCGCCCATCACAATCTTTCAGACCAGACGCACAACCACACTTTCCTCCGGAGCAGAGCTTGCCGCCACCACAAACATTTCCACAAGCACCACAATGCTCCTTTGACGTCTGTACATCGACACATTGTCCTTCGCAAGCGAGCTTCCCGCCTGCGCAGGAGCTTTTACACTGACCATCTTCACATGCCTCAGTCCCCTGACAAGCCGTCCCACAAGCGCCACAATGCACAGCGGATGTCTTTAAGTCAACGCACTTTCCACCACACACACTCTGCCCACTCGCACAAGAATTTCTACACAGGCTGTTCTTGCATGTTTCGCCTGTAACACACGCCGTCCCACAAGAACCACAATGTGCAGCGGATGTCTTTAAGTCGACACACTTTCCATCGCACACACTCTGCCCACTCGCGCAGGTGTTTCTACACAGGCTGTTTTTGCACGTTTCACCTGCAGCACACGCAGTCCCGCAAGCCCCACAGTGTTTTGCGTTACTTTTTGTATCTACACACTGACCACTACAGACGACCTCTCCAAAAAAGCACGAAGAAGACACACACTGTCCCTCCTGGCAAGTCTGCCCTGTGGGACACGTTTTTCCTTCACATGAGTCTGATGACCCTGAACAATTGACTGAGAATATCAGACAAACCAACACCACAACACACCAAATGAAACTTCTCATTGATTCGACCCTTTCATATCACTGACAGGTTCCCGCTGAACAAGACTGTGTTGTTTGCTGCAACTTGACGAGAACAATCCTTTGCTTGTCGGCACTTGTCCACTCTTTTCCCCCAAAGCGTACAGATTCGGAATAGCTGGTTGTGGCATATATATTCAAGTCATCATCAACAGCAAGACCACGTGCTTTTTCCATGTGAGAAGTAGACACCTGTGTTGCCCACAACCACTTCCCGGTGCGACTGATCCTCACAAGGTAAAACGCAGAAGGCTCCACGTTCAATTTTGTCTCCCCAAAGGAAATATCTTTTGTGAAGAAGCCAAAAAGGTAAACATGACCAACATGGTCCCGGATCATCGTGCTGGCTCTAAAGTTATTCTTTGAGTCAGGCTGAATTGCCCACTCCCATTTGCCTTTCGCATTTATCATCGCGACAAATGCACCCTCATTGCCAGCATTTTTGAGTTGAATATCACCAAATGTCGTCTCTGTTCTGTAATAACCAGAGACGTACAACCCACCTGCTGTACCGATGATAATATCTTTTCCAAAGTTCAAAGACTTGCCACTCGCCTGCGTGACCCACTCCCACTTACCATTGTTATCGAGTTTTGCAACAAAAATATCTCCCATACCAGCGCTTGTAAACGTCGTCTCTCCAAACGTTGCCTTGTCCGAAAAATCACCTACAACATAAAGCGACCCCGACGAGCTCACAGCCAGACCATGACCCCTATCAAGTCCACTTCCGCCAGCCCTCACAGCCCAACCCCACTTGCCACTACTGTCGAGCTTCGCAACAAACACATCAGAGCCGCCGGCGCTTGTAAGTGTTGTCGTTCCAAATGTTGCAGTCTTTTTAAAGTAACCGGAGACATAAACATTCCCCGAATCATCTATGACCTGATCAAGGGCCTCGATGTAATCCGGTCCTGTCACATGACTGGCCCACACCCACTTACCATCACTATCAAGTTTGGCAACGAATGCATCGTATTGACCACCTCCCTCTAACGAAAGGCTACCAAACTTCACTGTTCCGCTACCAATATACCCAGACACGTATATGTTTCCACTTTTATCCACAGAGAGGTGCGTTCCTAAAATTGTTCCAGGAAACCCTCCGGCCTCCACAGCCCATGCCCATTTCCCACTCGAATCAAGCTTCGCGACAAACATTCCGGTCCCCCCCCCTCCAGTCATCTTCAGCGCATGAGCTCCAAAGGTCGCACTGTCACGAAAGGAACCTGCAACGTAGACACTCCCTGCACTATCAGTGACAACACATTGACTCACCGCAGATGATGACGCCTCAAACACACTCGCTCCAGAGACTGAGGTCGCACAAAATGTACCACATGCTCCACAATGATTTGTATTGGTCTTCGTATCCACACACAGACCACCACAAATCGTTTCCCCTTCAGCACAAGAAGACACACATTGTCCATCTTTACAGGCTTGATCTGCAGAGCATACCTTATCCTCACATGAAGCCGATGGCCCCGAACAATTGACAGAGACACAGAAACAACAAACAACCCCTAGAACCCAAAGAAATGTTCTCATGTACATTATCCAATCGCTTTTAGATGCTTGCGGGCATATCAAACGATGGCAGAGAGACTACAAAAAAAAGCACACAAACACAAGTATATTTCTCCCCTTCATATCCCCTGACCCAGCACAGCCCCACCAAAAGCGGTCGAATCGTTTGGATCGTCATGAACGACACTCCCCCACTGCTCCCCAAAGACTCAAAACAGCAAACACTCAAGTTCACTCTGCCACTGCTCAAGAGTCTCTCCCTCAATCTGCAAAATCCACCCTCGGTACATCGAGAGTGCGCTCTCAAAGCAACGCTGCTCCCACCACATAAGCAATTCCGAACGTTGAAGAATCTTCTGAAGGGTCTCAACATGTGTGTTACAACGACTGTGCAGCAAAAGCCGAAGTCGACTGGCCTCCTCAGCACACTCATTCGTCTCGTCTGCGTCCACAGCGAGACTCCACTCCAACATCGTACTCACACTTCGACGGAACCGAGTTATCGAGTGTGTCCAAAAATCATACCCATACAAGCTCTCTGGTTGATCATACTGAAACAAAGAGTGCGCCAAACTGCTCTCACCAAGACACCACCCCATCGACCACTCCCAGCCACGCCCCCTCTCTCTGAAAGAACGCTCCCTCAACGACAATCGCTCTAAAACATAGGACAGATCTTCAGTCACGTTCCCAAAAAGCACGCTCACAGACAGTCCAAACAGTGAATAAGGTTCACCTGTTGCAGCGACAATGTGGAAGATATCGGGATATTGTCGCCCGTACGCGAGACCATCTTCGAGGACATTCTCTTCTGAGAGCTCCTGTAAGACATCCGCTTCATCCCATCCTCCTGCCAAACCAATGGCTTCCCTGATATGGGAAACAGTCCCCTGTGCGACTGTGTCTAATGTACGCAACTCTTCGATGGCCTCAGGTGTCCCCATATCAGACAACAAACCAGCATACATGTACCAAAACGTCTCCTCCCATGTGTATGGATCGTCAGGCAGAGTCAGACTTTTGCGAAAAGAAACCAGGGTTGGGAGATGGTTATCCAAGAGCGGGCCAAATGTACGGATCGCCGAACATAAGATCCATCGCTCATCCTCATCAACAAGAGGCAACATCGAGAGCAAATGTAACAACGCCGCTTCACTCTCACACAACGCCAACACCCGGATGATCGCCCTATGAAGATAGAGACCTGTGTGCGCTTGCGCATATTGCACCCACGACAAAATTCTACGCTCATCCAAGCCCGGCAACACGACGAGTCCGGCCTCAACTTGTTCGATACAACAAGAGGTGAAGAAAGGAGCGAGGATGTCATCCGTCAGCTGCTCCTGTGCCCCCCTAATGACCAACGCAATGAGCGCGGCCATTCGGTGTGTCGATTCGGGATGCTCTAACTCTTTGAGATGCTCCGACAGTGGCGACTCACAGCAACGACTCACGAGCCATAAACCATAGCGGGTCTCAAACCATCGGCTTTGGTGCGCTGAAAGACCAGACCTCCCCATCGAATATCCAGCCTCGTAGTGGTAGCGATACATGTATGGGTCATCCCACACATCGTACTCTTCGTCATAAGGAGGGCCCTCGTGATACGCCTGCTGTGTGAGCGTCGAGGTGTGTTCACGCGCACGATGCCGCGCTTGCTGGAAGGCTGCTCTCCTGGCTTTCCCTTTCCCTCTACGTTTGTGTCGACGAGTCGGTTGCTTTGCCTTGACTGCTCCCCTCTGAAGATATCCCTGCACACTCTCTGTCGTGAGCGCATACTCCGACATCACAGAGAGGACAGACGCAGGCGCCTTGTCTGCTCCTTCGAGGAAGAGACACAACGCCTTCGCGAGGGCAGACAGTTCAGGATTTTTGGAGTGACAACGCGTCTTGAGAAGAGCAAACGCAAGGTCACATCGTTCCGCCCCCACCCTCGTCATCCAGGCCAGAGAAAAGAGTCCATATGTGCCTGTCCGTATGTCATCGAGTTGATGTTCGATAAACGCAATCGCCTCTTCTCCGCCATGTACAGAACAATACAATGAGACGATTTGATCGAGTGAAGACGAACGAAGAGACCGCGCACGAGAAAGAATGAGTGACATCGAGTCCTTGGACGAGAACCAGTAGAGCGTCGTCACAATTTCCGTTGCGAACGCGACATCCGCCTCAAGCAACATGTCTTCAAGGAGAGGGATGTACACATCTCTTCTTTGCTGGATGGTTTTGTACCCCTCCTGGAGCGCTTGATACCAGGGATACGCTCCGATCTCCTCGCCACTTCCCATCCACCAATTTGTCATCGACGACTTGTGACAATCCATATATCTGAGTGTCAGGTCTTGTACCGATTGTGCGAGTGAACGCGCCGCTTCCAGACGCACCTCACCAGAAGGATCTTGTAACAATGTATGAAGCTCGTAGAAGTCCGCGTGCTGGCGCCAATCAGAGAGTTTTTGGGCGTATTTGATGCGGCGGCGAAGAGGGCCTTCGAGGATTTTTTGTTGTGCAGTGTCGAGTGAAGAGCGAGACATGGCCAGAGCTCCGGCGATTCATTGGCAGGTGTTGTTTGGAGATGGAGAGTCGAGAAAAGCAACAGGTCTGTTAGCTCTTACGCACGAGCGACTTGGGGGGTTCGAAAAGCGGTGCAAAAAGAGGAAAGCGTTCGCGAGCGTCAGGGTTTGGTTTGGATGGCGTAGAGGCTACCACCATCCGTCCCCATGTACACGATGTCATTGTATACAAAGGGAGAGGTCCAGGCTTTCTCGTCTGTTTTGAATTTCCAGAGGAGTTTCCCCTCGAAACGATCGTAGGCGTATAGATAGTGGTCATTGCTTCCAAAGTAGACGACATCACCGACGACAGCAGGCGATGAGTAATTGCCACTGCTTTGTGTATCGCACTTCCACACGACCTTCCCTTCCGTTCGCTCAACGGCCATAAAGTGGGAGTTTCGACACCCAAAGTACACCATCTCATCTGTGACTGCCGGGCTGGAGCTTGCACCGCTCGGTGCCTTGCACTTCCACAGGATCTTTTGCGTTGGGATATCAAGCGCGTAAAAGAACTCCTTCTCTCCACCAAAGTAGAGCACATCATCCATCACACAACACGATGAGTGAACGAGCTCCTCCTTCACCTTGAAGGACCAATTGACCTTCCCTGTCTGACGGTCCAATTCGTAGACCGAACCATCACGTGTCCCACCATAAATCACCCCATCGAGTACAACAGGTGAGAAGTAACAACGTCCCTTCCCCTTGGTCGCCCAGAGCTTTTGCCCTGTTTCAATATCCAGCGCATAACAGACGTATTCGCCACTACCAAAGTACAACACACCATCGACGACAGAAGGAGAGCTCCAACTCCATCCCCCTGTCGAGAAGGTCCAGACTTTCCGGCCCGTGAATTTATCGAGACAGTACATCTCCTTGTCACATCCAACACACACGTAGCGATCGGTGACAACACAAGTCGCCCAGATCGAACCGCTGGAGCTAAAGGACCACTTTTCCCGACCTGTGCGCCGGTCAATCGCGTAAAACATACTGGCCTGTGAGCCAATGTACACGGTGTCCTCGTCGACAATCGGCGAAGAGTAAAAGCCATCATTGCCTTTGTACGTCCAGAGGACCGAGCCTTTGCGTTGGCGAGTCTCACCAGGGAAGACGCCAAAGCGACCGATGGAACCTCGAAACATCGTGCCATCAGAGTGTTCACCTGAGAGCGTCGCCGCAGGACGACGGGACATCTCGGAGCTCGCAGCTGGGACCTGCACGACGGCGCGCTTTTTCTTTTTCACATACGCGTAGAGTGTACCGTTGGCACCACCGAGATACAGGCGATCTCCTCGAACACACGGCTTCATACTCAACGCACCTGAGACGAAGTGTCGCCACTGCTCCTTGCCATCTTTAAGCTGAAGCGCATGGACTTGGCCATGTGGATCGTTGACGTACACCAGATCTTTATCGACCTCAGGTGACAAAAAGAGCCTGTGTGCGAGCTTCTTCTGCCATGCAGGTGAGCCATCCTGTTTGTGAAGCGCGTGCAAACGACCATCCTGTGAAGGGACGAGAACAAGCTCCGATGAGACCCCAACACTCGCGCTGCACACACCAGACGTCAGGCCTCTCCACAAGATCGACCCCGTCCGCTTGTCGATACTCCAACAGCTCCCGCCACCTCCCGTCACGTAAAGTGTCTCTTCATGCACAGAAGGTGTGCTGATGATGGGTTCATCGAGCTGAAGCGCCCATTTTTCTTTGCGCTCAGTGACATGAAAACACCAGACCCAACCTTCGATATTGGTGTAGTAGACGTAGGGATCGTCCCACGTCAGGTCGGTGACTTGGCGATGCAATTCATGGGTCCACTTATGACGCCCAGTGTCCCAATCGAGTCCGTATATGCGGCCACTCCCACAGGAGACAAAAGCCTCACCACCCTCGACGTGAACGTAGCGAGGTGCGATGGCCTGATCGTTGGTCGCAAATTGCCAGACGATGGGCTTCTTTTTGGAGTCGAGAGCATAGACCCACCCACCCCGCCCAAGTTGCACAATAGAAGGCCGACGTCCAGGTTCAGACGTCCCATACCCTGTCAAATCGAACTCCCACTCCAGACGTCCTTTTTTCTCGTCGAGGATGTGGTAGCGCATCTGTTCATCGCGCAGGTAGATCTTATCCTCCCAAAAGAGTGGAGCGTGAGAAGGGAGCGCGCCTTTTGCCTGGTAAGTCCAAAGTAATCGATACAATGTCTTGTCCTTCTATGTTGATGTTGAGATCACAGCTTGTTGTTTGGATGGTGTTCGTACTCTTCGTCTTTGGGATAGATGTAGATGTTGCGTCCAGGGATCCCTGTGGTGATCTCCCACTCGATCAAACCATCGATCAGACCGCGAGCTTCAAGTGCACGAAGGTCGGACTCAAATTGGTTGCGATAATCGGCTTCGGGATCACGCGTCAAACCGATGCTCATCGCGAGCTTCTCGAAGGGACGTGTCCAATACTCGTTGATCCAGCGCGCGGACCACAGAAGATCACCAAGCACACCTTTTTGGCGCTGTGATGACCCATAGGTCTCGTCACCGTATTCAAGCTCAATGTATCCAAACATCGGCGTGCTGCGATCGGCGCGCAAAAAGTAAATCGATCCCCACGGGACAGTCTCATGATCGATACGAAGGGTCTGCTTGGGATCCGCGAGCAAGGCCGCGCAGACCTTGACCATCGCATCAAATGCGACGACACCGTGCTTACTTAAGCGGACATCTTGTTTGCCCATATTCACGAGCATCAGAGCGTTGCTGGGTTGTTTTTGTTGATTGACCTCAAAGGTCTCCATGGAGGGCTGAAAACCAGGCTCACTCTCCGGCTTAAATCCGACAGATGCGAGCCCAAGGATAGTGGCTTTTAACTCTTCGGCCTCGTGCTCTTCGAGTGTGTTCGCGTGGGTCTCCACTGCATAACCCAGCGTCTGGGCGATAAACAGCAGCTCTTTGCTCGCGATGCCGAGGTCTTTTGCAAGCTCATGAATTCTCACTTTGGCCATATGTCCGACTCCCACAATCCATCTGTGTTTCGCGATATGATCGCACAGCAGGGTTTCAACATCTCACATCTCACTCACTCTGACGACTCACAAAAGCATAGCAAACGAGAGACCATTTTGGAAGCGAGGCATCTGGCACAACACACATCACCACTCTCCAACACCCACGAATGTAGACTTCGCGATCGTCCACATCCACGCAAACACAACCCCACCACTGAACCCTTTGCCTTTGGACACGTCTACAGGTATCCTACGCCACATACATGTCGACATCTGTCAATCTTCGTTTTGGCCTGATGAGAGGAGCCCGACTTGGACAACATTCTGCTCTCCTGGATCGCCCGCAACAACGACCCATACTCGCGAACGCGCAAGATGACCTATATGAGAGACGCCCGAGGCAATCTCTACGAAGGCCCTACACTCTCACTGATGTTCTCCCCTGACTCTCCGTACAGAGGGAGCTTCAAGCAGGTCTATATCTTCACACAAAAGCGCAACACGAAGAAACAACACAAAAACTCCCTCACCAACGAACAAATCGCCCAGGAACTCAAGTCAGAGATCCACAAACGAGCCCCCGAAGTCGTCGTCCATTTTTGCCGATGGGACTACGATAATCCAACCGATCACAAAGCCATCTTCGAGTTTATGCGGCACCACATCCCACAGATCCGCAAACAACACCCACAAGCCAACTTGGTGATCAACGCGAGCACAGGGACGCCTTCGATGCACACGATCTGGGTGCTCATGGCAGAAGCCGGCTTTATCCAGCGCCCCTTCGAGATCATCCAGAGCCACAGAGTCCAAAAGAAGATCACGGTCAAACCCATCTCCATCGGGCTTGAGACCTTCTACAATGTCTACGAGAAGAACAGGCGACATCGCCCTTCGGCACAGCAGGGGATCTTTTGGGACCCCGACAAGTTCGTCTCCACAAAGCTCATCGAATGCTACCACGAAGCCCGACGCTTCGCGCGCCTCAACGTCCCCATCTTGATCATGGGGGAGCGTGGGACGGGAAAAACCACGCTCGCATCGTGGGTACGCTTTCACAGCCCCTTTCGGGATCGCAAAAAAGATACGGACTGGCCCTCTGTCGCGTGTGGGATGTACAGCCCGGAGACCATGCGCGCGGAGCTCTTCGGTTACAAACGAGGCGCTTTTACAGGTGCCGACAAAGATCACCCTGGACTCCTCGCATATGCAGACAAAGACACCCTCTTTCTCGATGAGATCAGCGACCTCCCCCACAACCTACAGCGTCTCCTGATCCGGGCCATTGAGGAGAAGACCTTCACCCCACTTGGCGCGACACAACCGTCAACGAGCCACTTTCGCCTGATCACCGCGAGTAACCGCCCCTGGCATGAGCTTGAACAGCAACTCTCCCCAGACTTTCTCGACAGGATCGGGATGCTGACCATCAAACTCCCCTCTCTGCGAGAGATCCCCGAAGACATCCCCTGGCTGTGGGAGCAGGTCTATGAACAAGCCTTGATCCGCTCTGGACTGCCTCACTCTCCGACTTTTCCGGACGGATTCCACACACAACTCATTGAACAATTGCAGCGACAAACGTTGCCAGGAAATATCCGTGACCTCCTCCGTATCGCGTACAAGCTGCTCGCCTTCGCACACGATCAAGAGGGGGACTTCGACGTCGAGGAAGTCATGACATATATCCTCCGTCACTCCCCCCAACAGATCGCCTCCACGAGGACCACAGAGCAAGTACACCAAGCGGTCTGTCTGTCCTTCGCGACAGGACAAGGGATCCCACCGAGATGGATGCAAAAAGAACAGCCACTGTCCACAAAAGACCTGTTCCGCGCACTCAAAGGTTATATCGCCGAAGAGATACGTGAACAGGCCAAGACACAACGCATCTCCGCCGCCAAATTGTGTGATGTCACCGAACGCTCCCTCCTCTCATGGAGCTCTCATGGGGAAGACAACACATAAGGCCAAAAGACGAACAAAGACATACAACATCGAGGTCGGACACAAGGCCCGACCCTACGGAAAAAAAATGCAACATCATACCCATGCGCTTACTTCGCGAGAGGACCACTTACGAACAGAATGCTCATGCGCTTACTTCGCGAGAGGACCACTTACGAACGGACCCGCTTACAAAGTCCTTACAAAATCCATACACCACTGAATCAATTCAGGTGGAATCATCCCCGCTCTTTCGCTATACTGTCCCTCAATTGCAACAGTCCCAAACACACATGAACGTCATTTTGTGCGCATGACACCAATCCTATATGCGACAAGATCTCTCCCCGATCGTCTACGTATGTATAGGATCTGATATGACACAGTGTAGGCCGCTAGATGGAAAAAAGCGGTCTCGCTTCCCCCGACCAAAGGAGGTCTCACGATGTCTTTTTCATCCAGGAAGTCCACGCTCTTTTTGTGGATTTCATGTTGCCTATGTATGTGCGCAGTGCACGTACAGGCAGCTCCCCCAACACGTCCCACACCCAAACGTTCCACACACACACAAGACCACGAATCAGTCAAACAAGCGCTCGCGAGAAAACAGTACAAGAAGGCTCTGTCCCTCTTGCGCAAACAAAAAGTACGCGCCCCTCACGCAGAAGTCCTGTATCTGAGAGCCCGCACACTTCGCCTGCAAAAGAAGTACAAAGCAGCCGCCAAGGTCGCCCTCTCACTGGTCCGCACGTACCCCAAGTCGCGCTTCTACACAAAGACCTGGATGATGGCTGCGAGCGCCTACGTCGAAGCGCGCACCTACAAACCTGCACAGGCGATCTTCGGAAAACACCTCAAGACGCTCTTGTCGGACAAACGAAAGCTCAAGATCGCAAACATCTACCTGAAGTACGCCGATCAGTACTTCAAAAAGATGAGCAAGACAAAGGCCTACCACACCCCCTGTCGCAAAGCGATCTCCTTTTACAAACGCGCACTGGACCTCGGTCTGCCCAAAGCCCAAAAGCGCAAAGTGTACCTGCGACTGGGACTCTCCCACTTCAAGTTGGGACAGATCTGGCAGGCACGTCGGATCTTCAAGAAGGCCAGCAAGACCTTCAAAAAGGGACCACACGCCGACGAATTTATGTACCACCTCGCGCGCTGTCATATGCGCGACAAAAACCGCAGCGCTGCACGTCGAACTCTTCAGGATCTGCGAAAAGATCACCCAAAATCATCCCTCCTCCCTGAAACATATGTACTCCTCGCCAAAACCTACGGCCTGCCCAATCGTATCTCCAAAAACGACCTCGCCCTGGGCATTGAGACACTGCGCACCCTCCTGAAGCGCTACCCAACACACCCCAAATCACTACAGGCCGCCTTTGACATCGCCTACAGCTACTTTCGGAATAACCGATATGATGACGCGATCAAGGCATTCACGGACTTTATCAAGCGCGACGCCAAACGCGCCGCCAACCACAAGGCCCGCCTGCTCGCAAAGTCTCGCTACCACATCGGCCTGTGCTACTACCGCCAACAAGCGTACCAACAGGCGATTAAAGCCTTCCAGGCCTTCTTGACTGCGCACCCCACAGATCAACTGTGGCCTCGCGCGCAGCGACAGATCGTCAACGCTCGCTACCAAAAAGCCCAGACGCTCTTCTCACGCAAACAGTGGAAACAGGCACACGCCCAGTACACAGCCTTCCTCAAACGCTACCCCCTCGACAGCCGTAGCGCGCAAATCATGAGCCGCCTCGCTGATATTGCATTCCACCAAAAACAATACAAACAAGCGATCGAGGCCTGGAAACAACTCGTCAGCAAATACCCTCGCTCCTACCAGGGACGTATGGCCCGACTCTCCATCGCCCAAACGTATGAGTTCCAGCTCAAACAATACAAACAAGCCCTCACCTACTACAAAAAAGTCCGCTACTGGACCTACCGAACACGCGCCCAAAAAGCCATTCGCCGTATCAAAGGCAAAGGCCTCAGCCTCCTCACTCCCCGTATCTATCACACAGGCGAGAAGGCCATCCTGAAAGCCTCCGTGCGCAACATCAAAAAACTCAACATCCGACTCTACCGTATCGACGCGGAGACTTACTTTCGCAAGATGAACCGCTTCGCGGGGATGGAAAAACTCGACATCCAACTCATCCGACCCGACAAAGAGTGGGAGGTCAACGTCCCCTCCTACAAACCCTATCACCTGCACGAGCTGCCCATCAAATTGGACAGCACCAAGCCAACCGTCGCAGTCGTACAGGTCACAGGAGACAAACTCTTCGCCACGACCGTCGCGATCGTCAGCGACCTGCGTATCATCACCAAAGCCAACCGCAACGCGCTGTTCGTCTTCGCGATGCACGGCAAGACCCCACGCCCACTCGCCAACACAAAAGTCCTCGTCTCCGACGGCAGCAAGATGCTCCTCGAAGGCAAAACCAACAAACAAGGTGTCCTCAACGTCACCTCAAAAAAACTCAAACAACCTTCACAGCTCCAAGTTCTCGCGCTTCACAAGGGTTCCATCGCCTCTGTTGGCAACTCCCTGTCAGGCATCAGCTACTGCGTCAGTCGCCAACCAGTCGGCCTCTTGTACACAGAGAAGCCCGCTTACAAGCCCGGCGAGACCGTCCATATCCGTGGCATCCTGCGCGAAGTCAAAGACGGCAACTTTCAGCTGCCCACACGCCCCTACACATTCGAATTGCTCGATGCACACGGACAGGTTGTCCTCAAGCAGACACACAAACTCAGCGGTCTCGGCACGTTCCACACGACCTTTACACCACCTGCATCGGCACCAACAGGACGCTACAGGATGAAGGTCTCCACCAAAAAAGGACCGACCTTCTGGGGGGATTTCCAACTCGCCAAGTACACGCTGCCCAAATACCTGCTCTCACTCAACATGAAGCACCGCGTCTACATGCGCCATCAGACGATCAAGGGCACCTTCCAGTTGCGGTATATCTTCGGCACTCCCGCCGCCAAAAAGCGCATCACGTACCAACTCGGCGCGCTCAAAAAGACCGGCGTGACCAACAACAAGGGAGAGCTGTCCTTCAGCTTCCCGACGAGAGAACTCGCCCTCGACAAACTCTACACCCTGTACGCACGCATCCCACAAGAAGGCGTGTCCATGCGCTCCAAGATATGGCTACGCTCAACAGCCTTTGACCTCGGTCTCTCCAGTGTACGCAAAGTCTACGCAGCCGGTGAGTCCTTCGAGATCAAGCTCAAGGCAGCCGACCCACAAGGTACACCAGCAGCAGCGAAAGTGAAGCTTCAGTGGCTTCGACATGTCAACGCCTCAGGACGCAAAGTAGAGCGCAAAGTTGGCGAGACCAACCTCACGCTCGACAAAAAAGGCCACGGAGCGTATACACTCCGTCTGAAAAAAGGCGGCCATTACACTCTGCGCGCCAAGAGTAAAGACCGATGGGGACAGCCTGTCGTCGCACAATACAAAGTGTTTGTCAGTGGTGAAGACGACAAACAGGTCTTGCGCCTACTCAGTGACAAAGACCACGTGCAGGTCGGTGACTCCATCAAGGTCAAGCTGCTCTCCAGACGTAGCGGCCCTGCGCTCATCACCTACGAAGCCGACCAAGTCCTCAAACACAAGCTGCTCCCCTCCCTCCCGAAAGGTGAAAGTCTGCTGCCGATCAAGTTCGAGGCCAATATGAGCCCCAACTTCTCCTTCTCGGTAGCGCTATTGCACAAACAGTCGCTCTTCACCACCAAAAAAGAATTCTTCGTCGCACGCCACCTCAAGATCTCCATCACCCCCAAAAAGAAGAAGTGGCTGCCCGGTGAACAAGTCGAGCTGCTCGTCGAGACAAAAGATCAGGGCGGAAAACCAGTCTCCGCAGAGGTCTCACTCGCCGTCGTCGATCGCACACTGCTCTCCATCTATCCGGACAAAACCTCTTCGCTCAGAAAACTCTTCTACGCTTTCCGTCGCCGGCTCCAATACACGACCCAATCATCCCACACTTACAAGCACAAAGCCCAAACAGGCACACTGAGCAAAGCCCTCCAAGAGTACATGACGAGAAAGGCTGGTTTGTTGGGACGTCTCAGTGGTGGAATGGGTAATATGGGTCCAGGAAGTAATCTCTACCAACAAAACCAAACACAACAACGCCGGGGTTACTCGCTTCGTGCCAACCGACAAAGACGCTATGGACGATATGTCCCTAGAAGCCGCAATGGTGTGACGGAGAATGGTGATGGTGACCACGAAGCCCCCAAAGCGGCAGTGAACGCACCTACAACAGGAAAACAACAATTCCTCAAACAGCTACGCAAGATCTTCTCTAGCACCGCGTACTGGAACCCTTCTATCGTGACCAACAAAAAAGGACAGGCGACCATCACCTGGAAGATGCCACAAACAGCGTCCACATGGTCCATCCACGCAAGAGGCGTCGCCCATCCCACACTCGTCGGAGATGGCAAGAGCAGCATCATCACCCAAAAACCCCTGCTCGCCGTCCTTCACCTGCCCACCTTCCTCACCCGTGGCGATCATATCCAGCCACACGCGACACTTCACAACCAAACCAATGAAACGCTCACACTCTCTGGAACACTCCGTTTCTCCGAAGACAAGAAGGTCTACACACTCAAAGGTCATCTCCCCGCCCACCAAAGTAAGACATTCACCTTCCCGACGCTTAAGACAAAAGGCTACAAAAAGCACGTCCTCAAGGTGCAATTGCGGGCAATAGGGAAAGGGAAATCCTCCGTGTGGCAGGATGGTATCGAACAGGACATTCGCATCCGAGCGAGAGGCGTAAACGTCCAGGCAGCCCACGCTGGTATCTCAGGAGAACACCAATCCTGGTCGCTCAAACTTCCAGGCAAAGGTCCCTTCACAAACAAGACGTTGACACTGCGCGTCGGCCCACTCTCCTCTCGCTGGTTAAGTGACCTCGCAGCGTCCCTCTCTGACGATACATTCGCCTACCCAGGGTTGCTCTACCACCGGGCCCAGATCACACTCGCCGCGCTTGATCAGCTCAAGTCGGCAGGACAACACAAGACGATGCGCGCACAACGACTGGTCTCACAACTTCATCATCTCGTGCGTTCCTTGTGGCTGCTCAAGTCGAAAGGACGTAGCTGGTATCGTCACCGTGAATTGGGATGGGATTTCATCGGTAAATTCAACAAATACAAGATGGAACAACCCCTCTTTACGGCACGTGTCTACAAACTCATCGTCGCCGCCAAGACCCGCTGGGGCGCGTTTGCGCAGCAAAAACGGCTGAAGAAGCTACGCAGTGCGATCAAAAAATACTTCCACAGCATCGACAATGACGGCAAAAAAGCCCTCTTGTTGACCGCGCTGCTCCAACAAGCATCTGACGAAAAAGATGAACTCTTTACATACGCCAATCGCTTGTTCCGCAAACGAACGAACCTCGACCTCGAATCACTTTGTCAGCTCGGTGAAGCGCTGTTGTCATTGGGACGTACAACACTCGCCAAGCAACTCGTGCGTTACATCGAAGAGCACGTTCAACAACACCAACATCAGCTCAGTCAGCAACGCACTGGACGCCGCTCACTGACGCCCACACAGCTCGCACAGGTCGCCTTTGGACTGGAGCTACTCGCGAAGCTCTCACCACGTTCAAGTGTCCTCCAAAAGGGCATCCCATTCTTGCTGACACAGCGCAGAGGACGACGTTGGCCCTCCCTCCAGGAGACGAGCCGCGCAGCCCGAGCATTGACCGCCTATTACAAACACACCAAGATGGCGAAGGTCCGTCTCTCACTGCACATCAAACTCAACGGCAAGACCATCAAAAAGCTCGCGCTCTACGGCGCCAGCCCACAACAGGTCATCACCCTTCGCGGTCCACAGCTCGCCAAAGGTGCCGCCATTGAGATCATCCCGTCAGGTGTTGGACAATTCCGCTTCTCCTCTCTGTTGACTGGGAGTACATCCTCCCCATCAAAAACCCTCACACACCGCTTCCACTCTCTGAAGCGTTCCTACACCCCAGCATACCAACGCATCAAGAATACGACGATCACACCAGGCTTTTCGGTTATTCGCAACCGTATGACTCCCTGGACCAACAAGGTCAAATCACTTCGCGTTGGTGAACATGCGCGTGTTTCGCTGTACGTTAAGCTGAAGAAAAAGCACGGCGCAAACGACGACATCAAGGTCATCGAGCCACTCCCAGGTGGAGCGAGGGTGTTGCCCTCTTCGATCACAGTCTCCTATGGACGTTACCGTTTGGAGCCCGGAAGGATCGTCTTCCTGCTCAATCGCAGCCGCCGCAGTTGGAACATCAAGTACGCACTGTACGGCACGACCCCCGGACATTACTCGATCCCAGCGACGACAGCGTGGTCCTTTTCACATCCACAGCGCTTCAGCATTGGGACCAGCAAAGAGTTGACGATCCTGCCTGCAGATGCGAAGAAAAAGGACCATTACACTCCGACACCAGACGAGTTGTTCAAGCGCGGTAAGGTGTATTATGGGATGGATCGATATGCGAAGGCACACACCTACTTCTCTGCGTTGCTCAAACAATACAAGTTGCGTCAATATTATCTAAAACAGGTCGCCAGGATGATGCTTCACATCGCTCTAAAGCATGGTAAATCCGATGAGATTGTGCGCTTCTTTGAGCTTCACAAGGAGCAATCCCCCAACGATATTATCGAGTTCGCCCAGATCATGAAGGTCGGACAGGCGTACGCAGAGACGAAGGAGTATGAGCGGGCGAGTATGGTGTACAAAGCCACTCTCGCGGCGCGTTTTCTGAAGGAGCTTCAGGTCGCCTCGACCCTCGAATCAGAGGGACAGTTTGCGGCGGCATCGACCTTCATCCAGCGACTGCTCAGTGATTACCCTGATCTCAAGAGTGTACAAGAAGCTCATTACGCCCTCGCCCAATCGGTCTTTCAGTATGCAGACAAGCACAAACAAGCGCCTACAAAACGACAAAAGTGGTTGGGGATCGCGGCATCACTGCTCAAACGTTTTGTCTGGATGTACCCCGAGAATCCAGTGGTGGACGCGGCGACATATACCCACGCCAACGTCATGCTCGCACAGAACAAGCGCAAGGCGTCGACGTTGTATCTGCGGGAGCTTGCGAAGCGTTATCCCAAGAGCTCCTATCTCGACAACTTCCACTATCTGGAAGCTTACGCTCTCTATCTCGAACGCAAAGACAAACGCGCGTTGACCCTGCTCAAAAAGGTCAGCAGCGAACCCTATCCAGATGGCAAGGGTGGGACAAAGCGCAGTAAAGACCGTTATCTCGCGTCTTATTTGATCGCCCAGATCCACCACGCCCGTCATCGTCTTGGGGACGCGCTCAAGTGGTACAAGCGCATCAAGACTCGCTTCCCAGACGCGAAGGTCCAAACACAATACTTTGAAAAACGTCTGCTCAAGTTGCCGGAGGTGACGACCCTGACACCGACTCAAAAGTCGGCGTTAAAGGTCACACACCAGAACGTCAAGTCCCTCACGATCCTCTCGTACTATGTCGATTTGATGAAGCTGTATCTGCTCAAGAAGAATCTCAACGCCGTAACGCGCATCAACCTCGCGGGGATCACGCCTTCTTATCGAGGGAAGAGACGTATCAGTCAAAAGCATGACTTCAGCGCGAAGACCTCTTCGCTCAAGTTGCCACTCAAACGAAGAGGTTCTTACTTGGTCGTCCTCAAGTCCAAACACCACGAGGTTTCGGGGATTCTGTTACGTACGGCCTTGAAGCTCGATGTTCAGCAGGATGCTTCGACAGGTCGTGTGACTGTTCATCTTTACGAGCGAGGAAGTCGTCTACCCGTCCCAGGTGCGACCATTCGTATCGTCGGTAGTAAGGATAAGAAGTTCCACAAGGGCAAGACGGATCTACGTGGTATCTTTACGACGGAGAATATCATCGGCAAGGCGACAGTGATCGCCCAAAAAGGCGATGATTTTGCGTTCTTTAGAGGGAAGCGATATCTGCAATCGTCGCGACGTCACCGTCGACGAAGAAGATGGAAGCGTCCTCGTCGCAACAAGAGCAAGTACAACTTTGACATGCTCGACAATATCCGCAGTGGCAACTCCCAGCTACAAGAGCAAGGACGTCGTAGCCTCCGACGCCTCTACAAGAAGAGTCGCCGTGGTGTCCAGGCCAAGAGCGCCTTCTAAGGTACTTGGGTATGTTTGAGGGGGTTCTTTTTTGAGGAATTGATTTTTGGGGTTCTTTTTGGCTAATGGGGGATTTTGAAATCCCCCAAGCGCGCTTCGCTTGCCTTCCCCCTCATTTGAACCCCTTGCGGGGTTAGGAGACTATCGCGCTTCGCTTGGTGGGATGTCTTCTTTTTGGAGGGATTGGGGTTGTTGTGGGGTTCACTTGCTCTCTCCGACGGTGCTTTACAACAAAGTGACAACCCAGCTTTGGGGACGTTTGCACCACTCACGTGTTCTGCTTACGAGATGAGAAAATAGCCCTTTTTAGGAAAATCGAACGATATTTTCGTAAATAGGCGTATTTTCACACATGAGAAAACAGTCGTTTTTAGGAAAATCAAACGTTATTTTGTAACCGGGC
The DNA here is from genome assembly GCA_002731275.1 of Deltaproteobacteria bacterium. Taxonomy (GTDB): domain Bacteria; phylum Myxococcota_C; class UBA6777; order UBA6777; family UBA6777; genus UBA6777. The sequence continues at coordinate 80 of PCBK01000184.1, read as the reverse complement.
GAGCTAGAACGTCTTGAAAAGGAAGTGAAAAGAAGCAAGCTCCTTCAAAATATCAAACCGAAGGAGAAAAAAATATGGCT
>PCBK01000183.1 GCA_002731275.1 Deltaproteobacteria bacterium | reverse complement strand
TTGCAATCATCCACCTCAACAAACTCTCCACCCTGAGCCTTCGGCTCTTCCCTCCTCTCAAGCCTTTCGAGAGGAGGGACAAACCAACCGATGTATACGATGATTGAGCTCGGACATAAGGCCCGTCCTTACTGACACCAAGCCAATCTACACGAAATATGCGTTTGTATCGCGACATCTCGTTTGATATGCATCGCTCCCCTTGCCAACGAAGTTGAGTGGGGGAAGCTGGACGAGTATTCGCCCGGCTGAGGGGGCGCGTTCATAATATCCAAAGTCACGTATATGCCGTTTGATTGGTCCCCCTTCCTCATCCAGAGGATGGAGAGGAAGGGGGAAGGTCGGAGGCCAGGGGGATGGAGAGGTTTGTTGAAGGGGTAGTTGCAAAGTGAATGAAGCAAATGACAACCGCTGCAAGTTCGTGAGCAATCGAGCGTTGGGAGGATACTGCTCGCAGTATCTGTATTGTCACGAGGGATTGTGTCGTATCTTCGGGTGCATTTTGCGAAGACACAAGTGCAACTGCGCCTGGATCAGAAATCTAGTATCCCCCGTGCACACGGTATAATCCCTCCCCTTGCCTTCTCCGAAGGTCGGAGAGGAAGGGGGAAGGCCGGAGGCCAGGGGGATGGAGAGGTTTGTTGAAGGGGTGGTTGCAAAGTGCATGAAGCAAATGACAACCGCATATGTTGTCCGAGCAATCGAACGTTAGGAGGATATCGCTTGCGACATACGTATGATCATGAGGGATTGTATCGTACATTCGGGTGCACTTTGCGAAGACACAAGTGCAATTGCCCCTGGATCAGGATGGACTACTTGTATTCTTTGAATTCGCCTTTTTGGAATCGTGTCCAATAATCATCGAGTCTTTCTTTGACGATCCCACTCAACAACACACCTGCGATGATGTTGGGGAATGCACAGAGAAAGATCATGATATCACTGAAGTCGAGCACAACCCCTAAATTGGCGACACTCCCGAGAACAATCGCACACAAAAACAGCATGCGATAGATCATAATGGAGCCACTACCAAAGAGGTAGGCCCAACCCCGTTCTCCGTAATAACTCCACGACACCATCGTAGAGTACGCGAACAAGAAGACGACAATACTCAACAAGATCGGGAACCACGAAAAGACCGAGCCAAAAGCAGCCGAAGTGATCGCTGCACCTTTGGATTTGCTCTTGTAGTCCTTCTTTGCGAATGACAACTTGGACTTCAAGCCAGCGATGATTGCCTTGGCCTTCTTCTCTTTTTGGGCCTTTGCGAGCGCAACGTTCAGCGTGTAAACGTTCTTTTGTGCCGACTGCATCGCTTGCAAAGTCTTGTTGTCAGGTGCAGTCAACAAGATCACAGACGCTGTCATCAAACAAATCATGACAGTATCGATGAAGGGTCCAATCATCGCGACCATACCTTCACGAATGGGTTCGTCTGTCTTGGCTGCGCTGTGTGCAATTGCAGCCGAACCAATACCAGCTTCGTTAGAAAAGACCGCGCGGCTGATACCAATGACCATAACCCCTAAAAGACCGCCATACATTGCGCCAGGGTTGAAGGCCGATTGGACAATCTCGACGAGCAATCCAGGAATACGACCGACATTCATGAGGATGATGATAATCGCTGTACCGATGTAGAGAGCGACCATAAAGGGGACGATTTTGGAGGTCGCGCTACCGATACGCTTGATCCCACCGAGGATGATCAACCCAACGATGATCGCGAGCAAAAGACCAAATCCCAACGCGTAAGGATTGACACCCATAACAGGTGTCGTCGCAGGAACGTACTTCGCGATCAGCTCAAACGATTGGTTGGCTTGGAACATGTTCCCACCACCAAACGCACCACCGATGATACACACGGCGAAGAATCCGCCCAAAAACTTCCCGGCGACGCCCAAGTTCTTTTCTTCGAGACCACGGGAGATGTAGTACATGGGTCCACCATGAACAGTGCCGTCATCTTCGATCGTTCTCCACATTTGGGCGAGCGAACATTCGACAAACTTGGCGGTCATACCGAAGAAAGCAATCAAGATCATCCAAAAGACAGCGCCTGCTCCCCCCTTCCCAACAGCAACAGCGACACCAGCGATGTTTCCAAGCCCAACCGTCGCGCTCAAAGACGATGTGAGCGCCTGAAAGTGACTGATCTCACCTTCATCATCGGGATTATCGTATTTTCCACGAATAATTTGAATGGAGTGTGCGAATCCCCTCAGGTTGATAAAACCCATCCTGAAAGTGAAGAAGATCGACCCGAGCACGAGGATGATCACGACAAATGGAAATCCAAAGATCGGGAAGAAGACTGTCTTTCCAAGAAATCCAACGAAGACTTCGAATCCATGAACAACGATGTTCTTCTTCTTCTTGACTTTTTTTGTGACCTTCTTTGCAACGGCAGGCGCCCTCTTTGCAGGCTTTGCGGCTTCAGGACGATCGACTTTCACAACACGCGCAGCAGGCTTCTTGTCTTTGTCTGCGGCAGGCACTGCGTTTGCGGGCTTCTTTTCGCCTTTCTCTTCGGCCTTTTTTGGGCTGTCTTTTTTTTGGGTTTCGACGTTTTTGGCTGCGGGTTCTTCGGCCATCAAATAGCCTGGAGCACAGACCATTAATGCTCCGAGAAACACGAGCAGCAATGAGCACTTTCGCATACTTTCACTCCCAGTTCTGGTATTCATAAGATCAACCATAGCGCACATACCTCCTCAATGACGAAAACGTCGACTGATAGATTCGAATGGAGTGTATGGTCTATGTCTTTGAAACATGTTGAGCGATGCACTATACCCCATATCCTCATGATCTGCAAAGAAACCAGAGCCTTCTCCCCAGCCCTACTCCCCGTCGTCGAGAACCTTTACACGCACAAATGTCTTGCTAGCGAACAGGTTGTGTTGATGTCGCCAACACTTTCAATGGATACTTTTGCTTGAGTTGACGTGGCGAACGCATCTTGACGTCCACATGAAAAAACAAACGAGCCTGTTTCGCGAGCATTTGGTACGTCCCACTCGACGTATCCATCACAAACGTCCCCATCGCCTGTTGACTGAAAATTTGGGTGAGTATGTAGCGATTCCCCGGTAAAAAATGGCTCTTCAACACAAAAGGGATCTTCTTTCTTTGGGCGGGATACCACCCATACGTGCCACGTATGAGCGTCTTCACACTGTGTAAACTTCGAAGCTCAAGCGCGAGTGGTTGTCGCAGATGACTCGGGAGCCCTTTCGCGTAATGGATGTTGCCCTTGTATTTTGACTGCTCAATGAGTCCAACTCTTTTCCTGTAATCAAACGAATGCCCGCCAAAACCACGCATCGAAAAAGGCCATAAAAACGCCTCTCGCACCCAGCGACCTGCGGCAATATAGGATGATGTTTGCTTCAACATCTTCCCATTCGCCAAGGAGAAGACACCAAACACCAAGCCACGTCGCACATCGTTGTAGCGAGCGAGCAGTGATGAACCATCCTTTGACACAGTAAACCAGTCGGCACCACCTGGCAATCGAAAGAGTTTGCGAAGTGAGCGTTTCTTCACATCAAACACAAAAACATCAAAAAAACCAAAGAATCCACCTTTCTCGGCGAGACTCTTTTTTCGCAACAACAACAAACGATCAGATGATGGAAACCAGACAACCTGTGAGGAGAATGCATGGTGCTGGGTGTCAGAAGACGCGCCTCCTGTCTTCATGATACCCGGCCGATGAATGGGGCGACCACTCTTGTCCAAAATCCACCAAGAGGACGCCTCAAGAGGTGTCCGCGGAGTCATCACCGCGATATATTGACCGTTTGGTGCAACAGATGCCTTCGCAATAAGCCCAGCCCAACGCCCCTGCTTGCAATTTGTCAAACGACCCTCTGCGCAGTGATAAAACACCTTGTCTTTCAACATAAAAAAAGGACGTTTGAGGGACACCGAGAGCGTCGATGGTGTGTATGATTGTAGCTGTGGTTTCACGTATTGATGGAGCTTGTCAAATGAGGTCTTCGCGATATATCCGACCACTGCAAACATCGCCACGAGCATTATCGCCGCGAGCGCCAAACTCCAACGTACAAATCGATTCACAAAACACCTCCCAGACAATGAGTGCACCAAAAGAAAAAGCGCCTCACCTTCCATGTCCTTTTTTTCGTCCAACAACCCACACTCTTGATGGAACAATCCAAACACATCAAGCGTTAGTATCAATGTCTTGTACACCTTGCCAAAGTCAATAGGGATAGTCTATGTTATCGCCGAGCAGGTAACCTATCCGAACTTTCAAACACTCGAACTTGTCTAGTCGAAGGAGTAGCTCTTGCAACCAAACGCATCGGATGCTTCCAGTCCATCGATCAAACCACCTCCCTCCCCTATCACCACCCGATTATGGGACACGCTCCAACAACACAAAGCGACAAAGCTGTTGTTTGAGGGCTTGACCAAGCTCCTCGTTGTCGGTGGTTTTCTCGCGAGCGCCTATCTGCTCGGCTGGGATCACGCACAGCTCAAGTCATCCACTTGGAATGCCTTGCCTTTGCTGGTGTTTGTCGTCTTTGGTGCTGGTTTGTGGATGTATGGCCAACAGATCAACATGCCGACACAGCTAGCACGTTGGGTCATGTTGTTGCCCCTCGCGTTCTTTATGGGGACACTCAGACACATCGCTCCTTGGTGGCTCACTCTCATTGGATTTATCCTTTCGATCGGCGTAAGCGCCCTCTTTCACCTGCTTCGAGAAAAACAAGCGCCTCCCAAGCAAAGGCTCATCCTCACTGCGATAGACAGCGGTGTGTTGTTGGTCTTACTGACACAATTGTTCTTACCGAGAGACATCTTTGCCGGACTGTTGGCATTTTTACCAGCGGTTGTGCTGGTCATCTTTTACAACTTTATCCTGGAAAGAGATCGACTCCTACGAGCAAAAGCTCTCGCTGTCGGCGAACCCCCAACATGGCTGATCAAAGCCAACGTCCTCTTACCTTCCTCCACATATTTGTTTTTGTTGCTGCCGGGGTTACTTTTTGCCGAAGCACTCGTGTTCCATGCTTTTTATGTCCACCCACAAGCCCCCAAGATCAAACAACAGGCCTATCAAAAAGTCTCTGCCCAACACCCCACAAAGACCAAACCACCTGCTTCGAAAACAGAGACGACTCTTATCCCACCGACACTGGGAGACTGGCTGCGCTTTACTGTCACGATCAAGATCAAGGCCCGACATAGAGGGCAACAAGTACCAACTGTACGCGGAGAAGTCCAATTCCTCGATGTGGGACAGGGATATACGCTCTTTGCGTCGATGATTCGGGCGTTCTTGATCTTCTTTTACGCCAAGCGCCTGCTCCTTATCTATTTGATCTTGATGGACTCTATCACCGGCGTCCGCGTCCACAGGATTGGCCTCGAAAATGAACAGGAAGAAGCTCCCCCACGCCTCGCAGAGCACAAACAAATCCTCCTGCGAACGCTCGACAGTTTCCCACGTTTCTGGGCGGGTTTTCTACTAAGAAGTATCCAAGGAAGACACGGTCACTTCGACCCTATATCGGGTGTCATTTACGGCATAGGGATTGTAAAAAACCGTTGGTTACCGCGCATTCTCCCGAAGATGTCTCTGCAATCTCCACCAAAAGAGCCCGGCTGGAGTCGACTTCTTCGCGATGAAGAGATACAAATCCTCGGCCAAATGCAGGACCGCAAGTGGGCGATGGAAGCGTGTATTGACATGGTCAGCCCTGCGCACAGCTCCACTTTTCGTGGACGTGTCTTTTACTACACACACTACCCCATCCTCGGACGACTCACGGAGTGGTATTTTCGCCCCCCCGAAACAGAAGTCCAGGCACGTATCATCGAGGAGATGGCTTCGCTCCTCACACGTACCATCACGACGAAACAGCACACCAACACGTTCAGCGATGTCCAAACAGAACAGCTCACCCCCAAAGAAATTTGGGCCATGCGAGATCGTGCCCTCGAAGTCCTTCTCGCGCTTGCACACTCTGATACACCGACATTACGAATGGCTGCGCTTCGTGCCATCGAAAAAATTGCCCACCTCCCAAGGCCAGTGGGAGAAGTTCACCAACAAATCTGGCTAGAGGTCGCAGAACAAGTCGGCACACACCTCACCTCACTGCGAGACAACCAACAGTCGTGGAGCTGGGACCCCATCCAACCACACACAAAAGAGGACCCACTTCCCGATCCATTCGCTCCCTATCTCACCACGTCCTTCGAAGATGAGCGAAAGCGTACACTCCTTGTGCTTGGGAGAATCGGCACAAAACAAGCCGTCCTGCAGCTCAAGCAGGCCATGGAGGATGACTCCAAAGACACAGCGTATATTCTGAAAGTGCTTGGGTATGGTGATCGAGCCAATGGTCACATTCACGCAGGACTCGCACAGACAGAAGAGGTCCTCTTACAACACTGCAAAGATCAAGACACAACACACCAAGAGATCGCGCTCTCCTCACTTGTGCGCATCGCCTACCCAACACCTATCACACAGATGTTCGTGACATTCCAGCGCTCCGAACAGATCATCGAGACTCAGCACGCTGTCTTGTCAAGCTTGCAAACGGATATCGAGCATCTTACGTCCAAACAACAGACGGAGCACCTCGACACAGAAGAGCGAGATCAACTGTGGGAGCTCTTCGAGACAAGAAGATCACACACCACACTGCTCGAAGAAGCCTTGCGAGAGAACATCTCCCACCTACACGACACGTATTGGAGCCTCGTGCATTACAGCGCGCTCATTCTCATCGCGAGCTACGTCGAAGGCGAAGGAATGGAGCGCTCCCCAGAGTTCACACAATACCTGCAGAAGTTGTCCTTCGAGGATCAGCAGGGATGGGATGAGTTTTACGCGCAATTGCCGCCACTTCAAGACCAAACCAGTTGGATCGCACCATTCTACTCATTCCACCAAAAGCTGTCGGAGAACAAAGAGACACAAAGCTCTATGTTCAAAAGATTTTTGGAGCTACAAGAGAGACTGAGAGAGCCTGTATCCAACCACGCAGACCAAGACCCCTGGGAACATCTCCACACCTTACGCTTGCGGTACAAAACGTTCTTATTCGACACGCTGAGAGAGTACCGAGACTGTATGCGCGTGCGTCCCTTTGTCATCATTCCCAAAGAGTCGCAGGAAGGCCACTGGCGGATCACCTTCAGCGGGTTGTCTCCATGGATACGCCCCCTCTCTCAAGAACAACACATTACGCCTCGTGCACTTCATCTGTCGTATGAGCAATTTGCGCCGATGTCTTTGGAGCCTCTCGCCCAAATAGAGTGGACAAACACCCTCTCCGACGTCGCTATACAACAGGGTGAGCTTCCCCCTAGCCGGATGTGGGCTTACAACTTCAACCGCTCGATACAACTTCATATGCGCCGCCTCGGACCAAACGACGAGAGAGGATACTGGCGCTCACATGAACGACTCGGTCCTGGCGCAGAGTGGGAGCAACAACTCTCACGACTCGCGACACAACTTGAACACAGAACACTCTCGAAGCTCGACTTTTCCTATCTCATCGAACGCTCCAAAGCCAGCTTCAGACAAGTCTTTGCAAGAAGCCGTCTGCGCGAGCAAGATCCACTCATGATCAAGAGAGACATGGAGTACAAGCTCGACAACTTTTTGGAGCAAGACCGCCACAAACTCGCAGAATCACCGAGCATCTTCCTTCTTGCAGGGTCTGACGGTGTTGGACACACCACGCTCATGCTCAGACACGCACGGAGACAACAATCCGGCGAACACGAAGGCCAGATCACGCTGTTTATGGACGCAGGTTTGCTTCATCCCGACGCAACACTCGCAGATTGGCTCACCCACGAGTTACAGCTTGAGCTCGACGAGGCATTGTCTGCGTCCTCACCACAGAAGCGTTTAGAAGAGGTGATGCAAGCGATACAGCCTCTATTTGCAGATGTTGAGCTTGCATCACCTCTCACCTTCTATCTCGATGGCTTCCACGAGCACCCAAAAGGAGTGGAGTTACTCGCAGATGCCCTAACACTCGCAAGTCGAGCCCGAGCGACGCACCTCCACTGTAAATTTATCCTCTCTGTTCGCAAAAGTTACCTGGAAAACAACATAGAACACCCAGTTCTCTCGCCTTTTGTCGTGCAAGGTCGGTTCTCCCCGTCTGAGGAGATGTTTTACAGAGAGAGAGGTGTCCACGGCGTCGCGATGGAGCTTACAGAGTTCCTGGATGAGAAAACCCCTGGCGTCCCAGAGGACAAAACAGAGGTTGAGCGCGCATACCAACGCTATTACCAGTACACTGACACCAGCGGTTCTCCGAGATATCGACCCAACAGAGCGAGCACACGTGACATCGAACGATATGGCATGACACGCACGCTCCTCGCTGCGCCGACGTTGCTTCCTGTCATTATGGAGACATTCCACCAAAAAGAACTCCCCGAAGATCTGCAATTGATGGAGCTGATGTCCTCCTACCTGGAGCAATTCACACAGCCAGAGCGCGAGTGCATGCAATCACTCGCTCAAAAAATGCTGTACGGACAAGAACACACGACGGAAACTCCAGACAAGTGGGAATCAGATCCACTGCTCGAAGAATCACAACTATTAGAAGATCCCGAGCTTATCGAATACGTAGAGCCCTTTAAGTACGGCACACGAATTTACGATGACTTACGAGCACGTGGACTACTCATCCGCCGATGGCGACTGCCAAAACACAAAGAGCACCAAGACGCGAGACCGGTGAGACATGTGACCTTTACCTCACCTCAACTCCAAGAATATTTGTTGTTCCAAGACCTGTGGTCCCTCACCTCCCAACCACAACAAAGCGAAGAAACCCCGCTCTTCCAGACCGATCAAGTGCAGTGGTTGTTAGCGCTCTCCTCCAAAAGCGAGCACTTCAAGGCTCTCTCTGGTGCGTTAAGTTTGTACTTATTGCGCTCCATCGAGACACACCAAGCCCAGCTTGTCGCGGATTTTAATGACCGAAGTGAAGGCCTTGGTAGACGAAATCGCCACATCCTGTTGCACGCATTCCTCCATCTCGATCCGAGACAGGTTACGCGCTCCAATCACTTGCTGAGTATTGTTTTCAAAGAGATCTCTGGAAATGACCTGGAGCTCTTACAGGAACTTGGACAGACCTACAGAAGAAGAGGACTTTACCAGGAGGTCGAGGCTTTATTCGGTATGGTCCTCGATCAGGAGCAATTTGCCAAACAGCTGCCACATTTCCCATCGCTGTACACAGAGTTGTTGCTGGAACGAGCTGACAACAAACGCCAGTTGCTCGCACAGCAATCAGGTGGTCAGCTCGGCAAGAAAGAGTACCAACAAGGCCGAGCGCTGTACCAAAAGACCTACGAGATGCTTCGAGACCAACAAGATTCGAAGTTGCAACAAGCGAGGGTGCTTCGCTTTCAAGCGTTGTACGAGCTGGACACCAATCACCTCGAAGAAGCCGAAGAGACTCTCTCTCAAGCCTGGTCGCTCGGTGTACGCGAAACACGCGACGATCTGAATGATGCATGGATCCGACACTTACAAAGCTCCTTACAGAGACGTAAGGTCGAGACCCAAAAAGATATGCCTCCATCACAAAAGAGACAGCTTCTCCAGGCAGCTCGTACGGCTGGCGAAGAAGGATTGTCCATCGCGATCAAGTGCAAAACAGGTGAACAGACAGAGTTACTCGCGCAGATCAACGATAACCTCGCGAGGATCTTGTTTGGACTCGCGAACATCAACGACCAAACATCACAAAAACAACAAGAATTTGCCCAGGCCATCGAATACTTTAAAGGCTCCATACGCGCCAAACGAATGTTGAGCGATTATCTGGGGATGGCGATGTCTTACTCAGGGCTGGGTTCTGTTTATATGGAGAGCGCAAAGCTCAAGGGAACGGACGAACAGCCAGAGACAAATGATTGGACCGAGTCCAAACAGCAATTTATGCGCGCCCTCAAACTCAACCGCGACAAGCTCCATTCGGAGTTTGGCATCGCATTGAGCTATCAAGCGCTCGCTGACCTGTATGAGCTTCACCCCGATTACAGAGCCGAGCGATTGAGTGCACTCCTCGAAGCACTCCTGGCCTTCGCACGAATAGGCAATACAAACGCATGTCAGGGGGTGATCAAGCAGCTCGTCCAAGAGGTCGCGACCATGCCTCTACAGGAGATGAGGCGATTTTTGATGCAAGTCGTTGAGCAATTACAAAACATCACGGAGCTCAGCGATTGGCTGATCTCAACCCTCTGGAAGGAATTTTCCTCCGTGCTTGGAGATCGAATTCCTCGTGTACTGAGAGATCTGTTTGCGAAGATCATACAGTCTTGACAAGAGGAGCGCATCTGCCTAAGGTGGCTTTCCAAATAGGGGAAGTTCGTAAGCTTCCCAGAATGAAGGAGTGGAGCAAGCAATGGCAGAAGCATTGGGTATGATTGAGTGTATGAGTTTCCCCGCGATCCTCGAAGCTGCCGACGTCATGTTAAAGCTGGCGACGGTACAATTCATCTCCATCGAAAAAACAGGGGGAGGATGTGTCACGGTCTTGGTGAGCGGAGAGTTACGTGCGGTCAAAGACGCGATAGAGCTCGGTGTCCAAGCCGCAGAGAAAGTGGGTGAAGTGCTCTCATTACATGTCATTGACAACGCTCACCCCGCCCTCTTTGAACACATGAAACAATCAACCTCGCGCTTGTAAATGAGCCCTGAAACGGTCTCCCATAGATCAGAGAAAACGGAGTGAAGCATGAAAAACAATTGGTCCGATCAAGATGTCAAAGCGGTCATCGATCAGTACAACGACATCCCTGAAGACATCGCCCTGCGCGTCTACACATCACAGCTCATCGGACGCGAGTCCCAGCTCGTCATGCACGGCGGTGGAAACACCTCAGTCAAAACGGTCGTAAAAAATCAACTTGGCGAAGATGTCGAAGTGATCGCGGTCAAAGGGAGCGGCTGGGATCTCAGCACCATCGAACCTCCAGGGTTTCCATGTGTCGACCTCGAACACTGCCGAAAACTCCGACAGCTCCCCTCCCTCTCAGATGAACACATGGTCAACGAACTGCGCACACACATGCTCGACCATAAAGCGCCCAACCCCTCTGTTGAGACGCTGTTGCACGCATTTCTTCCCCATAAATTTGTCGATCACTCCCACTCTGACGCCATCCTGACCATCGTCGACCAGGAAAATGCAGTCGAAATCTGCAAAGAGATTTATGGCGATACATTCGGGATTGTCGAATACATCATGCCTGGCTTTGCGCTCTCCAAGAAAGCCGCCGAAGTCTACGAAGCCAACCCTAACGTCAAGGGTTTATTGTTGCTTCAGCACGGACTCTTTACCTTTGGAAAGACCGCAAAAGAAAGCTACGACGCACACATCGAAGCCGTGACCAAAGCGGAAGAGTACATCGCAAAAGCCACACGCAAACCGCTGACACCTGCCTTCGATGGCACATGGGAAGGCGCGGAAAACGACATCTTCCCGATGATTCGTGGTATCTACGAGCAAAAAACCGGAAAACCTTGGATTCTCCACCACCGCGTATCTGATGCAGCGCTCGCCTTTGCCAACTCCAAAGAGGTCGAAGAATGGAGTCAACGTGGAACCCTCACACCTGACCACGTGATCCGTACAAAGCCCAGCCCACTGTTGTTGAAAGCCACAGATAGCTCGGATAAAGACGCCCTTCGTAAACACGTCGAAGAAGCGATTGATGACTATTGTGCTTCGTATCACACGTACTTCACGGCACAAAATGAACGCTGCGGTGGGATCAAAATCGAGCTCGATAGAATGCCACGTGTATTCTTGATTCAGGGTGTCGGACTCGTCTCTGTCGCGACAAACATGAAAGCCGCGAAGATCGCTGCAGACCTGTACGAGCACACTGTTGAAGTCATTCAAGATGCGATGGCGATTGGCTCTTATTACCCAGTCTCAACAGCAGACCTCTTCGATATGGAATATTGGTCCCTTGAGCAGGCCAAGCTCGGCAAAAAGAAGGCCCCTCAGCTCGAAGGTCGCGTAACATACGTTACAGGTGCTGCCTCTGGAATTGGACAGGCATGTGCAGAGCTCTTTGGTGAAAAAGGTTCCCTCCTCTACCTCGTCGACATCAACCAGGAAGCCCTCGACAAAACCATCGCCGATTTTCGTAGCAAAGGCATCGTCGCAGACGGCCAAGTGGTCGATGTCACCTCACCAGAGGCGATCGCACAATCCTTCGGACAGGTCATCGCAGCTTATGGCGGTGTCGACTACGTGATCTCCAACGCAGGGAAAGCCTTCCAAGCACCCATCGACACGTGCCCCAACGAATTGCTAGAGAAGAGTTTTGCGCTCAACTTCTTCTCCCACCAATACGTCGCCTCAGAAGCCACCAAGATCATGAAAGCACAAGGAGTCGGTGGCGCGCTCGTCTTCAACGTCTCCAAAGCAGCGTTCAACCCAGGTGCACAATTTGGTCCCTATGCGTTGCCAAAAGCCGCATCACTCGCGCTGATGAAGCAATACGCGATCGAAGGTGGTCCACACGGCATCCGCTCCAACGCGATCAACGCCGACCGTATCAAGACAGGGCTCTTCACAGAGGACTTCGTCAAGGAACGCGCAGCCGCGCGAGGACTCGAACCTTCTGCGTACTTTAGGTCGAACCTCCTCAAAGCCGAAGTGACAGCAAGAGACGTCGCACAAGAGTTCCTCAACCTCGCCCTCGCGACAAAAACAACCGCCGCAACAGTCACAGTCGATGGCGGAAATATCGCAGCCTCTCCACGATAACCCCCTCCTCGATTCAACCTCATAACCCTCAAAACACCTCATCCCCTTATACCTAAAAATCCCCTATTGACGGTCTTCATATATACGCGCACCTATTCCCTACCATTTTAGTAAAAAATATCACAAAAAGGGTTGACTTCTGACGTTTGGGGGCTATGATTGTGTTGAGTCTATTCGAAGAATCGGGTATGGCTGTCTGTCTATATCCGTCAAAAAAAATCAACTTTCAATCCAATTGAGAGGAGCAATCATGGCTTTTACACTTCCCGAACTTCCCTACGACTATAACGCACTTGAGCCCCACATTGACGAAGAAACCATGCGTTTGCACCACGGCAAACACCATGCAGGTTACACAAAGAAATTCAATGCGGCGATTGAAGGAACCGAATGGGAAGGAAAATCAGTCGAAGAGATCCTTGGTAACGTCAACGCACTCGACGCAAGCATCCAAGGCGCAGTTCGCAACAACGGTGGCGGATACGCAAACCACGACCTCTTTTGGAAAGTCATGGGTCCCAACGCTGGTGGCGCTCCTGAAGGTGCACTTGCTGACGCGATCAACGCAGCATTCGGAAGCTTTGATGAGTTCAAAGCCAAATTCCAAAACGCAGCAGCGACACAATTTGGTTCTGGCTGGGGTTGGTTGGCACTCGATGGCGACGGAAACCTTCAGGTTTACGGTACAGCGAACCAAGACTCACCTTTGATGCAAGGTCATACTCCCCTCCTCGGTGTCGATGTTTGGGAGCACGCATACTACAAAAAGTACGGCCCAGGTCGTGGTGACTACTTGACCAACTGGTGGAATCTCGTCAGATGGGACGTCGTTGCAGAAAACTTTGCTGCAGCTAAGAAGTAATCTCCCCCACACATTCCCCTCCCCCTATCCTCTCTGATCCAAAACCCTTTTTAACAACTATCCCCGTCATACCGAACGAACAAGTTACGGAAGATATCGATCCACATACTGAAAGAGTTCTTCCAGAAGCATCTTGTTCCCTTTGGGATCGAGCAGATGGACTTTTCCATCTTCGAGGGACATTTTAAAGCCTTCAGCATCTCCAGCAGGACGTCCTGCGGAGTTTGTTGGGGGGACACCTGATTTCGCCAGGATAGCACTGACAATTTGCGCGACAGCCATAGAACGTTCACTCGATCTCATCTGCATTGACCTCCAAACATGGGTGATACGATTTGCTTCCTTTTTGTCATAACTGATCTTGAGATAAAACGAAAGAGGCACATCACTTTCAGGGCGAAGTGCGAAAGAGAGACTTTTTCCCCAAATAACCCCGAACAACAAGACATTTGCAAATCTGATATTGATGTGATAACACAATTCATATATCAAAAACAACAGACTTAGGGGGAGTTGCAATGTTCCATCTTGTCATATCCATTCTTTCAACATATCTCACCTTCTATTTTGCGTACTTGACGTACGAAATTTGCAGAGATCTCATGTCGACTTTTTGTGGCGTACGTTTTTTGTCAGTCACTTTAGGAAGTCCCAAGTACAAACTATTCAGATGGAGAGGTGTCCAGTTTTTTGGTGGATTGGGAATAAACTTGGGGAGAACATTTTACTCAGAACCTTTCCGTACAAGCTTTCGAACATCGATTATGCCGTTAGCATCGGGATTTATCATTTTCACACCGCTTATGCTCTTTGTGACTTGGTACAGTCACAAGTTGGTAGGCAATGCTCCTCTCTGGGTAGTGGATCTCATATGGTTTTTGGGTGCTGCGATGATGATCGTGTTCTTGCTCCAGATATGGCCCATCACCCGCTCTCGGTACATGTATGACGGAGAAAAGATTTTTCTGCTTTTGAAACCCAAAGCCGAGTTGGTGAAAATAGCTCCTGCCATCGAAAACAAGCAAGTCGAACAGCAAAGCGCACCGCACTGTAAAGAACATACCGACTACTGCTCTTTGGAGGAGATACAACGTTGGCTGGAAATTGGAGGATATCTCCATGCGGAAAAGATGCTTCAAAAGCTCAACAAAACCTGGAAGGATCACCCTCGTTTTAACATGAGCAAACTCATCGCAGAGTTTTTGGTAGAGTTGTACAAAGCGAACACACAGGAAGCAAAGAGAAAACTCGGCGAGGCTGAAGAGCTTGCCAAAAAATACCCACAATTGCATGCTGAAGGAAGATTGGAATTACTCCGAGTCCAACTCTTGCTTCAAGAGCAACAATGGGTAGCTGCTGAGGAAAAACTTTCGACTCTCCGACAAGACCCAACGTTGTCTATTGATACTTTTCTGTTGCGAGTGAAACTCGCAGTTGGAAGTCAAAATCCATCCATCATCCAAGATGTACAAGCGTTTTTCCAAAGCAATGAACATCAACTAACGCCTCGCTCTCACCTCCTTTTTCACCAGGACATGGAACAATACTTCCGCTCCGTAGGCGACTTGGAGAGTAGCGTACAACACGCCGAGCATCTAGTGGACATCCTCTTACAAACGCGCGACGATTTCCAAGGGGAACACAACAAAGAGATTTTCCTTGAGATTTATACACCACTCATCCAAACCTTGAGCGAAACGTACACCTCGGAGAGAGTCAATACAAAATGCAATGCATTTTTCCACTCACAAACCACAAGCCAACAACACCCAATGCAATTGTACAAACCGGTAAAAACGCCTGGTTTATCACGCCCTATGCACATTCTGAATTGGATCATCTTTTTGATCGCAATTCCCATGTTGGGGTTCTTTACAGGGTACACACAATCACACCTTGCTTTCTCCAACTGCTCGGAAGCAACACGCTACTTCTACAAACAAAAAAGCAAGCAAAGACAACAAAAAGGACTAGCACTTATCCGTATGGGTTTGGAGTACGATAAAAAATCAGCATCATGCTGGACATCCCTTTCGGCATATTCGATCACAACGAGACAACACAAGATGGGCATTCACGCAGCGAAAAAGGCACTACGCTATGGAGGTGGGTACATGGCACATGTCAATTTGGCAACACTTTACGATGCAGATGGACAGAAAACCAAAGCGCTCGAACAACTTGAGAAGGCCAACGCGATGCGTTCATGGTACGCAACATTTGCAATGAAGGCCAAAATACAACGAGAACTGGGGAGGTATCAACAATCACTGGAGACGTGTGACACTCTTGTAAAACGATGGAAAAAACGACCAAACGGCTATCTTTGCCGATGTATGAACTATGTAAAGCTCAAACAGTACAACAAAGCCATTCGCGCTGTAAACCCACACCTTCGCATGTCACGAAGGTTCTTCGGACTTTACGCATGCAAAGCCAAAGCGCAGGTAAAACAGGGGCAACTGAAGACAGCTTACATGAATCTCACAAAAGCCATCATCCTTCGCCCAAATGCGTCCAGTCTCTACACAAGAAGAGGAATTATTTTGTTAAAGCTCAAGAAATGGGAGCAAGCAAAGAAACAATTCCTCACCTCGCTGCAGAAAAATAAAAACAACGCCAAAAGCCTGTACTTTCTCGCCACAGTACATCAAAAAGAGAACAACATGAGAAAGGCCCTGGAGTACACAACACAAGCGCGAAGTATCTTCAAAAAGCAGAAAAAAAAGGAGTGGCTGCTTCGATGTGACGCCCTGCAAAAACAATTGCAGTAGCGGTGTTCTGTACGAATGCCCCCACGACTTTCATCAAGGTGTAGTGGAGACTTTATCAAAGAACAAGACCACGGACTTCAACCTCCCGAACGATTTAAGCCTCACGACTCCCTGCTTTGCTTTTTTGATCACATCACAAGTCGACAGAAACGCTGTCTGCCCCACCACCTTCGAGCCAGACTCTTTCTTCATCCCCAACCCAATCCTGATCGGCAAAAAAGGAATGCTGATCTTTCGATCCAGCGACAAATTGAGCCCCATCGTGTAATCCCTTATCTCTAACGTCATGGGCATGTTTGCGCGAATTGGGATCAGCTTACTGTCCTGGTACACAGCGCGTAAACTCTTGTAGGCTACGGCTGTTTCCAATCGATGCCCACCTATTTTCAAAATCGCATACGGAGAAGGTTTCGTCATGGAACCAACGCCAGCATGCCAGTCTTTTCCGTCTGCACGCTTGTTCATCAGCGCAACCTCAGCCACACGGACACGATACACACCATCACATCCCGGCTTTGTCTTCGCCTTTTGCAACAGCTCCACTTTTAACTCAAGATACTCAACCTGACCAAATGAACGCAAAATCAAACGCCCACCACGGAACATCTGAGGAGGTAAATATGGAGAAGAGTACGTCCCCATAACGTTTTGTGAAAATTGCCCTACCAGCGCCTTTGTCGAACGATACGTGCTCAAAAAATCATGCGCGATGTTCTCGTCGTCATCACTGACCTCGACAAATAGCGACTCATTCCCACGAATACGAAACACATGTGACGCATTCCAAGCAGGAGCAATGTTGTCATTGATCGTTGGTGTCACATAAACATCATATCTTCCAAGCTTGATCTTTACGCGCACATCGGGTGCTTGTGAGCCTTTTGCCATCTTTTGAAAAGATTTGCTTTGTTTGTAGTAGCCTTCCTCTTGTAAACCACGAGGTGGTAACGGTGGTATCGACATCGTCGCACATGTATCCCAACATCCGCCAGACTTTGTGACAGGCCACAACTTGGCCTTTACGACAGTCACCTTCACAAATTGTACCCCTGGAGGAATCACAGTTTTTGGAAACACCGGTGTTTTGCGTGTCACACGACGTAACTTCTCGAACGACACGACGAGCCGCTCAACCTGCCCAAATGGTCCCAAGATGACCTGCTTTTTGGACTTGGACCATGAAGCCGGGATCACCTTCCACGTCTTCTCACCGATCAGCTCGGAGTCAAAGGTATCTTTATCGAAGACCTTGATGGTGAGCGGTTCTTTTGTATAGGTCTCCACCAAAAAGGTCCGATTCCACACAGGTTGGATACTGTTGTTGATCAATTTGACTTGGTAGGTCTTGGAACCAAATTGCACAGACGCCCACACATCAGGAGCCCCATTCCCTGTAATCGTCGAACGAAAGACTTTTGACTTGAGGTACTCTTGAAAGTGAGGCATCCCACGAGTCGGCATTCCAGCAGTTTTCCACCAACAGTAATCCCAACACACACCGTTTTTCTTTACAGGCCAGATATCCGCGCGGTGAATACGAACCCTGTAGACAACCTTCTCACCCAAGTCACGCTTGATCACCTTCTTCACAGATGGCTTCTTCACAGATGGCTTCTTCACAACCTTCTTCGTTACTTTTCGCGGAGAGGCTGGTGGCACACGCCGTTTAGATGGTATATTTCGCACAGGAACTTTTGGTGTGGGTTGTTTGGGAGGCACCACCCGAATGGGTGGAACAATCACTTTTTTGGGAGGTTGTTTGCCAGAGGGTGTAGGTATCTTGGGTTGTTTCGGGGGTGTCAGGTCAAGCCCAGGCACAGGTTTTCTTGCGGATATTAGCGAGCTTGAGAGCGTAAAGTTCTCGACCTGCCCAAATTTACGAAGTGTGAGCGCTCCCCCTTTCCAGAGCGCAGAGGGAAGTGTCTTCGAAGTATACAACCCAATACGTTCGCTCCCAAAAGAGTCGACGTCCAACACCTCCACGGAGAAAGAATCTCGTGGCCCCACACGGATCACACGGGTGACATTCCACTTGGGTTGTAATTGGTTATTTTGTACGGACAGCTCGATGACCTGCTTCCCAACCCTCACGACCGCTTTGACATCGGGAACCATCCACCCTTTCATCGCCTTTTTGAACCCAGGAAACTTGAGATACCACGCATAAGGTTTAAGCTCCCTTGGGGGAACCTTTGGCGTCTCCCAACATTGGTCCCAACAACTACCATTGGCCCGAACTGGCCAGATATCAGCACTTTTTACGGTCAACCGAATCCACACCCTTTGCGAATCGTCCTTCTTGTCTGATGCGTGGGCGGTCAGCGGTACGATCTGGCAGCAAATGCCGAGAAACAAAGACCAGAGAGCAAATAGGCGCATGTCAGGTTCTCCGTAAGTTGGATGGAAACATCATCCGGTGGATGCTGATGTCTGTAACCATGAAGATAGTCCCCCATGAGAAAGTCCGCAAGAGCGCCCTCAGACAATCCCCTGAATACACATGGGAAAGGAAGTCTCTAGCGAAGCATCCCTGCTTTTTTCAGGTCACGGATAAGCCACTGCGCTTCGACACTCACCCGCAGTGAGAGACGATATTTTCGAGTCGCCAGATGTTCTGACATCACACGATAACTATGGACATATTGAACAGCTCGCCCTTTTGCAAAGGTTTGACATCGCTGTTTACACAATTTGTTCACAGCAGGCGTTTTCGAGAGATACGATAGAATCGCACGCTCCATTCCCTTTTTGATCAAAAGGCTACGCAGTGATGGAGTCCATCGCTTCGAGATCATCCAAACAACAACGTCCACTTGTGACCGCGAAGGTGTTGCAGATGTATAGGAGGGTATTGAGAGTAGGAGAAGAAAGAGGGGAAAGATAGAGCGTTGCAGCGATTTCACAGAGCTATCAGGAGCAGGTGGGGCAACTATTTTGGCAGGAGACTTGGTAATCAGATGCTGACTTTTTGCAGCCATCAAGTGCCGCCTTTGTGTTATCAAGGCATTGTTTCAAAGTTTGCCCAATGGGGATTTGGCAAGAAGCATAACAAGCAGCGCGCTGATTTGCACAGCCCTTCTTGGCAAAACAAGCCACAGGACTGGCTGTTTGGTTACACTTTTTGTAGCACTCTTCGGCTTGTGGACAAGATGATTTTTTTACACACTTGCGCCCAGCACGATGGGCAATGCGGATACAACGTCTACGTTGTCGAAGTGATTTTCTTCGACATCTCTTCGCATTTCGACGAGATTTTCGCGCACATTTGTACAAACAACGTCTTCTCTTTCTCTTACAAGAACGTTTCGCATCTACACTTTGTGTACCCGTGAAGAGCAACCCCACAGAAAAGCACACCACAAGCAACCACGACAAACGAGCTCGGAACATCCGCGTTACCTCCCATGGGCTCGGTTTGGAACCTATATTTCATGTTCAATTTGTGAACAGACTGACCGGCCTATCATAGACCATCCCGACAAAAGGCGCAACCTTTTGTCGGGACTTTACAGGACTTCAACATCGTTTTCTTTGACGCGACAAGACCCCGTTCTATTCAGCGACTCATGATGAAGTTGAACATCCGACCACAACGCCCACCACTTCTTCGATGAGAAAAAAACCGATGTTCTGGATCTGTCAGGGTGCAACCCTCCACAATATCAAGTCCCTCGTACGGGCTCCCTGACGCCTCAAGCTGTTCACGAAGAACCCCAACCAAATCGACAAGATACTTCCCCTCTTCTGAAGGGTCATCTTTGTGATATCCTGGAAACTGCGCCGCAACCTCTGCTCCCACCTGAAATGCATCCTCTCGGATATGAGGACCGATAACGACAACAGGCTTCGCATTGGGGACGTACTCTCTCATCAAGGAGAGTGTTTTCGGGACAATCCTTGAGACAACGCCACGCCACCCCGCGTGAATCGCTGCAACGACGCCGGAACCGGGATCAGCCATCAACACAGGAACACAATCCGCGGTCTTGACCCCGATCAACGTGTCAGCTCGCAAACACAACAACGCGTCAGCTTTGATCGCACTTGTTGACGTTGTCTGTTCATCGACCACGACGATCTCATCGGAGTGGACTTGATGGACAGTAAACAATGCATCAAGTGATACCCCCATGTGCTCGGCAAGGATAGCATAATTTTTCTCAACGCAGGCAGCAGCGTCCCCTGTTGACGTCGAAAAGTTCCAGGAAGCAAAGTCGCCTTCGCTGACGCCTCCTTTGCGGGTGGTAAAGCCGTGTTTTGAAAAACCTGCCTGTGACAATATGGAGGAGGTTAACCACATACGCGCACCTCTATCGTGGATGGAAAAGAAAGTTCGTGACGAACCATCTGCATACCAACAGAGAGAAGGGATTGTCAAAAAGTGGTCGTACTTGGGTTTGAACAGGAGGAAGTGAGGGAGTGAGAGAAAGGATTAGGGTGTGGCAGCTTTGATGTCAGCTGCCGAACGTGGCAACAAGCGGTAGAGATCATAAGAGTAGAAGATGACACCGCGGACATATTCGAGCTTGTCGCCCTTTGTGGGCTTGTAGCCTTTGAACAGGTTGTCATCAACAACAATCCCACCGGACAACTTCCAGACTCCGTACTGATCGGCTTCTTCTTCAACAGTAACGTTCTTCAACTCGATGAGAACGCCTTCATAAGGTTCTGTTTTGGTCTTGTCTGGATCTGTTTTGTCGTCAGGTGTCGATTGAAGATCGGCTGCATTGACAGCTGTGTATTTGATGTCGGCGACTTTGTTGTTACCTGTCTTGGTCACTTTTCCGCTTTGTGTAGCTCGTGCGACCAATTGGGTGTTGTTGAAGTACTCATCAGAACGACCAACGATATCGACTTCATCACCAATCGCGAGCGTTTCGGAGAAGGTGCTGTCCACAACGACCATCACGCCACTGTATTTCCCAGCAAAGCCAGGATCAGCGACATAAAAACCTTTGAGTGTCGAAGAGACGTCGAACAGCTCAGATGTTACGATCACACCTTTGATTTCAACAGCTGTCCCTTTGGCCGCGTAGTTGGTGGATGTTGGATCTTGCAGGTCCTTCACAGAGTATGTCTTCGGTGGGCCAACGCATACACCTGTCGAAGTGTTGCAAGTCTCACCAGACGCACAATCTTCATCTTTGGCACAGGGTGGTTTCGCACCATCAATATCTTTGTCTGAGCGAGGCAGGATACGGTAGACGTCATAGGAGTATTGAATCACACCACGAATAAACGCGATGGTATCGCCAACCTTGGGCGCATATCCCTTGAAGAGCGTATCATCGACAATGACACCACCTTCAAGCTCGATCACACCGTACTGGTCGGCTTCCTTTGCGACCTTGATGTTTTTCAACTCGACCAACATCCCTTCGTAGGGCTCAGTCGCCGAAGTCTCGGGGTCTGTTTTATCCTTGGGCGCACCTGGAACATCAGCGGCCGTCACAGTCACAGGCTTGATGTCTGCGAGTTTGTTGTTTCCGGTTTTGGTGATCTTTCCGTTTTGCGCGGCACGTGCTGCGATCTGTGTGTTGAAGTAGTATTCATCAGCGCGACCGACGATATCGACTTCGTCACCAATCGCGAGTGTCTCAGCAAAGTCCTTGTCAACCACAACCATCACAGCACCATATTTGGCGGGGAAGGAAGGATCAGAGACGAAGAAGCCTTTCAAAGTAGATGCTGCGTCGAACATTTGCGAAATCACAATCGCGCCCTTGACTTCGATAGCGTCACCTTTGGATGGATGTTTGCTGGAGTTGGGGTCTTGAATGTCAACAATAGTGAGTGTTTGTTGTGGTTTTTCACAGCGTTGGGTCTCAGTGATGCACTTCTCACCTGTTTTACAATCGGCATCTGCTCCACATACAATGTACTTACAGCTTCCGGCGTCTGTATCACATTTTCGACCTGTTCCACAATCAGCATCAGCCGCACACTCTGCTGTCGCGCCATCGATATCCGAGGCGTTGAGGGGAAGAACACGGTACAGGTCATACGCGTATTGGACAACACCACGAATAAACGCGATTTTGTCACCTTTCTTGGGTTTGAATCCTTTGAAGAAGGTGTCATCGACGACGACGCCACCTTCCAACTCAAAGACACCGTAGTTATCGGCATCTTTGGAGACTGTGACGTCTTTGAGTTCGACGTACATTCCCTCATAAGGCTCAGCTTTTGACTCGTTGGGCTTGCTGATATCGGCAGGCGTACCAGGAATATCTGCGGGTGTGATGAGAGTCGCTTTGATGTCCGCCTTTTTGTTGGTGCCTGTTTTGGAGACCAGACCACCAAGTGTTGATTGCGCGTCAATTTGGGAGTTTCCAAAGTACTCCTTGTACACACCTTCGATATTGATCACGTCACCAATTTCGAGTTTTTCGGAGAACTCTTTCTCGACGACGACCATCATCCCACCATACTTCGCAGGAAATCCGGGATCAGAAACAAAGAAACCCTGCAGACCAGTGGTCGCGGAGACTGTAAACATCTGTGATGTGACGACGACACCCTTGATCTGGACGACATCGTCCTCTGCAGGACGATTGGAGGAGGCAGGATCTCTCATTGCCGGAATCCCGGTCAATTTGACCTGCTTCTTGTCACCCGTGCTTTTTTCGGGGTTGGTTTGCCCACCGTCATTATCGGTGTTCTCGTTGTTTGTTGATTGTTCGTTGTTGTTGTTATTGTTGCCAGTAGGACGACAAGCGACGTTGCTCAGGCTACTGACCAATAAAAAGAAAGAGAACGCAAAGACTGACAAATAACTCATTCGAAGATGACGTAAAAACATACAATAAGCCCTTTTTCAATGAAGTATGAGGAAATACGTGGAGCTCATATTGACGAGAGGTGTCATCATTTTGATGACATATATGCTCCATTCGTCTCACAACTTATTTGCGAAAGGTGAAAAACCTTTGACTCAGGTCGCATATGAGATCAAAAAAGGACATCCGTCAAGTGTTTGTCCAGATGTCAACCAAACTTCACTCATAAACGTCCAAGAGTTCAGAGGAGATGTGTGCAGATAGTTTGCCTTCCGCTCTCCTACGATCTATGATAGTGGCCAAGCAGAAGGAGAAAACATATGCGCATACAGCAACTTGCTTCGTGTTTTGTTCTCATTGGGCTGTGTCTCTTTGCCCACCCCACACTGAGCGAAGCGCGAAAACCGATCAAACGACAACAAATCGACTGCCAACGCCTCCATCAACTCTGGAATATTGCACGATACAGAGAGTTTACAAGAGGTGATCTGCGAGGGCTCGATTGGATGCACCTTGAGCTGCTCCGCAACGGTATCTATGCCAAGCACTACATGCCGTTTGGACACATGCGTCACCGCAACTTCTTCATGAACAAACGCTATTTCCCAGGATACAAATCCTGGCGAACGTGGAACAAACACATGATCAATCGCATGGAGCGTTCCAATGTCGAGTTGATCAAAAAACGCGAGCGTGCACTTGATGCATTCAGCAAACGTTGGCGGAGACTTCGCAAATACAGACTCCGGTACAAATGTGGCAAGCGCGTACTCGTGAGCAAAAAAACCAACAACGATGATGATCCCAAATGGGACCGCTGGAAGCCAACCCCCTACCCGGTCGTGGCACATTGTGGCGAGCTCGAATCGCAAATGTCAGCGCTCAGCAAACGTCCAGTCAAACGAAAAGACCTCCGTGTGCTTCGACGAAAAGGTTGGCTTCACCTCACCCTTCTCCGAAATGGCCTCTACGCCAAACTCGGTCATCGCTTCAAAACACCATGGATGAGTCGATTTTACCGGACCTTCAAATGGTACCGTCCCAAACGCACACCACAAAGAAGCCGTGTCGTACGACAAAATGCATACACACTCATGCAACTGGAGAAGCGCATCGGCTCAATGCGCCTGTCTTTCAAAGACTACAACCTGCAAGTTCGATGTGCAGGCTCCAAACATCACAAACGACTGACACTGCGACAGCGAGTCGTTTTGCTCGCGCTGTCCTTTCTTGGAACAGCTCGTTTCAGCTACAAAAAACGTGTCAAAGCCCTCAAGAAGCGATTTGGCAAACGAGGTGAGGTCCAGAAAGTATATAGCCGTTATGACTGTTCAGGCCTGATCGAGTCTGTCTTCCAAGGGCTCAATATCGACCTCGCAAAACCTGCTCCCCGTCGTTATGCACGCTACTGGAACACAAACGGCGTCAAAATCATCCTGTACAACCTCAAGCACAACTTCGCCTCAAAATGCACGAGACGTAAGCCAAAACTCGGAGATATCGTATTCTTCGACAAGTGCTGGGATGCCAACAATAATGGAACGTCCAACGATGATCCTCTTACACATATCGGGATTGTCTCGGGGATTTACCCAGACGGAACGGTTGAGTTTGTCCACAATGCCGGCTCTGGTATGCGCCGACGCATCGAAATCGGACGCCTGAACCTCAAAAAACCATACTCGAAAAAGCACAACAAACCGACGCCCATGTGCGGAGGTCGAGTACCTGCAAGAGTCTTCAATTGCTACAGTTTTCCCAAGACAGCTGAGCAACTGCACGCGAAAGTACGACGCAAATACATCATCGAACAAAGCAGAAAATTGCGACAAATGCGCGCAAAAAAACAAAGAAAGCGTCGTCGTGTAGCTCGTGTAACGCGCCAAAAACTCAGAAAAAGGCGCATAGTGAGCAGGAGAAGACGTCTGCGCAGAAGACGAAAACGACGTCAACGTCGAAGAAAACAAAAGCTCCGCCAACGAAGAAAAAAGAGACGTTCAAGACGAACACTGTAATTGCCTTCGAACTCACCAATATCCCCTTCCCCCTCTACACCTGACACAAGAGAATCATGTCACAACAAGAATGGACTTACCTCGCTGACCAATTGCGTCGAACCTACACACCCAAAGGAAGAGCGTCTATCCAATCCTTCTCTATTGAAGGGTACAAACTCGTCGAGCGGGCGCTTGATGCAAACGCCCCCCTGACACACCTCCTGCTCAGCGAAAGACTAAAGAACACTCCTCCCCCTCGCTTTGAAGCACTCAAAGCACGACTTGCAACGACTGACTGTGAATGTATCTACGCACCTCACGAGGTCTTAGAGACGTTCATCGAAAAGAGGACATTTGGTCCTCTTGTGGGGTTGGTTTCAAGTCTACCCCAAGCATCTTTTGAGACCTTCTCGGACACCTCAAAGGACTGTAAATGGATCATCCTACAAAGCCTCAAAGACCCTGGTAACATTGGTGCTTTAATGAGAACATCTCTCGCCTCAGGTGTACAGGCGATGTTTTGTCTTGGGGGAACAGAACCTTTTCACCCAAAAGCAGCGCGAACATCGATGGGAGCCATCTTTGACCTGCCGATCAGGTACATGAAGGATGAAGAGGCACTATTTGACGCGCTCAAAAAATACAACGTCCAAAGTATTGGTGCGATTGTCGACGATGGTGTCGCTCCATACGAGAGCTGTCCAGCCCCCCGACATGCACTGTTTGTCGGCAACGAGGCACACGGCCTCCCAAAAGAGATGCAGGCACGTATCGAGCTAAAATGGAGCATCCCGATGTATTCAACGGTCGACTCCTTTTCGGTCAATGCAGCGACATCTATTTTGTTGTACGAATTGAATCGCCAAAGTTGGGATCGAGAAGAGAAAGTCGGATGAGGAATCGGGGGTTGGGGAAGAGTTTGTCTTAAGGTGCCCGGATGAGACGAATATCGATTTTTTGATCTTGTGAAGCACGCCAAGGGAGCAATCTGTTGAGATAACCATCCTTGCTGATCGTAATGTTGACCTTGGACCCCTTTAAGAAGCGGAATGTACAAGGTGTGCTCTTACAAACACGCCCTTCAAAGCGGGCAGTCGCACCGGGAGGACGTGTGATCAGAGTGAGTGAGATCACCTCTGTCGAGGTATTCGATGAACCACGAAATGGAGGTGGCTTCGTACCATCTGGAGCCTTCGTTGGGAGGGGGCGTTTTTTGCGGACAACGGGCTTCTTGATCAATTTAACAAATTGACACTTCCCATTACTCGCACAAATCCGCTTGTACCCAGGTGGAGTAAGCGGTGCCATATCCTCGGAGTTGGGCTTAATCAACGCATTCTCTCTGGGAAGCAACGCCAGAATAAGCGCCATAATCAACACACCGAGAACAACACCGCCAATGATCAACTTCTTTGCATTTGAGGGGGATTTCGTCTCAAAGGAGTCTTCATCGTCAAAGTCACCAAAACCAGACATCGAGTCTTGTGTTTGGGTGCTTGGATAGCCCGCATCGACTTGTTGAAGAGCCACAGCCAGATCATTCGACTGCATCGAAGTGTGTGCAGGTATCGATGGTGTTGAAGTGACACCTTGTTGTGTGGGCATGGGAGGCAAATCAAGTGGAGGCAATGGTTGTGGCATCGCCATAGGCATGGGTGGCAAGGCCGGAGAATCACTCGTCGATGGATATGGTGACTCAGAAGGAACGTAATCCTTGGAAGGAACGACCCCATAGTGCATCTCAGTCGCATCGTCATCATCGTCGTCATCGTAATCGTAGACACCACCGTAACCCTGCTGCGAACTATCGTAACCTTGTTGCGCGTTGTTGTAACCCTGTTGGGCATGACCATATCCCTGCTGCTCACTACCATATCCAGGTTGTGTGGAGGTTGGTCCTTGGCTCCAAGGGGCGTTGTTACGTGCAGGAGTGCCCGGTAGTTGAGAGTGTTCCATAGATGGAACAACAGGTGGTAGATCCGCAGGCTGGGGTGTATGGGTCGTTGGCAGATCCGTCGAGGCAACAGGTTGCTGTTGTCCAAGAGGATGGAACGAAGGTGCGTCTGCGCGAGGGAAAGAGGCGCTTTCAGAGGTAATTTGAGGTGGCCATTCTTGACGCTGGGAAGATGGGTTACCAGCCTGACTATTTTCCTGGTAACTCGCACCAGGCTGACTCACTTCTTTGTACGGATCGAGAACTTTGGTCGCGCCTTCATCGGCACTTTCTGGAGCAGGTTGTGTCGAATAGGAAGCAGGAGGTTCAGCCTCTTGGAGATTTTGGAAGGCGACCCCGCGCGTGACAGAGGATGAGAGCGCACGGTCAAGTTCTTCCCAAAGCTCAACTGCGGAGTTAAAACGGTCTTCTTTATTTTTGGAGAGAGCTTTTTGAACGACGGCTTCGAGTGCCGGTGAAAATGACAGATCAGGTCTCAACTCAGCGAGTGGTGGAGGTGGAGTTGAGATGTGTTTGAGCATGACATCTGAAGGGTTGGACCCACGGAATGGAGGACGTCCTGTCAGCGTTTCAACGAGGATGACCCCTGCAGCGTAAAGATCAGAGCGGTGATCGACTTGGCTGATCTCGCCTCTCGCTTGTTCGGGGGCCATGTATGTAGGAGATCCGTAGACCTCTCCATCCATTGTAAACTCAGCCTGACCTTCTTTCATAAATGCGATGCGGGCGATACCAAAGTCGAGAATCTTGAGCACTTCTTTTTTTCGACGTGTCAACAAAAAGAGGTTCTCGGGCTTCAGATCACGGTGAACGACATGTTTGCTGTGTGCTTCGGAGAGGGCGTCGAGAAGCTGCTCAAATATGGAGCGAACGCGTTGCAATCGCATCGCCCCTTCTTCGCGGATCATTTCCTTGAGGGTGTGTCCTTCAAGGTATTCCATGATCAGGTAGAAACCAACACCATCAAACCAGCCGAAGTCGGTCTCTCGGATGATGTTTTCGTGTTCAAGGGAGGCGATCACTTTCGCCTCACGGCGAAATCGTTCGACGACTTCTTCATCGGATGCAAATTGTGGATGAAGAAATTTGACGGCGTACTTTTTACCGAGGTTTACGTGCTCAGCAAGGTAGACAACCCCCATCCCACCAACACCAATACGCTTTACCAGACGTTGGTTTCCGATTTGCTTCCCGATCAATGGATCAGTGGAGCGTTTCACGCGGCGACCACATTCCTGGCAAAATTTTGCTTTGCTCGGATTCACGTGGCTGCAGTATGGACAAGTGTTGTTTTGCATCGATAGTGCCTTCATGGCCGGCTGCAAAGGACGGCATCAAACGTTTCAAATCCACGACAGGATAACACAAACCACATCATAACTCAAAGCGATTCTTTCTTACAGCGTAGCGCTCTGAATTTGTACACATTTCATACAAAACAACTCGCCAGCTCCTCGTCGTGTTCCACAATGGTGTCATCTTTCGCGCACCTATCCCACACTCACCGATCAAGACATCTCTCAGCGACAGTGCATCCTTGCCAAATAACGCCAATTCGGGTAAAATAATCCACCCCAACGGGATCCAACAACGCAGGTGACCACCACATACTGAGCTGTGACCTGCAAACCTAGTGTAGGGTATACACCTATCATGATTGAAGAAACAAACCACAACTTGGAAGACAGAACCACCAAGTTCATCCAACAGTATCCCATCTTGTTTGTCGACGATGAGCGCCCAAACCGCATCGTCTTTCAGGCTGCATTTGGCGATGAATTCGACGTAAGAATCGCCGCTTCAGGAAGCGAAGCGCTTGAGATGATGCAAGCAGAGAGCATCGCTGTCCTCATCGCAGACAATCGAATGCCCGGTATGACCGGCATCGAACTGTGCGAAAAAGTTCGCAATCTGCACCCCAATATCCCTCGTATTCTCGTGACCGCGTATAGTGACATCAGCACAGTCGTTGCGGCGATCAACCGTGGCGAAGTCTTTCGCTACATCCCTAAGCCATGGGAAGTTAGCGACGTCAAACAGACCATCCGTACGACCATTCAAAAAGTTCACATGCAGGATATGATCGAGAAACTGCAGGCCAGCATTGTCGCCAAAGAACGCCAAGCCGGCATGGCGATGATCTTGCGATCATTCATTCATGATCTCTCCAACGTGAGCAACATTGTCTCCGCCGCTTGTGAAAGTCTCGAAACTTACTACCCAGAGTTTCAACCCCAGCTCGATCAAGAGCAAGACCAGATCATGAAGTTTGAGCTTCGTCAACTTCGGTATGGTGTTGATCAAACGCTGCTTTTCCACAGAAAAGCGGCGATGCTCTTGGGACAAGAACAGCCTGAGCCAAATTACTACCAAGTCGAAACCATCCTCTCTACAGTTCTTCACCTCCTCGAAAAGCAGCTCGATCACATCACAGTCACACAACAATGTCGTCCAGATGTCTACATTTGGGGGGATGACGTCGCGATATGCCGGATCATCCTCAACATCCTCACCAACGCAATTCAAGCCTTCCAAGAAGCCAACACAACCGCGCCTGCGATCCACATCGAAGCCGTCATGCACGACAAATGGACGCATATCAACATCAGTGACAATGGTCCAGGCATCCCATCTGCTCACCACAAACAAATCTTCCAGGCATTTTACACGACCAAAAAAAACCACGGAGGCAATGGTCTCGGGCTCGCTATTTGTCGAGATCTTGCACGTGGCAACAACGGACAAGTCACACTCACACAACCACAACCTCCCCAAGGAAGCGAATTCCTCATCAAACTTCCAGCCTTCTCAGACTCCTACCCTTGAGCTTGCTCACCACCATAAAGAATAAATCCGACACACATCCACAACGGACAGAAAAGCAAACATCGCAGACTCCCACATCCCTATCTCACATGACTCGTACCGGCACTGTTTGGCAGTGTAAATTTCTTGAATCGAACGCAATCCTTGTGCATCTTACGTAAATGCAACCCGAGCATGTGAGCATTGTAGAAGGAACTTAAGTGGTGATTGTCAAAAAGGAAGATTGGCACACCAATGCGCAAGTGATGTGCCCCCCTAAGCATCTAGCGTCTCATTCTGCCTGTCGCAACGGATAAAAAGGCTCCGGGCAAACTCTGGGTGAAAGACTACATCCCCCATCAAACCGAAAGATATAGCACATAGCTACGATACATATCAGTGGCAAGGCACACTTGCGCCCGACGAGCGCGCTTTTGTCACAAATAAACTTGCAGAAACGCCAGAAGGAGCCTCACAATGGTTATGCAACCCCAATTTCAGACAAAAAGACCCATTCTAGACGCGATGACTGAGCGAGAAGACACAACTCGCATTGAACGCATCTCCGACCCACTCCAAAGAAACATGAGATTGCGCTCACTGATCGCCAATGAGTGCGAAGGAATCGTACGTACAATCCAACCCCATACGACCTTCGCAAAGATCAAGACAAAGGGATTCGATATCGCTCCAGACCATCCTCATCCACTGCAGTGGGAATGCCCCACACAGCCAGACGAAGGCCCCCTTGCCTTCGCAGTCACAGGATTACATGCGCTCTACACATTCTCGGTCCAACGATGGCAATGGGCGCAAGGCACACTCTACACAGAAGTCCCGACAGAGTTGGGGTATATGCGACAGCGCAAACACATCCGAAGTATGCCACAAGAGCCTGTTTACCTGCTGTTCGAAGAAGGCGGTGTTACAAGTCGATTGTTGGTCAAAGATATCAGCATCCGCGGGATAGGCTGTTGGATGTCTCTTGAACAACTCAAAGAATTGCGACAGTTTGGTAAACACAATGCAACCATCGAGTGGGATCAAGAGTTCTTCTCTGTACATACCCGCATCAAACACGTCTCCAGAAGCCAAACAGATGATCGAACCTTCATCGGTATGGAGGTCTTCCCACAAGAGAACGAAGACCTTTGGCATGAACTATGGGAAGAGTCAGCCCACCCACATACTCAGGCTGGACAGACTTGGATTGAAGATCATTGGGATCTGTTTTTGGCGTCAGGCTTTTTTCACCTCTCCAACAAACAACCTACAGACTTTTCACAGCTCAAAAAACAATTCTCCCAAGCCAGTCAGATCTTCGATCAACACCCCGAACTTGGATGCCAAAGTGTATGGCCCTCAGAACGAGGTGTGGAAGCCACTGTTTCAACGATGAAAATGTACGAAAAGGCGTGGCTGATTTACCAAGTCGCAAAGTACAAAAAGAATGAAGGCATCCCTTTCCCCGGACGCCACATCCTCCGCAGCATCTTCTTGCGCGCAATGGAGCACCCCACAATCCACGACGAAGATTGCGACTGGATCGTCGCATTTAGCGAAGCGCACATCAAATGGAACAAAGCCATGTTGGTCGACTTCGCGGATAAGTATGCCTCCGTCGATTGGGGATACAGCACCGCCTTCCATCTCATGGAAGGCAGCGCTGTCACCTTACCGACATTACCCACAAAGGGACTCAAGATCTCGCGAGCCACCGAAGATGAGCGCGCAATTGTGCTGCAAAAACTCCAGCAACAATACCCTATCGCCTACACACAACCTCTCGATTTGTGCGAAGAACGCTTCATGCTCCCAACCCTCACTTCGTCCTGGCAAGACGTTGGACTGCAAAGGCACCGAGATATGCTCGTCGCCAAAAGAGGCGGTCAGATCGTCGCATGTGCAGCACTCGAATGTGGCAGCATAGGCACGAGTTTGTTTGGCCTCTCAGACAGCGTTCGGTGTTACTCTCTCGCACCAAGTGGTCGACAAGCCTATCCAGCCTTACTGGAATCTTGCAGAGAGTGGTTCGCCTCACGTGGTCACACTCGGTTCCTCTACATCAACGAATTATCGCAAACAGATCACGCAACACAGCTAGGTTTCAAGGACTTAGGGAAGGGTTATTTTTTCACTTTGTCGAAACACATCATTCCTGATATACTCGAACACATCTATCAAATGAGCGCATCTGGACACGTACCGCAACTGCTCTTGGAGAACAATGCCTGACTCGCCAAAAAGGCCAAAAGAGGTCAGCTGCCTGGGCCTCACTTCCTTCTTCGAGTTCCTCGATCACCACAACCGATCACATGAGGAACTTCTCGCCGATCTCCCCTACCCCCCCGAATACTTCACTCATCGACTCAACTGGATTGATTATCAAACGTTTTTAATCCTTGAACAACGCATGCTAGAGCAATTCGATGATGAAGAAGATCTGTTTTTTACCATCGGGACTTACATCGGAAAAGTCCCCAGCTTCGGTTTCCTAAGAGTGATCCTTCGCTCGGTCACATCACCCTTTCAGATCTACAAACTGCTCCCCAGGTTGGTCAAAACATTCCTCTTTCCCTTTGTCTCTATCGAGCTGAAGAGGACCGGAGATGCGTCACTTCAGGCACGCTATACGTTCGATGCTCGCTTTCCTCCCACTGTACACTTTATCGACACCATCCGAGGCATTCTCTCCGCGCTTCCACACCTCGTGGCCACACCAACAGCGCAAGTCCAATATACCAAAGAGAGCGACTTCGTTCACATCTTCGATATCTTCTTGGAGCCGGAGTGGTTGGGTCCGACTTATGCCATCCAAAAGATGTTTCGTCGTCTACGAAAGTTCTTCAAGGGGGGATGGAGGGTCTTTGGGGAGGTCTTCAAAGAGCTTGAGGAGACAAACTCCCTCTTGCAGGAAAAGGTGGACGCGCTCACAGAAGCCAAGTCACAGCTCGATCGGAAGGTACGTGAACTCTCAATCCTTCACGACCTCAACACGGAGACCAGCAGCGAGCTGGATCTTTCTCCGCTGCTCGATAGCTCTGTCCGATTTCTCTCACAAAGATTCAAATGCCCTGTAGCCATCTTCACGACACAGGGACACCCTCCACTGTTCCAGTTGAGTAAACACCTGCAAATGCAAAACAAGTCGATACGCAGGTTAAGGCGCGCATTTGCGAGCGGGACAGAGCTATCCAACTTGCTACTTGCTGGCGAATTCGCCTCAACACAAGCACACCAACCACAATCGACTTGGGTCGCCTTCCCGATGAAAAACCGCAAGAAGGTAATCGGCGCCCTGCTCCTCGAATTTTCCCCCGCCCACTCAGAAGAAGATCTCGCGCTCCTCGGCTCCATCGCAAATGAACTCGCTGTCGCGATGGACAACGCAATCTCCTACCAACTGATCACAGAGCTGAGAGATACCCTTGAGTTACGTGTCAACGAACGCACACAAGAGTTGGAATTGGCTCGTACACGGTTGGAACAAACCGTCCAGCGCTTGGAAGAATCAGATCAAGCCAAGCGAGATTTTTTCACAAATGTCAGCCACGAATTGAAAACGCCCCTCACACTCATCTCCGCTCCTCTCGATAACATCGAAGATGCACTCCCAGAGGATAACCACAACGCCAAAGAGCACGTGCTACTCATCAGGGAAAACACCCAAACACTGTTGGCGCTGCTCAACGAGATCCTCGACTTTGCCAAATTGGACACAAACGACCTTGAGCTCGTCAATGTCGAATTTGATATCTCCCGTATGTTGGATGATCTTTGCACAGCACTCAAACCTCTCGCAGATCGAAAACACCTGTCATTTCAGGTCTATCTTCCCCAAGAACCGATTTTCGCCTACGGTGACCGTAAGATGCTGCGACGTGTCACCACGAACCTCCTCGTAAACGCCATCAAATACGTCGAAGAAGGCGACACCGTCAAGGTACGACTGAGCAGAGTTGACACGGACATTGTGCTTGAAGTCGCTGACACAGGACCAGGCATCCCAGAAAAAGAGCAAGACAAAATCTTCGAGCGCTTTCACAGAGCACAAGACACACATGGCCGAACCATCGAAGGCAGCGGCATTGGCCTGGCAATGGCAAGAGAGATCATCGAGTTGCACGGAGGACACATATCCATTCAAAGCGCGGTCAACGAAGGCGCAACGTTCACCGTCCAACTCCCTCAAGAAGAAGCGCTCCTCACACCTACATCCATCCCAATCCTTCAATCTCACGAAGACAACGAGGATTGGCTCGATGATATCCAGCCCACTCCCATCTTTGGCTCATCCACATCCCACGATGCCCTTTCAACACAACAAACAAAGGTCAACGGGAGCAGAATATTGCTTGTGGAAGATAACCCGAAAATGCGGCGCTTCCTCACGACCGTGCTCTCCGCGCACTACCAGATCTACACAGCACACGATGGTCGCGAAGGGTTGGAGTTGGCAAAAAAGCAACGTCCAGAGTTGATCTTGTCTGACGTGATGATGCCTCACATGAACGGCTATGAGCTTTGTCGAGCCATCAAACACGACCCACATATGAGACTCACTCCGATCATCCTGATCTCTGCAAAGTACGGAACAGAAGCAGCTCTTGAGGCCTTTGAAGCAAATGCTGATGACTTTGTGATCAAGCCCTTCTCGCCATCTGAACTGATCGCCCGTATCAACGCTCAATTAAAAATCCGCTCATTGACGCTCTCACTTTTGCGCATGGAGAAGCAATCGACTCTCGGGTTTATGGCCGCAGGACTCGCGCATGAGATTTACAACCCCATCAACGCGATCATCAACGCCACGCCCCCCCTACGCAGCCTCGTCGTCAAACCACAACCAGAAGGCGCATCGCCAACCATCGAAGCAGAGCTTCTCGAAGCCATCGAACTCTCAGGCCAAAAGATCAGAAAGGTGATCGACGCAGTCCTCGCGATGGCCCGACAAGACGACACGGAGCTCTACCTCGAAAAAACATCCATCTCCAAGGAGTTCGAGTCCATCCTCGCGATCCTCGGATACCGTATTCATTCAGGTTATCAAATCCACCAAGAATACGAATGGAACGAGCCCTTTTACTGCTACCCCAAGTTGCTCTCGCAGGTCCTGATGAACTTGCTCTCCAACGCCCTCGACGCACTGGACCCCGAAGGTGGGGACATTTGGCTGAAAGTCCAACGCAAAGATGATCGAGTGGTCCTTCAGATGGAAAACAATGGACCTCCTATCCCTCCAGGTGATCGAGAAAAAATATTCATGCCGTTCTACACAACCAAAGACCCCGACAAAGGGACAGGTCTCGGCCTCGCGATCTGTCGGGAAGTCACGGAGATCCACAAAGGAACCCTTCAACTCGTCCCTGACAGCGAACATACCACCTTCTCACTCGAACTCCCCTACATTAGCCAACCAACGTAGACAACGCTCCTCTTGGAGAAAGGGCCTACCATGACCAGACTCTCGTCCTTACTTCCACCGTTGCAAAGAGCCCGTGACATCCACTCATGGCGCCCTCAAATCTGGAGCCCTCAAGACACAAAAGAGCACGAAGAACTCCTCGTGTTCTTACAAAAAAACAACGATATCCATTATACAGACGCGCTCACAGATCAGCTCGATGAATGGTTTGATATCCAACACCCCGCAGAGACCTCCAACGCCACACTGAGAGCGTCATATATACAGTCACTGACAGGCCCAACCCCCGAACGTTTTGGTGTGTATGTTTTCTACCCTTGGTCGCGCCAACTCGTGCACCTCGCGCCTCCCGCGATGTTCCGATCGATACGGCAAAACCGAAACCAATACAAAATCACGCAGCGAGAGCAACAAGCACTCCAAGACAAACGTATCGGAATCATCGGCCAATCACTTGGCCAGTCCATCGCGGCAGTTCTCGCGATCGAAGGCATTGGGAGCAGCTTCTACCTCGCAGACCCAGACACACTCAATTGCAGCAACACCAATCGACTCGAAGCTGCCACGTCTTCGTATGGCCTTAACAAGTCTATCATCTCTGCTCGCCGCCTCTTTGAGCTGGATCCATTCCTCGATATACACATCTTTCCTGAAGGTATCACGCCCGACAATATCCACGCGTTTTTGGAACCTGAAGGCCAACCCATCGACCTGCTCTTTGAAGAGTGTGACGATTTTTCGACAAAAGTCCTCGCACGTATCGAAGCAAGGAGCCGAAACATTCCAGTGGTGATGTGCACTGATGAACGAGAAATGCTCGACATTGAGCGCTTTGACATCGAGCCCAACCGCCCAATCCTCCACGGCTTACTTGGCGACACAACACCTTCATCGCTCGCGTCGTTGAGTGATCAAGAAAAAACAAGGCTCGTGTTGCAAGTCCTCGGTGAAGAAGAGATCACTCCTCAGCAAATCGCCACGCTCCTCGACATCGGCAAAAATGTCATCAAATACAGTCAAACAGGTAGCGAAGTCGCGCTCTCAAGCGGACTCGCCGCCAAAGCTGCTCGACACGTCCTCATGAATCATTCCACACGATCAGGGCGATACTATATCGATGTGAATCGCCGCATCAGTGAAGAGAATGTGATCTTCACAACCCCTATTCCATCTGAACCACCCCCCTCGTCACTGTCTCCAGAACAAGAACGCGCGAGACAATTCCAAACATTTGCTCTACCAAAGTGCACAAGACAATCACCAGAGCTCTCAAAACAGTCCATCAAAACACTCGTCTCCTATGGAATCACTGCTCCTTCAGGAGGGAACATTCAACCCTGGCGGTTTTACTACGATGGACACCTACTTCATTGTGGGCTCGATCCAGCAAGGCTCGATAATGTCCTCGAATGGGAAGACAACGCGACTCTTTTGGCCCTCGGAGCTGCAGTCGAAAACATCAGACTGGCCGCAAGCCAAATGCAGCTCAGCACTACAATCTTCGCTCCCCACAGCCGTCCAACCTACCTCAAGACACTCTCCCCACACCCATACACAAAAAACACTCTCACAATCCCACAACACGTCTGTAGTCTCCAATTTGAAACAACACAGTCCCTCCCAAGCGAAGAAGAAAGTACACTCTTCCAAGCGATCCCCAAAAGAGTCACAAACAGACGAATGCCGGAGTCATTCACTCCCCTTATAGATAGACATCGTGAGGCTCTACGCAAGAGCGCAATACAAAACGGGACAACACTCCACCTGATCGAAAAACAGGATGAAAAGGAAACGCTTGGAAAGATTATGGGGCGCGCTGAGAGAATTCGATTCCTCAACAAATGTATGCACGAGGAGTTACTTGGGGAGCTTCGGTGGACACCTGAAGAAGCGATGCAAACGCGGGATGGACTCGACCTCGACACCCTGGAATTTTCAGCGCTCGATAAGACGATCATCAAGATGCTCGCCTCTTGGCCCGCGATGAACATACTCAAACAAGTCAAAGGAGGACAAACATTCGAAGAGAGCGCACAAAAATCGACAAAAAATGCATCAGCGCTTGGACTCCTCACGATCAAAGGCCACGACCACGACGCGTTCTTTCAAGGTGGCAGAAGTATGCAAACACTGTGGCTGCTCGCTACATCCCTTGGGCTCGCTTTCCACCCGCTCGCATCGATGAACTACATGTTCGCACGAGCACGCTATGGAGATACATCGATGTTTGAGCAAGATGAACGAGATGAGCTCCAAAGCCTCTGGCAGATGTGGTCCCCTCACTTTTCCCACAACGAAGATGATGCGGAGCTTCTGCTCTTTCGCCTCTTTTACGCTCCCTCCCCCTCCTACCGCTCCCTTCGCAAACATGTTGATGATGTGTTAGAGTGGGTGTGATAGTACCCCAATAAACGCTCTCACAATACCAAGAGGTGTTCTAGCATGGCTCTGCCCAAAAGTTTCACTTTTCTTATTTTAGCAATTTTTTCGCTTCTGACATTCTCGGCGACTGCCTCGGCAAATTGCTACCACAAAGAGAAGACACTCTGTAAACAAACATACACAACACAAAAAGCCTCTTGCAAACAACGCTATAAAGACTCCATCAAGACATGCAAAAGTACGAGAAAGACGACCCTCACTCAATGCAGCAACGCCAGAAAACAAGCCGCTTGTGAAGGAACCACCCTCACTGCGGCACAAAAAACGGCCTGCGCTGACGCATACAAACAAGCAACCACCAAATGCAAATCAGCCCCAAAAGAATCATCCACCTGTGCAAAAGCGATAACAGCCTGTAAACAGATGTGTTTTCGTCAATGCACGATCTGCACAACAAAGGGAGTCGCACCTTGCATCCAAAAATGCAAGACACAACAAAGCGCTTGTGAAGACAAACACAAACAAGGCTCAGTGTGGTGTTCTCGAAAAGCAACGCAAGCCAAATACACATGCCGACTACGTAACAAGTTGAGCAACCTGAAACGAAGATACAGCTGCCTTCACAAACGAAGCGAGCAGTATTATCGCTGTAGTCATGGAGCATACAGTAACGAAAGAGCCTGTTACTGGAAGCACATCGACACAAACCGCACGTGTTACAAAACACAATACGAACAGTACAAACAATGCCTCAAAGACGCCCGCCTCAAATGCAAAGGATAATGTCCATTCAAGCGAGCTTTTCGAGGACCGCTCCTGCCAACGCATAAGAACCTAGCACCAACGTGATCTGCTCTTTGTCTCCTCCCTGTGCCTGTAACGCCTTACACACAGCGTCTACAGAGTCATATGCTCTCAGATCATCACATTCCCCCGACATACAGGCCATTTCATACAAGTCTTGTGCTGACATCCCCTTTGGGTGTGGGTTTCGAACAAGCCAAAGCGAAGTCGACTCCTCAAGGAGCAACGTGAGCAACCCATCCACTTTCTTGTCGACATTGACTCCAAACACAACTCTATCAACGGCTCGACCAAAGTGCTCACGACACGCAGACAAAGCGCCCTTCACAGAGTCCATTGTATGGGCAACATCGACAAGCAGAATCCCATCACCACAGTCGACACGTTCAAGGTGTGCACGCTTTCCTTCAACACTTGTGCAACCCCACTCCCCATATCCCCCACGCCCAAGAACATCCGCGAGAATCCATTCGGAGACTGCGTGAGCCAAAGCATATGTTTGAGGAATATGCTTTCCAAATAGTGGTAACTCGACAACACAGCTTGAATTGGACAATTGAGTTGACATAAGAAATGATATACCACTTTTTGAGAGACGCACATCCGTGATCTCATGTGTCTCAAAAACGTCGACGATATCACTCTCTCTATCAGGCAAGACCTCCGCAACAATCTGCTTCACCTCCTCTGACACACCCCCTACAAACAACTTCCCATCCTCAGGCAAATGTCCAATCTTCTGCGACGTGATCGAAAAGAGCGTATCACCAAGAATGTGTGTATGTTCAAGCTCAACAGTCGTCAAGACGATCGCCACAGGCGAAAGTACACTGGTTGCATCAGCGACCCCACCGAGCCCCGCCTCAGCGATGATCACATCCACTTTTTCCTCGTAAAAAAGATGATATGCCAAAATGGTCTCAACTTCGAAACGACTAGGTGTCTGATCACATAAATGCAGATGTGACAAAACAGCCTCCCCTGACTGGAGCCAAGACGCCTCGGAAGCTGGTCGGCCCTGAACAAGAATACGCTCAGTCCGTGAAAACAGATGAGGAGATTGATACAACCCCACACGAAGACCTGCTTGCTGGAGTCGATTCGACAGAAAAGTCGCGGTCGTCCCTTTCCCTTTGCTTCCGACAACCTGCACGATAGGTATCGTGTTCTCTTCAAGCCTCAAAGACCGCGATAAAGTCCTTACGTTTTCTAGCCCAAACGTCCTCACAACGCCACTGGGAGGTTGTCGCTCATAATCATGTAACGTGCTTAATTTTTTGAACAATTCTTCGATAGATCCGTACAAGTGAACACCTTTTTCGCAAAGTGGGGTTAGGACTGACAACAAAAAAAGGAATGATTCTCACATGATCACAGCAAGTTTTGGGCAAATAACTTGCCATTCATGATGATTCAAACATAATAGGGAAACTGTTTTTGACAACAAGAGGCATGGGAGACCTGACACTTGGAACGACAGTATCGTTTCAAAACCTCCACGACGCCCAAGATACAGCTTTTTTCGGCATATACACGTAAGGAAACCCCGAACCATGCGAGTCCCCTTCTTTCGTTCACTGACCCTCCTGCTGATGGGTTGCTTGATATACAGCACGTTTCTTATCTCCTGCCGCCGTCGCTCGTACTCCTCAGCGACCGATATGAAGGGCTCAATCTTATTTCAAACTCCTACGCCTGCGTCTGGAAGCAGAGTCAGCAAGCGGCTCTCCTTGCGCGTTCAATTGTACGACGCGAATAAACTCGCACATGTCGAAGTGTGGCTCGCCGGGATCAAGCGCTGGGAGAAAGTGTTTGTCTCCCCAAATATCGAAGAGAAAACGATCACGGCTGAGCTGAACGTACAACATATCAGCAGCGGCAAAAAAACATTGAAGGTCGTCTTGAAAGACCGTGATGACTTCCGCATCGAAGCAAAAAGACAGTATATCTTCGATCACGATGGCCCGACCATTAAGTGGGATGAACCTTCCTTGATCGAGCCCATCAACGAAGCAAAAACCGTCATCCTCAAGATCAAAGATGAGGGGAAAATCAAGCAGGTCGTCGTCTACTTCAGAAACCAAAAACTCCATGAGTTCAAAGAAGCACCTTTCGAATTCACCATCAAGCCAAGTATGTTCCCAGCCGGAGTCGTCAACATCCGAGTCATCGCAACAGACCAGCTCGGAAACAGCACTGACAAGGCATTCTCCTTTGCAGTAGAGGGTTCATTGCTTGGGAGTCAATGTGGGTTTATGGATTCGTGTAAAGAAAATCTGGCCTGTGTGAGGACAGCCACCAATCCAAAAGGTATTTGTAGGAAATACTGTCGTTTTTCAAGAGATTGTCCAAAACAGCAACGATGTATGCGCGTAGGTTCGTTTAAAGCTTGCCTACCAAAAGGTGCCAGCTTACTCGCAGGACCTTACCAGGCATGTAGACGAAGTCTCCCGTGTGCTGATGGATTGCTGTGCCTAAAAATGCCCAGACAGGGTCCCCGTTGTTACCCCAAATGTGTTCAGGGCAAAGCATCCTGTGCAAAAGGATACCAATGTAAACGTTACCAGGGTTCGAATGTCTGTGTCCCTGTCGCATCCAAAGCGAAAAAACGCAAAGTTGGCGAGCGTTGCGACAAAATGCATCCATGTGTCAAAGGTGCCCTTTGTTTGCGCATGAAAAACAAACCAGCGACCTGCTACAAGACATGTGCAAACAACCAAGAGTGCAAACAAGGTCTGACTTGTGCACGTATCCCAAACGGACCAAAACGTATCTGTGTGTACATTCCTCGCCGAAGAACCAGAGTCCGTACATACGGAAGATATCAGCGTTGTGGACAAAAAAGACCATGTGGACGTGGTTTGGTTTGTTACGGAAAATCCGGAAGTCAAATCTGCCACCCCACCTGCGCTGGTGGATGTTCGGGAGGCTGCATCGGCGTTGGACGAAGCTCCATATGCTTACAATCCTGTGATCCAATGAAGAAAAACTGCGGCAATGGCCTCTCCTGCCGATTCATGAAGACAAAATCAGGCAAACTCCAACATCTCTGCCACTAAATCACCGACCCGGGGGAAACTCGAATTCTGATCCAGGCGTAGTTGCACTTGTGCCTTCGCAAAGTGCACCCGAACATACATTACAATCCCTCTCTTACAATACGTATGTCGCAAGCGACATCCTCCAATCGCTCGATTGCTCAGACAACATATGCGGTTGTCATTTGCTTCATGCACTTTGCAACCACCCCTTCTACAAACCTCTCCATCCCCCTGAGCCTTCG
>PCBK01000182.1 GCA_002731275.1 Deltaproteobacteria bacterium | reverse complement strand
GATGGAGAGGTTTGTAGAAGGGGTGGTTGCAAAGTGGCCTCGCAAATGACAACCGCATATGTTTCCCGAGCAATCGAGCGTTATGAGGATACTGCTTGCAGTATCTGTATTGCAGTAAGGGATTGCAGCGTACATTCGGGTGCACTTTGTGAGGACACAAGTGCAACTGCGCCTGGATCAGCATTCGAGTATCCCCCGTGTATACGGTATAAATACTCCCCCTTCCTCATCCAGAGGATGGAGAGGTTTGTAGAAAGGGTCGTTGCAAAGTGCATGAAGCAAATGACAACCGCATATGTTTCCCGAGCAACTAAGCGTTTGAAGGATGTCGCAAGCGACATACGTATGATCTCATGAGGGATTGTAACGTGTGTTCGGGTGCATTTTGCGAAAGCACAAGTGCAACTGCCCCTGGATCAAAAATCTAGTTTCCCCCGTGTATACGGTATAGATGGTTGTAACTGCCCCTGGCAGCAAAAATTAAATCCCCCACACATCTCGTTTGGATGCCCCTTACACCCTACTTTTTCTTGTTTCTTTTTTTGTTGCGTTTTTTCGGCTTCTTCGCAGCTTGTTCACTTGGCTTCGACTCAGCGCTGTCTTTTTCTTCGTCCGCTTTTTCTTCCTTCTTTTCGGAAACTTCGGCTTTTTCTTCGGACTCTTTCTCTTCCGAATCATCTCCAGCTTCTTCAGTTTCTTCGGCTTTTGCCTCGGTTTCTTCGACTTCTTTGTCCTCTTCCGATGCTTCCGTTTTTTCCTCGGAGGCTTCGGACTTCACTTCAGCGTCATCTTCGGATGCTTCGTCTGTTTCTTCGGTGGCTGTGTCTTTGGTTGTGGATTTTGTCGTATCAGCCTCTTCCCAGTCTGTGAACATACGGATAGAGACGAGCAACAACGCACCTGAACCGATCCCCCAAATAAATGAACGCAACAACGCACCATAGGAGAGACCAAAGGCGATCTTTTGCAGGCGAGGCAAAAAGAAATACAGCGAGGAGAACGCGAGCAACATCCCAACAAGTCCAATGATCGAACGAACATCAGGTGACATCGATTGATGCCATTGTTGGAATCCACGCTCGATCGATCCCACAACGAGTTCGACGCGACCGGGACGAAGACCAAAATTCTCATACTGTTCTTTATCGGATAGCTTCATGTTTTTTTTCGTCAAGGCTCTGCGCTCCTTTGTAGCAATGTATCGCCTTCAGTCGGCAAGAGAGAACATTTGATGCTGTTTATAGTTTGAATGACTCTTTTTTGTCAAACATCATCAACACAACGAGGCTACAACCTCTGTGTACATCCAACTTTCCAGACCCTCTTTGTATCCGACAGCCTAAGGTGTCGTCACAAAGCAAAAACCTCCTTCCAGGTGTGTGCACTTGATTGTGTCGCTCCACAAATGAAGATCTTTTGTATTCTCGCAAAAAATGGACGCCGTAGACTGTTTTTGCCAATAGATGGAATGGAAATGGACTCATGCAAGGTTGTTGGAAAATAGTTGCAATCTTTGTGTAGTTGGTTCATCATACCGACCTGGAAATTGATGATT
Organism: Deltaproteobacteria bacterium; assembly: GCA_002731275.1. Lineage (GTDB taxonomy): Bacteria > Myxococcota_C > UBA6777 > UBA6777 > UBA6777 > UBA6777. The sequence goes on along the minus strand of PCBK01000182.1, from coordinate 23,598 downwards.
TGGATTTGTTGCATGGATGGTAAAAGCCGTGACCACGAAAAAACAAAATGATGCAGGACTCGACAACGAATTATTCGATGATCTCGACCTGTCGACCGCCGAACAAGCGACCCCCTCAACACCCCTGACACAACTGATGGACGACCAAACAGGTTCGCGTCCCGTGACCCCTTACCCGCCCCCCAAAGCCCCATCACGCCCCAAAAGACGAACAGCGACGACAACTTCGGCGCTCAAGTCGTACGAAGAAGAAAGCAGCAACAAACTCGTTTGGGCCATCGTCGCGGTTTTGGTTCTTGGTGGTGGAGGCGCAGGCGCTTACTTTGCCGGAGTCATCCCTGGTTTCGGTGGAAAAGCACAGGACGTCCCCAAAAAAGACGAAAAGAGAGCTGTCGCGCTCCACTCCACGCCGGAAGGTGCGACGATCAAAGTTGGGGAAAAAACATACCAAAAACAAACCCCCAGCATCATCTACCTCCCCGTAGACAAGAGCTACACCGTCTCACTCAGCACAAAAGCCTGTCAGGGCGAAAAGACCTTCATGCTCGAAAAAGGTCCCGCAGCACACAAAATCAACATGACCCTGACATGCTCTTCAACACCTCCACCCGAACGACGAGACACACAAGGAACGGCAAAGGCACCCGAAGCAAGGCGCAATGCTCCTCCCGCAAAACGCCCCACACTCGGCTACGTCCAAATCAAATGTACCCCCAAAGGCGCAACCCTACAGATCGGCAGCGACACCAAACTGCTCTGTGGAAAAAGCAGCAAACTCCCACTCGAAGCCAAATCACACACAGTCAAAATTTCCAAAAAAGGCTACAAACCATACGAAGGTTCACTCGACATCAAAGCCGGGAAAACTTCACCTCTCACGATCCAGCTCAAACGCGCTGGCCGAAAACGTCCAAGAGGATACGGAAAGGTCACACTCACCTCCTCTCCCTCCACCTACGTTTACTACAGAGGACGTAAAGTCGGCAAAACTCCGATGACACGAAAGTTCCCAGCAACACGCCTCCGTATCACGCTCAAGACACCTTTTGGCAGCAAAAAACAACTTCGCATCCGTCTGCGCCCCAAGCAGTCCGTCAGCAAAAAGTTCACCTTCGCCAAAGGGACCATGAAGTTCTTTATCGCACCTTGGGGCGAGATCTATATCAATGGCAAAAAGATCGGACAAACCCCCATCCCACCACAAAGACGCTCCGAAGGCGTCTACAAAATCCTGATCAAAAAAGGGAAAAAACGCGTCACCAAATCCATCCGCCTCTACTCAGGCAAAACTGTCCGCGTCAACCACAGATTCTAACGCACATCCTCCCCCACCCAAAGCCCCATCGTCACGTCATCAAGATATTCCCCCTCAAACAACACCATCCTCCTTCGCACTCCCTCCCTCACAAAGCCAAACTTCTCGTACAAGTGTTGGGCTCTCTCATTGCGCAAGTAAGTGTACAACTCAATACGTTTCACAACAGGGTTCTCTCGGGCCCATCGTATACCGTGCTCCAAAAGCGCGTTGCCAACACCCCGTCCTCGCCAATCGCGATGAACACATATCCCCAACATCGTCACATGCCGCAACGCTCTACGCTGCAAACCCCGAAAGTCGATCATTCCGATGTTCTGCCCCTTCGCCTTCGCAAACAAAAACAGCGAATTCTCCTCCTGCGTAAAAGAACGGATCTTTTCCCGCTCCTTCTCGATGTCTGCGTTGTACTCGTCGGCATCCAACGGAACAAACAGTCCAGGCTCCGACAAAGACTCCTTCATGAACGCAATCAATGACTCCGCGTCCTCAACTCTTGCCTCTTCAAACGTCACGTCTTCACACTTCATCTACACGCTCCAAACAGTCTCAAAATGTAAACATCATACCCAACGACGTCCAAATCCCAGACGCAGACACATCATCACCTATCGTCGTATGCAATCTCAGACCAACACGCAACTTGAGACTGAACCAAGGTGCGACAAAAAACTCACCACCAGTCACCAATTCACCACCCAAAGTAAACGCCGCGAAGCCACCAAATGTATCTTTCATCCCCGCAACACCACCAATCCCCAAACGTCCGCCAATCAATCCCACAAACTGACGGTAATGGAACTTCTTGAGCAAACCCGCGTGCCAAAAGCCCGCAAAAATCCCCACCCCGCCACCCTTGTTGGCAAACAAAGAGAACTCCGCAGCAGTGTCGACGTACCACTCACTCGTACCAAAAGCATGGGACACATCGTGAGAGAGATATAGACGAAGTCCAGGCATCCAATACGCGTTGTCCTCTGCAGAGAGGAGTACACCAGCGTCCGGCAGGACCGCGCGATTGCCAAATGCCAACGCAAACATCGACCACGAGAGCCCAAACGAAGTCCCCCACATAGGCCGCTCAAACGCAAGCATCCCCTTCTTTAAACGCCACGATCCAGAGGAGGTTATGGTCTGTGCCTTCGTGTAAAAAGGCTCCTTTGTACTCACACGATGCCGACGATGTCCTGTCATCGTCATACGATTATCGCCAATTTTTCGGACCTTCACATACCCCTTGTGGAGCAACTTTCCACTCACATGTTTGACATAAATATCAAACCCCTGGTTGAGACGAAGCCCCTCAACACGACCAATTGGAAGATAAACATGATGATCAGAAGCACTCGCGAGTGGAGCGTGCAGGCGAAATGCATCAAGCTCCCTCATACGAAACCCCAACTGTCTGGCTGCCTGCCGCGTCAACGACTGGAACATCTCCTGTTGGAGGGCCTGTTCACTTCCCAAGTCTTCACTGTCTCTCGTCGCCTCGTGCAACCAGACCAATTGCTTGTATGGGATCACAGCTCCTGCATAAGCATGATCAGGTTTGGCCCGACAAGCTCGCGCAAATTGCTTACTCTGCTTGCGGTGAGCAGGCCGACAGTCGAGGACATGGAGTTTTTGGACGACGAGACGCACACCGAGCTTGAGGACGAAGGTGTAAATGATCTTTTTGACCTTCTTTTTGACCTTTTTGGTGACTTTCTTCCCATTCTCTTCGACCTCCTCTTCGACTTCGACCTCTTTCACTTCAATACGCTGACGGCGAGAAGGATAAAAGTGTTCAAGCTCCAACCAATACAAAAAACTACGATTGTGGAGGGAATTGAGCAGCTCTGTGGTGATCGTATAGCCCTGAAACTGACTGTCCCATTCCGCCCTCATCTTTGCGATCCCCTGAGAGCGAGCCACGATCACCTTGACCATCTTCTTGATAAAGATCCCAATGTCACGACTTGGGATGTGGATATCGAGGTAACGAAAGCGCTTCAGTTCGACCTTTTGGCGAAATGTCCGCAAAAACCACTGTCGTTGTTTGTCTTTGAGTTGTTTGTGGTACTTCCCCTCAAGCCCCAAGAAAGAGAAAAATGGACGGCGAAACTGCGCATCTTTGCTGACGTTAGGTAATGTCCGGGCGTGGACCTCTTGCCCTCCACATAACACCCACACACATATCAAGATCCCGCCCAACCATATGGCGCTTCGAGCTTCCATACCTCTTCCTCTCAACGTAAGTATGTTGTCACCATTTTCGCGGTTGGGGCTGTGTGTCCCCCAACATGAGATGGGTATACATCAAAAGCAAGCCAAGCGGTACAAAACGATTTTACTTCTGAGGGGGCGTGGGGAGCTTTTTCCCTGTCGGGATGGGAAAGTCATTGAGGATAGCAGGCACTTTACGCCCCTTCATGTAAGTCGACTTGCCACTCGGCCTTGGCACAGAACAAACCGACACGCGATCCAACGTAAAGGGCTTGTTGGTGAATGGATTGTTGGCTGCGACGAGCAAAGACTTGTCCTTCAGTGTCAACCCCTGCTTTTTGAGATACGCAGCATGCCGGGCGTGCCAGAATAACGCAAGGCAACGGTTCTGACGCCACCGTACAGAGTAACGTACAAACGCTGGCGCAGCGATACTATGGAGGATATGACCTATTGCATTGTAGGTAAATATCAACCTCCACTTGGCTGGTGTTGTCCTGTACTTTTTGTCGAGCTCTTTCATATACGTCCAAAACTCTTTCTTAGCAGGCGAGAGGCGCGTATGGTAGATCATCTCTTTTTTGGACTCATGGCTCATACGGATTGTATCTTCGAGATCCCACCAAGGCCACGCACGTGCTGCAGGAATACCGATCTCTTTGGCAACATTTTTACTGATATCTTCACGCAACACCTTCTCGAACATCTTCGCCTCAAGACGAAATGCATGCTCAACAGCGATCGGTTTTCGCGTCTCCCAACGCTTCAACCACGCGAGTACCTTCTCTTTGGACGCAGGAGAGACAGCGGGATGTTTGATCAGATAAGGTGTCAACTGAAACAACATCTCGTATGTCGCGGTCATAAGCATCACGATAATGAGTGATTCTGGACACTTGTCCTCGATATGATCGAACGCGTTCACGAATGAAAGGAATTGTTTGGCGACAGGATCTGCCGCAAATGCCCCACTCTTCTCCTCAGCTTTACCAAGCCCCACACCCAACTTCGACCAAAGCAAAAGTTTCCAGAGCTTCGTGTATTTGATCACCTTCATGTATTTGTACTCGTTGTTTTTGATATCCAAAGAGTACGGTAGACAGGTCTTTTGCTCGATCAGACTGACAAAACCCACGCTCTCTTTCTCCCAGCGCGTTTGAAGGTCCTTCCAACCCTTCTCACCAGGAAAAGACTTGAGCTTTTTGAGCGCCGACAACGTCGGCCAAAAACCAGTCTGCTTTCGCAACCTCTGGAGCAACACTTTCGTAAACGCTTTGAACTTCAAAGCTCTCTTATCCTTCATAAAGGACTTCGCGCCTTCGAGGGTCTTGGGCGATGGTGGCAACTTGAGGGAGATGGATGTCAGCCTTTTGTCAGGCTTTTCGGGGGTACGCAAGGCCACCACAAGTAACAAAAATCCCCCAACCAGCAGTCCAATAAAAAGCAGAAATATCACGATTTTTTTCAGCATCGATTCCTCACATCTGTTTGGGGTCACGTTTTCTCACTTTGCAGGTCTTTGCAACTGAAAGATATACGCTATATTGACACACTCATCATCACAAGCAAGCATTTACCGCCATCCAAACAACATTGTGCTCGATTGACTTACAAAGAGGTCACAAAACTCCCTTTTCGGATGCTCGCTTGTCTTTTGCACAAAAACACAACACAATGGCCACACAATATTCCATTCGATGAAGACCTACACTCTGATGGACATAAGGCCACTCAGTACAAAAAAGCGTCCACAAGAAGCTCCAGCAGCAAGTGATTGTGGTGTCCCCCTTCCGTGCTCTTTTGGTGCCAACGACCTATGTCCCAGACGGAGACGTTCCATGCGCGACCGACACAAAAATCACCGCTCTCTGTACACATTGTGCTTACTCACAGTGGCATGTACGTGTGTGACTCCCAATCCAACACAGGCGAGCCAAACATTCTTCCATGTGCTCAACATGCCCCCACACAAAAGCACCTCCAAACCCATCAGAGGGACCCCCTACACACCAGCCAAACAAGCTCCACGAAAACAAAAAACATACCCACTGAGCAAACTCTCCCATGGTCCCAAACAGACACTTCGTCAGGATGAATGGCGCTTCTTTCAACGACGCCGAGCGCAACGCAAGCTCTGGAATGACACTTGTCTCATCCTCGAAACGGACAAACCACTCTACAAGTCCAAACAAACCGTATGGATACGCGTCGTAGAGCTATCATGTCGCACACACACATTCAGCTCCATCGAACAACGTGGGGTCTTTCGCATCGTCAACGCCAGAGGCCACGTCCTGTGGAGGCAACGTGTCGCGATCAAAGATGGACATGGTGCGCAATCGTGGAAGATCCCAAATGATACGGCAGGAGGGACATACCGCCTGCAATATATCAACGTATTTACCCGTGAGAGCGCACAAATCAGCTTTCGCCTTCAAGCCTACCAGCCCCCCGCAGGGAAGGCCCGCTTCTCATGGTTGCGACGTGGACTCGCCCCAGGTGACCAAGCGCTCGCGACATTCTCTTTGCAAAGAGCCACAGGTGAACGCCTCACACACCAAACATGTACCCTCGACATCAAACTCGATGGACGACGATACAAACGACTCACTGTCAAAACAAACGCCAAGGGAGAAGCGCTCGTTCAATTCAAACTCCCAAGAAGACGCGCAAAAACAGGTCATATCACACTCAAATACAATGTCGGTGGCGCAGATATCGCCCTGACCAAGGCCCTCCCACTGCTGCAAAGACATTTCCGGATTGGGTTCTTTCCAGAAGGCGGAAAAGCACTCATATCATGGCCTTCGAGGATCTACGTCTCCGCGATGGACACCATCCAACAAACCCCCGTCGATATCGAAGGTGTGATCAAAGAACAAAAAAGTGGACGTATCATCACTCACTACAAGACGACATTCAATGGGATGGGCCGCTTCCTCTATACACCAGAGAAAGGGAAGACCTATGTCCTCTCGATCACACGGCCCAGAGGCGTCCACAAGACCTACACGCTCCCCAAAGCGCAAGCGACAGGGATCGCGATCCAGGCGATCGCTCCAGAGACTTCGCGTCGTCCTTTTGTCGATGTCACAGTCTATAGCCACAATCGCCGACGTGTCCTCGCGCTCGTCACACAAGATGGGCACCTGCTCACACAGCGAGCTTTTGTGCTCAAGCGCGGCGGTCAGGTCGTCAGACTCCTGCTCAAACCACATCGACGTGGCATGATCAGGATGACCTTCTTTGACGCGCGCAGCAAACGACCACTCGCAGAGCGCGTGTTATTTCGGCACCTCAACAGACAAGTGCAGCTCCAATGGTTGGGACCAAAGCGAACGTACTCGCTTCGACAAAAGGTGCAGCTGCGTTTTCGATTGACTGACACAAAAGGAAAGGCCATCCCCCACGCCTATCTCGGCGCCTCTGTCGTCGATGATCGACTGCTACGTTTCGCAGATGACCACGAACCACACTTTTTGTCGCAGCGATTTTTCCGGACACAAGAACTCACAGGAAAGGTCTTTCACCCCAACGTCTACTTTTCGACACATCCAAAAGCCGCAAAAGGGATGGACCTCGTGATGGGGACACATGGCTGGCGATGGTTCAACTGGAAGGCACAAAAACACCCTCAACACAAACCCTTGAAGAACATCTCTGCGTTCGTCAAAAAGTTTATCAAGGCCAAAGAGAAAGGACAGCGCCCCAACCCTCTCTACCCAAACATCACCAAACAGGAGTGGGACACTTTATCCCGTCGCTACAAACAGAGAGCTCTTTCACCCAGGTGGCGAAAAGATCGTGCGCCGAAAAAAAGACGCTTCAAAAGAGGAGCAGATCGAGACAAAGATGGTATCCCTGACCACATCGATAAATGTCCTGATGTACCAGGCGTTCGATATAAACAGGGATGTCCAAAGATGCGACTCGTCAAGATTACACATCGCAGAATTCGCATCTACCAACGCGTCTACTTCCGACGCAGCTCATCGAAGGTGTCGAAACGCTCCTATCCACTGCTCAACGAGCTCGCCAAAGTCCTACAAAATTTCCCAAGGATGGTCATTCGTATCGAAGGACACACTGACAACACAGGGACACAAAGAAAAAACCTGCGATTCTCCAAACAGCGCGCCGAGAGTGTCCGCCAATACCTGATCAAAAAAGGCGTCCATCCCGCGAGACTTCAAAGTGTGGGATACGGGATGCTCTACCCCATCAGAAGAAACAGCACCAAAGAGGGACGAGCGCAAAATAGACGTGTCGAGTTCAAAATCGTCACCCTCCAAGGTTTTGATCGCACTCCCCCCTGGTGGTTTCATGTCCCCTCCGTTCGGGTCTTCCCAACTCGATTCTATCGAACGACACGCCCCTCGACAAAACGAACAGACAAACGTGACACGATCTATTGGGCGCCTCTGCTTCGTACCAATCACAAAGGAGAAGGGACACTTACATTCGGTCTTAACGATCATATCACGTCCTTTCGCGTCCGACTCACTGGCGTCGCAGGTGGACAACTCTTGCACAAAGAACACGTGCTCCGCTCGACCAAACCTCTCTACATGCGCGTCCGTCTGCCCTTCGCGCTCTCGTCTGGTGACGCCGCGCTCCTGCCCATTACGACCTTTAACACGACCTCTCAGACGCTCAAGTGCCGCGTCCACTGGTCCCTTGATAAGGCCCTCAAAGTCGAAGGGACACCAGCAGCTTCCTTTACACTCAAAGGTCGACACGCACACACCATGTACCTGCCCCTTCGGGTCCGCGCACACCGCGCTGACGCAAAGCTCTCCCTCACAGTCAAGTGCCCCCCTCTTGTCGACAAATACGAGACAACATTTGACATCAACAGCCTTGGATTTCCCCACAAGCTGTACACCTCAGGCAGCCTACACAAAGGAGCCAAACGTGTCTTCACGATACGTCTGCCCAAAGATATCATAGGCAAACCGACAGGACAGCTCTCACTGATCCCTGATCTGATGAGCTATATGTTCGACGCCTTCTCGGGAATGAGTCGTATGCCGACAGGATGTTTTGAGCAGCTCTCCTCCTCCAACTTCCCCAATGTCTTGATCATGAAGTACATCAAACACTTTCGTCTCAACAAACCTGCGCTGGCCAGACGTCTGCAAACGTACATGCGCGTGGGACTACATAAACTCCTTCGCTACAGGACGAAGGACGGTGGTTTTGAGTGGTACGGTCGTCATCCAGGACATACAGCCCTCTCGGCTTACGGGCTACTTCAATTTGTCGAGATGAAGAAGGTCTACCCACTCCCCTCAGGGGTCATTCGCAAGACGATCCGTTTCCTCAAGTCACGTGCTGACAGTAAGGGTGGATTTTTAGCCGGGACAGGCTCCTATCATTTTGGCAGAAGTACAACAGACACGATCCTGAACGCCTACATCACCTATGCGCTCGCCAAAAGCGGCGTCAAACGCCTTCATCTGCAACAAAATGCGCTGACAAAGGAGACAAAACAATCACAGGATCCCTACCTGCTCTCATTGATGTTGGGTATGTATCAGCACACATCAGGCCGCACACACGCCCTCAGCTTGGAGTTCACAAAGCGATTGCTGGCACTCCAAAAGAAGGACGGCTCCTTTCGGGGTGTCGCCCCGTCGATCGTAGGCTCAAGAGGGCATGATCTGGATGTCCAGGTCACAGCGCTCGCGCTGCAGGTCTTGTTGTACCAAAAGACACCCCCATCGACACTGGCGAAGAGCATTCAATGGCTGCTGCGACAACTCAAACCAGGAGGGACATTTGGTTCGACGCAAGCGACACTCCTCAGTTTACAGGCGCTGTACGCCTACTACATCCGAACTCCACTGCCAAATAAGCCCAAGACGATTTACACACAGCTTGGCAAAGGCCCCGTTCATACCACACAGGTCAAACCAAAAAGTGGTACAGTACGGATCAACGGCTGGGTCAAACAGTTGGGACCTGGCCAACAGAGGCTGCGGATCTGGTCCAAAGACGAGATGACCTACCGCGCGTTTGTGTACTATCGCTCTCCCACACCGCAAAGAACCTCATCTCCGCTTCAGATGTCTGTCCGCCTACAAAAAACCCGTATCACACTCGGCGATACGGTTCGTCTGCGTGTGTATCTGCTCAACAAAGAACCAAAGCTCGACCTCTTGCGACCGTTACTTCGGATCAGATTGCCTGCGGGATTGCGTCCACTTCATTGGTCGCTGAAGAAGCTCAAACAAAAGCGTCAGATCGACGCCTTTGAGACGACAAAGCGCTCCATCACGTTGTATTTGGATGGGATCAAGGCACAGAAAAGACGTGTGTTTGATATCACGTTACAGTCTTACGTCACCGGACATTATCGTGGTGGGGCATCGAGCGCCTATCCCTACTATCAACCCTCCATGAAAGCATGGGTCGCTCCTCTCAAAATCTACATCCAGCCCTAATCCACAGACTTGACCTCACCGCCTCATCAGACATACAACTAGATTGTATTTTGTATGTGTACACGATCAACCAAGGAGTGTTTGATGAGAATTGCGCTGACCACTACGGTCGTCATAACGACGATGTTCTTTCTCTCTTCGTCTTCATTCGCCAAAGAAGACAAGAAGGTCTCTTCAACAACCATCGCAAAGAAGAAACAAACCAAAAAGAAAGACACATCAAAGAAGCAGACATCGAAGAAACAGACAAAAAAGAAGCCCAAGCCCAAAAAGCGCAAGGTGAAACTCTTCATCCACAAGAAAACCCGCCACCTCAAAGTAAAAACTCGTCCGAAGTTCTTTTTGGGTGCCAACGCCAGCCAAAAACGCAGCGCAGCGATGACACTCAATGTCGCAGGATTCCAACAATTCAGATTAAAACAGTACGCAAAAGCCGCGGCGCTCTTTCGCAAGGCACTCAAACAAGACGACACCTACGCGATGGCGCACTGGAACCTCGTACGTTCATTGAGCATCCTGCGTGCAAAGCGTTTGATCTGCCCAAACAAAGCTTATCTGAAGACCATCCTCACACACCTGCAAAAAGCCTTCACACTCTCCCCTAACTTCAAACGTTCGATGACATACGGGACTGAATTGTCCCCCGTCCGCGCGACCCTTCGATACCAGAGCTGGTTGGGACATACACCGACGAAGACCACCTCACTCCCCCTGCTCCTGCAAAAAATCAACTGGTATAGTCCATCAGTCGGAGCCTTTGGTCCAACAGAGAAGCTTAACTTCAAAAGCAAGGGAGAAGTCGAGTTGATGACACTCGATCGCGGCAAGCTCAAATGGAAGACGATCACAGGGACGTACACACTCAAAGGGCGAAGCATTACGCTCAAGTTGTCGAGCGCCTTCAAGGACAAGAAAGTGTTTGTGGGGACATTTGATAAAAAAGGGACTCTTCATCTCAAGGGGCTCGCGAACTTCTCGGACGATCCAAGTGACTGTAGCGCCTAACCGACCTCTTTGAGGAGCTGAAGCTCACCTTCTGGCAATTCTTCATCTTTGACCTCTGCCTCTCCAACACGCTGGATGGCCCACTTAAAGAACGGTGGTCCAGCCAATTGATTGATCACAATCACAGAAATCATCAGCGCCGCAAAAGCCTGTCCCCACGAAGGATAAGCTGTCGCGACCTGCTTGGCGAGACCAAGACTCACACCTGCTTGTGTGACGTAAGTCATCCAACTGAGTCGGTTGTGCTGTTCGGGATCTCCAGCCAGACGCCCACCAACCCATGAACCCATAAACAACATCACGAGACGCATGATGACGAGGACCAAGGCGATGGCCCAAGTTTGCACGAGGAGATTCACGTTGAGTGACGCACCTGTCAGTGTAAAAAAGGCGACGTAGATAGGGAACGCCATATTGTGCAGGTGCTCGTGGAACGGCTCATGTGTCCGACTAAAGTTTGTAATCGCGAAGCCAGCGATCATACAGACGAGGAGCGGTTCATAGTGAAAGTGGATGGGGAGGTAGTGGTGAGCATGAGCAAGTAACCATCCATTGGCCGCAAAGACAGCATATCCAATGATCAAGATGGAGGCGCTCTGGATGTAGGTGTGGATCTTAGACCACAACAATGTCCGAATCACCCACGCAATGGCGAGACCAAGGAGAAGAGAGGCGATCAATTCAACGCCGAGGATGAGCAGAAAGGACAACTCAAATCCTTTGGTCGAGAGCAGCGGTTGGGCGAGAGAGTGACTGATCGCGAACAGGACGATGACGACGACATCTGTGACCATTGTTACGCCAAGGACTGTTTGCGTGAAGGGACCTTTTGCGCGCAATTCACTGACGATCGCGATGGCAGACGAGGGAGAACGTGCGATCAGGATAGACGCCGCGATCAATGAGACAGTGATACGTCCGCCAGCAGACATACTCTTCATAAAGGGTATCATACCGGAGAGCAGATACAACGCGACACTTCCGAGGATAAACACAAAGAAGGTCTGCACAGCGGTGATGTACGTAATGCTGTGAAAACGTTCCTTGAGGTCTTCCCAGTATAGCTCTGTACCTGCAATGAAGGCGATAACGGCGAGTGAGACCTGATCGACAAAGACGAGATGACCGACACTTTTGGTGCTCAGGACACCAATGAGGTAAGGACCGGCGAGGATCCCCGCGAGGAGAAAACCACTGATCAATGGCAGCTGTAACATGCCAAATAATCGGCCCATCTTATTGGAGAAGAAAACAACAACTAAAAACAACGCGATGGAAATAAGATAGGCTAGAATCATGGCATCACCTCAATGTTATGTTTTGGTGACACCCGGTAAAACCGAGCATCAAAGAAGCCAACGAAGGTAGCACAATATTCACTGAACTACCATTCATAACAACAAAGGAAAGAGATTATTCCTGCTCACAGTCATTTTCTTAGCCGCTCTCTTCCCTCCACTCTTTTCCTCTTGGATCAACCTAACATCCCTCATCTGCGTCTGTTGAATCTTTGTGCCTGACTTGACAACACATACATATCCATCCTCTCCCCTCTCCCACGACACAAGCTCTGAACCCACGACCTCTCTAAGGATTGCAAAAGACAACACAAACAACTGCTTTACATATCTTTTTTGAATGAGGTATGCTCTCGACAGGCTCCAGGCACACAAGAGTTGTTGTGTGCTCATTTACAAAACGGCAACACATTCAAATGCTGAGGAACGATATGTCAACAGTCCGCATGAAGGTTCTTTACGGAGTGATGCTCTTCTGCATCGCAGTGCTGACATCGTGCTCTGGTGCACCTCCAACGACGATGCAGCAGACCTGTGAAGGCGAAGTTGAACTTCATCATGACCACTCCCACGGTGAGTATGGGTTCAGTCAACAGGCGCTGATCAACTGCTCAGAACGCAAAGATACGGGTTACGTCAAAGGAAAGTCCTTCTCGATCGTCGTCGTCACTGTCGATGGTAAGCCAGTTGAACGTTCGACAGCCAACGCCTACTACGTGATGCAGCAAGCAGCCGCAAAGAGTGGCGTCTCCATTCGGATCGTAAGTGGCTTCAGGACGATGTCCCAGCAAAAGTACCTGTACAATTGTTACCTCACAAAGAAGTGCAACAACGGAAACCTCGCCGCAAAACCAGGATACAGTAACCACCAGAGTGGCCACGCCCTCGACCTCAACACGAGTGTATCATCTGTGTATAGGTGGTTATCCTCTCACGGCGGGAAGTACGGCTTCAAGCGGACCGTCCCAAGTGAGAAGTGGCACTGGGAGTGGTGGGGAGGAGGCCCAGGTGGTGGACCTTGTGGAAGCAAGCCTGAGTGCAGCAAGAACAGCGATTGCAAAAAATCATCTGCTCCTCGATGTTACCAGGGAAAATGTATACCACTTCCCCCAAGTAATTGTCTCTTCGTCAAGACCACACGGCTCAGTGGCGCAAATTTGAATATCCGTGCATCTACAAATACCTCTTCATCCGTTGTAGGCAGTGTCCCAGAAGGTGCCTGTCTCGCAGTCATTCAAAAACAGAGTGGACAATCGATCAAAGGAAAAACAACTTGGTACAGGATCGATTACAAAGGAAGCAAGGGATGGATCAGCGCAGCATACGCGGATTGCAGCAGCTGTGGAGGTGTCTGTCAGACAGGCCAAACACAATCCTGCTATACAGGACCGGCCAAGACCAAGGGTGTTGGTCCATGTAAAGCCGGTACACAGAGCTGTAGTAGCGGTAAATGGGGAACATGTAAGAGTGAAGTCAAACCCACTTCTGAAGCCTGTGATGGCAAAGACAACGACTGTGACGGCAAGACCGACGAGTCTTTGACCAAAGAGTGTTACACAGGTCCACCCAACACCAAGGGGATCGGGGCTTGTGTCGTAGGCCAACAGACATGCAGTGACGGTAAGTGGAGTGCGTGCAAAGATGACGTGAAACCCGCCGACAAAGAAGTCTGTGGCAACGAAAAAGATGACAACTGTGACGGTCAGGTCGACGAAGACTGCCCCACACAAAGCACCTGCAAAGACGGTGACACACGCGCTTGTTACGATGGTCCCGCAAACACCAAAAATATTGGCGCTTGCAAAGAAGGACAGGCTGTCTGTGAAAATGGTTCTTGGAGTGCCTGTCAAAACCAAGTATTACCGGGCTCTACAGAACAATGCGGCGACGAAGTCGATAACAACTGTAATGGCGAAGTCGACGAAGGTTGTAGCTCAACAGGAACATGTATCGATAACGACCAGGATGGTTACGGTGTGGGAACAGGTTGTACGAAGCCGCAAGATTGTCGAGATGATGACCCTTCGATCCATCCAAATGCTCCTGAGATTTGTGGCAATGGTATCGATGAAGACTGTCAACAAGGTGATCTACCTTGTGGTCAAAAGCTCCCAAGTGGACAGGAAGGATGTCGTCTGGCAGATGATTGTCAGAGTGGATTGTGTGCGAGGTTCGACGGTGTGACTCGCTGTTCGGTGAGCTGCAAGACCACAAGTGAGTGCCCCCAAGACATGTATTGTACGACAGAGAAGTTTTGCTGGCCCAAAAACGCGACAAAAACCAGTACACAATGTGCCGCTGGTGACAAAAGTGCTCGTTGTTTTCAGGTCAGAGGGAGTGGTTGTAGTTGCCAAACCAGCCGTTCACTCCCCGAACCGACGCATGGTTTGCTAGGACTTCTTGTCATGCTCTTGTGGTTCAGGAGACGCAAGACACAACCCACCCAATAACCCCCCACTCTTCTCTCTGATGTCCATTTTTCGCGGAGTATCGTGTCTCCTTCACATCTTTAGTCGTATGGATGGGGCTTGAAGTCGTTCGCGAGTCTCCCATCACACAACATCTCCAGACAGATCTTCGCGCCCTCCTCCATCACGCCATGTAACATGCTCATCTCATCTTTCCCTTCGAAGCGGATGAAGCCATTTTGCACATGATCGTGTTCTTCGTTGTATTGGACCGAGACAAAGCCATCTTCGTAGACCCAGGCTTCGACAAGGGGCATCGCCTGAGAGGGATTATACACAGGCAGATGTCCTTCCTTCGGTTCATAGACAGGGGTGTTACTGATCGAGGTGTTGACCAGGATGACATATCCCCAGCGAGCATCTTCACAAAAATCGATAGATGTCCAAAAGAGATAACGATCGTATCTTTTGTATTTCATAGGGCCTCCGGTTTGACTTGGGTATGATGTTCACAGGACATAAACGTTTACGATAGGTACGATCTGACGCTTTGTGGAGTGCATATCTTTTGAAGTCGATTTTTCCGGGGGATGTCTATGAGTATGGAATCGGGATAGGAGAGGATGTTTGTGGGTGTGGACTATCGGGTCTTTTCAAAAGACCCAGGCGCGCTTCGCTTGCCTTCCCAAACATTTGAACCCCTTCGGGGTTTCATAAAGTGGAGCGAATCTGTTTTAAGTGGGGTTGGGGAGTGCTTTGATCGTTTGTCGAATCTCGTCTTCGAAGTCTTGGAGTGTGGTTGGATGAACACAACGAATATCAAATGATTGGAAAAGCTGGAGGATTTTTTCTTCAGTTTTGGCTTGTGCGATGTCAGGGATAATGATCAGAGCTTTTTCTTCGTCCCTTGTGGAGTGTTCTTGGATGAGTTTTCCTTGAACAGCAAGCTTTTCAGCCTGAGAGAGCGCTAGAGACTCCCTTGTTGAAAATGAGGTTGGCTTCACCAAATTCAAGCAACCATTCTGATATGCGTAAGGAACTTCAAGTTTTCGTCCCAAAATCGGGATATCAAAGGACTGGTTGAAGAGGACATTTTTCGCGATATTTTGATCGTGAAAAATGGAGTCGATTTTACGAAAGAATGGTGCTTCGGTCTTTGTCTCTTTTTTTGCTTCAACCTCTACAAGCTCATGATACAGCGCATCGAAATCTGCCTCTGGCTCTTGCACACGAACAAAACGAAGGGAGACCAACCTGAGGTCGTTTGCAGATCTTTTTGAAAAATGCTCGATCTGTTCAAGGCACTCTTCGGTTGAGGTCGCGTTCTCTTTGATCTGCAAGAGACTCGCCTCAAAGGAACGAAGAGCTTGTTTTAAAAGAACGCCATCAAAGCGAACCGCGCGGAAGAAGGCTTTTATCCGACTGAATCGACGAATGGTTTGAACTCGAAAAAAATCCTTTTGGGGGCAAAAAAGTAAGAGCCCAATATTCGCACGCTCCTGGCGAGAACTATCGGGTTGATACTGGATGAGTCCAAAATACGCCTGGTATAACGTCATACCGCGATCTCCTTACGTGATAAAGTCATCAGGCTTTTTTCTGCCCAAGAATTGTACCCTTCTTTTGATGACCAATGGGGATATCATCATCAACCCGAATTTCCAAAAAAGCGAACTCAAACGTTCTCAAACCAATCCAACGTGCGAGTCGAGCACAAACCCATTCACAAACAAGGATGTGTGGTCCCTCAGGATTTCCAAGAGTTTTGATAAAAGCCGCTCCTTTATCAGTCATCACTTTTGCAGGTCCAGTGCTTGAATCAATCGCTTCTTCAAAGCGTGAGATGTAGGTAGGTGACCACGTCATACAGAACCCCCGTAAAAAAGAATAATCCCCGACTTTATGACATAATCCCCATAACAAAATCAAGAGCCAACAGCACTCCATCCTACTTTTTGTTGGGTTGGGTCTCCAAGGCTTGCTCTGCCGAGGTGTTTGAGGGGATTCAATGGGGCCGCCCTTTTTACGGGGCGGAGAGTCCACACAGCATAACGAAAAGACTTGAAGCGTCTTCGGAGCCTCTTGCTCCGCTTCAATGGGGCCGCCCTTTTTACGGGGCGGAGAGCCACACACGATTCAAATCGTTTGCAGCTCACATTGTGGCTTCAATGGGGCCGCCCTTTTTACGGGGCGGAGAGAAGACTTCGTGAAGGCTGCGAAGGACTTCTGGGGGGCAATGCTTCAATGGGGCCGCCCTTTTTACGGGGCGGAGAGAACTTCAGATCAAGGATGAATACTTCCCCGCAGGTCGTTTCCTGCTTCAATGGGGCCGCCCTTTTTACGGGGCGGAGAGTTGAGGAAGAGAGTATGTTAACGACAGCAATGCTTGAGCTTCAATGGGGCCGCCCTTTTTATGGGGCGGAGAGGAGCACGCGAAAGGGTACGAAAAAACAGGGCTTTACCACGGAATGCTGCTTCAATGGGGCCGCCCTTTTTACGGGGCGGAGAGACAATCTAATTGTTCCTAAATCCTTATCTTTATGGAGAATACAATGCTTCAATGGGGCCGCCCTTTTTACGGGGCGGAGAGTCTACGGTCCTCCCAGATGCCGCGCTCATTCCATCTGTTAAATCTGCTTCAATGGGGCCGCCCTTTTTACGGGGCGGAGAGTGGGGTGAGCGTATGGCGCGTGAGGGTCGCGACCCCTTGCTTCAATGGGGCCGCCCTTTTTACGGGGCGGAGAGAAAGCTCTTGCGTCGATCGGTGCTGGTTACGTGTCGGCGCTCTCCGGGCTTCAATGGGGCCGCCCTTTTTACGGGGCGGAGAGCCTTCTCAACAAGCTGCTCTTCTTTCGTCTCTCGACCTCTTAGCTTCAATGGGGCCGCCCTTTTTACGGGGCGGAGAGTACATCAACTACTTTATGCAAATAGAGGTAGTGCAACAAAGCTGCTTCAATGGGGCCGCCCTTTTTACGGGGCGGAGAGAAATAATCAGACAGCTACTCGGTAGCAAGGTCGAGAACACGCTTCAATGGGGCCGCCCTTTTTACGGGGCGGAGAGTGGACAGAAGAAGAAGTAGAGGTAGTCGAAACTTTCCTAGCTTCAATGGGGCCGCCCTTTTTACGGGGCGGAGAGAAGGACACAGAAACGATCCACTCCAGACTTTCCAAATGCTTCAATGGGGCCGCCCTTTTTACGGGGCGGAGAGCCCCCCTCTCTTTTACCAAATACAAACAAGGACATAGACCAATGAGCTTCAATGGGGCCGCCCTTTTTACGGGGCGGAGAGACATCACAGCACATCTACGCGCTCGTGTACTAGCGGGCTTCAATGGGGCCGCCCTTTTTACGGGGCGGAGAGAGAATCCCTTTGGTGGTCTTCGTGCTCCTTCATTTAGCTTCAATGGGGCCGCCCTTTTTACGGGGCGGAGAGGTCGCGGATCATATCTATCGACTTCTCGAAAGAGTATCGGCTTCAATGGGGCCGCCCTTTTTACGGGGCGGAGAGATGGAGGGTGAAATAGTGGAAGCTCCAGAGAAATCGTATTTGGGGCTTCAATGGGGCCGCCCTTTTTACGGGGCGGAGAGAAAAAGCCGTGGAACAATATGTGGATACCGTTTCAGCTTCAATGGGGCCGCCCTTTTTACGGGGCGGAGAGTCGAAACACTTGGTCAGAGGAAGACTCAGCTGTTCATTCAGTTGTTGCTTCAATGGGGCCGCCCTTTTTACGGGGCGGAGAGTTATAGAGTCTATCCCTGTCGATGCTTTTGATGATTTTGTGCTTCAATGGGGCCGCCCTTTTTACGGGGCGGAGAGGTTCCTGGGCTTACAGCTACCGCGAACACATCCCCCGCTTCAATGGGGCCGCCCTTTTTACGGGGCGGAGAGCGATCTTTACGGAGATCGGCAAAGCGACCCAAAAACACGAGCTTCAATGGGGCCGCCCTTTTTACGGGGCGGAGAGCCGCGACAGAATCGACGCCCACGTTGACGCACTCTTTGACGGGCTTCAATGGGGCCGCCCTTTTTACGGGGCGGAGAGGGTTTGGAGTGTAACCACGAAACACAAACATGGAGAAAGAGCTTCAATGGGGCCGCCCTTTTTACGGGGCGGAGAGTTTGTTATCCATGACGATCCCCGCACAAGCGGAGAAGCTTCAATGGGGCCGCCCTTTTTACGGGGCGGAGAGGACCACAGCAAGGGGCTCAAGAAGATCGATTTACAGGCGAGGCTTCAATGGGGCCGCCCTTTTTACGGGGCGGAGAGGGTGTGGGACAACGAATACTCTTCCACTTTCTGGGTTGGCTTCAATGGGGCCGCCCTTTTTACGGGGCGGAGAGGCAGCCTTTTTCAGGAAAAGGGACTTGATGACGCTCTTGCTTCAATGGGGCCGCCCTTTTTACGGGGCGGAGAGCTCACACGGGAGATCTGGGACGACTTTTGGGACAGGTACGAGATGCTTCAATGGGGCCGCCCTTTTTACGGGGCGGAGAGACGATCTTCTCGGCGCGTCGTATTTGGTACGAGAAGACGATGCTTCAATGGGGCCGCCCTTTTTACGGGGCGGAGAGCCGATGTGTTCGCGGTTGAGGATTGAGCGGCCTTGAGAGGCTTCAATGGGGCCGCCCTTTTTACGGGGCGGAGAGACCGTTTGTATCGAGGGCTTGGGGGGTGGTATTTTTTGAGCTTCAATGGGGCCGCCCTTTTTACGGGGCGGAGAGGCACAGGAGAGGTTCCTGCGTGCGTTTCGCCCTGGTCGTGCTTCAATGGGGCCGCCCTTTTTACGGGGCGGAGAGGAGTATCAGGGGGAGCCGGGGTTATCTTGTGGTCCTCGGCGCTTCAATGGGGCCGCCCTTTTTACGGGGCGGAGAGCCTTCCACTTACTCCCGCCGATAATAAAGATTCTGTCTACTTGCTTCAATGGGGCCGCCCTTTTTACGGGGCGGAGAGTTGGTACGATTCTTCCTCTTCAGATCCAGATCTATATAAGCTTCAATGGGGCCGCCCTTTTTACGGGGCGGAGAGTTTCGGCCTGTTTCTCCACCCGACACCTCCATGTACTGCTTCAATGGGGCCGCCCTTTTTACGGGGCGGAGAGACTTCGTCGTCAGAGGGAAACCAGGGGCGTGGCTTGCTTCAATGGGGCCGCCCTTTTTACGGGGCGGAGAGAGGAACACGGACCCCGCATCTCCGTCCCATAATTCATTGGGCTTCAATGGGGCCGCCCTTTTTACGGGGCGGAGAGGATGTGTGTGATGCGCTGGGTGTGCCTGTGCACTTGGTGGAGGATCTCAGTGTACCATTAGCTTCAATGGGGCCGCCCTTTTTACGGGGCGGAGAGAAGAAAGGACAGAAATGAGCGGCGTATTTGATAGGCTTCCCAAGTGGGCTTCAATGGGGCCGCCCTTTTTACGGGGCGGAGAGTCCAGATGAAGGGGGGGACGCTCGACCTGCGTGAGTACCTGCTTCAATGGGGCCGCCCTTTTTACGGGGCGGAGAGACATTTTTTCAGCGACACAGGCTCGACTGAAAACAGCTTCAATGGGGCCGCCCTTTTTACGGGGCGGAGAGAAGGGCCTATCGTATGGACCTGCCAGAGGAGTGGTCAGCTTCAATGGGGCCGCCCTTTTTACGGGGCGGAGAGTGGCAAAGAGAAAAAAAACAATAGTCAAAGAGGCCGCTTCAATGGGGCCGCCCTTTTTACGGGGCGGAGAGACACTTTTCTTTTGTGTCGAGCGCGACGATGTCATAAGGGCTTCAATGGGGCCGCCCTTTTTACGGGGCGGAGAGATGTACGGCAGGGAAGAAACGACCAACAGAAGCCATGCTTCAATGGGGCCGCCCTTTTTACGGGGCGGAGAGCCTTCAAGTGGGATGAGGAGGAGCTCCTCTTCTACGCCTACAGAGAGGAAGACGGGGAGCTGTTGCTTCAATGGGGCCGCCCTTTTTACGGGGCGGAGAGCGGCACGCTCAGCTACCAGAACATCCCCATCCACGTCGCTTCAATGGGGCCGCCCTTTTTACGGGGCGGAGAGTCAACCACCTCTCAACGTGGCATGGGCTCGAAGAAGATCTTTTCTACGCGCTTCAATGGGGCCGCCCTTTTTACGGGGCGGAGAGACATCACATTGAAGCTTGAAAGCGGAACAAGCGGCGCAAGTGGGAAGCTTCAATGGGGCCGCCCTTTTTACGGGGCGGAGAGACACCGGCGCAAGTCCGAGAAATGTGTCGGGAGATTGTACAGCTTCAATGGGGCCGCCCTTTTTACGGGGCGGAGAGTTCGGTGATGGAACCGTGGTTTCATCATCTGTGTAGGCTTCAATGGGGCCGCCCTTTTTACGGGGCGGAGAGTTGGTTTTCGAGAAATTCGGTTCGGCTGTTGCTGGCTTCAATGGGGCCGCCCTTTTTACGGGGCGGAGAGCCACTACACAAGGGTCACAATTGGGGAAATCGAAAGGACCCCACTTACGCTTCAATGGGGCCGCCCTTTTTACGGGGCGGAGAGAGCGGGATTGCTCAAAGAGCTCTGGATATTCGGAATAAAAGCTTCAATGGGGCCGCCCTTTTTACGGGGCGGAGAGACATCAACGAAGAGAACGAGCAAGAGAGACCGGATTTTATGCTTCAATGGGGCCGCCCTTTTTACGGGGCGGAGAGAAAACAAAGGTCTTTGATGGAGGAGTATCTTTCTGTTCTGCTTCAATGGGGCCGCCCTTTTTACGGGGCGGAGAGACTCCCTTTTGGATACGCTGTAGGCAAGGGTGTACTCACGCTTCAATGGGGCCGCCCTTTTTACGGGGCGGAGAGAGGTGAAAACCAGAGCGGTTATAGGTCTTTGTTCAAATTCCCGAAAAAAGAGTTTGCTTCAATGGGGCCGCCCTTTTTACGGGGCGGAGAGTCGGACTTATTACAGTATCGAGTATTTGAAACAGACAAGGCTTCAATGGGGCCGCCCTTTTTACGGGGCGGAGAGAGGAAAACGGTGATAGGTTCCGTGACTTGGTTGCCAAATTATTCTTGCTTCAATGGGGCCGCCCTTTTTACGGGGCGGAGAGTTTGACGTGTATCGTTGGTAAATCACCAGCGCACTCGGGCTTCAATGGGGCCGCCCTTTTTACGGGGCGGAGAGTTTCAATGAGCCGTTGAGCCCTCTTCTGCTCCCCATTGTGGCTTCAATGGGGCCGCCCTTTTTACGGGGCGGAGAGGGCTTACTTCCAAGTGTACACACCCAAAAGACTTTTTTCATCATATGCGAGCGTCTCACTTTTGCAACCCTTTTTTGCACTCTTCCTACACAAATCACACCACATACACCACACCTATCCTCTTACAATAAAAAGGAAAAATCATTTTGCGAGCGTCTCCAGGGTTTTGCTCACCACGTCGACGCTCGCAAAACACAACACACAACAGCGTACATATATAATGATACGTTACCCTGCTCCCTGAAGGACTCATACACGTGGTTATTCTCTTGTCACACACATATCCAGGCCGTTTGATGCCTTTAGGCCGTCGGATAGAAAAAAGGAGACGAAAAATGAGACAAAGACAGAAGGTTGTTGCTGAAGCCACAGGCTTTGTTATTCGTCGTCGGCGTAGCGATGCTATGCCTTCTCCTCATGCCTTGCCTGAGGCCCCATCCACTGCCCTCTTGTCTTTGCTTTTTTCCATCCGACGGCCTTTGCCCACCCCAACATGGAGAGCTTCCAAAGTGTAGATGGCCTTTATCGCCCACCAAACAACCCGAACATATGCAACCATTCTCCCAAAAAAGGAGGTCTTTCGCGCTTCAACCACAAAAAACAACCCCAGGCTCTCTACTCACCTGAAGGTTCAGAAGGGATATCCGTTGTTGGTGTCTCTGTGTCCGCTGGCTCCACAGGATCTTCTCCTCGACGGCGACGAGGAGAAGGATACAAACGAGCTGCATGACCATCTTCACCGATCAACTCAAAGCTCCCAGCAACGATGCTTCCACCACCACCATACGACCTGTAAAGTGCATCTCCTGCCTCATCCCGAACCAGCATCGCGGCCTGTGTCTCACGAACATCCACACCCAACGATGCGATGGTTTTCTCAACTCTCTTCACGTCGGCTTCGAGAGATTGAAGCATCTGCTTTGTCGTCACCTCGACACCAAATCGATCTTTAAATGTCGTAGGCTTCGCCTTCAACGCAACAGTCACGGCTTTCGCGGTCTCCAAGAGGACATTTGTCTTCCTCGAAATCGCACTCGGGATGTGGTAACTCTTCAGCAATTTCGCGCCACCGAACTCGTGAACTCGATCTCTGATCGTCTGCATCGACACAAAAAGTGATTCCTTGCCCTCGTCACGCTCGTCGCGCCACTCTCCATCCTCTCCCTTCTCTCTGATGTACGCCTGCTCAGCCTGACGAAACCCTGCGCTCCTCTTCGAGAGCAACAAGCCGATCGCCTGAAAAAATCGTTCGATCTCCTTCTCTGTCAAACGATCCTTCGCCTCAAGGAGCTCCATCTCCTTTAAGAGCCCGAGCTGCTCATGGGCGGTCAAGGACGAACAAATAGACTCCACATGATCCAGCCGGTTTAATGACTTTTTGCTAAATTCTACGACCATCTTGTCCTCGCTTGTTTTTGGTGCAAACTTTCCCCCAAACCACGTACAAAACCGCATCCACGATGGATACAAGATACGTTTTTGCTTCCTTCTCTTATCGAAGATGGAAGCGGATACAAGGCAAGTTTGCACCTAATTTTTTTCGGTGAGTAAGTATTGTGAATAGCAGATAGAGAGACACATCGCAAGACTTTTTTCATACAGGGCCACCAGATGCAATAAAACGACCCCAAAGGAGACTTTGTCGTTCGCCAGCTCGATCTTTGTCACAAAGACAACGTTTTTGTTGTTCGCCAACTCCTTCACAAACATTTC
>PCBK01000181.1 GCA_002731275.1 Deltaproteobacteria bacterium | reverse complement strand
ATATGTTGCAAAGCGTACGAAGCAAATAAGCCCGACGAGGGCGCTTGCTTTGGGCGCAAGTGCAACGTCTGCCGGAACAGATTTCTAGCTAAATCCCGTGTACATCGGTTGGTTGGTCCCTCCCGAAAGGATTGAGAGGAGGGAAGAGCCGGAGGCTCGGGGTGGTGAGTTTATTGAGGCGTATATTGCAAAGCGCACGAAGCAAATAAGCCCGAGGAGGGCGCTTGCTTTGGGCGCTGGTGCAACGTCCGCCGGAACAGATTTGTTTTGAGCGACTCCCTGCTCGCTGGCAGTGTGTGATTTTTGTGCGTTTTGTAAGCTAGAGATTGTGGCTTCAAAGTTGAAAGTGAATGCCCATGACTTGCGCAAGCTCTCGACCGTACATCTCGGCCTTATACTCATCGCGAAAGCGTTTGACGTCGTAAAGACCTCCCTCTACATCTCGAATCACCACATCCGCAATTTGGTAATGCTCTGTACTCTCATTTGTACTCGCAAGCGCTTTCACCAAAAGGACCTCTTTGTATTGCTGTCCTGTGATCTCCAGGAGAGAGGGATCTTCGCGCAATTCTTGGAGACTGTAAGGGAACTTTGGAATGGAGAAGTCGTCGTGTTCGTACTCCTCTGTTTTCCACTGACGAAACACACGGACAGGAGGTTCCCAGCCCAAGAGTTGATACAAAAATGTCATCAAGAAAAACGCCAGGACAAATGCACCGATCAAGATAAATGCTCCAACTCTATCACTATCTCGTGCATTCGACTGTATCATGAATTCGGCATATGCGAACATCGCGTAAAAGCCTGGAATGGCACCCAAGAGTGTCACCCCCCCAAAAAAGAACACGTACTTCAACCACTCACGACGCCCTTGACTATGGATCATCGCCATCATCTCTTTTGTGTGCTTGCCCGGCATTGTCGTTCCTCCTATATGTCGGTTGTTCACTGTATGCCTCAACATACCACAGAGAAGAAACATTCCCATGACGTTGTCTGCTCTTGACACATCATGACCCCAAGAGATACCCTGCTGTTTTCTTGTGATGTGCATTCGTATTTGTAGGAGATGTAATGCCTGCCCCCAAGCGAGCCCGACGCCCAAAGAACGCAAAAAGTAAGTCCTCCGCACAAAAAAAGATCGACGCGATGACCCAAGAGCTCGTTCAATTTGCAAATCTCGATGTCAGAGAGTCGGGCAAAGTCAACAACCAACTCTGGTCTTCACATACTGAGCAGAACAAACAACTCGTCCTTGACGCTGCCGCGCTCACAGAGAAAAAAGAGCGTTGCGTTGTCATCGGCGCCGGGCCTTGCTACGACATCCCTCTTGAAGACCTCGCAAAGATATTTGACCAGGTCGAGCTATGGGATCTCAACCCCGCCTCCCTCGAACAGGCTGTCTCACAACTCCCTGAAGACCTCACACACAAAGTGACGTGCAAAGCCGTTGAGCTGACACATGCCTTGCCAAGAGTCCTTCACACGATCAAGCAAGAGTTTATCAAGGCTGGTACACGTGCCCAACGAGCTCTCAATAAGGCTGTGACCGCGCTTCAAAAAGTCCCCGTTGGGATCGGTGG
The DNA here is from genome assembly GCA_002731275.1 of Deltaproteobacteria bacterium. Classification (GTDB taxonomy): domain Bacteria; phylum Myxococcota_C; class UBA6777; order UBA6777; family UBA6777; genus UBA6777. The sequence continues at coordinate 24,809 of PCBK01000181.1, read as the reverse complement.
TCTCGCCAAAGTCGAAGGTGACCTGATCATCTCCGACATGATCCTCTCTCAGTTCCCCACGGGCTTGTTACTCGCAGATGAATGGTATACCGAACTCTACGGGATATCGTTGCTCGAACAACCTCAATGGCTTCACGCGATGTCGCAGTGTAAGGAGCGTCTTCAGAACGCTCATATCGATGGATTGCTCACAAAGAAGGGCGCTGTTGTTGTGCTCGCGACAGATTATGGGATGGCGACCTCTGCTGAAGAGACCGACCTGACCTCGCTCACGATGAATAAGCGTTTTACGCTGTCGATCTCCACAATGGAGAAGATCTCGAAGATACAAAAGGACGCCGATATCGAAAGACAGTGGATCTGGCACCGAGACAATCTTCCCCCCAAATTTAGCCCCGTCTGGGGCATCGCCTTTCGCCCCTGAAAGTCCTACTTCGTGAATTTGAGGTTGTAGATCCCCCAGGCGATCAACAAGAGGGGGATCCCTGCGTGCATGGCGAGATCTGCGACGTCCATCGGTTTAAAGGTCGTCCAAAATTGGTAGGTGGGGTGGGTGAAGTAATCTCGTAGCATACCCAGTTTTTGCCACAGATGCGGATGTAACGAGAACAACGCCGCTATGATAAAAGATGAATACCGATCCCAAAAGCTGCTTCTGGCTTCAAGTGATGTCTCGCTCATGATAGACTTCCTCTATAAATGGCCTTATGTCCAACGGCCTTATGTCAATATGTTGGTGTATGTCTTCCCACAGAAGACTTGTTTGTATGGAGACAACGACATAAAGAAAGGTGTCAATCACTCTTTTTTTTTCTTGCAATGGCCCAAAAATATCGGAGAGGTGAGATGAACGAGGTGCTCTTGAAAGACAATGTACAGGCTCCTGTTACCTATACAGTCAGAGGGACGGAGAAGCCTGTGGCTTCGACAACGGGACCTGGAGGGCGTCTTCGTGAGTGGAAGGGAGAGTACGAGACCCATACTGTCGAATTCTACGATGGTCGGTCTGTGGTAGACACTCTATCCCTCGATGACGATGGGTTTAGACTCGTCAACGCACCGACAAAGGTCGAAGATTTTTGGCAGCCTTCGCAGATCGAAGAGGTCTACTACAAAGAAGTTGAGGCGTTGATCAAGCAAGAGACTGGCGCACAGGAGGTCCTCGTCTTCGACCACACGCTGCGTTCAGGGAACGAAGACAAGCAAGAGGGACACTTTGCGCGTAAACCTGTCGTCGTCTCCCACAACGACTACACCGCATGGTCTGGGCCACAGCGGGTGCGCGATCTGTACACTGAGGAGGAGGCCGAGGCGAGATTGAAGAAGCGCTTCTCGATTATCCAGGTGTGGCGTCCTATCAGCGGTCCTGTCGTGTCATGGCCGCTGGCGTTCTGTCACCCAAGTAAGGTTGAAGACAGAGACCTCATCGCCTCCGAACGCCGACATCCCAATCGCGTCGGTGAGATCTATATGCTCGCCCACAACCCCAATCATCAGTGGTTGTATTTTCCACACATGACAACAGACGAAGCGCTTGTGTTCCGCTGTTACGAGTCGATGGAAGACGGCCGCGTCCGTTTTACCCCTCACACGTCTTTTGACGACCCAACCACGCCCAAAGACGCCCCGCCACGAGAGAGCATTGAGATCCGTGCCTTTGCGTTCTTCTCTTGAGAACAGAGAGGCAGATAAAGATGTGCAAATCATCGTGAACATTCGACTATCGTCTTGTTGTGTTGAGATGTACCTTCGTTGTGGAGTGTAGGATGGCAAGGAATAGAATAAGGACATACAGAGTCCGTCGCTTTGTGTTGTACAGTGTGTGCTTGTTTGGGTTCTTTTCGTTGATGTTTGCGTGTGCATCGAGTCCGTGCTCAAAGGACAGTGATTGCCCTGAGAGTCGATGTGACCTGACTTCCTATACCTGCCTTTCGCCGGGGATGCGTTGTCGACCTGAATCCAGGCGCTCTTGTCTCTCCAAACCACTGGGTTTTTCCGAAGAGGGGAGCTGTCAAAAGGGCACACAAATATGTGGCAAAGACGGTCAATGGCTGGCTTGTGTGGGTGAGGTCTATCCTTCTGAAGAGATTTGTGATGGAGAGGACAACGACTGTGATGGCGAGGTCGACGAAGGGTGTGCACTCAAAGCCTTCTGTGATGCCCAGCCTCTCAACGATCTGATCATCTTTCGTCTCTACTATGTCCCTGGTGAACCCTCACAAAGGCGTCTAGTGTGGACGCTCGTTGAGAAGGCCAATGCGCAGTGGAGAGATATCCCAACACTGGCTCTAAAAGGCTTCACGTGGACACAAGTCTCCGTTTCACTCTCCGGCGATAAGCGGGAGGCGACGTTGGTGCTCTCTTCGAAGGATGCGCTTCCTGATGCGCTACAAGTCGATCTTCAGGCGACAATCGATTTTTCAGGCGAAGGCAAGTCCTGTGCAGTTACATGGCGTAGCTACAAAGAGAGTGTTCGTTGCGCAGCGCAGAAGACACGTTGTGGTGAGAGCTGTGTCGCGTTGTCTTCAAATGTTTCGCATTGTGGACGATGTGGTGATGCCTGCCTCGATGGCGAAGTCTGTACAGAGGGACATTGCACACCCAAGAAGCCGTGTGAGAGTGGGAAGATACGTTGTGGGCGTGTGGCATGTGTCGATCTACAGACTGACATTGAGCATTGCGGTCGGTGTGGCAATCTTTGCCGTGATGGTGAGATCTGTGTGCAGGGGATTTGTCAGGAAAAGTCAGCTTGTTCGACAGGGCTTGTGTTATGTGGGAGCAAGTGCGCTGATCTGCGTACAAGTAACTCACATTGTGGCCAATGTTACCGAGGTTGTGGGACTGGGGATGTTTGTCGTTCTGGAGTGTGTGTGAAACCTCCTGTGACTTGCGCAAATGGAGACATCATATGTCAGCTCGCGTGTGTGAATCCTTCGATCGATGTAAATCACTGTGGTACGTGTGGGAATGTCTGCCAAAAGGGTGATATGTGTAGGAGAGGTGTGTGTCAGTCTTGTTCGACCTGTCCAACGTGGTTTCGGACGGGAAAGGTTCTTGTACACTCTGTCGGTGTCGATGCCAAAGGAAATAGCTATCTCGCAGGATTTTTTCGTCCCCTCTCGGAGTGGAATGGGACACAACTCAACACCCAAGGGATCAACGACATCTTTGTCGCAAAGTTCGACGCTGCAGGTAAGATGTTGTGGCTGAAGACAACGGCTTCTAAGGCGAGTGGTAGTGTCAACGCGCCCAAGTTGGTTGTGTCTGCACAAGGGGATGTCTATGTCGCGGGTTATGTGAAGGGAGCGTCCGTGTTTGGCTCAACGACGCTCACAGGTGACTCTAGTGGGGACGCGTTTGTTGCAAAGCTCGACACCCTTGGGAATTGGAAGTGGGCTCAGTCTTGGGGAAGCAAACGCCTTGACGCAGCGACGCAGATCGCGTTGACTTCAACGGGGAAGATCGTCTTAAGTGTCCAATTTAACGATGATATCAACTTTGATGGTTATGTTGCAAACCATTATGGTTCTGCCAATCGACCTAATCAAGCGGTTATACAGCTCACGAGCAATGGGAAGCGTGAGTGGGTGTACACGTTTAAGACGGATTCGATCGCGGCCCTCTTTGGGTTGGCTGTGAACAGTAAGGGGGATGTGTATGTTGGAGGGAGTTACAGCAAGACCTTTCAGCTACACACGATGACACTTGGCGCCTCTGGGTTTGCGAAGGGGTTTTTGGCGAAGTTTAACGCAAGTGGTGTACCGACATGGTCGTACTCTTTGGGGCGCGCACCATCGACTGTGATCAGAGGACTCGTTGTGGACAAGTCGGATCAGGTCACGGCGGTGGGGATCTTCTCTGCGCCACTCAAGGAAGGTCAGAATGTCTATGTCCCTCGTGGTGGGTGGGATATCTTTGTGGCGCGTTGGGATAGCAACAACGCACTGAAGTGGATGACGACAGGTGGTGGTCGTAGCTACGAGATACCATATGCGCTTGCGGTGGATGGACAGGGAAAGACTGTTTTAATAGGGGTGTTTAATGGTCTCGCATCGCTTGGTGCGTTGCGTTTATCAGCGACCGTCGCTGACAAAAGCTCCTTATTTCTCGCGACACTTGATGCCAATGGTCTGTGGGATGGTGCGATGGTGATGCAAGGAAACGCTCATGGAGAGATGCATGACATGGTGTTTGATCACCAGGGAGCCTTGTTCCTCGCGCTATCTTACAACAGCGAATACCTGTGGATCAGCCAGACTGCGCTCAAAGGTGTCAAAGATCAATTCAACGGTGTACTCGCGAAGATGTCGCTACCGGCTTCGATATGTCCAGGAGACCATGCTCTTTGCCAGGGACAATGTGTGGGGGTGAGATTCAACGAGCGTCACTGTGGTGCTTGTGGGAAAGTCTGTGCAGCAGGGCAAATCTGTCAGGAGGGGCGTTGTGTCGCGTGTACAGATTGTGCTCAATCTTTTGTGTACGCAGGTGATGACCGCTCGACTGGCAATGTGTTTCCCAAAGATGTCGTAAGAGATACATCTGGCAATCTATACGTCGTCGGCCGTTTTGCAGGAAAGGTCTTTTTTGGTGGCCATTCACAACAAGCGGACGTGGCTGGCGATGCATTTCTCGCGAAGATCGATCGACAAGGACGCTGGGAGTGGGTGAAGGTGTTGTCTTCATCGAGCTTTGATATCTTCAATGGGGTTCGCGTAGATGTAAAAGGCAACGTCTACGTGACCGGGATCTACGGGAACGCGACGATCTTTGAGAAGAAGTCCTTGGCTGGAACATTCGGTATCATCGTCGCAAAGTTGGATGCCAAAGGCACACTACTTTGGCATGCTACGGCGAACGGACCTCTTCGAGATGAGGCGAATGCGCTCGCGATCGATGCGAGTGGGGCGGTCTTTGTGACTGGCGGCTTTGAGACACAGTGTACCTTTGGGACACACACCCTCAACACGACACAAACGGGCTCCGATGCCTTTTTAGCGAAGCTCGACGCAAAGGGAAACTGGACGTGGGCTGTTCGTTTTGGGGCGCAGACAAGAGGCAACGGTCATCACGTGACAGTTGATGGGAGTGGACAGATTTATTGGGCTGGTGTCTTTCGTGGTAACATGAAATTTCCCAAACATTCACATTACGGTAATGGGACAGATGATGGCTTCTTGATCAAAGCCAACACAAGGGGCGTACCTGTGTGGATTCGCTCCATGAAGTCCACACAAGACGTCGCCATCGGTGGGCTTGTCGTCGGAAGTGGCGTCGTCTATATCAGTGGTCACTTTCGCAAGGATCTGTCATTTTTCCACACCAACGACAAATACACCTCAAACGGAGGTTCCGATGTGTTTGTTGGGCGCTTGGGGGGGGCGGGGAGCTGGTCTTGGACGCGCGCTCTTGGCTCTACGAGTTGGGAGAGGAACAACGCTCTACATGTGACGAAGACTGGTGATGTCGTCGTCGCTGGGACCTCCTATGCACGCTTTTCACCTGGAGCATTTGTTCTTGAAAAACATGGGACACAAACGTTGATGTCACGTCAATACGATCCACAGGGAGGGTTAAAGGGGGGCTTTGCTGGTGGTGGAGCACAGGCAGAGGATATGTCTGCTTTGTGTGATGATGGGCAGGGAGGATTTTGGATGCTTGGCCAGACACAAAGTGGCGTGATGCATTTTGGGGATCGTGCATATGGTCTCCTGACAAATACCCAAAGCACATTGTTTCTGGCCCATTTCCGGGGGGCATTTTTGTGTCCATCGAGTGGGCATATGTCTTGTGGGGGTGTCTGTACAGAAGTACAAAACAACACCAAACATTGTGGAGTTTGTGGCAACGCTTGTGGTGTTGGGCTGACATGTTCAGGTGGTAAGTGCCAGTAAGGCTACAGCGAGAAAAAAGAAGGCAGTAGCCTTACCCTTTGGGGGATTGTTTCACAAAAGGACAAAATTTTGTTATACGTGGGGCCGTTGTTCGAACGATGCAGACCAGACTGTGTGTCGTGATGTGTTTGCAAAAAGATAAACCAGCCGAGAGGACAGCTACCCTTGATTTTTCCAAGTATACCCTTTGCCTACTTTTTTCTCATCGTCTTGACTGTCGTATGGTCGATTCGACGACACCGAACATACCAAAAGTTGTTTTTGTTGGTGTCGAGTTACTTCTTTTACGCGGGCCTCAACTGGAAATTGTTCGTGTTGCTTCTGCTCTCCTCATTGTTTAACTGGGGAATTGGAGAGGTTTTATTCAAGACGACTGAACAAACCAACAAAAAGCGCGTGTTGTGGGCTGGGCTTGGGATCAACCTCGTCTTCTTGGGTTTCTTCAAATACTACAACTTCTTCACGGCGTCGTTTGCCAATGTAGTGGGCTGGTTGGGGTTGGATATCCACCTGCCACTGCTAGAAGTCCTGATGCCGCTGGGGATCTCGTTTTTCACCTTCCAGGGGATGTCGTACATCGTCGATGTCTACAAGGGCGAAGCGTACCGTCCGCACAGTGTGTGGGATTTTTTACTGTTCATCAGCTTCTTTCCACAGCTGATCGCTGGCCCGATATGTCGCTCGACAGAGCTTTTGCCACAGCTTGCGGCAGAAGCTCCCAAAGAGCCTCCTGAGATGGCGCGTGCCGCCACGTTGATCTTTTCGGGGTTGTTCAAAAAGATGGTGCTCGCGTCTTATTTGAGCGCGTCCCTTGTCGATAACGCCTTCCTCGCACCTGAGAACCACACCGCCGCAGCCCTGTGGGTGACGACCTTCGCCTACAGTATCCAGATCTATTTGGATTTTAGTGGATATACAGATCTAGCTCGTGGGTTGGGCTTGATGATGGGTTTTGAATTGCCCAAGAACTTCAACGGTCCTTACGCAGCGACCAACATCGGGGATTACTGGCGACGTTGGCATATGTCTTTCTCTCGGTGGTTACGACTCTATATTTACTTCCCTCTTGGAGGCTCACGGGTCGCGCGCTGGCGTTGCTACACCAACTTAATGATCACGTTTGTCCTGTGCGGATTGTGGCATGGGGCTCATGAACGGTTCATCGTCTGGGGGTTTTTACACGGTGTTGGGCTCGTCGTGTACAAGTGGTCTGTCGATGTACGACGTGATTATGGCATCGACCCCAAAAAGACGAATTCTCCGTTTGTGTGGTTATTTTTGGGATGGTTTGTGACGTTTATGTACTGTATTTTGGTGCGTGTGTTCTTCTGCTCGGCGGACTTTGTGACGGCGTTATCGTTCTTTGGAAGGTTATTTGATTTTGCGGCGCCGGGGCGTGGTTTTGCACCTCTGACGTTGATCGTCGCGTGTTTTGGTCTCGCGATCAACTTCGTTGGGCGGCAAATGTTCGACAAGTTCGTCTCACTATATGAACGCTGTCCGGCGCTCGCACGTCCCCTCGTGTGGGCCATTGTGTTTATCGTCCTGTTGGCTGTGAAGCCTGCGACGATGGCACCTTACATTTACTTTCGGTACTAGAGGAGGATGGATATGCAAGCGCAAGAATCAAAAGATGTTTCTTCATCCTCTGTGTCCAAAAGACGACTCTCAACACGCTCTTGGCTGCTCGCGTTGTGGTTGATGATGATCTTTGGCACACTTTACGGTGCGGGGGATTTGCGGGGGTGGGCGCTCAAGCACCAGGTGCTTGGTCGCTCCGAGTGGGTGCAGCGCACGACGAGCGCCTTGTTGCAGATCTCACAGAGTATTGGTTTGCAGTGGGTTCGTCGGAGCGTTCGTGGTGTGATGATGTACAACGCGCTCTCGACTTACCTGCTCAGACAGCCCGAATATTTTCCGGCCAAGCGTCCTGTGAAGCGACGTCTTACACCCAATAAACGTCGTCCTGTGACGACGAGACGTGTCCGTAAGCGACCTGTGAAGGTGCGCCCAAAGGTACCTCTCTGCAAAGGATTAGCGAAGCCACCTAAGGGACACCGTAGAGAGAAGCCTGTGCGGAATATTCTCTTGGTCGGTTCGTCTTCGATCAACCATTACCTCGGGACCGAGCTGGAACGGCGTCTTGAGTCCTATCATAAGGTGCGCGTGTTTCGGCTCGGACAGGTTGGGACAGGGCTCGCGCGGCCCGATTACTTTGACTGGCAGAGTAAGATCAAGGAGTTGGTTGAGAAGGTCAATCCTGTCGTGACCATCACGCTCTTTGGTCGCAATGATACACAACCATTGACCTCGAAAGACCGCAAGCAATATATCGGTCTGGGCACGAGAGCGTGGGAGAAAGAATACTATCGTCGCCACGTTCAATTTATGGAGTCGATGCGTGCAAAGGGCGGCGAGGTGATCGTACTTGGCAACCCTGTGATGAAGAGCGATCGGGTCAGCAAGTGGATGCGCCTGTTCAACAAGATCATCAAGAAAGCCGCGCGCAAAGTGGGCGCACATTTTCTTCCACTGTGGATGCTCTCGGCAACACCCAAAGGGGAGTATCGCAAACGCATCACATTCGAGAAGAAGACCGGTTTGATGCGTATGTCCGATGGTTCACACTTTACGCTCTTGGGCTCCAAGTTTATGGCCGCGAAGATCGCAGAGCGTCTGGTTGGACAACTTCAGCTCCTCAAAAAGGACGAAGTACAGCGGACCTTTCGTTACTCATTTGACTCGCGTTTTCTACAGCGCAAGGTCTCTTATCTCGCCTATATGCCGAAAGATGCACTCGATGAGTCGATGAAAAAGCGCTTCCCTGTGGTGTACCTGTTACACGGAGCAGGAGATGATTGGAGGGCGTGGTCGGAGCGGGCACACGAAGATTTGCTCGCACTCTCTGAGAAGCACAAGGTCGTCATCGTGACCCCCGACGGAGACATCGACAGTTGGTATCTGGACAGTCCGATCCAAAAGAAGAGCCAGTACGCTTCTTACCTGATCAAAGAACTCATCCCCGACGTCCACAGACATCTACCTGTGACCTGTCAACGTGCGATCTCTGGCCTGTCGATGGGGGGACATGGAGCCTTTACGCTGGCGTTGAAGCACCCAAAGATGTTTGTGGCAGCTTCTTCGATGAGCGGTGTGATGGCGTTGTCCAGCTCTGGACTCAAGAGGACGATCAAGAGAAAACTCGGTTCACGTAGGAAGTTCCCTAAGCGCTGGAAACAACACTCCGCGACGTGGCTCATTAAGCAGCACCCCAAAGACGGACATCTTCCCAAGTTGTACTTTTCTGTTGGGCGTTACGATCGGCTTCGGTATATCAACCGCAAGATGAGGAGGCTGTTGAAAAAACGAAAGATCCCCCACCAGTACGACGAAAGTCGCGGTCGACACGACTGGAAATATTGGACCAAAGTGCTCCCCAAACACCTCTCCTGGCTCGCCCAACAACTTCGCTCTTCTTCCCAATAACAACAAAGAACCCAGTCTCTGTCTCCGACGGCCTTATGAAAGTACAGTGAGTGTACCTTCTGTGACACCGAGCTGTTCGGCTGCGCCGAGCTGTGTCCAGAGTTGCTGGCCGTCGGTGTTGCCGGAGAGCAGTTGTTTGTACGCTCGGATACACTGAAGCGCCTCTTTTGCGGACTCATTGAGCAACTCAACGCGATAACGCTGGAGTCCTGTCTGGGCGATCTTTTCGTAGAATCGTGCGCCCGTCTGTGCGCGTCCGTTGAACAGTGTGTTACGACAACCGACGTCTGCGTGGAGTGGGTGGAGCTGCCCGACGCGATCGCGAAGTTGGACTGTATGAGTGTCACAAGGGCGACCACAATCTTTGACGCTCGTGCCGTTGGAGAGGAAGGTACAAAAGACACAATGCTCCATGTGGAACATTGGCATATGTTGGTGTAGGATCAGCTCGAACCACTCTGGCGGTGCGGCTTCGAGGACATCGATAGTTTGGGCGACGTTGAGGTCACATGAGAGCGTGAGGTGGGAGAGTGGGGTGTGTTCCATGAGAAGACGCGCGGTCAGGGGGTTGGCGACGTTGAGCGAAAAATCGCCGATCAGTTGGATGTCGTCACTCTCCTGAAAGAAGTGAATGGCGCCGAGATTGCGGATCAAGACACCATCAGGTTGGGCTTTTTGGATGACCTTAAAGAAGCCCGCTTCGCCAGCCTTTTGGATACGCGGTGTGGCGACGATGATCGGAGGTGCCTTGGGTTGTTGACGGACAAACTGCATCGCGTCTTTGTAGCGCTTGATCGCTTCAAAGTCGAGATAGATGAGGTCGAGGTCTTCGGCCAATGCGACTTCCAGTTGCTCCATTGTGCGGCAGAGAACACGTAATGAACGCTCTGTTGTTTCTTGTGGTGTTGTCTTTTGGGGGAGCAGCTGTGTGTATTGAAGGGGTGTGGTGTTTTGTTGTGTTTGCTGTTGTTGTTTGGTGTCTTCGAGGGCTGTGATGAGCGCGCGGCGCAATCTGTTGAGCGCGCTGAGTGGCATCATCACTTCGCCTTCGAGCTGGTTGTCGAGAGCACCGAGAGCGTATTCTGTCCCGCCTAAACGACCGAGTTGTTTGCGAAGGGTCTCTGTCGTCAGGGGGTGTTTTTGAGCGGCTTCGAGCGGCTGCTGACTTTCGACGTTGACACCTTGGCAGCGGAGAACGAGAGGTTGTCCTTGGCGACCTTCGACCTGGATGTCGAGAGGTTGCCCAGGGATGTCTTTGGGGAAGGTCTTCCAGGCTTCTTGCAGGGCTGTGTTGAGCGCGGGGTCATCTGTCTTCCATAACTTTTGACCCACTTTGATCCGCTTCCACCGCAGCTTGCTGCGTCGATGAAAATAAAGCTTGTCCCCTTCGACGCGCCAAATGCGACCTCCCTGTTCCTGGTCTCGCTCTTCGCCTGCATCGAATACAACGCCATCATCTTGTTTGAGCTGTGCGCCTTTGGCGCGGGTGAGGCGTACCCATTGGTGTCCGACTTCGCTGATCTCGCCGAGGTAGACGCCGCGTTTTTTGCCGAAGCGTCCGTGGGTCAATTTGGGATGGTTGGTGCCTTCGAGCCAGCCCGTCGTCAGACCACGTGAGAAGGTCATCTCAAGGGCGTATCGGTCCTCTTGCTTGATGACATCTGTGACGTGAAGACCTTCGGCGGCTGCGTCGAGGGCTTTTCTGTAGACTCTCGTCACGGCAGTAACGTACTCGGGGGATTTGAGGCGTCCTTCGATCTTGAAGGTGCGAATACCCGACTGGATGAGTGGTTCGATGACATCGATCGCGGCGAGATCTTGGGGACTGAGGAGGTAGCGTTGTTCTCCCAGTTCTTTTAACTCACCATCGACGATGAGCTGGTAGGGCATCCGGCAGGCCTGGGCACATTCTCCTCTGTTGGCCGAACGTTGACCGAGGCTCTCGCTGGTTAAGCATTGGCCTGAGTATGCGACACATAGTGCGCCGTGGACAAAAACTTCGAGAGGGACAGAGGAGGTGGACGGGTCGAATTTTTGTAACTCTTTGATGCTCAGCTCACGAGCGAGGACAGCCTGGTCGAGCTTGAGGACACCATCGAGGAAGGCGAGGCCTTCTGGAGACGTGATCGTCATCTGTGTGGAGGCGTGTAGCTCGATGGAAGGGGCGACTTCGCGCATCAACCACGCGAAGCCCAGATCTTGGACGATGACAGCGTCGACACCTGCGTCTTCGAGTGCGCGAAGTTGTGTCTCAGCTTGTGCCAATTCGTTGGGGAAGACGAGCGTGTTCATCGTGACAAAGCCGCGTACACCGTGGCTGTGTAGGTATCGCATCAGCGCAGGGAGGTCTTCGAGTGTGAAGTTATTGGCTCTCATGCGGGCGTTGAGCATCTGTAAGCCAAAGTAAATGGCGTCTGCACCTGCGGCGACGGCGGCTCTCGCACAGTCCCAGTTTCCAGCAGGGGCGAGCAGCTCTGGTGGCCGTGTTGCGTGTTGGGGGGAGTGATGTTGTGTCTCTGAGGTGGATGTTGTCATCGAATCGATGCCTTTCTTATGATGTCCAAAATCGTGTGGTCTGCTTCCTATGTGAGGAGCTTGGACGTTGGTAGCAAAGAAGGTGGGTGTCGTCAACTGAGAGAGGGAGGTCTTTTTCCTTCGCGTCCTTATGGTGTGCCTGGACACACATCTGTGTTGCCTGTTGTTGTGTCGACTGCGTGGATAAACGCGATGCTACCACTTGAGAAGGATTTTTGCAGAGGCGTTTGGGATGGAGAGTAGAATGTCATGTTTCTCTGACCTGCGTTTGAGTTACGACACGTCCCAACCATGTAAGTCTTTCTGCTGTTGATGAGCAGCGCAGATGGGATGGTACAATTTCCCACAATACCTGATAGCCATTCATTTTTTTTCTGCACTCCTGTGGAGCGTTTGAGCAAGTAAGCGCTAAAGGGGTTTGATGCGCCTCCCATAGAGGATGAGTCCAGCGTAAATTGGTTGTAGAATTTTCCGTACATGTACAGTTTGCTATTGGTGTCATCGTGGTAGAGACTTACGACATTGGACTGTCGTGTGTCTGCCACTTTGTAATGCTGGAAGTTGTAAGATGGGGAGGGGGTAGGTTGTCGCCATAGTTTCATAAAAAAGGCATTGGTATCGGCTGTTGTTGGAGCTTTCCAGTTTGTTCCAAAGAGTGTTTCTTTGGTCGTTTGTCCTATCTGTCCACCTATGTATATGGTGTTTCCAGTGGGGGCTTTATAGATGGCTTGTGCTGAGAGGCTGCCTGTACTGTTTAGCCTGATGAGTGACTCAACAGCTCCAATTGGGCCTATAACGGTCATGAACCCGTGTTTTGTGCCAGGTGCATCGATTTTGTCTTGGAGTATGGTGTTGGATTGGTATTGCAAGGTGAGTCCTGCATAATCCCCTACGACAAAGATGTTACCTTGATCATCTGTCGCGAGGGCATGTGGTTCGCTGAAGCTGCTTGGATTGGCAGCCTTATCGTCGAGAACATGCATCCATTTTGCTTTCCCTGCGTTGGATGTGCTGTTTTCACGAACGATATGGGCGACGACTGTAAAGAACCGTGAACTGATAGCTGCGTAGCTATGTGAGTCCCACTGAATATGACCTTCTACACGCATCGCAATAGCAACACCTGTTGAGAGTGGAGCCATCCCTCTCAGAAGATGCGTTGGAGAACCTGATACACCTGATTTGGGTGAGGAGTTTGACGTCCATACAAAGGCAATGGCGTCGGCCACACTTTTGCTTTGTGGCAAGCTTGGGTTGACCATTCCGACAAAAGCACCCGCTGAGATGATGTGGCTGGTTGAAGGGTGTTCAACGAACATGTTTCCGCTTATGACATCGGCACCTATGTACAGGTAACCGTCGTGTTTATTAAACACAATGTGCTTCGCTTGTTGTTCGCCTATACCATGCGTTTGAAGTGCATACAGGAGTGTCCACTTGTTGTCGAAGATCAGCAAAAAGAGATTTTGCGCATTTGTCTGTGAGGTGAGTGTTTTGCCTTGTATTGTGATGCGACCTTCGAAGTGACCGAGAATGTAAATATTTCCCTTGCTATCTTCTGTGATCGACTGTGCATATATACTTCCGCTGGACAGGTGGATGAAGAGAGGGTGAGAGCCATCTTCGTCGATCTCACCATCACAGTCATCATCCTTCCCATTACAGATTTCTGCCGTTGGTGTGACTGGACTTTCGCACTCTGCATCCCATCTCCCTTTGTTACAATGTTGTAATCCAGCCTTGCAAGAGCCTGTATTTTCTGTGCCTTTCGGTCCTGGATAGCAAGTGCGTGTCTCACCTGACCTACATTGTTGTTGAGGTTCGTGTGGACCGCCGTCTCTCTCTTCGGATTGGATGTTTTCTGTAGATGGTTCTGGTCGAATGACTTCGGACAGAGGTTCTGGCTGTGGGTTCTCTTCTGGTTGTGTTTGCTCGGATTGGACTTCTCGTTGTGGCTCTTTGGTGTTTTCTGTTGGTGTTTCAGAAGAGGTGGGAGGGCGCGCGTGAAGTGAACAAGTCCCATTTGTCGTCGAGATGGGTTCTTGGAACCCTTGTGGTGTTGGAGAAAAGGACAGGTAAAACCAGCAGAATTCAGCTTCGTCTTGTTGTAGACAGCGTTGGGTGTATGTGGGGTTTTTGCTGATGGATTGGCAAAGCGCAAATTGTTTATCTCTCGTCATGCTGCGATGGAGGACAAAGACATGGAAAGCATGAGGGGTTTGTTTTGCGCCAGCCGGCAGTGAAAGGGAGATGGGTTGTCGTGTCAGATCCTTCTCGCTTTTGATGGCGTACAGCTCGCCATCTACAGTGATCTCGACAAATTGACCTGTCGCCTGTTGTTGGTTGGATGCTCCCCATGTGAGTTGGAGGCATCCATATGCACTTTTTGCCTGACTGCCGAACGTTTGGTCCCACAATGGAGATTGTGTGAGTGATGTGGCGTTGGCTGGGTTACAGTCTGCGGAAGGGGTGACTTGCCAGGTTCGATCACATGTACACATCGGCAAAAAGAGGAGCATACACAATACAAACAAGAGCCATTTATTTCGAAATAACATACTATTCTATCCATTTTTACGAGGTCCTCACTGCAAGGTATCGAGATGGAATGAGCTTGTCAACGTGGGGATGGTCGTGTTTCTTTTTTGCGTCCGTTTTACCTTCTCAAAGCATGCATTTTGGAAGATAAATGGTACAACATGCAATCTCTTCCTGTATCCAAACCGAGTCACCACCGTCAAAATGCCACTCTGAAGCAGAAAGTCGATTGGATGACGAGAGCAAAAAAGCGCTTTCTGCTCAATGAGCTAAAAACATTGTTTTGTTTCGTTTTGGATGTTCTTCAAAAAAATGAGGGCATTTTTGCACAAGCTTGCGACTTCTTTATCACTGTTTTGCCGAATGAAGATGGAAGATAAGGAGGTTTCTATGGTTCGTCTATTGCCTTGGGGTCGTCTGTTGCCTTGTGTTGTGGTGTGCTTGTTTGTGTTAACAGGGCATAACCTCGCACATGCCGTTGACAAAGAATGTGTTTCTGTTTCAGTTCCTTCTCAAAACAAGTTGATATCGCAGAAAAAACCTGTACCGTCGCAGTCTCTACAGCTCGAAAAATGGGCAGTGTTTGCCGAGAAAGGATTGTCCGACACAAAGCCATACGGTGGTGCAAAGCGTGTGGTGTGGTTTCAAGGGAAACCCATATACGTACGCAAAAACCAAAACGCTTCGTACAATTCGCAGTGGTTGATGCTCTCAGGCCACGTTCCTACAAGAGAACTCTCCAAACAACATCCCTCAAAGCAGTTCTTTGTCTCTATCAACGGGACACTTCGCAAGGGTTTTAAGAAGCCCATCTTCGAGTGGTTTCGTTTTGGTCAAAAGACGTTCTTTCGGATCAAAGCAAAGTCTTGGTTTCGTGAGCCGACCTTTCAAAAGGTGAAGTTGTGTTTTCAAAAGGAAGCGCAAAAGTCGACAAGTCGCAAAGTCGCCAAAAAACCCCTTACGAGAGAGGCTGTGTTGCATGCGTTTTTACAGGCTGATGATGAACAAAAAAGACTCTCATGGCTGACAAAGGAGACACGCACACAGTACCTAGCGCTCACAAAACAGGGTCCGCTTCCTCTGCCTGTGAAGGCTTTTTTGGCTGGTCCACAAGCGTTGTCGAAGCGGTTTACATCGCTATCAAGTGTCAGCCACTTTTTGAGCTCGGAACGCTCCTCCATTCAGTTCTCTTTTGGCTTCAAGCAGAAGGGGGCATTTACATTGGACACTTACTTTCAAAAAGGGGGGGATATGTTGGATGTGTTCATGAAGAAGGAGGGGAAGGTCTGGAGGATCCACGAGCTCCAACCTCAAGGCGACCTCGCGGCGCAGCTCGTCGGACGTAAACGTTTCTCTCTGGGCGGCTGGCTTCGTGCGAGTATGCACACAGGTCAGAGACTTCTCTCGAAGGAAGCTCATCGCGTCACCAAGCTCGCAATGACAGCGGTTTCATCGAAACTATTCTCTGCTCAGTTCTCATCAAAACTTCGACATTTGTGGGATGCGCTACCTGCGATTGCGAAGACACCTGTGGCGTTTTCGGCTCTTCGGACAATGACCGTTTTGCACAACCACGGGGCCCGAAAAGTTGACGAGAAAAGTATGCGTTTGTTGTTCGTCGTAGGGCGAGTCAAAGATCGGTCTGTAGGCGTACTGGTGTGGCTCACAATCGAAAACAAAAAGTGGGTGATTGACGATCTGTTCTTTGGTGCTTCGTCCCTCCGGGGACGTTGTCAGGCACTTTCCAAGAAGCTGCTGGAGCATGGTTGGTATGCAAAGCGCGTCCTTGCGACACGAGGACGCTCCCACATGATGTTCGCCGTTGCGCGCTTGGTCGGTGTGAAGCCATTTGAAGTTGGTGTGATGTACCGTAGCCATTCTGGGTACAATACCTTTGTGGATCTTGGAAAGCTCAGAACTGCCCGCTATCATCGGTTGCGTTTTTCTGCCTTGTTTTCTTGGATGGATGCACTGTATCTGGAAAAGTACACACTGCGTAAGGGGAGCAAGCTGACCGGCAAGACACACGCGCTGAGTGTGCGTTGGGTTCCTCGCTTTACAAGCTCATTGGCGACACTTTGTTACACTCTCAAGACACCCAAAAAGAACGCAAAGGCACAGGATTACAGCCGCTATACTTCGAAAAACAATTCAACATTGCGCTTTCACAAAGCTGGATACTTTGTGGCTGATGACGTCGACCTGAAAAAGTACAGCAATCGCACGTATACCTCGTCATTTGACGTGAATGGGATGCGCTTGCATTTGTTCAAGGCAAAGAAGGCACAAAAAAGAGGAAGGCAATTGTTGGTGTTGGGGATGAGCGCGTCTCGAAAAGCTCTCGTCCTTGGCGCGGAGCTGCGCAAGCATTTCACGTTTGTCGTGGCACGTCGTGAGAATAAAGCGGAACGCTTCTCAGTGTTTACAAGGGGAGATGAGGTCTTTTTCCGTGTCTCTTGGTCCTATCCTACGAACTTTGGTATCAAGTCCTTCAAAAAGTTTAAATTGTGCTATTTTTCTCCAGCGCTGGTTGCGCGTCAGGAGACTGAGTTGAAGGCAAAGGTCACATTCCCCACAATGTCCACCTCACAGCCCACAAAATAATCCCCTCTTGATGTCCTTTTGACCGCTCTATTCTTCTTTGATATCCATCTCTTTGACTTGCTTCATGCAGACGACAAAGGCGATGATCATAAACACCCCTGCGAGCCCTTGTGCCAAAGTCGGCCCCATCCCTACAGAGGGGTTGCGGACGATCATGTAGTACACACCACCGAGGAAGATAAACAGGAAGTTCATGAAGTTGTTGACCGCGAAGGTTTGTCCCTTCATGCCGGGCTCTGGTGCGTGCTGTAAGTAAGACTGTGTGGGGACGACGAAGAACGCACCGAAGAAGCCAATGACGATCATCACGAAGTGTGCGAAGTACAGACCGCCATTTGCGCGTTGGAAGACGGGCCCAATCAAGAGCATCAACCCCTGCCCGACGATCATCCCAACAAACCCAATGGTCGTCATCTTTCCTGCAGAGAGCATCTTCGAGAATCTCGGCGCGATGACGCTGCCGATGATGATGGACAACGCCAACGTCACCATCAAGAGAGACAACAAGCGTTTTTCACCAGCTGGGACGTTTAAGTAGGCTTTTTCACCCAGCGCAACGATCGATTGCTGAATGACGCCACCGTCAAACCAAAAGAACGAGTTGAGCACCACGATCGTCATCAATCCCTTTTGTTTTCTCAGGTGACCAATCGTCTCAAACAATCGACCAAATGGGTTGGGCGTGATGGGAAGGTCTGGTTTCTGTCTCTCCAATTCTCCCATCCGCAACGAGAAGATCAGACCAATCACAGAGAACGCCACACATGCCGCGCCTGTAATCCAAAGCTGGTCGATGAATTTGTCGAGCAATGGTCCCGCGAGCGCTTGCCCCAACAGGACCCCCATAAAGGTGGTCATGGCGATCACACCGTTGGCCTTCATCAATCCTAGCGGTGGGACAAGCTCAGGGATGACGCCGTACTTGGAAGGACCAAAGAACGCCGACTGCAAACCCATGATGAACAAGACCACCAACATGAGAGTCCAGCTCTTCATCTGCAAGGCGATCATCCCGAGGACCATCACGACGATCTCAGCGACCTTCATCCACACGATGATTTTGCGCTTGCTGTACTTTTCGCTCAGGTCACCTGCCATCCCACTAAACAACACAAAAGGCAGGGAGAAGACCGCGAAGGCAAGTCCTTGTTTGTCCTGCCCTTTAAACAGATAACTCGCCGCCAAAAAGAGAATCAGTTGTTTGAATAGGTTGTCGTTAAACGCACCGAGAAATTGGGCGCCGACAAGCGCTCGAAAACTCTTTTGACCATGCTCCGCAACTTTCGTCATTGGGCCTCCTCTGAGGGGGTAATTGCCGGTGTTCACCGAACCAAACGGGTATCTCGAACTGAAGGTTGAAAACCAAGACGCTAGCAAAGTTCAACAACAACGTCAATCTACCAAAGCATTGGATGAACAAAAGTCTTGGGTCATTGGACGCGAAAGGAGGAAGTCGTTTGGTGGAGGGGAAGTGTTGGTGTGGTGTAGAGACGTTGCTTGAACCTCCTCTGTGACCTCGTGGTCTAGCTTGGAGGCGTTGCTTGAGGCTCCCCTGTCATCTCATGTTGGGTTGCGAGCTCACCCAAAGTGACAAGCTCAGCGCGGATCGCATCTCGCTCTTCTTTGAGCGCATCGAAAGCGCTACGTTGCAGCAAAAACAACACGAAGGCTTTGGTCCGCCACCATGTCTCTGGAAGATGCTCCCAAAAAACAGTCGCACACCACGCTGTCAGTGGTGCTGCGAGGAACGCAAGGACGCCTACCAGAGGGGAGTGAAGATACCAGCCAAGCCCTCCACATATCCCCCACGCCAGAGGATAAAACAGCAGGGACGCCAAGATCTTCAGTGTCGAGAACATATCCACCTCTCCCTTGGCCATACGACTCGCGATGAATCCGATAAGACGGTATGGTAGATAGTTCACAATGCTGCCAATGAGCGCCAGTGGGATCAGCAGTGGCGCGAGCAACAGCCGAAAGAACGTAAATCGCACGACCTTTTCCAACGTGAAGGCGTCAGGGCGAATATCCGACGTTGTAATCCCCCAGCGTTTGAGTTTGGCTTCGTACTGTTCGATGCGCATTTTCAACGCAGTCAATCGGGGCTCTTCGTCTTGCTGAAGGGTCTCATAGGCCCGAACAAATTGTTTTCTCAGCGCCAACTCATTGGACAAAGGCTGCTTTCTGCGTCCGCTTGAAAAGATCTTCTCAGCACGTGTGACGATGTTGAGGGCTTCTTCGTGTTGTGCCTCTAAGATGACTGTGGAGAGCGCCTCTTTGAGTTGATCTGTCAGCGCGTATGTCGCTTCCTTTGGAGGTTCACCTTGTTCATCGAGCGTGACAGACGCCACCTCTATCGGCTCACCGTAGTACAGCAACGCATCTGAGCGGAAGATGTCCTTTTGCGTGAAGTAGAGACCTGCCGGGACGATCTGAAGGGGGAGCTGTTCTGGACCCGATGCGGCACCCAAAGCGATACGTGCGGTCCCTGTCTTCAGAGGCATCAAGTGTGTCTCGTTGTGGGAGATCCCTTCTGGAAACAACGCCAACGCACCACCTCGCTTGAGAAGGTCACGACATTGTGCAAACATCTCTTTGTTTTGGTTGGGTTTGGCGCCGTCCTGTTTGCGGTAGATTGGGATCGAGTCAAAACCACGTGTCAAGCTCCCGACTATGGGCATGGAGAACAATGTGGATTTTGCGAGAAACGATACATTGCGGGGAGAAAAGCACAAAATGAAGAGCGGATCGACCAACGCGTTCGTGTGGTTGAGCACGAAAATCACTGGACCTTCCTTGGGGATGTGCTTTTGACCATAGACTTCGATGCGTCTGAAGTATAGTTTCAGGATAAATGCAAAAAGACGTTGTAATAGTCTTCTCATCGATATAGGCCTTTCTTTGTACCCTTTGTTGCGTTCTTGAGGTCTTTGTAAGAAAAAAAGATAGAATCAATCATCATAAAAGGGACTTTCTGTTATCGTTTTTGGTGCATTGTGATACTTTTTGTGGCACACTCATGGCCGAGCCTATGTTTATGAGCTTTTTCGTTTGTTTTGTAGCAGGATGTCGACAGGTGGGTCAAGAACATGTTGTCTTTCAAGCAGCTCGATACAATGTTGTTACAGTGGGTGGATTACTTTATCCCTGTCCCTGTGAAGGAGCAAGGATGGGAGGATCTTCGACGTGCGCGTTTGATCGTGGGGGCTATCTGTATATCTATACTCATCGCGTTTTTCGATGCGGTAGTTCGGGTGCTCTATGATAGTGGCGTGAACATTGTCATCGATGTCGCGATGGTGTTGTGTTTTGTGGTCGGTGGGGGGTTGCTTCGTTTTACACAGTCCATTCGTGTGGCTGGAATTTATATTTGCGTCAACACCCTGCTCTTGTCAGCATTTGCCGATATCATCTCTGGTGGTGCGTATCCACAGACGATGTACTGGTTTGCGATGGTGCCTGTCGTGTCCGTTTTGCTTACAGGGACGAGGTGGGGGTTCATCTTGATGCTGGCCTCGATTGCGACAGTGATGGGGATCGCGAAGGCAAAAGCGATGGGGATTTCCTTTCCTCAGTTTTCAGCCCATTCAACTCCTGAGAGCGCCATGTCAATGGGCTTTGATGTGAGCTTGATGTGTGTGATGATGTACTTCTTTATCTGGTTATTTGAGCGTTCGAGAGAGGGCGCGATGCTTGCGCTTGAAAAGACCACGATAGAAAACCACCAATTGGCGATGGCGCGTGATCTGGCTGAGGCCTCAGAGCGCCAGAAAGCAGCCTTTCTTGCGCGTATGAGTCATGAGTTTCGTACGCCCCTCAACGCGATTATCGGATACACTGAGATGGTCAAGGAGGAGCTTGAGGACGAAGGTCTCGAAGAGTCCGCTGAGGATCTGCAAAAGGTCAAAATGTCCGGTATGCACTTGCTCCAATTGATAGATGGTCTGCTTCAGCTCTCCGAGCTTGAAGCAGGCGACGTGAAGGTCTATCCAGTGTCTTTTGCTCTAGACGAACTGCTGACAGAGTTACTGCCTATTGTCGAGCCCATCATCGAAACCAACCAAAACACGCTCCAGGTACAAAGACCTCCCCAGGAGTTGTTGCTTCACCAAGACAGTACGAAGCTCCAACAGATCTTGTTTCACCTGTTGAGCAACGCCGCAAAATTTACGCGTGAAGGTTTGGTAGAGTTGGTCTTTGATGAACACGAACGGGACGGTGTGCCCTCGTTGTGTTGTCAGGTTCGCGATACAGGGATTGGGATCGAAGCGGAATATCTCTCGACGGTCTTTGGTGTGTTTGAGCAGGCTGATGAATCGAGTACACGTTCATTTGATGGTAGCGGTTTGGGTTTATCGCTGACGCGGTTTTTGTGTCAGATGCTCGGTGGAGATGTTGATATCGAGAGTGAGGTAGGAGAGGGGACCTGTGTCACTGTTTGGTTGCCAAAGCACTATCCCGCAGTATGTTAGGGGCTTCTTTGATACTCTAGGGGTTTGGTTGGTCGGGGGGGTTGT
Source organism: Deltaproteobacteria bacterium (assembly GCA_002731275.1). GTDB lineage: Bacteria > Myxococcota_C > UBA6777 > UBA6777 > UBA6777 > UBA6777. The sequence continues at coordinate 3,238 of PCBK01000181.1, read as the reverse complement.
GTTAATCTCTGCGTGTCATTGCATACGAACATCGCACATACACTCACAACGAGAGGTCTTTGGTCATGAAGCCTTATCGCAAAGCTATATGTACGTACTCGATATACATCATGTTGTGTGTATGGGGAGGACTCACTGGAGGGCTTGGATGTACTCAAGCTCCTGAGGCCATCGAGCCTATTCGGGAGACTGTTGGAAATCAGGTCTTCTTTCGTGCGTCGTGGGACACATCGTCGACGTTTTACCATTTTCCTTTCCCGTCCGATCTGCGTTTGACCTCAACAGGGGGATTGGACATCGAGGGTTTTCCAAATGATGCGGAGAACAAACTCGTCGCCAATTTGTTGGGCATTCTTCACGAACACAAAGGCGCGCCACTCGCCCCGATTGCATATTTTCAATTCCAGAGGCCGCTCGCACCTAGGGACGCAAAAAAGCCGGTTCTTCCCGCAAAAGACGCACCTGTCATGCTTATCGACATCGATCCGTCCTCTCCTCTGCGAGGGACAATGTATCCAGTCGTCGCGACGGAGCTCCCGCTCGACGATTACATCCCTGCGCCTTTGCTCGCTGTCGGTGTCTATCCTGGCGTCATCTTGTGGCAACAACGAACCTATGCGTTTGTGGTGATGCGTTCGTACAAAGACGCCGAAGGTAAGGACTTAGGCGTCCCGAAAGTGATCAATCAGCTTAAGGCTGGTGTGACTCCTGAGGGGACATGGGGAGCGACACTGCAAAAGACATACACACCACTTTGGGAGACGCTTAAAAAGGAAGGCATCTCTGTCGATGATGTCGCCGCTGCGACAGTCTTTACGACAGGAGCTGTTGTTTCTGAAAACGAACGCATCTCGTCGGCGATGAAGAAAGTTTACAAGCCCGATATCGAGGAACTCACGCTCGTCTCAGGGACACATGAGCGTTTTTGTGAGCTGAAGGGGAGCATGGCTGTTCCAATCTTCCAACAAGGAACGCCGCCTTACGAGACTGAGGGGATGTTTGAGATGGATAAAGATGGCTTGCCGATCAAGCAAAGAGACAAGATGATTCCTGTCACCATCACGCTCCCCAAAAAGCCGATGCCCGAAGGTGGGTATCCATTGATGATGTACATCCATGGCTCAGGAGGGAGGGCCAACCAGGTCGTACATCGTGGCCCCAGAGTTCCTAGTGATGATCCGCGTGCAAGAGGGCATGGGCCTTCGCACGTCGTTGCACCTTTTGGTCTCGCAACGGCCTCCATGGCCATGCCACTTAACCCGGAACGTGTTCCTGGCGCGAACGCGCTCGCTTACTTCAACCTCTGCAACATGAAGATCTTTAGAGACACTTACAGACAGGGTTTGATTGAAGTTCGCCTGTTTCTCGATGCGTTGCTGCGTTTGAAAATCAGCCCCGATGTACGCAAGGCGTGCAAAGGCCCCTCGTTGCCTCCAGGTGCAAGCGCGTATACATTCTCGGCGAAGCGATTGACGTTGATGGGCCAATCGATGGGGGGGACGTATTCTAACTTGGTGGCGGCTGTTGAACCTCGTTTTCAGGCTGTGGTGCCAACGGGGACGGGAGGATATTGGGGATATTTTGCATATCGAAACAATGTCAGCCTGCTCAGTCAATCGATCGTCTCAGGGATGATGGGACTTGATAACGAGATGACCCACCTTCACCCCATCATGAATGTGTTGGAGATTGCCTGGGAGCCGGCCGATCCATTTATCTCCTCTGCGTATTTGGCGCGGCGAACGCTCAAACCTGATTTTCCTGTCCGTTCGATCTACGAACCTGTTGGGCTACAAGATTCATTTTTCACCACGACGATTCTCGATCTGATGGCATCTGGTTATGGCAACCAGCAGGCTGGAGATACTGTGTGGCCTGGGATGCAAGAGCGCTTTAAGGTCTTGGGGTTGGACAAAAAGGCGAGCTATCCCATCAAGCAAAACCGCAAGGGTGCAGGTGGAGTCGAATATACAGGGGTTGTCGTCCAGTATTCTCCAGACACACAAACGAAGAATGGACACATCATCGCGTTCCAATTGGATGATGTAAAATATCAATATGGCTGCTTTTTGTCGACATTCATCAGGACTGGCGTTGGTGTTGTGCCTGCACCTGCTGCTTTGGGTACACCCTGTCCACAGTGAATTCTCCCCTCCCGGCGGTTCTGATAAAATTTCTCGGTCTCTACACATCCTTTTCACAAACATCATGTCTACTCCTCTCTCATCGCGGTATGCCTTAGGCCATCGGATGCAAAAAAGGATACAGAAAAAGAAACGTCTGCAGAGGTTGTTGCTGAAGCCCCAAGCGTTGTGATTCGTCGTTGCAATAGCGCTGCGATTGCGCCTTCTCAGGCAAGGCATGAGACTCTATCACCGACCCTCTTACGTACGCTTTTTTCCATCCAACGGCCTTATGTCTGAAGAGGAGAGTTCATGTGAGAGTGCTGCTGTTTTTGTTGACTTCGTTGTGTACATCTTTGGTTTACGTGTGGGTGTATTCAATGTGGGGGAGTATCGGCTTTGTTGTCTCTTACACACCAGCTTTTTGGTGGCCGTTGTTGTTTGTCTTTTGCGTGGTGTATTGGGTGGGGGGATGGTTTGTGACTTGTTTTTATCATCGTCTCTCTGCGCGTTTTATCGGAGGGTGTGGTGTGTTGCACGTTAGCTTTGTCGTTGTTTCGGCCATCGTGTACATTGTGTATCACTTGATCCATCCAGGTCGCAGAGAGATATGGGTGTTCATGTCTTTGGAAGAGGTTCGCCCATATCATGTTCAGATGGCATTTATCTTTTTTCCGACTTTGATGGCCACGACGCTGTTTCTATTGTTGTGGGGTTGGCAGGGGTTGGCTGTGCTTCGAAGCGACGTGAAAATATCTTGAGTTTGTGCGCGTACCTTTGTATACAACCCTGGGCGATGAAGCCTACGGTTGTAGGAGAAGAGGATGAATGAACTTTTTGCACAGTTACGTGGTTTGTTGGGTGGCGAGCTTGGAGGTGAAGGGTGGAGTGGGCAGGTGTGTGAGTTGCTCCAAGCTGCTCATCTACGAGACGAAGAAACCTACAGAGAGTTATGGGTTCCGTACCTGGAAACCCACGCGGAGTTATGGTCCTTTCCTCTCAGAGAATGTTCTTCTAGTGAACTACTCGCGCCTAAAGGAGCGAGCTTCCAGTCGCGTGAGCGACCTTCTTTTTTGACGACTCACAGCCATGTGCGCCCACAGCTTCCGCCGTTT